>NZ_JAODYH010000010.1:0-146547 GCF_025421555.1 Acidovorax bellezanensis
TGTTGAGCAAGGACGAAGGCGGTCGCCACACTCCTTTCTTCAACAACTACCGCCCTCAGTTCTACTTCCGTACGACGGACGTGACCGGTGCGATCGAGTTGCCTGAAGGCAAGGAAATGGTCATGCCTGGCGATAACGTGTCGATCACCGTCAAGCTGATCGCTCCCATCGCCATGGAAGAAGGTCTGCGCTTCGCTATCCGCGAAGGTGGCCGTACCGTCGGTGCCGGAGTGGTTGCCAAGATCATTGCATAATTGATTACTGTTTTAGGGGTATAGCTCAATTGGCAGAGCGTCGGTCTCCAAAACCGAAGGTTGTAGGTTCGATTCCTACTGCCCCTGCCACCTCGGTGGTGAAATAAAAAAAGCCCGCCAGAATCTGGCGGGCTTCAGCGTCTTCGGCGTGGCGCGATGAGCGCGAGAGAAATCATATATGGCCACAACTCAGGTTGAAACAGTTAGTTCCGTTGCCGATAAGGCGAAGCTTGCCGCAGTAGCGGCTTTGGTCGTTGCTTCCATTGCAGGCTTTTACCTGCTGAGCAAGCAAGGCCCGCTCGCGCAATGGGGTGTGCTGATCGTCGGTCTGGTGGCTGCAGCAGGTATGTTCCTGGTGTCTGAACCAGGCAAGCAGTTCGTGGGCTTTGCCCGTGACGCTTGGCGTGAAGTCAAGAAGGTTGTCTGGCCTACCCGTAAAGAGACGGTGCAGATGACAGCCTACGTTTTCGTGTTTGTCGTCGTCATGGCTTTGTTCCTTTGGCTGACCGACAAGACACTGGAGTGGGTTTTGTACGATCTGATTTTGGGCTGGAGGAAGTAATGACAGATGCTGTCGAAATGGGCGTAGCAGAAACCACGGGTTCTGCTCCCGCATCCAATCCTGACCTGCGCTGGTACATCGTCCATGCTTATTCGGGCATGGAAAAGGCCGTTGAGCGCAACATTACCGAACGCATTGTGCGCGCCGGGATGGAAAACAAGTTCGGTCGCATCCTGGTGCCGACCGAAGAAGTGGTGGAAATCAAAAATGGCCAGCGCAAGACGACCGAGCGTCGCTTGTTCCCTGGCTATGTGTTCGTCGAAATGGTCATGGAAGACGACACCTGGCATTTGGTCAAGCACACCAACAAGGTGACCGGTTTTGTCGGCGGTGCGAAGAACCGTCCTGCGCCTATCTCGGAAGAGGAAGTGCAGAAGATCGTGAGCCAGATGCAGGAAGGCACGGACAAGCCGCGCCACAAGGTCGAATTCATGGCTGGCGAACTGGTTCGCGTCAAGGACGGTCCGTTCACTGACTTCAACGGCTCGGTCGAAGAAGTCAACTACGAAAAGAACCGCCTGCGAGTCTCCGTCATGATTTTCGGCCGGTCCACACCTGTCGAACTCGAATTTTCCCAGGTCGAAAAAACCTGAGATCCAGTTTCGCACCTCTCGGCTCGGTGCGAAATTTTTTAGTGAGTCGTTAACCCCCGGGGAGCTGTACGCAAAACGTGCAGCGTTAAAACCCGCAAGGAGCAACCATGGCGAAAAAAATCGTCGGCTTCATCAAGCTGCAAGTCCCAGCTGGTAAGGCCAACCCATCCCCACCAATCGGTCCCGCACTGGGCCAACGTGGCCTCAACATCATGGAGTTCTGCAAGGCGTTCAACGCCCAGACCCAAGGTGTCGAGCCAGGTCTGCCTTTGCCCGTGGTCATCACGGCTTTTGCCGACAAGAGCTTCACCTTCATCATCAAGACCCCGCCTGCGACGGTCCTGATCAAGAAGGCCATCAAGTTGGACAAGGGCTCTGCCAACCCCAACAAGGTCAAGGTCGGCAAGATCACGCGTGATCAGCTGGTTGAGATTGCTAACACCAAGCTCAAAGACATGAACGCCGCTGACGTGGACGCTGCTGTCCGTACGCTGGCTGGTTCCGCCCGCTCGATGGGTGTTCTGGTAGAGGGTTTGTAAAATGGCCAAGTTGACCAAAAAGCAAAAAGCCTTCGCAGGCAAAGTCGATGCCAACAAGCTGTACGCTTTCGCGGACGCTGTGGTGTTGGTGAAAGAAGCTGCTACCGCCAAGTTCGATGAATCCATCGACGTGGCTGTGCAACTGGGCGTGGATGCCAAGAAGTCGGACCAAGTGGTGCGCGGCGCTGTTGTGCTGCCTCACGGTACTGGCAAGGCCACCCGCGTTGCGGTGTTCGCACAAGGTGCCAAGGCTGAAGAAGCCAAGGCTGCCGGCGCTGACATCGTTGGTATGGACGACCTGGCCGCTATGGTCAAGGCCGGTGACATGCCTTTCGACGTGGTGATCGCTGCTCCCGACGCAATGCGCGTTGTGGGTACGCTGGGCCAGATCCTCGGCCCCCGCGGCCTGATGCCTAACCCCAAGGTTGGCACCGTGACGCCTGACGTCGCTACGGCTGTGAAGAACGCCAAGGCTGGTCAGGTGCAGTACCGCGTCGACAAGGCCGGTATCGTGCACGGCACCATCGGCCGTCGTTCGTTCGACAACGAAAAGCTCCAGGGTAACCTGGCTGCTCTGATCGACGCCCTGGTCAAGTCCAAGCCCGCTACGAGCAAGGGCGTGTACCTGCGCAAGGTTGCAGTTTCGTCCACGATGGGCACCGGTGTCCGCGTTGACACCCAATCCATCGCAGCGTAATTGCGAAAAATCTTCGGACCGGTCTCAGGACCGGTCTGATGTGGTGGGCTGTGGTCTGGCGCTCAGGCGCCAGGCCCAGGCCATCCAAGACCGTTGGTGCGCAACCTGGTTGTGCTTAAACCCGAATGGGCCAACGCAGATGGCGATCCCGCTGCAGATGGATGTATTTCCTGAACAGTTGGTCGCTGCAACAAGAGCGCGTACGAAGGATTTCCGACGTATGCATTTTAAGGAGTAGACCTTGAGTCTTAATCGCAGTGAGAAAGAAGCGGTCATTTCCGAAGTGACCAGCCTCGCCGCTAAAGCTCAAACGCTTGTGATCGCGGAATACCGTGGCATCACGGTCGCCGACATGACCAAACTGCGTGCTGATGCTCGCAGCAAGGGTGTGAGCCTGAGCGTGTTGAAAAACACCCTGGCCCGCCGTGCTGTCGCCGGTAGCGCGTTTGACGTGGTGGCTGACCAGATGACTGGTCCGCTCATCTATGGCTTCTCTGAAGACGCAGTGGCCGCCGCTAAGGTGGTGGCCGACTTCGCGAAAACCAACACCAAGTTGGTTATCCGCGCAGGCGCTTTCGGTGGCAAGGCCCTGGATGTCGATGGCGTGAAGCAACTGGCAAGCATTCCTTCCAAGGAAGTCCTGCTGGCACAAGTGTGTGGCTTGCTTATGTCCCCTATGTCGCGTACGGCCGTTGTGCTGGGCGCGCTGGCGGCAAAGCGGAGCGAAGGCGTTGCCGAAGTGGCCGCCGAAGAAACTGCTGCGGCCTGAGCGCCCGGTAGTCAACCAACAAAATTGTTAGGAAATCAAAATGGCATTCGATAAAGACGCATTCTTGACCGCGCTGGACAGCATGACGGTTCTGGAACTCAATGACCTGGTGAAGGCCATTGAAGAGAAGTTTGGCGTGAGCGCTGCCGCTATGGCTGCTCCCGCTGCTGCTGGTGGCGCTGCTGCCGCTGCTGAAGAGAAGACCGAATTCAACGTCGTTCTGCTCGAAGCTGGCGCCAACAAGGTGTCCGTGATTAAGGCTGTGCGCGAAATCACCGGCCTGGGTCTGAAGGAAGCCAAGGACCTGGTCGACGGCGCTCCCAAGAACGTGAAGGAAGCGATCGCCAAGGCTGACGCTGAAGCCGCTCTGAAGAAGCTGGTTGACGCCGGTGCAAAGGCTGAAGTCAAGTAATTGACCTCAATCCCTAGGCTGGAGTGCCCGCAAGGCTCTCCAGCCTTTGGCGCTTATGGAACTTGTTTCCAGAACGCACCAAAAAGCGGTCGCGAAAGCGAGCGCTTTTTAGTGTCTTCTGACAACCCGACAGCAGAAGACGCCTTGGTTCGGGCGGTGTGCAAGGCACCGTCGTCAGCCATGGTTGGTAGTGGCCAACCGCCAAGCCCGCAGGGAGCTTTCCATGTGGGGCAGTCGTCGAAGACCCAGGACTCATGTCTTTGCCCGGAGATCTCATGGCCTATTCTTACACCGAACGCAAGCGGATTCGCAAAAGTTTCGGCAGCCGCGATAGCGTGCTCGAAGTGCCGTATCTGCTGCAGATGCAAAAAGACGCCTATACCGCGTTTTTGCAAGCAGATTCAGCCCCCAAAAAACGTACTCACGAAGGTTTGCAAGCAGCATTTAACGCCGCCTTCCCCATCGTCTCGCACAACGGTTTTGTGGAGATGAAGTTTGTTGAGTACAACCTTGCCAAGCCCGCTTTTGACGTGCGCGAATGCCAGACCCGTGGTCTGACCTTCGCCTCGGCTGTGCGCGCCAAGGTTCAGCTCATCATTTACGATCGCGAATCCTCGACCAGCCAATCCAAGGTGGTCAAGGAAGTGAAAGAGCAAGAGGTCTACATGGGCGAAGTGCCCCTGATGACCGAAAAGGGCTCTTTCATCATCAACGGCACGGAACGTGTGATCGTTTCGCAGCTGCACCGCTCGCCAGGCGTGTTCTTCGAACACGACAAGGGCAAGACCCATAGCTCGGGCAAGCTGCTGTTCTCGGCACGCATCATCCCTTACCGCGGCTCTTGGCTGGACTTCGAGTTCGACCCCAAGGACATGCTGTATTTCCGCGTTGACCGCCGTCGCAAGATGCCGGTCACGATTTTGCTCAAGGCCATCGGCCTGACGCCTGAATCCATCCTCGCCAACTTCTTCGTCAACGACAATTTCCGTTTGATGGACAGTGGCGCGCAGATGGAATTCGTGTCCGAACGCCTGCGTGGCGAAGTGGCCCGTTTCGACATCACCGACAAGTCGGGCAAGGTGATCGTGGCCAAGGACAAGCGCGTGACGGCTCGCCACACGCGTGAGCTGGAGCAATCGGGTACCAAGTTCATCAGCGTGCCTGAGGACTTCATGATCGGCCGCGTGGCAGCACGCCACATCGTCGATCCCGACACCGGTGAAATCATTGCCAAGGCCAACGAAGAGCTGACCGAAGCGCTGCTGAAGAAGCTGCGCAGCGCCGGCGTTCAAGACCTGCAGTGCATCTACACCAACGAGTTGGACCAGGGCTCCTACATTTCGCAGACGCTGCGCATCGACGAAACGGCCGACGAATTCGCCGCCCGTGTCGCGATCTACCGCATGATGCGTCCCGGCGAGCCACCAACCGAAGACGCAGTCCAGGCTCTGTTCCAGCGCCTGTTCTACAACCCCGATACGTACGATCTGTCGCGCGTCGGCCGCATGAAGTTCAACGCCAAGGTTGGCCGCGACGGTGCGACCGGTCCGATGGTGCTGTCCAACGAAGACATCCTGGCCGTGGTCAAGATTCTGGTGGACCTGCGCAACGGCAATGGCGAAGTCGATGACATCGACCACCTGGGCAACCGCCGCGTGCGTTGCGTGGGCGAGCTGGCCGAAAACCAGTACCGCACGGGTCTGGCGCGTATCGAAAAGGCTGTCAAGGAACGTCTGGGCCAAGCCGAGCAAGAGCCTTTGATGCCCCACGACTTGATCAACAGCAAGCCTATTTCGGCTGCGTTGAAAGAGTTCTTCGGCGCATCGCAGCTGTCGCAGTTCATGGACCAGACCAATCCTCTGGCCGAAATCACCCACAAGCGCCGTGTTTCGGCCCTTGGCCCGGGTGGTTTGACGCGTGAACGTGCCGGCTTTGAAGTGCGTGACGTGCACGTGACCCATTACGGTCGCGTCTGCCCTATCGAAACGCCTGAAGGTCCAAACATTGGCCTGATCAACTCGCTGGCCCTGTATGCGCGCCTGAACGAGTACGGCTTCATCGAAACGCCTTACCGTCGCGTGATCGACGGCAAGGTGACGGCTGAAATCGATTACCTGTCGGCAATCGAAGAAGGCAAGTACATCATTGCCCAGGCCAACGCCGAACTCGACGCTGAAGGCCGTCTCTCGGGCGACCTGGTGTCGGCCCGCGAAAACGGTGATTCGACGCTGATCTCGGCAGACCGCGTCCAGTACATGGACGTGTCGCCAGCCCAGATCGTGTCGGTCGCGGCATCGCTGATTCCGTTCCTGGAACACGATGATGCGAACCGCGCCTTGATGGGTGCGAATATGTCGCGCCAGGCCGTGCCTGTGCTGCGTCCCGAGAAGCCCATGGTCGGCACCGGCATCGAACGCGTCGCCGCGGTCGACTCCGGCACCGTGGTGACGGCAACGCGTGGCGGTATCGTGGACTATGTCGACGCTACCCGCATCGTGATTCGCGTCAACGACGTGGAAGCCGTGGCCGGTGAAGTCGGTGTGGACATCTACAACCTGATCAAGTACCAGCGTTCCAACCAGAACACCAACATCCACCAGCGTCCCGTCGTCAAGCGCGGCGACCTGTTGGCCAAGGGTGATGTGATTGCCGACGGCGCGTCGACCGACCTGGGCGAAATCGCCATCGGTCAGAACATGCTGATCGCCTTCATGCCATGGAACGGCTACAACTTCGAAGATTCGATCTTGATCAGCGAGCGCGTGGTGGCAGAAGACCGCTACACCTCGATCCATATCGAAGAACTCGTGGTGATGGCCCGCGACACCAAGCTGGGTGCGGAAGAAATCACGCGCGACATTCCGAATCTGTCGGAACAGCAACTGAACCGCCTGGACGAGTCCGGCATCATCTACGTGGGTGCCGAAGTTCAGCCTGGCGACACGCTGGTGGGCAAGGTCACTCCCAAGGGTGAGACCACGCTGACGCCTGAAGAGAAGCTGCTGCGCGCGATTTTCGGCGAGAAGGCTTCGGACGTGAAGGACACCTCGCTGCGCGTTGACCAAGGTAGCTCCGGCACCGTGATCGACGTCCAGGTCTTCACGCGTGAAGGCATCCAGCGCGACAAGCGCGCCCAGCAGATCATCGACGATGAACTCAAGCGCTTCCGCCTGGACCTGAACGACCAGCTGCGCATCGTGGAAGCCGACGCATTCGACCGTATCGAGAAGCTCTTGATCGGCCGTGTTGCCAACGGTGGACCGCAGAAGCTGGCCAAGGGCGTCAAGCTCGACAAGGCCTATCTGGACGGCGTGGAGAAGTTCCACTGGTTCGACATCCGCCCTGCGGAAGACGACGTCGCAGCCCAGCTCGAGTCCATCAAGAACTCGCTGGAACAGACCCGTCACAGCTTCGACCTGGCTTTTGAAGAAAAGCGCAAGAAGTTGACGCAAGGCGACGAGCTGCCCGCGGGCGTGCTCAAGATGGTCAAGGTCTACCTGGCCGTCAAGCGCCGTCTGCAGCCTGGCGACAAGATGGCCGGCCGTCACGGCAACAAGGGTGTGGTCTCCAAGATCACGCCCGTGGAAGACATGCCATTCATGGCCGACGGCACCACCGCCGACATCGTGTTGAACCCGCTGGGCGTGCCTTCGCGGATGAACATCGGTCAGGTGCTGGAAGTCCATCTGGGCTGGGCCGGCAAGGGCATTGGCCAGCGCATTGGCGACATGCTGCAAGCCGAAGCCAAGGCCGCTGAGATGCGTGAATTCCTGGAACAGGTGTACAACTCGCGCGGCCGCCAGGAAGACCTGTCGCAGCTGAGCGACTCGGACATCATGGGCATGGCGGAGAACCTGAAGACTGGCGTGCCTTATGCAACGCCCGTGTTCGACGGCGCTTCCGAGCAGGAAATCCAGGACATGCTGGCTCTGGCCTACCCGCCAGAAATCGCGGCGCGCAAGGGCCTGACGGAAAGCCTGACGCAGGCCTACCTGTTCGACGGCCGTAGCGGTGATCGCTTCGAACGTCCGACGACCATTGGCTACATGCACTACCTGAAGCTGCATCACCTGGTCGACGACAAGATGCATGCCCGCTCCACCGGTCCTTACTCGCTGGTGACGCAACAGCCTCTGGGCGGTAAAGCCCAGTTCGGTGGTCAGCGTTTCGGTGAAATGGAAGTGTGGGCGCTGGAAGCTTACGGCGCCGCTTATGTGCTGCAGGAAATGCTGACCGTGAAGTCCGATGACGTGGTGGGCCGTACCAAGGTGTACGAATCCATCGTCAAGGGTGAACACTCCATCGAAGCCGGCATGCCGGAATCGTTCAACGTGCTGGTCAAGGAAATCCGTTCGCTGGGCCTGGACATCGAGCTGGAACGCTCCTAAGCGGAAAAGGAAAGAGTCACTATGAAATCGCTACTCGACCTGTTCAAGCAATTTACGCCGGATGAGCACTTTGATGCCATCCGCATCGGCATGGCTTCGCCCGAAAAGATCCGTTCGTGGTCTTTCGGCGAAGTGAAAAAGCCTGAAACCATCAACTACCGCACGTTCAAGCCCGAGCGCGACGGCCTGTTTTGCGCCAAGATTTTTGGTCCCATCAAGGACTACGAATGCCTGTGCGGCAAGTACAAGCGCCTCAAGCACCGCGGCGTGATCTGCGAGAAGTGCGGCGTTGAAGTCACGCAAACCAAGGTGCGTCGCGAGCGCATGGGTCACATCGACCTGGCCGCGCCCTGCGCCCACATCTGGTTTCTGAAGTCGCTGCCGTCGCGTCTGGGCCTGGTGCTCGACATGACGCTGCGCGACATCGAACGCGTGCTGTACTTCGAAGCCTATGTGGTGACCGATCCCGGCATGACTCCGCTGAAGAAATTCGGCATCATGTCCGAGGACGACTACGACGCCAAGCGCAAGGAATACGGCGACGAATTCATCGCCAAGATGGGTGCTGAAGGTATCAAGGACTTGCTGGACTCGCTCGACATCGAAATCGAGATCGAGAAGCTGCGCAATGACTTGACCGGCTCCGAAGTCAAGATCAAGAAGAACGCCAAGCGCCTGAAGCTGCTCGAAGCATTCAAGAAGTCGGGCATCAAGCCCGGCTGGATGGTGCTGGAAGTGCTGCCCGTGCTGCCACCGGACCTGCGTCCGCTGGTGCCGCTGGACGGCGGCCGCTTTGCGACTTCCGACCTGAACGACCTGTACCGCCGCGTCATCAACCGCAACAGCCGTCTGCGCCGTTTGCTGGAACTGAAGGCGCCGGAAATCATTGCCCGCAATGAAAAGCGCATGTTGCAGGAAGCTGTTGACAGCTTGCTGGACAACGGTCGCCGCGGCAAGGCCATGACGGGCGCCAACAAGCGCGCGCTCAAGTCCCTGGCCGACATGATCAAGGGCAAGAGCGGTCGTTTCCGTCAGAACTTGCTGGGCAAGCGCGTGGACTACTCCGGTCGTTCCGTGATTACCGTGGGTCCTTACCTCAAGCTGCACCAGTGCGGTCTGCCCAAGCTGATGGCTCTGGAGCTGTTCAAGCCTTTCATCTTCTCGCGCCTCGAAGCCATGGGCATCGCGACGACGATCAAGGCGGCCAAGAAGGAAGTCGAATCCGGCACCCCCGTGGTCTGGGACATCCTGGAAGAGGTCATCAAGGAACACCCGGTCATGCTCAACCGTGCGCCTACGCTGCACCGTTTGGGTATCCAGGCCTTTGAGCCCATCCTGATCGAAGGCAAGGCCATCCAGCTGCACCCCCTCGTTTGCGCGGCCTTCAACGCCGACTTCGACGGTGACCAGATGGCTGTCCACGTCCCTCTGTCGGTGGAAGCACAGATGGAAGCCCGCACGCTGATGCTGGCCTCCAACAACGTGCTGTTCCCGGCTTCGGGCGAACCTTCCATCGTTCCTTCGCAGGACGTTGTGCTGGGTCTGTACCACGCGACCCGCGAGCGCATCAACGGCAAGGGTGAAGGCATGGTCTTCGCTGACGTCGGTGAAGTGCAGCGCGCGCTGGATGCCGACCAGGTGGAACTGGCTGCCAAGATCACCGTGCGCATGACGGAGTCCCTCAAGAACAAGGAAACGGGCGAATTCGAGTCCGAGACCAAGTTGGTGGAAACCACCGTCGGCCGTGCATTGCTGTCGGAAATCCTGCCCAAGGGCCTGCCGTTCAGCAACATGAACAAGGCGCTGAAGAAGAAGGAAATCTCCAAGCTCATCAACACCTCGTTCCGCAAGTGCGGTCTGAAGGCGACGGTGGTGTTTGCCGACAAGCTGCTGCAAAACGGCTTCCGTCTGTCGACGCACGCCGGTATCTCGATCGCCATTGGCGACATGCTGGTGCCACCGCAAAAGCCCGAGATCATCGGTCGCGCCGAAGCTGAAGTGAAGGAAATTCAGCAGCAGTACGTCTCCGGTCTGGTGACGTCCGGCGAGCGCTACAACAAGGTCGTGGACATCTGGGGCAAGGCCGGTGACGAAGTCTCCAAGGTCATGATGCAACAGCTGGCCAAGGAGAAGACCATCGACCGCAACGGCAACGAAGTGGAGCAGGAGTCGTTCAACGCCATTTACATGATGGCTGACTCCGGCGCCCGCGGTTCCGCTGCCCAGATTCGCCAGCTGGCCGGTATGCGTGGTCTGATGGCCAAGCCTGACGGCTCGATTATTGAGACGCCTATTACCGCGAACTTCCGCGAAGGCCTCAACGTGTTGCAGTACTTCATCTCCACCCACGGTGCCCGTAAGGGTCTGGCGGATACGGCGCTGAAGACGGCCAACTCGGGTTACCTGACCCGTCGTCTGGTCGACGTGACGCAGGATCTGGTGGTGACCGAGCTCGATTGCGGCACGACCAACGGCACGCTGATGCGCGCCATTGTCGAAGGCGGTGAAGTCATTGAATCGCTGCGCGACCGTATCCTCGGCCGCACGGTGGCCGAAGACGTTCTGAGCCCCGAAACGCGCGCTCTGGTGGTTGCCGCCGGCACGCTGCTGGACGAAGACATCATCGACGGCATGGAAGCTGCTGGCGTGGACGAAGTGAAGGTCCGTACGGCCCTGACCTGCGAAACCCGCTACGGTCTGTGCGCTTGCTGCTACGGCCGCGACTTGGGCCGTGGCGGCCAGATCAACCTCGGCGAAGCCGTCGGTGTGATCGCTGCCCAGTCCATCGGCGAGCCAGGCACGCAGCTGACCATGCGTACGTTCCACATCGGTGGTGCGGCTTCGCGTGCAGCCATTGCGTCCAGCGTGGAAGCCAAGTCCAACGGCCTGATCGGTTTCAACCCGACCATGCGCTATGTGACCAACAGCCGCGGCGAACTGGTGGTGATTTCCCGTTCCGGCGAAATCGTCATCCAGGACGAGCACGGTCGTGAGCGCGAACGTCACAAGGTGCCTTACGGCGCCATCCTGACGATCAAGGCCGACCAGGCGATCAAGGCCGGAGCCATCCTGGCCAACTGGGATCCGCTGACCCGACCCATCATTACCGAATACGCCGGTAGCGTGCGTTTCGAGAATGTGGAAGAAGGCCTGACGGTTGCCAAGCAGCTCGACGAAGTGACCGGTCTGTCCACTCTGGTGGTGATCGATCCCAAGCGTCGCGGTTCGACCAAGGTGATTCGTCCCCAGGTCAAGCTGATCGATGCGAGCAACCAGGAAGTGAAGATCCCTGGCACCGACCACTCGGTGACCATCGGCTTCCAGGTGGGCGCGCTGATCCAGGTGCGTGACGGTCAGGAAGTGGGCCCCGGCGAAGTGCTGGCCCGTATCCCGGTCGAAGGCCAGAAGACGCGCGACATTACCGGCGGTCTGCCGCGTGTGGCCGAGCTGTTCGAAGCCCGTACGCCAAAGGACAAGGGCACGCTGGCCGAGATGACCGGTACGGTGTCGTTCGGCAAGGAAACCAAGGGCAAGGTCCGCCTGCAGATCACCGATCTGGAAGGCAAGGTTTCCGAAGAGCTGGTTCCCAAGGAACGCAACATTCTGGTCCACGAAGGCCAGGTGGTGAACAAGGGCGAATCGATTGTGGACGGCCCAGCCGACCCGCAAGATATTCTGCGCTTGCTGGGCATCGAAGAGCTGTCGCGCTACATCGTGGACGAAGTCCAGGACGTGTACCGCTTGCAAGGCGTGAAGATCAACGACAAGCACATTGAAGTGATTGTTCGTCAGATGCTGCGCCGCGTGGTGGTCGAGAACACCGGTGAATCGACTTACATTGCTGGTGAGCAGGTCGAGCGCTCGGAGATCCTCAACACCAACGACAAGCTGCTGTCCGAAGGCAAGATCCCCGCAACATATTCCAATGTGCTGCTGGGTATCACCAAGGCTTCGCTGTCTACCGATTCGTTCATCTCGGCGGCTTCCTTCCAGGAAACCACCCGCGTGCTCACCGAAGCTGCCATCATGGGCAAGCGCGACGAGCTGCGCGGTCTGAAGGAAAACGTGATCGTTGGTCGCCTGATCCCTGCCGGTACCGGTATGGCCTACCACCAGGCACGCAAGGCCAAGGACGCCATGGACGACGCCGAGCGCCGTTCCATCGCCGAAGCTGAAGCGGCCGAACTGGCTGGCATCATCGAAGAAGGCGCGGACACGGTGTCTGTCAGCGATCCTTCGGCCGATTAAGTCTCTGACTTGAGTTGCGCTGCGCCCCCGTTCCGCGGATAGTGGACGGGGGCGTTTTCATTGGTTCTTTCACTGAACCGGCCCGCGATAAGCGAAGCGGGCCGGCCCCTGTGCATGTGGTCTTTGTCCCTGGACTGGATAGTCCTGGCGGTGCTGGTTTTCTGGGCCGTGGGTGCCTACAACCGGGTGATGCGCTTGCGCTCGACCTGTGTGCAAGCGTTTGGTTCGCTTGACACGTATTTCATGCAGACCCAAGGGCTGCTCAACGAATGGAATGCCGTCCAGGCCCGGTCCGCCGAGCCTGGCGGCAGTGCGCACAAGCTGGCCTATGAGGCCTGGCAGCAAAGCCTGGGAGCGATGGGTGCGGCCTTGGCCGGCGCCCATGCCCGGCCGCTGAATGCGTCGGCCGTACAGGCGCTGGAGCGCGCCCATGACGCCCAGGCCGCGGCCTGGCACGCGTTGGCCGACATGCCTTGCGCGCCGGATGGCGAGGCCACCGAAGCGCAACCCCAGGTCTGGCGCCAGCGTTGGCAGCAGCAACAGGGACAAATCGGGCTGGCGACAGCCCAATTCAACACCGCAGTGGCGCATTACAACGCCGCCATTGCCCAATTTCCGGCGCGCGTGCTGGCATGGTTCTTCGGATTCCGCCCTGCACGCACGCTCGCCTTGGCCTTAGGGCCGCAGTTACCAGACAGTGCCGCATGAGTCGTATGTTTCCCCCTTCCTCCCGAGAGCCTGCCGGATCCGGGCAGCCCGCCACCGCTGGCGGCGCGCCCGCGCTGTCGCAGCAGCTGGCCGAAGTCGCCCAGGCCTTGCAGGCCATTCTGGCCGGCCAGTCCGGTACGGCCGCCCTGGCTGCCGTGCCCCAGCGCCTGCGCCCTGGCGTGCAGGCCTTGTTGTTCCAGGTGCTGCGCCAGCTGGGCCGCGCCCAGGCCTTGCGCGCCGAGCTGGCTCCGCGCACGCCGCCGCCGCGCGTCAATGCGCTGCTGTGCACGGCCCTGGCGCTGGCCTGGGATGAGTCCCAGGCGCCGTATCCGCCGTTCACCCTGGTCAACCAGGCCGTCGAAGCCGCCAAGCGCGGGCCGGCCCAGCGCCAGGCCGCGTTCATCAATGCCTGTCTGCGCCGCTTTCTGCGCGAGCGCGACGCGCTGGTGGAGAAAACCGACGCCCAGCCCCAGGCGCTGTGGAACCACCCACAGTGGTGGATAGACCGGCTGCAGCAGGACCATCCCGCGCAATGGCAGCAGATTCTGCAGGCCAACAATGCGCATGCGCCCATGACGCTGCGCGTCAACCGGCTGCAATCCTCGGTCGCCGACTACCAGCAGCAGCTGGCGGCCCAGCAGATGGCCGCTACCCCGGTGGGCGAGGCGGGGCTGGAGCTGACCCAGCCACAGCCCGTACAGGCCTTGCCCGGGTTTGCGCAGGGCCGGGTATCGGTGCAGGACTCCGCGGCGCAAATGGCCGCGCCACTGCTGCTCAAAGGCCTGGACCTGTCGCAGCCCCTGCGGGTGCTCGACGCCTGCGCCGCGCCTGGCGGCAAGACGGCCCACCTGCTGGAATACGCCGGTGTGGGCGCGCCCATGCAGGTGACCGCGCTGGAGATCGACGCCGAACGCAGCCAACGCATCCACGAGACCCTGGCGCGGGTCGGCGTGCAGGCGCAGGTACTGGTCGCCGACGCTTCGCGTCCCAACCAGTGGTGGCAGCAGGCCAGTGCCGGTGCGCAGTTTGATGCCATCTTGCTGGACGCGCCGTGCACGGCGTCGGGCATCGTGCGCCGCCATCCCGACGTGCGTTGGCTGCGCCGGGCCAGCGATGTGGACCAGCTTGCGGCCATCCAGTCACGCCTGCTCGATACCCTGTGGCCGCTGCTGCGAACCGGCGGGCGCCTGCTGTACTGCACCTGCTCGGTGTTCAAGGCCGAAGGCGATCTGCAGGTGCAAGCGTTCCTTGCGCGCAACACTCAGGCGCGCTTGCTGTCATCCCCGGGTCATTTAATTCCGGGCAATGCGGCGCAAACCGCAACTGTCCCGGACAATCAGCCCGGTGACCATGACGGATTCTTCTACGCCCTGTTGGAAAAAGCCCCCTGAGCGCGGCCGGTACGCCGGTACGTTGGCAGGGTGCTGGCAGCGCTGGTGCCTGGTCTGCCTGCTGTGCCTGGCGGGCTGGGCCTGGTGGGGCGACAGCCGGGCGCAGAGTGCCCCGGTGATTACGCAGATGCAGGTCGAGCGTGCGCCCGAAGGCCTCTTGCTGAGCGCAACACTGCAATTCGACATGCCGGAACAGGTGGAGGATGCCTTGCGCAAAGGCATTCCCATGCATTTTCTGATGCAGGCACAGGTGCTGCGCGAGCGCTGGTACTGGTCCGACCAGGAAATGGCCCAGTCCGCGCGCTATCTGCGCCTGAGCTACCAGCCACTGACCCGGCGCTGGCGCCTGCACACCTCGTCCACGCCTTTCACGGGGTCGGGCCTGGGGCTGGCGCTGTCGCAAACCTATGATGACCTCGCCGACGCCATGGCTGCCATGCAGCGCGTTGCGCGCTGGAAGATCGCCGAGAACGGTCAGGTCCCCGAAGAGACGCCGGTGACGGTGCACATGCGCTTCGGCCTGGACCTGTCGCAGCTGCCACGGCCGCTGCAGATCGGGGCCATGGGCCGCGCGGGCTGGAACCTGCAGATGGCGCAGAGCCTGCGTCTTGAAGGCGCAAGCACGCCATGAGCCTGCACAGCGAAGCACCCAGCGCACCGGCGGTCCGGCTCTCGCGCTCTGCGCGTTGGGCGCTGGGCGTGGGCGTGGGGCTGATGTGCGCCATCGGCCTGGTGCTGCTGTTTCTGCTGACGCTGGCCACGAACAACCGCGACGTCTACGAGCGCAATTACAACTGGCTGTTCACCGTCAACGTGCTGGTGGCGGCCGTGCTGCTGGGCGTACTGCTGTGGGGCGGCCTGCGGCTGGCGGTGCGCTTGCGCCGCGGGCGTTTTGGCAGCCGCCTGCTGCTCAAGCTGGCCGGAATTTTTGCGCTGGTGGGCGTGGTGCCCGGCCTGCTGATTTACGTGGTTTCCTACCAATTCGTTTCGCGCTCCATCGAGAGCTGGTTTGACGTCAAGGTGGAAGGCGCGCTGTCGGCGGGCGTGAGCCTGGCCAGCGCCACCCTCGATACCGTGGCCAACGACATGGCCCACAACACGCGCACGGCGAGTGCCCAGCTGGTCCAGGTGCCGGATGCCGCGGCGGGCCTGGAGCTCGAACGCATCCGCGACCAGCTCGGCGCGATCGATGTGGTGCTGTGGAGCGCTTCGGGCAAGGTGCTGGCCAGCGTGGGCCCGTCGAAGTTCGACCTGTTGCTGCCCGAGCGGCCCAGTGCCCAGCAAATGCGTGCCTTGCGCGAGCAGCGCGCGGTGGCCCGCATCGAGGGGCTGGACGATGCGCCGTCCACCAGCGACCCCGAGGCCTTGCAGCGCATGCTCCAGCAGGTGCGTGTGCGTACGCTGGCGCTGGTGCCCAATCCTGCCGTGGGCCTGCTGGCCGAGCCGCGCTATGTGCAGGCCACGCTGCCGCTGCCCACGGCGCTGGTCACCAACGCCTTGGCGGTGCAGGAAGCCAACCGCGAATACCAGGAGCGCGCCCTGGCCCGCGAGGGCTTGCAGCGCATGTATATCGGCACGCTCACGCTGAGCCTGTTCATGGCGGTGTTTGGCGCCATCCTGCTGGCCGTGGTGCTGGGCAACCAGCTGGCGCGGCCTTTGCTGATGCTGGCCCAGGGCGTGCGCGAAGTGGCCCGGGGCGACCTGCGCCCCAAGGCGTCGCTGCCCAGTTCGGACGAGCTCAGCGGGCTGACACGGGCGTTTGCGCTGATGACCCGGCAACTGGCCGAAGCCCATGCGGCCGTGGGCCAGAGCATGGCCGAGGTGGATGCGGCGCGCGCAAACCTGCAGACCATTCTTGACAATCTGACATCGGGCGTGATCGTGCTCGATGAGGTGGGCCATGTGGTCTCGAGCAACCCGGGTGCGACCCGCATCCTGCGCGTGCCCATGGCCGCCTACCAGGGACGCATGCTGGGTGACGTGCCGGGATTGGCCGAATTCGCCCAGATCGTGCGTGAGCAGTTCGCGCAGTTTCTGGGAGAAAGCGGCGCCTATCTGGGCCGCGATCGCTGGCAAAAAATCCACGAATTGCACAGCACCAGCGGTGGCGGCGTGGTGCACGACAGCACCAGCCTGGTGGTGCGCGGCGCCGAATTGCCCGATACCCAGCGCCTGCTGGTGTTTGACGATATCTCCGAAATTGTCTCGGCCCAGCGCGCTCAGGCCTGGGGCGAAGTGGCCCGCCGCGTGGCCCATGAGATCAAGAATCCGCTGACCCCGATACAGCTGTCGGCCCAGCGCCTCGAGATGAAACTGATGGACAAGTTGGAGCCGCCCGATCAGGCGCTGCTGGGCAAGTCGGTCAAGACCATCGTCGAGCAAGTGGGTGCGATGAAGCGCCTGGTGGACGAATTTCGCGACTATGCGCGCCTGCCGGCGGCAGAACTGTTGCCGCTGGACCTCAATGTGCTGGTCATGGACGTGATGAATCTCTATGGTGAAGAGAATGCGGCCGTGCCAGTGCAGGTTGCGCTGGACCCGGCATGCCCGCGGATCGCTGGCGATGCACAACAACTGCGCCAGGTGGTGCATAACCTGTTGCAAAATGCGCAGGATGCGACAGAGCAGGCCGCGACCGAAGCTGGCCGCGAACCTGAGGCGGTAGAGATCAGCACCCACTGGAGCGAAGTCACCCAGCGCGTGCGTTTGACGATTAGTGACAAAGGGTGCGGCTTTCCTGCGCATATCCTGCAGCGGGCCTTCGAGCCCTATGTCACGACCAAGGCGCGTGGCACGGGATTGGGGCTGGCCGTGGTCAAGAAAATAGCAGACGAGCATGGGGCCCGCATTGACTTGATCAACCGAGTAGAAAACGGGATGGTGCAGGGAGCACAAGTGTCGCTATCATTTGCCCCTGAAAGCAAGGCCCTCGCGGAGGGTTCCGCTCACCGCAGTACATAGGCGTTTCAAAACACATGGCAAACATACTGGTGGTCGACGACGAACTGGGGATCCGGGATTTGTTGTCGGAAATCCTCAATGACGAGGGTCATAGTGTCGACTTGGCGGAGAACGCGACGCAGGCACGGGCCGCGCGTCTGAGCAGCAGCTACGACTTGGTGCTGCTGGATATCTGGATGCCCGACACCGATGGGGTGTCTCTGCTCAAGGAGTGGGCGGCATTGGGGCAGTTGACGATGCCGGTGATCATGATGAGCGGTCACGCCACCATCGACACCGCAGTGGAGTCGACCCGCATAGGCGCGTTCTCTTTTCTGGAAAAACCCATTACCTTGCAGAAGCTTCTCAAGGCGGTGGAGCAGGGCTTGGCCCGCAGCACGGCCCAGGCGGCGCCGGCAGCAGGCCAGGTGGCCGTGGTGGAGGCCGGCAGCCCGGTATTGCCGGGGGTGGAGTCCATACACCACAACCTGGCCTCCAGCGGCCGTGCCATGGCGCAGGCCGGGCCCGAGCAGCACCAGGGCTTTGACCTGGACCGCCCGCTGCGCGAGGCGCGTGACGGCTTCGAAAAAGCCTACTTCGAGTTTCATCTGGCGCGCGAAGGCGGCTCCATGACCCGGGTGGCGGAAAAGACCGGCCTGGAGCGCACCCACCTGTACCGCAAGCTGCGGCAACTGGGCGTGGATCTGGGCCGAAACAAGCGCGGCTAGAAATTTTTCAAAAATTTTGCGTTTTTCGATTTTGGGGGCAAAAACTGCCCTTATACTTTGAGCTTCAGCGGCCCGGTAGCTCAGTCGGTAGAGCAGAGGATTGAAAATCCTTGTGTCGGCGGTTCGATTCCGTCCCAGGCCACCAAAACATGAAGCCCCAGATCAGAAATGATCTGGGGCTTTTCTGTTTGCGCGCGCAAAAAAGCCCTTGGCTGCCAGTGTGAACCATGGTTGAGGCCGTCCTGTACAGTCACACGGCTGCGGCGGGTGCCTGACTTTCAGCCAATGGCTGGCGCGGAACTCCGGGAGATTCATCCTGCCGCAGGCGATCGAGTCGTCATGAGACGAACAGTCTTCTAATCCAGAGGAGTGATCCCATGAGTGAAAAACCCACAATCGTACTGGTCCATGGTTTCTGGGGCGGCGCCGCGCACTGGAGCAAAGTGATCGTCGAACTCGCGCGCAAGGGCTATACCCAGCTGCGTGCGGTCGAGATGCCGCTGACCTCGCTGGCGGACGACGCGGAGCGCACGCGCAAGATGGTGGCGCAACAGCCAGGGCCCGTGCTGCTGGTCGGCCACTCATACGGCGGCGCGGTGATCAGCGAAGCCGGTGACATGCCCAATGTGATCGGCCTGGTCTATATCGCGGCCTTCGCGCCCGACGCTGGCGAAAGCCCCGGCGGCATCAGCCAGGCGCATCCGCCGGCGGCATTTGCCAATCTTGCGCCTGACAGCGACGGCTATCTCTGGGCCAAGTACGACAAGTTCCATGAGAGCTTTTGTCAGGACCTGACGGCGGACGAGGCCCTGGTGATGGCGGTGACGCAAAAGGCGCCGTTGGCCAGCACTTTCGGCGACACCGTCACTGCGCCCGCATGGAAAAAGAAGCCTAGCTGGTACCAGATTTCCAGCGAGGACAGGATGATCCATCCGGAGAACCAGAAGATGATGGCGGCGCGAATCAAGCCACGCAAGCTCATCACTCTGGCGGCGAGCCATGCCTCGCTGGCGTCGAAAGCGGCCGAGGTCAGCGCGCTGATCGATGAAGCGGCGATCGAGCTCGCCAAGAACTAGCCGCACGCGGTATGGCCGGCGCCAGCATAGGTCGCCGGCTGGTTCAACATCCGAGGGGGCCTGCTCGCGCCGTGCGCTTGGCAAAAATGCCTGCTCTAACTATTACACAATGCACCCAGAAAAAGGGCTGCCGAAAGGCAGCCCCTGGAAGGCAAGCGCTGCCCCCAAGAGGGCAGGCCGCGGGCGGGTTCAGGCGCCGGAGTAGACGGGCAGCGTGCCTGCCTGGATGGCCTGGATGAGTTCAGCTTTTACCTGCTCGCGGGTCTTGCCTTGGGCGGTGACGGCCTTGGCGGGGTAGCTGCCGGGGTACAGCTCGTTGAGCTTCATGCTGGCTGGGCCATCGGCCAGGATGTCGCCGGTGCGCTGGGCTTCGGCCAGCTCGGCGATGACCTGAGCGCGGGTCTTGCCTTGGGCAGCGACGGCCTTGGCGGGGTAGCTGCCGGGGAACAGTTCGTTCATCTTCATGCCGGTCGGGCCGTCGGCCAGGATGTCGCCGGTGCGCTGGGCTTCGGCCAGATCGGCGATGACTTGCGCACGGGTGAGGGGAGCGGCATCCGCGGCCATGGCCTGACCGGCGGTCAAGGCAGCGAAGCTGATGGCGATAGCACTGAGGTAAGAGCGGTTCATGGTGTCAATCCTTGGTTGTTGGCGGTGATGCAGTCGGGCTGTAGGCCCTGTGGCCTGCCTCGGCGAGGCGGCTGCGTCATTTGTCTCGTCGATGGATGAACTTTAAAATTTCCGATGACAAAGATAAACAACCAAAACGGAATACGAGCGTTTCTAAAAATGGAATAATCAATTTTTGGGCGATGTTCGAAAAGGTGCGACATGGACCGTTTGTTGTCGATGCGGGTGTTTGAGCGCGTGGTGGACGAGGGCGGTTTTGCCGCGGCGGCCCGCGCCCTGGACATGTCTGCCCCGGTGGTGACCCGCCTGGTGGCGGATCTGGAAGACCACCTGGGGACCCGGCTGCTGCAGCGGTCCACGCGCCACCTGTCGCTTACCGAGGCGGGGCAGACCTATCTGGGCCGGGTGCGCAACATCCTGCAGGACATCGATGAAGCCGATTCCGTGACCAGCTCCCAGACCAGCGAGCTCAAGGGCTTGCTGCGCGTGCACTCGCCGCCGGTGCTGGCGAACTATGTGCTCGCGCCCATGCTGGCCGAGTTCCGGCGGCGCTATCCCCAGATCGAGCTCGACATCGAGGTGGCGACGACGGGTGAGCCGCCCTATGAAGCGTTCGACATCACGCTCATGGGCACGATCGACGATTTCAACGGCGAGGTCGTGGCGCGCAAGGTGATCGAGGCCGAAGCGATTCTGGTGGCGTCACCGGCCTATCTGCAAAGCCGTGGAACGCCGCAAACGCCCGAGGATCTGGCCGGCCATGAGTGCCTGCGACTGCGGCTGACGGGCACCCGTCCGCGCGCCTGGCGGATGTGGCGCGCCACGGAGCCTGAGCATCCGGTGGAAGTGGCCGTGACACCGGTGATTGCGGCCAACCACACCGACACCTTGCTGCGGGCCGCGCTGGATGGGGCCGGCATCACTTCGGTGACGCTGGACATCGCGGCGCCTTATGTCACGCGGGGCGAGCTGGTCCGGGTGCTGAGCCCCTGGATCACCGGCCGCCTGGCCATTTACGCGGCCTTGCCCAGCCGCAAGTTCATCCCGCAGCGCACCCGCGTCTTTCTGGATTTTCTGGTCGAGCAGGCCCGCAAGGACGCGAGCCAGGCCTTGCAGGCCTGCGCAGCCTGCCATTCCTGAGGCAGCCCGGGGCGTGGTCCTCCGCTGGAAGAATACATCGACAAAATCGAACAGATCCTCGCAAATAATTCAATAGATCAACGGCGTGCATGAAATTACGCTTGTGCCGTGACTGGTGTGCCGACCTTTCTGCACCCGGCGCGAAAACGATAAAAGCACAAGGAGACAAGCATGGCCGAAATGACCCAGAACCAGCTTCTGGAGCTGGTGAACAGCACGCAGACGGCGCCTGGCAACCCGCGCGTGCGGCAGCTGACGCAGCGTGTGGTGAGCGACCTTTTTCACACCATCGACGAGCTCGATGTCACGCCCGACGAATTCTGGGCCGCCATGGACTGGCTCGGCCGCCTGGGCGCCAGCGGCCAGATCGGGCTGATCACGGCGGGCCTGGGCTTTGACCGTTTGCTGGACATCCGTGCGGACGAGGCCGATGCCAAGGCCGGCTTGCAAAGCGGCACCCCCCGGGCCATCGAAGGCCCCTTGTTCGTGGCGGGAGCGCCCTTGTCACAAGGGGAAGTCCGGCTCGATGAAGGCGAGCCCCAGGGCGAAGTTTTCGTGATGGAAGGCCAGGCGCTGGACTTGCAAGGCCAGCCCGTCCCCCATGCACTGATCGACGTCTGGCATGCCAACAGCCAGGGCGGCTATTCGCATTTCTTCCCCGGCATGAAGCCCTATGAACTGCGCCGCCGTATCCAGGCGGATGCACAGGGCCGCTATCGCTTTCGCAGCTACCTGCCTCCGGGCTATGCCATTCCGCCGGCCAGTCCCACGTCGGAGCTGTTCGCGGCCCTGGGGCGCCACGGCAACCGCCCGGCGCATATCCACTTCCTGGTGGTCGCCCCTGGCATGCGCACGCTGACCACCCAGGTCAACCTGCCCGGCGATACCTATCTGGACGACGACTTTGCGTTTGCCACGCGCGATGGGCTGATCGTGGCCCTGGAGCGCGGCGTCGACCCGGCTGGCTACGAATCGCTGGGCATCACCGCGCCCATGGTGCGCGCACGCTTCAACTTCGTGCTGCAGCCGGCGCTCAGCGAGAGCGAGTCCTTGCCGCTGACACGCATGGAGCGTGTCCGCAGCTGATCGTCGCGCTTTTTCGCCCACCTTTTACCTATCCATTGCCCTTTCCCTCTCGCAGGGAAGGCTTCCCCCTGTTCGTCTGTCCCATCATGAAATCTCTGCACCACTTCACCGCGGCCGTCGTCGCGAGCGCCGCCGCCTTGCTGCCCACCTTGGCCAGCGCGCAAACACCGCCGGCGTTTCCCAACAAGCCCGTGAACATCGTCGTTCCCTATGCCGCGGGCGGCCCCGTCGACAACTTGGCCCGGGCCTTGGCCATCCGGCTCAACAAGACCTGGGCACAGCCGGTGGTGGTGCTCAACCGCACCGGTGCGAATGAAATCATCGGCGCCGAATTCGTCGCCAAGAGCGCGCCCGACGGCTACACGCTGTTCGCGGCGACCGAAGCGGCCTTGACCATGAATCCGCACCTGTACAAGAAGCTGCCCTACAACGCGCCGAAGGACTTCGCGCCGATTTCGCGGCTGATCAGCGTGCCCATGGTGTTTTTCGTGCCGCAGAACTCCAAGGCCAATACGCTGCAGGAGTTCATTGCCCAGGCGCGCCAGGCCTCCAAGAGCAAGCCCATGACCTATGGCTCCTCGGGTGCCGGGGGCATCGTGCATCTGCCCCTGGCCATGTTCTCCAAGCAGGAAGGGCTGGAGATGGTGCATGTGCCCTACAAGGGCGCAGCGCCCTTGATCCCGGAAATCATCGCCGGCCAGATCGACGCCGCGGTGCTGGGTGTCTCGGTCATCGAGCAGCACATCAAGGGCGGCCGGCTCAAGGCCTTGGCGGTTTCCTCGGAAGCCCGCAGCGTGGCTTTGCCGGATGTCCCGACCTTCCGTGAGGCGGGCGTGCGCGATATCCAGGCGGTGTTCAACATCGGGCTGCTGGCGCCCGCAGGCACGCCCGCGCCGCTGGTGGAAAAGATCTCGGCGGACGTGCGCAAGATCCTGCTGGAGCCCGAGTTCCGCAAGACGCAGGTCGACGCTTTCTCCTATGTGGCGGTGGCTTCCACCCCGGCCGAATACCGCGACTTCCTGAGCCGTGACTACCAGGTGCAGGGCGAGCGCGTGCGCGCCTCCGGGGCGTCGCTGGACTGAAGCAACGACCCGCGCCCGCCAGCCGACTCAATCCACCTGCAGCTTGGCCACCTTGGCCAGGTTTTGCCAGATCGCCACGTCCTGGCGCACGGTGGCGCTGAACTGCTCGACGTTCTTGAGCGGTGGGCGCGGCATGTTCTGCAGCGCGAATTTCTGCACCACGTCCTCGGTGGCCAGGATGCGGTTGATTTCCTGGTTCAGCCGCTGGACGATTTCCGGCGGCGTGCCGGTGGGCGCGAAAACGCCATACCAGCCATTCATGTCGAAGCGGTAGCCCTGCTCGGCGAGCGTGGAGACTTCGGGCAGGGCCGGGCCGCGTGCCGAGCCGGTACAGCCCAGCGCGATCAGCTTGCCCGAGCGGATGTGGGGCACGGGAGACGCGATGTCGGTGAAGGCGACGGGAATGTTGTTGCCCAGCAGGTCGGTGATCAGCTGGGCATTGCCTTTGAACGGCACATGGGGCATGGCCAGGCCGTAATGGGCCTTGATGCCTTCCATGGCCAGGTGGCCGGTCGAGCCGCTGCCCCAGGAGCCGTAGACCAGCTTGTCGGGCTGGGCCTTGGCAGAGCGCACCAGATCGGCCAGGTTCTTGAAGCCGGTCGACGGGTGGGCTACCAGCAGAATGCCCGAGGCGCCGATCTGGGCCACGGGCTGCAGGTCCTTCTGGGCGTCATACGGCATCCTGGCCTGAATGATGGGATTGATGGCAATGGCCGATGAAGGCGACATCAGCAGGGTGTAGCCATCGGCATGGGCCTTGGCCACGGCATCGGTGCCTATGAGGCTGTTGGCGCCGGGCCGGTTGTCCACGACCACGGGCTGGCGCAGCGCGGCTTGCAGGCTGACCGAAATGAGGCGCGCGAAGATGTCCATGCCCGATCCCGCCGGCCCCGGCACCACCAGCCGGATGGGGCGCGTGGGCCAGGTCGACGCGGCCGCGCGGGCCTGGACCTGTGACTGCAAGGCCAAGAGGGCGGAGCCGGCGAGCAGGGTGCGGCGGGTGATGGGCGTATGGATCATGGAATTGTCTCCTGGGTGTTCTTATGGGGGCAGCCGTGTCTCGTCGGCCGTGAGGCTGGCATACACCTGGGCGCCCAGTGCCGTGCCATGCACGGCCAGGTGGGCGCCCAGCTGTATGGCCTGCAGCAGTTCGGCGCGCTGCAGGCCTTGCGCCAAACCGCCGCGCAAATGCTGGCGCAGCGCTTCGGGGTGGTGGGCGGTGAAGCAGGCGGCAAGCGCGACCCGGATCAGGCATTTCTCGGCGTCGCTCAGGCCGTCGCCGGGGCTGGACAGCGCGAGGAACTCCTGCGCGGCCGCAGCATAGTCGGGATCCAGAGCCCTTAGTGGCGACATAGCGTCGCTGCCCGGGGCCAGGCCGCATTCTTCGGCCAGCAGGGCCGCGGCCTGGGTCACGCCGTCCAGGCCCTGGGCGGCGACCAGGTGCAGCACATCGAACAGTTCGGCCGGGCCCACACCCAGTTCCAGCGCGCGCGCCATGTGGGTGCGCAGGCCGGGCTCGAACAAATGGCTGCCGGACGCGTCCAGCGCCACGTAGATCAGCTCGACCAGCCGTTCGCTCAATGGACCGTGGCGCGCGGGATGGCCGGCATAGCGGGCGTAGGCGCGCACAAAGGCCGGGTGCTCGCGCAGCATGGTCGCGGCCCAGGGGCGCCAGTAGCCGCGCTCGCGTTCGAACTCGGCCTGGATGGCCGCGCGGTCGATTGGAGGGGGCGTGGTCATGGCAGTGCCGGCGCCAGGCCAGCGGCGGGGTGCAGTACTTGGCCGGTGAGGAACTGGGCGCGCGCGCCGACCAGGTAGTCGAGCAGGGGCAGGCAGTCGGCGGCGGCGCAGTCAGCGGCCGGCGCCAGCGCATTGATGCGCAGGCCTGCGGCGCCCCATTCGGCGGCCAGGGTGGCGACGGCCATGCGGGCCGCCGCGGCGTCGCCGGCCTGCTCCCAGGGCAGCGCGTCCGAAGAGGCCGAAGGCAGCAGCAGCGTGAGGCTGGCCTGGTGTGTGTGCGCCGCGCGGAAGGCACGCGCCGCGTCGAGCACGGCTGCCAGTACGGCGCCGGTCGGTGCATTCAGGGCGCGGCCGTCGAGCACGGCGGGGTAGGCGGCGGCGCTGGGCTCGGCCATGGGCCAGTGGGCGAGCGCGGCCTGCCATTGCGGGTCGGCGATGGCCGTGCATTGCAGTGCCAGCGGCGTGTCCAGGGGCAGGGCGGGTTGCCGGGACGCGGGCAGGGGCTGGCTGCCGCCATAGATGGAGGAGCCGCCGTCGACCACCAGCAGCTGGCCCGCGCAGGGGCGGGCGCCGGGGCTGACGAGAAAGGCCAGGGCTTCGGCCATGTCTTCGGGCTCGGCCATGCGCGCCAGTGGAATGCGGGACAGCACCTGGGCCAGGTTCAGGCGCTGGCTGGCGATCAGGCCTTGCACGAGCTCGGTGCGCACAAAGCCTGGCGACAGCGCGCTCACGCTCCAGTCGGGGCGGGCACGGGCCAGGGCCTGGGTCTGGGCGATCAGGCCGGCCTTGCTGGCGCTGTACAGGCCGCGCCAGGGAATGGCGCGCAGGCCCGCGCCCGAGGCCACATTGACGATGCGCGCGCCGGCACGCAGGTGGGGCGTGCAGACGCGCACCATGTGGGCGGGCGCTGCCAGATTCAGCGCCAGCAGCCGCTGCGCCGCGCCCTGGTCCGCGCCCTGGTCCGCGCCCGCGAGCACGTCTGCGCCTCCGGCGGACATGCCGGCGTTGTTGATCAGTGCGTCCAGGGGGGGCAGGCGCGGGCCCAGGGCGGCTATCCGGGCGCGGTCCGTGAGGTCGGCGACCAGTGCCAGGGGCAGGGGCGCTGCGGCCGGCCAGGCGGCTTGCAGGCGCTCCAGGGCCGCGGCATCGGCGTCCACCAGCACGCAGTGCCATCCCTGGCGGGCCAGGCGCAGCGCCGTGGCCCGGCCTATGCCGCCTGCGGCGCCGGTGATCAGAACGCTCGCGGAATCGGAAGGGGGGGCCATGGCGTGGTTCAGACGTTGGTGAGCGTCACGCCGCCGTCCACGGCCAGGCCCTGGGCGGTGATGAAGCCGGCGTCGTCGCTGGCCAGAAAGCAGATGGCGCGGGCGATGTCTTCCACCGTGCCCAGGCGGCCCATGGGCGTGCTCGCGACGCGCGCGGCGTCGCGCTCGGCATTGCGGTTGCGCTGCGTGCCTTCGGTGGGCACGGCCGACGGGCAGACCGCGTTGACGCGGATGCGCTGGGCGCCGAGTTCGGCCGCGGCCGCGCGCGTGATGCCCAGGATGCCCGACTTGATGCCGGAGTAGACCAGGGAGTTGGGGGCCGAACGCAGTGCGGCGGTGGACGCCACGTTGACGATGGCGCCGCCGCGCTCGGGGTCCATGGCCGCGGTCGCGGCCTGTATGCCCCAGATCACGGCCTTGAAGCCCACGTCGAGCATGCGCTCCATGGTGTCGGCCTGGATGTCGGGCACGGCCTGGTAGCGCACCCAGGCCGCGTTGTTGACCAGGATGTCGAAGCGGCCGCCTTCGCTGCGCGCCTGTTCCACGGCCGCCTGTATGCCTTCGCGGCTGGCGATGTTCTGCACCACGCCGAAAGCCCGGCCGCCGGCGGCGCGGATTTCATCGACCACGGCGGCGACGAATTCGGGCTTGAGGTCGTTGACGGCGACGACGGCGCCGCGGGCGGCCATCTGGCGCGCGGTTTCACGGCCTATGCCGTTGCCGGCGCCGGTGATCAGGGCCACGCGGTCCTGCAGATCGAGTTTTTGCGCGCTCATGCGGCCTCCTGTGCGGTGATGAAGTCTTGTCCGAGTTGGCGCGCCAGGGCGTCCGCGCCGCAGGCGGCGTCGAGTCCGCGCACGGTGCGCAGGGCGCGGTGCAGCGGCAGTTCCCAGGTGAAGCCCATGCCCCCGTGCAGGTGCATGGCTTTTTCGATGATGAAAGCCGCGTGCCGCAGGTTCAGCGCCAGGGCGCTGCGCGCCGTGCGCTCCTGTGCCGCGCAGTCGCTGCGCAGCGCGTGCGCGATGGCCGCGCCGCCGGCTTCGTGGAACAGCTTCATGCGCGCCAGCCAGTGGCGCACGGCCTGGCGCGTGGACAGCGCGGCGCCGAACTGCACGCGGGTGTTGGTGTGCTCCACGGCGGCCAGCAGCGCGCCGTCGGCCGCGCCATGGGCCGTGGCGGCGAGCAGCAGGTTCAGGTCCTGCCACAGCGCGGCGGCGGCGTCGGCATCCAGCCGGGCCAGCACCGTGGCCTGGGACAGGTCCAGCCAGGCGGCGGGCTCTTCTGGGTCCAGCGCCGGGTCGAGCTGGCAGGGTGCGCCGGCCAGGTCGACCAGGACGGCGCCCTCGCCTTCGGCCGTGCGCAGCAGCAGCCAGTCGGACTGCTGCGCCTGGCGGGCATGACCGACCCAGGCATCGCCCAGCCGGCCTTGCACGGCAATGGTCGCGCGGCGGCTGCCGTCGGCCAGCGCCGCGCGCAGCGCTGCATCGGGCAGGTGGCGGGCGAGCGCGATCTGCTCGGCCAGCGCAAAGCGCAGGCGCAGCCGGCCGCCGGCCTGCACCACGGGCACGGCAAAGGCCAGCGGCAAGTCCATGCCGCCATCGTCCTCGGGCGCGCAGACGCCGAACAGGCCGGCCGCGGCCAGCACGCCCGCATGGGCCTCGGCGGGACGGCTCAGCGCATCGGTGATGGCGGCCTCGGCGGCTTCGCCGAATTCTTCGGGCCGCAGCCCCTTGTCGTCTTGGGTCATGTCAATGCTCCCGGGGCAGCTGGAGAATGCGTTGCGCGATGAGATCGAGCTGGACTTCGGAAGTCCCGGCGTAAATCGTTTCGGCACGTGAGAACAGGTAGGCCTGGGTGAAGAACTTGCGGGCGCGCTGGGCCAGCGGGCTGGATTGCGGGCCGATCTGGCTGACCTGGGACAGCGCGAAGCCGGCGAATGCCTGGTGGCATTCCGACCAGAACAGCTTGGTCAGCGAGCCGCGGGCGCCCACGCTTTCGCCGGCCATGATCTGGTCGACCGAGCGGTGGACCAGGCCTTTGTGGGCGTCGATTTCGCCGAGCACATCGCCCAGCTGGCGCTGCACGCCGGCGTCTTCGAGCTGGCGCGACAGCAGCGGGTCGGAGCGCAGGGCGCGCACCAGAAATCCCATCTCGCTTTCGAAGCGCCAGGGGCGGTACATGCGGTTGGTGGCGCGCTCTATGGTCAGCACTTTCAAGGCGGCGGCCCAGCCCTCGTCGGGCGCGCCCAGGCGGGCGCTGTCGGGCACGACCACGTCGTCAAAAAAGACTTCGGCGAACGAGTCCTTGTTGTCTATGGACTTGATGGGCACCACGCGGATGCCCGGCGTGTCCATGGGCACGGCGAACATCAGCAGGCCGCGGTGGCGGTCGGCCACGGTGCCGGTGCGGGCCAGCAGCAGGCAGTAGTGGGCCTTGGCCGCGCCGCTGGTCCAGATCTTCTGGCCGTTGATGCGCCACTGCTCGCCTTCGCGTACCGCCTTGGTGCGCAGCCGGGCGAGATCGGAGCCCGCGTCGGGCTCGGAAAAGCCCTGGCACCAGAACTCGCGCATGGCCAGGATGTTGGGCAGGAAGCTTTGCTTTTGCGCTTCCGTGCCCACGCCCATGATGATGGGGCCGGCGAGTTCCTTGCCGATGGAGCTCACGCTGTCGGGCATCAGGAGGGCGCCGACTTCCTGGTTCACCGCCAGGTGCTCGCGCAGGCCCAGGCCGTGGCCGCCATAGACCGTGGGCCAGGTCATGCCGGCCAGGCCGGCCTGGTGCATGGCGGCTTCCCACTCGCGGCTTTCCTCCAGGGTCGGGCTGCGGTAGTCGAGGCTGTCGGCCCGCATGTGCGTGGGCAGGTGGCTGGCGAGCCAGTCACGGGCGTGGCGGCGGTAGCGGGCCGCGGCGTCGGCGCTCAGGGGCGTGGAGGCCAGGTCGGGGTCATGCAGCATGGGAACTCTCGTGGTCAGGGGTGCGGGCCGGCCGCACGGGAACCATCAGCGCGTCGAGGATGGCAATGCCTTCGCCTTGGGGACGCACCAGAATGGGGTTGAGGTCGATTTCGGCGACCTGGTCGCGGTGGCGGCAGGCGAACTCGGACAGCCGCGCCACGGCGCGTGCGGCCGCAGCCACGTCGGCCGGGGCCTGGCCACGCGCGCCGTCGAGCAGCGGGAACAGGCGCAGCGAGCGGATCATGGCCAGGGCCTGGGTTTCGCTCACCGGCGCGGGCTGCACGGCGACGTCGCGCAGGACTTCGGCGTAGATGCCGCCCATGCCGACCATCACCACCGGGCCGAACACCGGGTCGCGCGAAATGCCGGCGATCAGTTCGGTGCCGCCGCGCAGCATGGGCGCGACCAGCAGGCCTTCGAGGCGGGCCTCGGGCGCATGGCGGGCCACGCTGGCCAGGATGCGCGCGCAGGCCGCGCGCACGGCCTGGGCATCGCCCAGGTTCAGGGCCACGCCGCCGGCTTCGGTCTTGTGCGGAATGTCTTCGGACAGGATCTTCAGCACCACGGGGTAGCCCAGAGACTCGGCGGCCTGCACGGCAGCGTCGGCGTCCTGCACCGCCAGCTCGCGCGGCACTTCGAAGCCCGCGGCGATCAGCGCCTGCTTGGCCGCGTATTCGGTGCGGAAGGTGTCTTCGGGCAGGCGCGCGGCCGTGCTGCTGGTGGAGGCCACGGGCGCCTGTTCGGCATCGAGCAGGCTGGCCAGGCGGCCCAGGGCTTCGAGGCCGCGCGCGGCGGCGTCGATGCTGGAGAACACCGGAATGCCCAGGGCCTGGATCTGCACCACGGCGTCGGCCGGGCCGCGGCTGATGATGACCAGCGGGCGCTGCGGATAGGCGGCGCGCAGCTGGGCCAGGGCTTCGAGGTAGATGCCGCGCAGCCGCGTGCTGTACAGGCCCAGCGACAGGAACAGCACGGTGGTGGCTTCGCCCGGGTCTTCCTGCAGCGCGGACAGCACTTCGAACAGGATGTCGGGGCGGCTGGAAATCTGCGCCGAAGCGTCGACGGGGTTGTTGGTGCTTGCGCCGGGCAGCACCTTGTGGATGCGCTCGCGCGTGGCGGCGGCCAGCGGCGGCAGCTCCAGCCCGGCCTGGCTCATGGCGTCGGCCATCATGATGCCGAAACCGCCCGAGGCCGCGACCAGCGTCACCGCGGGCTTGCGCGGCAGGCTATGGGGCAGCAGCTGGGCCACGGCCTGGCCGATTTCCACCAGGTCTTCGTGGGAGCGCACGCGTAGCGCGCCATGGCGGCGCAGCACGGCGTCGACGACCGCATCCGAGGCGGCGAGCGCGCCGGTGTGGGACGCGGCCGCGGCCTGGCCTTGTTCGGTGGCGCCGATCTTCAGCACCAGCACCGGCGTCTGGTGTTCGCGGGCGATGGCCAGGGCCTGGGTCAGGCGCTCGCCATCGCGGCAGGTTTCCATGCAGCACAGGATGACGCGCGTCGCCGGGTCGCGCGCCAGCGCGGCGATGCCGTCGGCCAGGTCCACTTCGGCTTCGTTGCCGGTGGTCACCATGCGGCTGATGCCGACGCCGCGCTGCACCAGCAGCTGCAAGGTGTAGCTGCCGATGTTGCCCGACTGGGAGACGATGCCGATGGCGCCGGGCTGGGGGTAGTAGTCTTCCAGCGCGACCGAGAACGAGGCGATGGCACGCTCGGCCACGCTCACCGTGCCCAGGCAGTTGGGGCCCAGCAGGCGCATGCCGTGGCGCAGGGCCACGTCGCGCATTTCGGCCTGCCAGGCCGCGCCTTCTTCCCCGGCTTCGGCAAAGCCCGAGGACAGCACGACCACGGCGCGCACGCCGCGCGCGGCGCAGTCCTGCACGGCCTGCAAGGCCTGGGCCGCGGGCACGGCGATCAGGGCCAGCTCGGGCGCTTCGGGTGTATCGGCCAGGCGGGCGTAGGCCGGCAGGCCCTGGATCTCACCGCCCTTGGGGTTGATGGGATAGATCTGGCCTGCATAGCCGTGGCGCTGCAGCAGGTGCACGGGGCGGCCGCCGATCTTGGTGGGCTCGGCCGAAGCGCCGATCACCGCGATGCCGCGCGCCAGGAAAAAGTGGTCCATCCCGGCCCCAGGGGCGGGAGTCTGGTGTGCAGTCATGGTTCAGCGTCCCTTGAATTGCGGAGCGCGTTTTTCGAGGAAGGCCATGCGGGCTTCGCGCGCATCCTCGGTCCTGGACAGCGCCATGGTGAACTCCTGCTCGAAGCGGTAGGCGTCGCGCTGGGGCATGACATCGACCATGTTGGCCGCCCGCTTGGCGAAGGCGATGGCCATGGGAGCCTTGGAGGCGATTTCACGGGCCAGGGCCATGGTCACCGGCAGCAGCTCCTGCTCGGGCAGCACCTGCTCGATCACATTGCGCTGCAGCAGCTCGTGCGCCGTCAGGCGCTGGCCGGTGAAGAACATGCGGCGCAGCGTGGAGCGGCCGAAGACGGTCTTGAGCATGGAGGCACCGCCGGCCAGGCCCACATTGATTTCGGGCATGCCGACGGTGGCGTTTTCCGATGCGTACAGGATGTCGCAGGCCGCCGCCAGGCCAAAGCCCGCGCCCAGGGCCGCGCCGTTGATCGCGGCGATCACCGGCTTGGCGCATTCGCGGATGGCGTTGCCGGTTTCGCGCGTAATCCGGTTGTGCTCCAGAAAGTCGCCGTGAATATCGGCGTCGGGGCGGTCTTTTAAATCGGCGCCAGCGCAGAAAATGCTGCCCTGGCCCGTCAATACGGCGCAGCGAATATCGTCACGTGCGGAAATCTCGTCAAAGATCGCCACGATTTCCCGGCGCATTGCACGGTTGAGTGCATTGACCGGAGGGCGGTTGAGCGTGACCAGGGCCACATGGTCCTGGATTTCAAGGAGAACGCTTTTTTCAGTCATGGGACACCCCGATGGAAATAATGGCCAGGCCGGCGGTTGGCGGGCGTGAATATGCAATATCTGCAGCGTGGTGCAGAGAATCTGTGGCGATCAAATTTGTCTCCTGGTTTTCGGGCGAAACCCGATCCCTCTACAAGGGGGTGCAGGGAAATTCTAGGGAGGAATATCCCAAATGAGTCCTGCCAAATCGTTGGATGTGTTCTGCGAAAACGTACGGAGTCGCAGGCCGGTCGCCGCTTTTAAGATGGACGCCAGGCGCTCGCGGCTTGCCTGCGCCGAGCTTTTTTCCACTCCTGCCGCTCCACGGTCCCGTCGCCATGCCTGCCTTGCCTGCCTCCCCCGAAATCCTGCCGTTTGGCACGCTGCACACGCGCCTGGGCGAATGCCCGGTCTGGGATGCGCAGCGCCAGTGGCTGTGGCTGATCGACGGCCGCGAAGGGCTGCTGCTGGCGCTGGATGCGCAGGGCGAGGAACGCCAGCGCTTCGAAGTGCCGGCGCCGCTGGGATCGTTTGCGCTCAATAGCGACGGCCGCCTGGTGCTGGCCTTGCGTGAAAGCGTGGTGCTGCTCGACCCCGTGAGCGGGCGCATGCAGACCCTGGGGCGCCTGGAAGATCAGCACCCGAATCTGCGGCTCAACGACGGCGCGGCCCTGGCCGACGGCAGTTTCTGCGTGGGCACCATGCACACGTTCCGCGCGCCGCAGGAAGCGCCGCTGGGCGGCCTGTACCGCATCGACACGGCCGGGCAGATGCTGCGCGTAGACCAGGGCTATGGCGTGGTCAACGGGCCGGTGCAACACCCGGTGGACGGCCGCCTGTTTGTCTGCGACAGCGCGGCCCGGCGCATTTATGTCTATCCGCGGCCCGGGGAGGGGCCGTGGCAGCGGGCGCTGTTCGCCGATACCGAGGGCCTGGGCTCGGGCCCCGACGGCTGCTGCTTCGACGCTGAAGGTGGGTTGTGGAGCGCGCTGGTGCACATCGGCGAGATCGTGCGCTTCGATGCACTGGGCCAGCCGAGTCAGCGCCTGCGCCTGCCGCTGACCCACCCCAGTTCACTGTGCTTTGGCGGCCCGGACCTGGCCGATCTGTTCGTGACCTCGATCTCCGACAGCGGCCGGCTCAGCGCCAGCGGCCCGCTCGATGGGCGGGTGCTGCGCGTGCGCGGGCTGGGGCGGCGCGGTGCGCCCCGGCCGCAGTGCCGGATTCAGGCCCCGGTCTGATCGCTGGCGAGCGCCGCCTCCACGGGCAGGGGGTTGAAGCGGTTGCTTTCGCCCGACACATGTTCGACCACGAAGTCCAGGAACAGCCGCAGCTTGGTCGGCACCATGGGCGTGTCCAGGATGGTGGCGTACATGCCTTCTTCATAGGTGGTGTTGGTCACGCGGTGGTCGGCCATCAGGCGCACCAGGCTGCCGCGCTCCAGGTCGGCGTGCACGGTGTAGTCGTCCAGCAGCGCAATGCCTTCGCCCAGGCGCGCCATCTCCAGCAAGGCCATGCCGTTGTTGCTCGCATGGCGGGGCTGAAAAGCGAAATCCTCCATGTGCGTGCCCCGGCCGAAATGCCACAGATGCTCGCCGCCCGGCAGCAGATAGGCCAGGCAGTCGTGCTCGGCGAGGTCCGTGGGTTGCAGCGGCGGCTGACGCCCCTCGAGGTAGGCGGGCGAAGCGACAAGGAAGCGCTCACTGCGAAACAGGATGCGCCGCTTCACGCCGGCTTCCACCGGCGGTGAAATGCGAAAGTCGATGTCGATCTGGTCGCGCCGCAGGTCGGACGGCGTTTCCGACAGGATCAGCTCGATGTGGATGTCGCGGTAGAGGCGGCGAAAGCGCGCCACCAGCGGCGGCAGCACTCCCAGGCCGAACATCATGCGCGCGTGCACGCGCAAATGGCCTTTGGGGGCCTGGCGGATCGCGGTGATATTGGCGTGGGCGGCGTTGATGTTCCAGAGAATGCCTTCGAGCTGGCGCGCATATTCGTCACCCGACTCGGTGAGCACGATCTGGCGCGTGGAACGCAGCAGCAGCTTGACTTTGAGCGCATCCTCGAAATCGGTGATCAGGCGTGAAACAGCCGTGGCGGAAACACCGAACAGGCGTGCCGTTTCTGAAAAATTCTTGGTTTGTGAGACCGAAAGAAAAAACTCCATAGCACGCAGCCGATCCATGACTTCTCCAATATCCGCAGGACAGAACCTCGATTTTCACGCATTCCGGCCCGGGCGGTGCCTTCCTAGAATCATTTACATCAGATTCAACGCATCCAAACAAGGAGCCCCCCATGGAATTCGGCGTATTTATCCTCGCGCAGCAACGTGGTTACCACCAGAGCTCGCAGCAAGTCATACAGAATTCGATAGCGCAGACGGTGGCCGCTGAGCAGGCGGGCTTCAACACCTCGTGGTTCGCCGAGCACCACTTCAACAACTACTCGCTGTCGCCATCGCCCTTGATGATGATTGCCCATGCCGCGGCCAAGACCAGTCGCATCCGCCTGGGCACGGCGGTGTGCATTCTGCCGCTGTACCACCCGGCACGCTTTCTGGCCGAAGTCGGCTTTGTCGACACGGTGTCCAACGGCCGCCTGGATCTGGGCGTGGGCTCGGGCTACCAGGAGTTCGAGTTCGAACGCTTTGGCGTGAAGATCGCCGAATCGGGCGAGATCTTCCAGGAATTCCTCGACATCATTCCCAAGGGCCTGGGCGAGCGCATCTTCGAATACCACGGCAAGCACCTTGACGTGCCGCCCAGCTCGATCGCCGTGCGCTGCGTGCAAGACCCCATGCCGCCGCTGTGGATCACGTCGGGCAACCCGGTGGTGCTGGGCCGCGGCGTGCGCGAAAACCACAACCTCTTCGTCACCGCGCTGCTCAACGGCAACGAGGCCATCACCAGCCTGCGCGAACGCCTGGACAAGGTGGCCGAGGACAACGGCAAGGACCTGGACCGCGACGTCAAGTTCGGTTTCCTGCGCTGCGCCTATGCCTCCGACAACCGCGCCGAAGTCGATGCCTACCTGGACAACGCACGCTTCCAGCGCCGCATTTCCGAGAGCCTGAAGTACCGCCGCGCCCACAGCAGCGACGGCTACATGGTCCAGGAAGAGCCTTCGCCCACCGACCTGAGCTTCGACCAGATGCGCGCCAACCTGCCCGTGGGCTCGGTCAATCAGGTGATCGACAAGATGCTCGAGGAAATCAGCATCCTGCGTCCCAAGCACATCGCGCTGCAGACCCAGCTGGGTGACTTCGACCAGAAGACCATGCTGCGCCAGATCGAACTCTGGGGCGAACGCATCATTCCCGCGATCCGCAAAGAGGTGGGTGAGCTCAACGTGGCGACTGCCGCCTAAGGAGAAGAGCATGCGCTTTCATTTGTCCAATTCCGGGACCCTGTCCCTGCGCGAGCCCATGGACTTCAAGCGGCTGGATGTGCTGATCGACCCGCAGCCGCCGGAGGCGGTGGAGCAGGCGATCCGCCGCATCGGCCGGCGTGAGAGCGACACCCATATCCGGCTCGCGCCTTCGGTGCTGCGTTTTGTCTGTGCCCATGCGGGCGAGGAAGCCTGGGAGACGGGCTTTGCCCAGATGCTGGACTACGCCCAGCGCCACGGCTGGGTCGACGAACAAGGCCATGTGCGCGCCCACATCAGCCACGGCGACCCGGAAGAAGTGGTCTCGGTGGATGCGTTCAAGACCGCGCTGCGCGCGCTGCCGGCCGGCATTTGCGCCGTCAGCACGGGCCAGGGCGAAGGTGTGGCCGGAATGATCGTCTCCAGCCTCACCGCCGTGTCCGCCGAGCCGCCGATGATCGGTTTCTTCGCCCACCGCCAGTCGTCGTTCACGGCCCCGCTGCTCGAGAGCGGCCGGTTCGTGGCCAACGTGCTGGGCGAAGGCCACGACGCCGTGATGTCGCAGTTCCTGCAGGCGCCCCAGGGGCTGGCCCGTTTCTCGGACGAGCGCTGGCGCCACGAGGACCGCCAGTCGCCGGTGCTGTCCGATGCGCTGGCCAGCATGGAGTGCGATGTGGTCTGGACCCAGACCCTGGGCACCCACCACCTGGTGGTGGGCAAGGTGCGCCGCTCGCACAACAGCCCGTCCAGCCCCGTGGTGCACTTCAACGCCGCCACGCACCGCATCGCCGCCTAGAGCGAACGGGCGCTAGACCCGGCCAGAAAAACCAAGACAGGAGACAGCATGCACTTTTTCAAAGCCCTGGGGCTGGCCGCTGCCGTGGCCGCCGCGCTGCCCTTGCAGGCCCAGGAAGCCTTCCCCAAGCGCCCGGTGACCATCGTCGTGCCCTACTCGGCGGGTGGCGTGACGGATATCTTCGCGCGCAGCGTGGGGCTCAAGCTGGGCGCGCTGTGGGGTCAGCCCGTGGTGGTGGACAACCGCGCGGGCGCGGGCACCATCATCGGCACGCAATACGTCAGCCGGGCACCGGCCGACGGCTACACGCTGCTGTTCACCAGCTACGCCTTCACCTCCAACCCCGAGCTGCGCAAGAACCTGCCGTATTCAGCGACAGCGTTTCGCCCCGTGGCCTTGCTGGGCTCCAGCCACAACATCCTGCTGGTGACCAACCGCCTCAAAGGCAAGTCGCTGGCCGAGCTGCTGGCCCTGGCCAAGACCAAGCAGGGCGGCCTGACGCTGGCGTCTTCGGGCCCGGGCTCCAGCCCGCACATCGGCGCCGAACTGTTTGCCCAGCAGGCCGGCATTCCCTACACCCATGTGCCCTACAAGGGCCAGGGACCGTCCATGCTCGATCTCACGGCGGGCGTGGTGGATGGCATGTTCGACGGCATGTCGTCCTATGCGCAGGTGCAGCACGGCGCCGTGGCCGCGGTGGCGATTGCCGCGCCCCAGCGCCACCCTGCCGCGCCCGAGATCCCCACGTTCCGGGAGCTGGGCATGGACCTGGTTTCGGGCAGCTGGTTCGGCCTGCTGGCGCCGGCCGGCACCCCCGATGCGGTGGTGGCCAGGATCAATGCCGACATGCGCCAGGTCTTGAAGGACGCCGAGTTGAAAGCCCAGATCGCCAAGACCGGCTTGCAGGTGACCACCTCCACGCCGGAAGCGTTCGGCCAGTTCCTGGCCCAGGAATCGGCGAAGCTGCACCGGCTGATCCAGCAGGGCGCGAAGATCGATATTAATTAACACCCCTGAAACTGGCATGTCCCAAAGCGAGGGGCACCGAGGAAGGGCCGCCCCGCACCGAGGGTGCCGTCCCCCTCCACCGAAGGTTGAGAGGGGGAAGCGGCGCAGCCGCTCAGGGGGTGTTGGCCGGTTCTTAACGCAGCGCCAGTCCCGCGGTCTTGATGGCGTGTGCGTAGAGCGGCTGCTCGGCCTGCAGGCTTTTCGCCAGATCCGCGGACGTGCCGCCCGCCACCTTGAAGCCCTGGGCTTCGAGCTGGGCGCGGATTTCCGGCGACTGCAGCACCAGATTGATGTCGCGGTTGATTTTCTGCACCACGGCCTGCGGGGTTCCCACCGGCGCGAAGTAGCCCTGCCAGCTTTCGACCGAAAAGCCGGGAAGCTGGGCTGCTTCCGCGACGGTAGGCACCTGGGGCAGCGCGGGAGAGCGGTAAGCCGTGGTGACGGCCAGCGCGCGCAGCCGCCCCGCCCGCACGTATTCGGTCACGGCCGCGAGGGTGATCAGCGTGGCGTTGGCATGGCCGGCGATCACATCCACGGCGGCCGGACCACCGCCGGGGTAAGGGATGTAGTTCACCTTGGCGCCCGTTTCCTGGGCCAGGATTTCGTGGGCCACATGGGCGATGCCCCCATTGCCCGGCAGGGCCAGGCTGATGCTTTCGGGTTGGGCCTTGGCGCGTGCCAGGTAGTCGGCCAGGGTGTTCAGGCCCGTGCCGGGGTTGACGACCAGGACTTGCGGGCTGACCACGGCTTTGACGATGGGCGTGAAGCTTTTGTTCGTGTCGTAGGGCAGGGCGCGAAACAGGATGCCGTTGAGCGTGAGCCCTTCGCCCTGCTGGAGCAGGGTATAGCCATCGGGGGCCGCCTTCGCGACTTTGGCGGCGCCTATGGTGCCGCTGGCACCGGCAATGTTCTCGACCACCACGCTTTGCCCCCAGAGCACGGACAGCCGTTCGGCCAAGGTGCGGGTGAGCTTGTCGGCGCTGCCGCCCGCCGCCACCGGCACGATGATGCGCACGGGCTTGTTGGGGAAGCTGGGGGCGGTCGTGGTGGCCGCATGCAGCACGGAAAAATGCAGCGCGGCGCCGCCTAGGGTCAGTGCGAGGGCCGACGCCAGGGAGCGCAGAAAGAAACGTTTGGTGGGCATGGGCGGCTCCGGATCAGAGAGAAAAGATGTGCCCAATCTAGGGGCCGGACCGGGATGCGTGAACGAAGCTTTTCGGCTAACGATGCGCGTTTTTCGCATGTCGCCGGGGACGGGCGGCTAGTGCGCTGGCCGCATATGCATAGGCGGATTTCTTCGTTGAACAGGCCAGGCCAGGTGCGTACCGTGACCGCTGTTTCTCGGAGAACCATCCCATGACCCAGACCCTCATCCAGACCCTTTTCCCACTCGATTCCACGGGGGACGACACGGCCCTGCGCCATCCACGCATCACGCCGCAGGCCTTGAAGGCAGCGCTGGCGGACGGGCAGGAAATCGCCGTGCTCGACGTGCGCGAAACCGGCGTGTTCGCGCACCGCCACCTCCTGTTCGCGGCCTCGGCGCCGCTGTGGCGGCTGGAGCTGCTGATCGACCGCCTGGTGCCGCGGCGCGGCACGCGCATTGTGCTGGTCGATGGCGACGAGACGCTGTCGCACACGGCGGCGGACAAGCTGGCGCGCCTGGGCTGGCGCGAGCTGTCGGTGCTGGCCGGCGGCACGGATGGCTGGGCCGCGGCGGGCTATGAAATCTTCAGCGGCACCAACGTGCCGAGCAAGGCGTTTGGCGAAGTCATAGAGCACGAGAAGCACACGCCCTGGATCACGTCCGACGACTTGCATGCCGGCATAGAGCGCGGCGACAACATCGTGGTGGTCGACAGCCGCACGCCCGAGGAGTTCGCCGCTTTCAGCCTGCCGTTTGCGCACAGTCTGCCGGGGGCCGAGCTGGTCTACCGCATCGGCGAAATCGCGCCCGATCCGCAGACGCTGGTGGTGGTGAACTGCGCCGGTCGCACGCGCAGCATCGTCGGCGCGCAGACGTTGATCGACGCGGGCATTCCCAACCGGGTGGTGTCGCTGCGCAACGGCACCATGGACTGGCTGTTGACGGGCCGCACGCTGGCCCATGGGCGGGGCGCGGTCCTGCCCGAGCCTGCGCCCGCCACGCTGGCCGTCGCGCGTGAACGCGCCGCCGCCGTGGCGCAGCGCGCCGGCGTGCTGCGTATCGATGGCGCCGGGCTGGAGCGGCTGGAGAGCGAGGCGCAGCAGCGCTCGCTGTACCGCTTCGATGTGCGCACGCGCGAGGAATACGAGGCCGGCCATTTGCCGGGCTGGCGCTTGGCGCCCGGGGGGCAACTGGTGCAGGCCACGGACGAATACGCGGCCGCGCGCGGTGCGCGCATCGTGCTGGCCGACTGGGATGGCGTGCGCGCCCTGACCACGGCGGCCTGGCTGGCGCAGCTGGGCGGCTACGAAGTCTTTGTCTTCACGCCGCCGGCCTTGGCCGCGCTGGACATCGGCAGCGAACCGCTGCGGCTGCTGGCTTCGCATGCGCCGGCGCCGCTGGTGTCGCCGCGGCAGGCCCATGGCCTGCTGCAGGCGGGCCAGGCCAGCGTCTTCGATGTGGACCGCCGCGCGGCGTTTGAAAAGCAGCACATCGCCGGCGCGCGGTTTTCCGTGCCGGACCGTCTGCACGCGTTCGTGCAGCCCCTGCCGCCGGGCCATATCACTTTGCTGACCTCGCCCGACGGTGTGCTGGCACGCCACGTGGCGGCCGAACTGGCGGCGCGCACGGGCCGTGCCGTGCAGGCCATCGCCGGCGGCACCGCAGCCTGGGCGCAGGCCGGTCTGCCCCTGGCGCAGGGCGCGACCCAGGTGCTGACGGGCGATGACGACCATTGGTACAGCCCCTACGCCCACCAGGACATCGCGCTGCGGGACGCCGGTTTTCAGCAGTACCTGGATTGGGAACTGGGCCTGGTGGCGCAACTCGAGCGCGAGGGTGCGACGGGCATCCAGTTGGTCAGGGGCTGAGCGATGGCATTGGAAGCTCCAGACAAACCGGCGTCACCCATCCAGAGCGAAGTGGATTTGCAGGGGCCGGGCAAGCAGGTCGGCTATCTGCGCCTGCCGCACTCCGTGCACCGCTCGGCCTACGGCTGGCAGCCCATTCCCATCGCATCGATCGCGGCCGGGGAGGGGCCGTCGGTGCTGGTGATGGCGGGCAACCATGGCGATGAATACGAAGGCCAGGTCCTCGTGGCCCGCCTGATCCGCGAGATCGGCCCGCAGTGGGTGCGAGGGCGCCTGATCCTGCTGCCCATGGCCAACTACCCGGCGGCGCGGGCCGGCCTGCGGACTTCGCCGCTGGACGACGGCAACCTCAACCGCAGTTTTCCGGGCGATCCGCGGGGCACCCCGACACAGGTAATTGCCGACTACATCGAGCGCAGCCTGCTGCCCCGCGTGGACGTCGTGATCGATCTGCATTCGGGCGGCAGTTCGCTGCGCTACCACGGCGCCACGCTGTTCGCGCAGCGCGACCCCGATGCGCAAAAGCAGGAGCGCCTGATGGCGGCCATGCATGCCTTTGGCTTGCCGCTGGCTTTCGTCAACGACCACCCCAATCCGGTGGGGCTGCTGGCAGCCGCGCGGCGCCATCAGACCATGGCGCTGCTGGCCGAGCTGGGCGGCGGCGGTGAAGTCACTCCGGCGGTGCTGGCCACGGCCTGGCAGGGCTTGCTGCATGTGCTGGGGCATCTGGGCGTGCTGCACGGACCGCTGCTGCCCGCGGCGCCACCCCATCGCTCGCGCCTGCTGAGCGTCGACCGGTCCAGGCACTACGTCTACGCCCGCGACGACGGGGTGTTCGAGCCCTTGGTCCGCCTAGGCGACCGGGTCACGGCCGGTCAGCCCGCGGCGCTGTTGCACAGCCCTGCGCATCCGGAGCGCGAGCCTGTGCTGGTGCGTTTCTCCGCCGATGGCCTGGTCGTCTGCCAGCGTGTGCCCGCGCTGACCGAATGCGGCGACTGCCTGTTCCAACTGGCCAATGATCTTTGACTTCATACCTGCTTTTCTGCCCTGCCCCAATGAAACATTCTCCTGCCTGGACTTTCCCTTCCCCGCGACGCGCCCTGGGCCGTCTGACGCTGGCCGTGGCGGCATGCATTGCATGCGCGCCGCAAGCCCATGCGGACGCCACGCTCGATCGCATCCGTGATCGCGGCCGCATCAGCATAGGCATCATCGCGAACGGCAACAGCGGCTTCGGCTCGATTGATCCGGCCAGCGGGAAACTGGTCGGCTTCAATCCGGAGCTGGCCAGCAAGATCGCCAGCGAGCTGGGCGTACGCGTCGAGCTGGTGCAGGTGCAGCCGGCGAACCGCCTGCAGTTTCTGCAGCAGGGCAAGGTCGATCTGCTGGTGGCCAGCATGCTGCTGACGCCCGAGCGCGCCGAGTTGATGGACTATGCGCCGACGCCGTACTTCCGTAATGGCGGAACGGCGATCTTCGCCAAGCGCGAAGGCATACAGCGTTGGGAGGACTTGCGCGGCAAGCCGGTCTGCCTGTCGCAAGGCAGCAGCTATGCCAAGCCGTTGACGGGCTATGGCGCCGAGCTCAAGGGCTTCAAATCGATGGCCGAGTCGCTGCTGGCGCTGCGCAATGGCACCTCCTGCGTGGCCGCCGTGCACGAAAGCCTGACGCTGAACCAGCTGGTCGCACGCGACAAGGAATGGAACAACTACGCCGTGTTGTCGGAAGAGGTCGACCCCGCGCCCCAGGTGGCCTGGGTGCGCAAGGGCGACAAGGACACGGCGGCCAGCGTGGACCGGGTGCTGCAGAAGCTGCATGGCTCGGGCTGGCTGCTGGCGCTGGAGAAGCGGCTGGACCTGCTGCCGCGTTCCGCGTTGCTGGTGCAGTTGCACCAGCAGTTCAAGAACCTGCCCTAGTCGCGGCCGGGTGGCATGGGCCACAGGGCATGGGCGTAGAGGTCGGGGCCGAAATCGGGCGCCACCGCGACATGGGCCCGGTCTTCATGCAGCGCCAGATCGGCGAGAAACAGGTCGCTGGAGATGCCCCGGACCGCGGCCGGAATATCGCGCTTCATGCTGGGCACGTCGCCCAGCGGGCCGCCGGCATTGATGGCGCCGCTGGGATTGAAGACGTGGATGGCGCCCAGCCAGGGGGCCGAGCCGGGTGTCTTTTGCGTGAAGGCGAGCGACGCGGACAGGTAGGGCTGCAGGCCCAGCACGGCATCTTCTTCCTCCCGCTGCGGCGTGAAACGGTCGCTCCAGCGCGCAATCAGTGGCGCGATGCGGGCCAGTTCGGCGCGCTGGGACGGGTCGTTGCTGTAGCCCGTGCCGGCGATCACGAAATCGAAGGCATGGGCCTGATCGCCGACCCTTGCCACCACCTGGTTGCGCTCCACCTGGGCGCTGTCCCAGGGTGCGCCCAGGTGCAGGTGGAACTGGGGGTGGGCCAGGGCGCGCTGGAGCGAATCGGCGGGCGGGGTGGTGCCGGCGCGGCGCAGGCGCAGGGCATGGCGCCAACGCAGCGCGTCGGGCAGGGCGTGGAAATGGTCGTAGAAGCCGGCGTAGGCCCGGGGCTTGGCGACGGCCCGCGCGGCGATGTGATCGCGGCGGGCAAACAGGTGCACCGCGGCGGCGCCGGCTTCCAGGGCCACGGCGGCGGCATCGAAGGCCGACGCTGCGGCGCCCACCACCGCCACCTGCTTGCCGGCCAGCGCGGCGAAGTCGATGTCATCCGCCGTATGCGCCGCCAGCCCCGCGCCGCGAATCGCCTGCAGGGCGTGCGGAATGCTGGGGCCGCCGCTGCCTGCATTGCCGGTGGCCAGGATCAGCTTGCGCGTGGTGATTTCCCGGGACTGTCCATTGACCCGCAGTTGCAGCCGCAGGCCGGTGGCGGCCTGGTCGGGCAGCGGTGCGATGTCCCGCAATTGCGTGCCGTACTGCACGGGCAGCTGCAGAAACTGCTGGAACCAGTGCAGGTAGTCTGCCCAGTCGGTGCGCGGAATGCGTGGCAAGGCCGCATAGGCGTCACGGCCGTGGCGGGCCTCGTACCAGGCCTGGAAACCCAGTGCGCCGACGTCGAGCTCCGGCCCGACGAGGTTCTTGGCGGTGCGCAAGCTGTGCATGCGGGCGCGCGTGCGCCAGATGCCGGCCTGGGCGGCCTCGGGCGCTGCGTCGATGTGTAGCACACGGCCTATGCCCGCACGCCGCAGCGCGAAGGCAAAGGCGCAGCCGCCCTGGCCTGCGCCGACGACGACGGCGTTGTAGTCCAGGCCGGGCCTGTCCGGCACCCAGTTGTCGGGCGCCGGCCCCAGCAGGCGCAAGGCCTGACGGGCCGAATCATCCACATCTGCGGTTGGGCTCATGCGGGCTCCGCGACGGCTGGCGGCGCTTTTTCGCGCGACACGCGGTGCAAGCCCTGGGCCAGATCGGCGATCAGGTCCTGCGGGTCTTCCAGGCCGATGTGCAGGCGCACCACGGGCTGGGTGCCGGTCCAGGCGCTGTGCTCGCGCAGGCGCTCGGGTGCGGCCACCAGCGCCAGGCTTTCATAGCCGCCCCAGGAGGCGCCGATGCCGAAGAAGTGCAGCGCGTCGACGAAGGCTTCGGCGCCGCGTGCATCCACGCCATCGGCGAAGGCAAACGACACCAACCCGTTCGCGCCGCTGAAGTCGCGTTGCCACAGCGCATGGCCGGGATCCGTCGGCAGCGCGGGGTAGAACACCCGGGCGACCTGGGGCTGGGCCTGCAGCCATAGCGCCACCTGGGTGGCATGGCGCTGGTGCTGCGCCAGCCGCACGGGCAGGGTGCGCAGACCGCGCAGCGCCAGGTAGGCGTCGTCGGCACCCACGGTCAGGCCCAGGGCTTCATGGGCGCTGGCAATCCGCCGCGACAGCGCCGGGGAATCGGTGACCACGACGCCCTGCATCAGGTCCGAATGCCCGGCGATGTATTTGGTGGCGGCCTGGATGGAGAGGTTGGCGCCCAGGGCCAGCGGTTGGTGGAACCAGCCGCCGCTCCAGGTGTTGTCGGTGGCGACGGGGATGTCGTGCGCGCGCGCCACGGCCGTGAGCGCGGGCAGGTCCAGCACTTCGTACAGCAGCGAGCTGGGCGACTCCAGGTAGACCAGCCGGGTGTTGGGCCGGATCTTCGCGGCCAGGTTCTGCGCCGAGGGCGCAAAGTATTCCAGCGTGATGCCCAGGCGCCGCAGCAGCGTGGCATCCACGCGCCGCACGGGCGAGTAGACGCTGTCGGCGATCAGCGCATGGTCGCCCGGCGAGAGCAAGGCCACCAGCACCAGCGTGATTGCCGACAGGCCCGAAGGCGTGAGGAAGGCCCGGTGGCCGCCTTCCAGCGCGGTCACGGCGTCTTCCAGGGCGCGGTGGGTGTCCAGGCCGTGGCGGCCGTAGGCGGCCACGCGTTCGCCGGCCGCGCGGCGGTGCTGGTGATCGGCCAGGGCGGCGCTGTTTTCGAAGCGCACGGTGCTGGTGCGCACCACGGGCACGTTGACCGGGCCCGAGCCGCCGCGCAGCGTGGGCGCGCCGGCGTGCAGCAGCCGGGTGGCGGGGGCGAGCGGGGCGGCCGCGCTCATGCCACGGCCTCGCTGGGCAGCAGGTGGGCCGCGTTGTAGTTGGTGATGGCGCCCGTGGCAGCGTCGATGGCCACGCGCCCGCTCAGGCGCTCCAGTGGCAGGCCGTAGAGGTGAAAGTGCAGCGTGGGCACGTTCCCGACCACGTGGATGCTGTGGATGTCCTCCGGCAGGAAGGCGATGGACGCGCCGGGCTGCACCGTGAACTCGCTGGCCAGGTGGATCTGCGCCTGCGCCGGGTTGCTGCGGTCGTCGGTGCGCTCGTAGAGGCGGTTCACTTCCTGGCCTTCGACGGCCACGATCACGGCCCAGGTGGTGTGGTTGTGCGGCTGCGTGGTCTTGCCGGGATTGATCGAGTTCAGGTACAGCGCCAGGCCTTCGTCGCCATCGGCGGCGTTGAGGCGGTAGCGCGTGGAGGCGCCCACGCCTTGCGTGGCGTCGGGGGGCGGGAAGTCGGCGCGGGCGAACAGATGCTGCTGCGCCGCCAGTGCTTCCAGGCGGCGCGTGACGGCCGCGAGCGCGGCGCGGTCCGGCGCGCCGTGGGCGATCAGCTGGCGCACGTCGGTCAGGGCGGAGTCGATGGCTGCGCGCCGCTGTGCAGTCAGGGAAAGGGGGGCGGTCGTGGTCATGGGGGCCTCGTCAGGTGGGGGTGGATAAGCGGTCGATGGAAAGCGGGTGGCGTGGGGTGCGCGGGCCGTTGCCCAGCGCGCGCTGCAGGAATGCGCGCGTGCGTTCGCTGCGCGGCTGGCCGAAGATCTGGCTGACCGGGCCGTGCTCGACGATGCGGCCGGCTTCGGTGAAATAGACCTGGTCGCTGATCTCTTCGGCAAAGCGCATTTCGTGCGTGACCAGCACGCAGGTCATGCCGTCGTCGACCAGATCGCGGATCACGGTGAGGACTTCGCCCACGGTTTCCGGGTCGAGCGCGGAAGTGACTTCGTCGAACAGGATCAGCTCGGGGCGCATGGCCAGCGCGCGGGCGATGGCCACGCGCTGCTGCTGTCCCCCCGACAGCTCGCCGGGGTAGGCGTCGGCCTTGTGGCCCAGGCGCACCTTGTCGAGCAGGGCGCGCGCATCGCGCTCGGCCGTGGCGTGGTCGCGCCCGATCACACGGGTGGGGGCGATCACCAGGTTCTGCAGCACCGTCAGATGGGGGAACAGGTTGTACTGCTGGAACACGAAGCCCACGCGCTTGCGCAGCGCAATCAGCTCGGCCTCGGTGCGCAGTGCGTCCACGCGGGTCTCGCCCACCGTGATCGCGCCGCTTTGCGGCCGCAGCAGGCCGGTGATGCAGCGCAGGATGGTGGATTTGCCCGAGCCCGAGGGGCCGATGATGGACACGGCCTGGCCGCGCCGCACTTCGACATCTATGCCTTGGAGCACCTGGTTGTCGCCAAACGCCAGGTGCACGTTGTTCAGCTGCACCAGCGGTGCGGCGGCCTCGGCCGGCGTGGCCAGGAGGGTGGAGAGAAAGGATTCAGTGGCGTTCATGGCGTCGCTCCAGGGCGCGTGTGGCGCGGGCAATGGGATAGCAGTAGGCGAAGAACAGCAGCAGCAGCGTGCCGTAGACGAGGATGGTGAAGTCGGTGCGCGCAACGGTGTTGCTCGCGATCTGGGCCATGTCCACCACGTCGTGCACGCCGACCAGGGAGGCGAGCGAGGTGCTCATGGTGATGCTGGCGTAGAGGTTCATCCAGGGCGGCAGCATGCGGCGCAGACACTGGGGCAGCACGATCAGGCGAAAGATCTCGCGGCGCCGGAAGGCCAGCGACTGCGCGGCTTCCCACTGGGCGCTGGGGATGGACTGGATCGCGCCGCGAAAGATCTCGGCCACGTTGGCGCTGGTGGGCAGGGCCAGGCCCAGCACCACCTTCACCCAGTCGGGAAAGGGGACGGTCCATTGCACGATGTGCAGCTCGAACGGGAAGACGTAGGTGGTGAAATAGATCAGCACCAGCACCGGGGCGTTGCGAAAGACCTGCACGTAGCCGCGCACGACCATTCGCACGGCCGGCGATGGCGACAGCGACAGCGCGCCCACCACCAGTCCGGCCACGGTGCCTATGGCGATGGCCAGCACGCTGATGCCGATGTTCACGCCCATGCCGCGCAGCAGCGTCGGCAGCCATTTCCAGAGGGTGGCCACGGCCACCGGCGTGGTGCCCGTGGCGTCCCAGAAGATGCATAGCGCGAACGCGGCCAGGCCGGCCAGCAGCCAGGGGCTGCGCGCCACGGCGTGGAGCCACAACGGCGCGGCCGGTGGGCGGGGGAGGGTGATTTCATTGGCCATAGCCGGGCATCCTCAGTCGTTGTTCCAGCCAACGGCCCGCCAGGCTCAACAGCCAGGTCAGCAGGCCGAACCACAGCAGGATCAGCAGCAGCAACTCCAGCACGTTGTCGCGCTGCGTCCAGATCATGATGGATTCGTAGGTCACGTCGCCGACGGCAATGGCCGAGGCCACGGCCGTCATCTTCACCAGGTCCACGAGGTTGTTGACCAGCGAGGGCAGGGCCACGCGCACGGCCAGCGGCAGCTGTACGCGCAGCAGCAGCTGGCGCTGGGAGAAGCCCAGCGAGCGCGCCGCCTCGAGCGTGGTGGGGGGCACGCTTTCGATGCCGGCGCGCAAGGCCTCGGCATGGAAGACGCCCTTGTGCAGCGACACGACGATCACCACCCAGATGAAGGGCGTGAGCGGGTTGTGGCCCGCGCCCCAGTCGCGCAATTGCTGCGTGATGAGCATGTTGAGCACCAGGAAGGCGCAGTACAGCTGTACCAGCGTGGGCGTGTTGCGCGTGACTTCGACGAAAGCGCGCGCCGGTGTGGCCAGCCAGGCGCGGCCCGAAGTCAGCAGCGCGGCCAGCAGCACGCCCGCGGCCAGGCTGCCGGGAATGGTCAGCAGGCACAGCTGCACCGTCACGCCCAGTCCGCGCACGAAGGCCTGGCGCTCCATGTCGTCGAGCATGAACGCGTAATTCAGGCCCAGGGCCTTGAGCGCTTGCACGCCCTGAACCAGCAGGTGGTCGCTCATGGTGTGGATCAGCGGGCCGCGGTCTGGAGCCGGGATTGCTGCTCGGTCAGGAAGGGGTTGGGCGGCACGATGCCCACACGTTTTTCGGTCGCGATCAGCCAGCCTGTGCGGTGCCAGTCCTGCACCACCTTGTCGACCGCGGCAATGGTTTCAGCCTCGCCCTTGCGGGTCCAGACCACCGACGGCGCGGGCAGGATTTCGGTGCTGATGGGCGCGGCGTAAGCGGTCCATTCGGCGTTGTTGCGCAGCAAGGGGTAGATCAGCGTGCTGTCGTGCACGGCGGCAACGCAGTTGCCGCCGCGCAGGGCCAGCAGCGAATCGGAGGCGCTTTTGTAGCCCTGTACCTGTGCGCCGTATTCGGTGCTCAGCGGCTTGGCAAAGCTGCTGCCCTGGGACACGCACACGGGCTTGCCGCGCAGGTCGGCCCATTGGGTGATGCCGCTGTCCTTGCGCACGGCGGCGGTGCCGCCCACGCGGTAGAACGGTGTGGGCACATGGCCCAGAATCTCGGCCCGGTCCGGGTTGAGTTCCATGGAAGCGATCAGCAGATCGACCTTGCCGGCCTGCAGGAACTGCACGCGCGTGGCCGTCTGCACCTGCACCAGATCGGCTTCCACGCCCAGGCCCTTGGCCACGGCGCGCGCCAGCTCGGGGTTCCAGCCCACCAGTTGCTGGGTGGCGGTATCGATGGAGCCGAACGGGCCGCCATTGATCAGCACGCCGATGGTGACTTTGCCGCGTTGCTTGATCTTGTCGAGCGTGGCGTCGGCATGGGCCGTGCCCGCGAGCAGGAGGAGGAGGGAGGCTGCGCCGGTCAGGGACCGGGCGGCAAGGCGGGAGAAAGCAGGGGTGTGGCGCATGGTGTGGACCGGAAGCTGTGGAGAAGAAAGAGCGGTGAGGCACTGATCTTCTGGCAGCCCCGGTTTGGCGCCAACAAAGACTTTCGATGAACGATATGCGCTCAGCGCGTTAAGGCGGTTGGGGCCGGCAGACGGAAGGCCGCGAGCTCGTCGGGCTGGCATTGGGCGATCAGTCCGGTCTCCCAGGCCAGGTAGCGGCGGGCGGCGTCGAGGTTGCCGTAGTGCCGGTCATGCACGAAGAACAGGTAGTCGATGGCCGCGCCGTCGTCGGGGCTTTCGGGCGTGCTTTCCTGGGGCAGGCCCGCGGCCTCGCCATCGGCGGCGAGAGCCCATTGCACCGGGCCGGCATGCGCCTGCAGTTCGCTCAGCGCCAGGGCCGCGGTGCCCGCGTCGGGCGCGAGCAGCAGCACGGCCTGGTCGCTGCGTGCCGCGGCCTGCACCAGCGCTGCCAGGCGCGGGCGCACGGACCAGAGAGCGCCGGCGGCGTGCCTTTGGCGGTAGGCCGGCGAGGGTTGCAGGTCGATCAGCACGGGCGCATGGCGCGCGATCCAGGCCGGCAAGGCTTGCGGCGAGAGCGGCGCCACGCCGGGCGCGGCAGGGGGCTCGGCCGGAACGTGCAGCGGGGCATGGATGCCGCCTGCCACCGTGGCCGTCTCGTAGCCCAGCCGCCACAGCCAACTGGCCACGACGGGCGCGCGGACGGCCTCGTCGTCCAGCAGCAGCACCCGGCTGTGGCGCACGGCGATGGTCTGGTCGGTGGCCTGCAGCAGCTGGCCGCCCGGCGCATGGCGGGCGCCGGCCAGCGTGCCGGCGGCAAATTCCTCGGCGCTGCGCACGTCGAGCACATAGGTGGTGCGCGTGCTGTCGGCTATCCAGGCCTGGGCCTGGGCGGGCGTCAGTTGCGGCACGCCCAGCGCCGCGGCCAACTGGGCGGCGGCGGCCTGGTCCTGCGCACGCGCGGGGGCGGTGCTGGCCTCGCGGCGGGCGCTGCCGTGCTCCAGCGGCAGGCCTGCGAGGGCCCAGCCCTGCGTGCCGTTTTCGAGGGCCAGCACGGGATTGGGCACGCCCAGGCTGCGCAGGATTTGCGCGCCAATGATGCTGCGCGTGCGCCCGGCGCAATGGACCACGATGGGCGTGTGCGGGTCGGGGGCCAGCGCATGCCAGCGCAGGGCCAGTTCGCCGTTGGCCACCGGCGTGGCGCCGGGAATGGTCATCTTGCGGTGCTCGGCCAGGGTGCGGCCGTCGAGCAGTACCAGCGGCTCGCCCGCCTGCTGACGGCGCTGCAGTTCCTGGGCCGAGAGGCGGGGCGTGTCGAAAGCATGCTCCACCAGTTCGCCAAAAGTCTTGGACGGCAGGTTGACCCCCTTGAACAGCACGTAGCCCGCAGCCGCCCAGGCGGGCGCGCCGCCTTGCAGCACATGCAGCTGCGTGTAGTGCAGCGCCGCCAGACGCTGCGCCGCACGTTCGGCCACGCCGTCGCCAGCGTCGAGCAGCACCACGCGCGTGGCGCGGCGCGGCACCAGGCGCGTGACCTCTTTTTCCAGCTGGCTATAGGCCGCGGGAATCGCAAAGAAGGGATGGCCTTCGCCGAATTGTCCGGCTTCGCGCACGTCCAGCAGGGCGATTTCCGCGCCGTCGTTGAGCCAGGCGCGCAGCGTGGTGGCAGGCAGCCATGAAAAGGAAGTGGATGGCATAGGGCAGGTAGGTCAGGGGGCGCGAACGCGCCGGGAGGGATGGGGCGGCAGGGCATTGAATCTATGCGCGCCGGGAACGCCGGCCAAGGAGGAAAAACGCATATGCAATGCAGGAAACATTCTTTGTGGACAAAGCCCTGTGCGCCCGCGTTAAGCTCTGCCTTTGGCGCCGCCGACACGCAGGGAAAATCCGTGTCCGCCGCCGCCCCATTCGGAGGAAAGAACGTTGGCATCCACATTGCAGCCCGGGCTGATCGCCCTGCACGGCAACCGCACCGAATCCCTGGCCGAGACCGTTTTCTCCTGGTTGCGCGCGCACCCGCTGGCGCCGCTGGAGCAGGAGGTGGTGCTGGTGCAAAGCAACGGCATGGCCGAGTGGTTCAAGATGGGCCTGGCCCAGTCCCAGGGCGTGTGCGCCGCGGCGCGCGTCGAGCTGCCCGCGCGCTTTCTGTGGCGCAGCTACCGCCAGGTGCTGGGCGCGGCGGCCGTGCCGCGCCAGTCGCCGCTGGACAAGACGGCGCTGACCTGGCGGCTCATGCGCCTGCTGCCGCAGTGCGCGGCGCAGGAGGGCTTTGCACCGATCGCGGGCTTTTTGGGTTTTTTGTCGCCGGGCCGCCCCAAGACAAAAAGCGCCCCCTCGGGGGGCAGCGAGCCACACGCAGTGGGCGAGCGTGGGGGCTTTGATGCACAGCGGCTGCTGCAGCTCGCCGACCGGCTGGCCGACCTTTTCGACCAGTACCAGATCTACCGCGCCGACTGGCTCGATGCCTGGGCCGAGGGGCGCGACATGCTGCTGGCGCCGGGCAAGCCGCCCCTGCCCGTGCCCGAAGAACAGCTGTGGCAGCCGCGGCTTTGGCGCTGCGTGCTGGCCGAGCTGGACGAGACCGAGCGTGCGAGCACGCGGCCCCAGTTGCACCGGCGCGTGATCGAAGTGCTGGAAAGCGGCGAGCCCCTGGTCCAGCCGCTGGCGCGGCGCGTGGTGCTGTTCGGCATGAGCCATTTGCCGCTGTCCATGCTGCAGACGCTGTCGGCCATGGCGCGCCACAGCCAGATCCTGCTGGCCGTGCCCAATCCCTGCCGTTTCCACTGGGCCGATGCCATCGACGGCCGCGATCTGCTGCGCATGCAGCGCCGCCGCCAGCCGCTGAAAAACGGCCGCGATCTGGCGGCCCTGCCGCTGGAAATGATGCATGCCCATGCGCACCCGCTGCTGTCGTCCTGGGGACGGCAGGCGCGCGACTATGTGCGCCAGCTCGACGCCTTCGAAACCGTGCTGCCCGAAGGCATTGCGGCCGAGCTGCCGCGCGTGGACATCTTTGACGAGGAAGTGGACCTGGACGCGCCTTTGCTGGCCCAGGTGCAGCAGTGCATTCGCGACATGGTGCCGCTGGCCGAGCACCCGCGCAGCGCGGTGGCGCGCTCAGACCGCTCCATCGTCTTCCATTGCGCCCACAGCATGGTGCGCGAACTCGAAGTGCTGCACGACCAGTTGCTGGCGCTGCTTGCCGAGCCGGCCGCGAATGCCCCCGACGGCCAGGCCTTGCAGCCGCGCGACGTGGTGGTGATGGTGCCGGCCATCGAAGGCGTGGCGGCATCCATACGCGCCGTGTTCGGCCAGTACGGCCGCCACGATGCGCGGCATATTCCGTTCGACATCGCCGACTTGAGCGCCAGCGACAACAACCCGCTGGTGGCGGCGCTGCAGTGGCTGCTGCGCCTGCCCCAGCAGCGCTGCCGCCTGAGCGAACTGCGCGACCTGCTGGATGTGCCGGCGGTGGCGGCGCGCTTCGGCCTCAAGACCGAGGACCTGCCCCAGCTCAGCGCCTGGATGGCCGGGGCCGGCATACGCTGGGGGCTCAATGCTGAGCAGCGCGGCGCGCTGGGCCTGGCGGCCTGCGGCGAACAGAACAGCGCCTGGTTCGGCCTGCACCGCATGCTGCTGGGCTTTGCCAGCGGCAACGGGCCGCTGGAGGACGTGGAGGGCCTGGCGCAGATCGCGCAGATCGAGCCCTATGCGGAAGTCGGCGGCCTGGACGCCGAACTTGCGGGTCAGCTCGCGACCCTGCTGGAGCGCCTGCTGGACTGGTGGGCCCTGGCCGGCGATGACGCCGATCCCGTGGGCTGGGCGCAGCGCTTTCGCCAGCTGCTCGCCGACTTCTTCGTCGCGCAGACCGACAGCGACCGCGCCATGCTGGCCGCGCTCGACGCCGCGCTGTCGGCCTGGCTCGAAGCCTGTGAGCTGGGCGGCTTTGGCGAGCGCATCGAACTGGTCGTGGCCCAGCAGGCCTGGCTGGAAATCGTGCAGCAGCCCTCGGTGGACAGCCGCTTTCGCGCCGGCGGCGTGACGTTTTGCACGCTCATGCCCATGCGCGCGATTCCTTTCCAGGTGGTCTGTCTGCTGGGCATGAACGACGGCGACTATCCGCGGCGCGCCATGCGCAGCGACTTCGATTTGATGGCCTGGCCGGGCCAGCTGCGCCCGGGCGACCGCGCGCGGCGCGATGACGACCGTCAGCTGATGCTCGAAGCCCTGCTGTCGGCGCGGCGCATGCTCTACATCAGCTGGGCCGGCCGCAGCGTGCGCGACAACAGCGAACAGCCGCCGTCGGTGCTGGTCTCGCAATTGCGCGACTACCTGGCCGCGGGCTGGTGCGGCGAGGGCGGCGCAATGGGCGACGACAGCCTGCTGGAGCAGCGCACCGTGGCCCACCCGCTGCAGCCTTTCAGCCGCCGCTATTTCGCACCCGATTCGCTGCTGCGCACCTATGCGCGCGAATGGCGCGCAGCCCATCTGGCGCAGGCCGCGGGCGAGGGCGTGCCGCCCCTGCCGGCATTCGTTCCCGATATCGCGGTGCCGCTCACGCTGGCCCAGCTGCATGGCTTTGTGCTCCATCCGGCCCAGGCGTTTTTCCGCCACCGGCTCAACGTGCGTTTCGAGCAGGACGAGCAGGTGACGTTCGACGAGGAGGCGTTCGGCGTCGAAGGCCTGGCGGCCTATGGCTTTGTGCAGCAATTGCAGCTGCAGGTGGTGGCGGACATCGAAGCCGCACCCCAGCAACTGGCCAGCGCCACGCTGGAGCAGCGGGTGGCCGGCCATCTGGCGCGCATCCAGCGGGCGGGCGCCTTGCCGCTGGCGGGCCTTGGCGAGCGCAAGCGCACCGAGCTGCAGGCGAGCGTCGTGCCGTCCCTGCAGTCCTGGCTGGCGCACCGCAGTCTGCTCGACCGGCCGGTGCAACGCCAGCGCTTGCATCTGGAGCTGGACGGTCTGGTGTTCGAGGACTGGCTTGACGATTTGCGCGTGCCCGACCGCGACGGCGAAGCCGTGCCGGCCTGGCTGGAGCTGCAGCCGCGCGCGCTGCTGGGCAACAAGGGCGAAGTCCGGCCGGGCTCCGTGCTGCTGCCGTATCTGCGCAGCCTGGTGGCCGCGGCCTGCGGCGTGCAGGTGCAAGGCATTGTGGCCGGGCGCGACGCCACGCTGGTGCTGCGGCCCATGCCCGCGGGCGAAGCGCTGGCGCAGTGCCAGACGCTGCTGCAGGTCTGGCAGGCGGGCCAGGACAGTCCGCTGCCCCTGCCCTTGAAGACCGCGCTGGCCGCGGCCGCCTCGGGCGAGGACCTGGCACGGGCCGAGACCGCCTACGAAGGCGATGGTTTTGCCCAGCAAGGCGAAGCCGACGACGCCTGCTGGGCGCGGCTGTTCCCCGATTTCGAGGCCTTGACCGAGGACGGGCGCTTTGTTCCGCTGGCCGAAGCGGTGCATGCGCCGCTGCTGGCCTGGTTGGCCGAGCATGTGCAAGTGCTGGAGCCGGGGGCCGTGGCCCCCATGATTTATTTACCGCCGCTGGAGCTCGCATGAGCCATGTATTGAATGTGCGCGACTTCCCGCTGTGGGGCAGCCGCCTGATCGAAGCCAGTGCCGGCACGGGCAAGACCTGGACCATTGCCGCGCTCTACTTGCGGCTGGTGCTGGGCCATGGCGACGGCGATGCCCACCCGAACGCGCTGATGCCGCCCGACATCCTGGTCATGACCTTCACCCGCGCCGCGACGCGCGAGCTGTCGGACCGGATCCGCGATCGACTGACCGAAGCCGTGCAGTGCTTTCGCGGCGACCGCCAGCCCGAGGCGCACGACACGCTGCTGCAAGGTCTGCTGGGCGATTACCCGGAAGGCCCGGCGCGCGAGCGGGCCGCCTGGCGGCTGGCCATGGCTGCCGAAGGCATGGACGATGCGGCCGTGTTCACCATCGACGCCTGGTGCCAGCGCATGCTGCGCGAGCATGCGTTCGATAGCGGCAATCTGTTTGACGAAGAGCTCGCGGCCGACGAAGAGCAGCTGCGCCGCGAAGCCGTGCAGGACTATTGGCGCCAGCAGTGCTATCCGCTGGACGGCGCGCTGCTGGAGACGGTGCTGGGCGTGTGGGGCGGGCTGGACGCGCTGCTGCAGGACATGCGCGGCCTGCTGGACCAGGACGTGGACCCGGCTGCCGGCGCAGGCAGCCTGGCCGACAGCGTGCAGGTCGCCCAGGTCGAGCGCGACCAGGCCATGACGGCATTGGCCCAGGGCTGGGGCGCGCAGGCGCAATCGCTGCGCGACTGGCTGGACGCCCAGGTGGCCGAAGCGGGCGTGCACTGGGATGGGCGCAAGCTCGCGCCGCGGCATTTCACGGGCTGGCTGCAAAGCGTGATCGACTGGGCCGACGACCCGCTGCAGGTCGAGTTGACGCTGACCGATTCGGCGCGCCACCGGCTCAGCCCCGAAGGCCTGCAGGAAGCGCGCAAGAAAAGCGCGCCTTCGCTGGCCATTCCGGCGGGTTTTGCCGCGCTGCAGCAGCTCTTGGCCGACCACGCACGGCTGCCGGCCCTGTCCAGTCGCCTGCGCCTGCATGCGGCGGCGCGGGTGCAGCAGCGACTGGCCCAGCTCAAGCGCCAGCAGGGCACGTTCGGCTTTGCCGACCTGCTGCAGCGCCTCGACGTCGCGCTGGCCGGCGACAACGGCGCAGCCCTGCGCGCGCGCATCCAGGCGCAGTACCCGGTGGCGCTGATCGATGAGTTCCAGGACACGTCGCCGCTGCAATACCGGCTGTTCGATCGCATCTACCGCACGGCGCAGAACGACCCGGCCACGGCCCTGCTGCTGATCGGCGACCCCAAGCAGTCGATCTACGGCTTTCGCGGCGCGGACATCTACAGCTATCTGCAGGCCCGCGAAGCCACGGCCGGGCGGCACTATGTGCTGGACACGAATTACCGTTCCAGCCAAGGCCTGGTCGACGCCGTCAACCACTGGTTCGGTCAGGCCGAAGCGCGTGAAGGCGCGGGCGCTTTCATGTTCCGTGGGGCGGGCCAGGACGAAGCTGCGGCGGCCGGTGCCGCGGCGGCCGATGCCGAGAATCCCCTGCCTTTCGTGCCCGTACAGGCCCAGGGCCGCAAGGAGGTGTTCTCCACCTCCCAGGGCCCCGTGCCCGCGCTGCAATTGCAGGTGGAGCTGGACCCGCTGCAGACGGCCAAGCGCGCGCAGCGCGGTTTCGCGGCGCGCTGCGCCGAGCAGATCGCGCAGTGGCTCAACGACCCCGAAGCCGGCTTTGCGCAGCCGGGTCAGGCGTTGACGCGGCTGCGGCCCGCGGACATGGCGGTGCTGGTGCGCACCGGCAAGGAAGCCCAGGCCGTGCGCCGCGAGCTTGGAGCGCGTGGCGTGGCCTCGGTCTATCTGTCCGACAGCGAATCGGTGTTTGCCGGCAGCGAAGCGCAGGACCTGGTGTTCTGGCTGCAGGCCGTGGCCGATCCGCGTGACGCCCGCGCCGTGCGCGCCGGCCTGGCGACGCGGCTGCTCGATCTGTCGCTGGACGAACTGGGCTGGCTCGCGGCCAACGATGAAGCCTTCGACGCGCGCTGCGAGCAGTTGCGCGTGCTGCATGGCGTCTGGCAAGGCCAGGGCGTGCTGGCCATGCTGCGCCAGACCTTGCACCTGTTCGGCCTGCCGGCGCGCTGGCTGGGCGAGACCGGTGGCGAGCGGCGGCTGACGAATTACCTGCACCTGGCCGAGCTGCTGCAGAGCGCGAGCGCGCAGCTCGAAGGCGAGCATGCGCTGATCCGTTGGCTGGCCACCCAGTGCGCGGGCGAAGGCAGCCGCAGCGACGAGCAGATCGTGCGCCTGGAAAGCGATGCCGACCTGGTCAAGGTGGTCACGGTGCACAAGAGCAAGGGGCTGGAGTATCCGGTGGTGTTTCTGCCGTTTGCCTGCAGCTTTCGCGAAATCAACCGGCGCATGGACCGCTTCGTCAGCCTGCCCCAGCCCGATGGCGGGCGGGCGCTGCGCCTGGACTATGACGACGCCGAACTGGCCCAGGCCGATGACGAGCGCCTGCGCGAAGACCTGCGTCTGCTGTATGTGGCGCTGACGCGCGCGCGCCATGCGCTGTGGCTGGGCGTGCCCATGCTGCAGGCGGCGCGCAGCAAGGCCACGACCACCATCAACCACAAGAGCGCGACCGGATACACCCTGGCCGGCACCGAGGAGACCACGCCCGAGCAGTGGCGCTTGCTGCTCGACGCCCTGTGCCAGGGCCGGCCTCAGCTGCAATGGCAAGCGGTGCAGGGCGCGCCCGGGCGCAGCCTGCTGGCGGCCCAGGCCGCGCTGCCCCACCTGCACGATGCGCCGGCCTACGACGCGCGCTTTGACCGGCGCTGGGGCATAGGCAGCTTTTCCTCGCTGGTGCGCGCGCTGGCCGCGCCGTCCCTGCCGGTCTCGCCCGTGCCCTTGATGCAGCCGGCCGACGACGAGCGGCCCATGGAGCCGGAAGCGGCGCACAGCGTGGTCGCGTCTGTCCCGGCGGCGGGCGCGGTCTGGCACCGCTTCATGAAGGGGCCGGTGGTGGGCAACTGGGTGCACGACCAGCTCGAATGGCTGGCCGGCGAAAACTTTGCGCTGACCGAAGGCGGCGCGCTGGCCCAGCGCCTGCTGCAGCGCTGCGCGCGCGGCGGCCGCGCCGAGCAGGCCCAGGATCTGGTGCAATGGCTCACGGCCGTGGTGCAGCACCCGCTGGCACCGCTGGGCGTGCCGCTGTCCGGCCTGGCGAATGTGCTGCCCGAAATGGAGTTCTGGCTGCCCGCGGCCCAGCTGCCCGCGCCCGCCATCGATGCGCTGTGCCAGCAGCATCTGCTGCCCGGCCAGGCCCGGCCTGCATTGCCCGCGCGCCATCTGCACGGCATGCTGATGGGCTTTGCCGATCTGGTGTTCGAGCAGGACGGGCGCTACTGGGTGCTCGACTACAAGACCAACTTCCTGGGCCGCGACAGCGCGGCCTATGACGCCACCGCGCTGGCCGGCGCGATGCTGGAGCACCGCTACGACGTGCAGGCGGCCCTGTACCTGCTGGCCTTGCACCGGCTGCTGCAAAGCCGCCTGGGTGCGGCCTACGACCCGGCGCGGCAACTGGGTGGCGCGCTGTACTTTTTCGTGCGCGGCATCGACGGCCCAGCCCAGGGCATGCATGTCGTGCCGCCGTCGCTGGCATTGCTGGCGGCGCTGGACGCGCTGCTGGAAGCGCCAGAGCAAGACCTTGAGATGGAAGAAACAGCACCATGAGCGCTCCTGAGCAATACACGCTGGACCTGTTCGCGGAGCCGGAGAACATGGCCGCCGCACCCATCGCGGCCACGGCCGCGGAGGTGCTAGACAGCTTGCGCGCCTGGAGCGAGCAAGGCCTGCTGCGCCACCTCGACACGGCCATGGCGCGCTTCATCGCCACGCAGGACGCGAACGCGGCCCCGGCACTGCTGGCGGCCACGGCCGTGCTGGTGCAGATGGAAGGGCGCGGCCACAGCTGCCTGCCGCTGGCCATGCTGGTCGCCGATCCGAATGCCGTGCTGGCCTGGCCTACGGAAGCGCTGGAGGGCCTCAACGCCCTCTGGGCCCGACTGCCCAGGCCACTCGCGCAGTGGCGCCAGGCGCTGGCGGACAGCCCGCTGGTGCGCGTGGCGGACAGCGCGGTCGATCAGGGCCAGCCGCTGGTGCTGGGCGGGTCGGCGCAGGAGCCGCTGCTGTACCTGCGCCGCTACTGGGACTACGAGCGCCAGGTGGCCGCGCAGATCACGGCGCGCAGCACGGCGGCGCTGGCCGTCGACGGCCCCACCACCCGCGACTGGCTGGGCAAGCTGTTTCCCGCCGCCCCCGAGCCCGGCACCTGCGACTGGCAGCGCCTGGCCTGCGCCGTGGCGCTGCGCGGCCGCTTCTCGGTGATCACCGGCGGGCCGGGCACGGGCAAGACCTATACCGCGGCCCGCCTGCTGGCCCTGCTGTTTGCCACGGCGCCCGAGCCCGAGCGGCTGCGCGTGGCGCTGGCCGCGCCCACGGGCAAGGCCGCGGCGCGGCTCAAGCAGTCCATCGATGTGTCGCTCAAGGAGTTGCACAAGAGCCTGGGCGGCCTGCTCGACCTGGAAGCGCTGGTCAAGCGCGTGGGCGCGGCGCGCACCCTGCACTCGCTGCTGGGCGCGCGGCCCGATACACGGGCCTTTGCCTTTCACCACGGCCGGCCGCTGGATGTGGACGTGCTGATCGTCGACGAAGCCTCGATGATCCACCTGGAAATGATGGCCGCGCTGCTGGATGCCTTGCCGCCCACGGCGCGCGTGGTGTTCCTGGGCGACAAGGACCAGTTGGCCTCGGTCGAAGCCGGTGCCGTGCTGGGCGATCTGTGCCGCAGCGCCGAGGCCGGCCATTACACGGCCGAGACCGCACGCTATGCGCTGGAAGCGGCCGGCGTACAGCTGCCGGCGGCCTACCTGGCGAACGACGCGGACCAGGCCCTGCCTCTGGCCCAGCAGACGGTGATGCTGCGCACCAGCCGGCGCTTTGGCGGCCCCATCGGCCAGTTGGCCGAAGCCGTCAATACCGGCGAAAGCAGCCGGGCCTTGGCGCTGCTGCACGCCGGCACCCAAGACGGCGGGGTGCTGCGCATGCGCGAAGGCGCGCCGGCGCAGACCGTGTGGCAGATGGCCGTGGCGCGTGATGCGGGCGTGGTGAACTACCAGGCCTTTGCCCAGGCGCTGGCCGCGCGTCCGCCGCAGCCCATGGCGGCCGAAGTGCACACCGATTGGGTGCGCAGCGTGCTCAAGGCCTTCGAGCGTTTTCGCCTGCTGTGCGCGGTGCGCGAAGGCGACTGGGGCGTGGCCGGCATCAATCGCGCCGTGGAAAAGGCACTGGCCGCTCAAGGAGCGATCTCGCCGCGCGGCGAGTGGTATGCGGGCCGGCCGGTGATGGTCACGCGCAACGACACGGCGCTGGGCGTGTTCAATGGCGACATCGGCGTGGCCTTGCCGGCAGCGACGGCGGGGGCCGGCCTGCGGGTCTACTTCATGGACGGTCCCGAACTGCGCGCCGTGGGCGTGAGCCGGCTGGCGCAGGTGGAGACGGCATTCGCCATGACGGTGCACAAGAGCCAGGGCTCGGAGTTCGAGCACACGGCCCTGGTGCTGTCGGCCCATGCGGGCAGCGTGCTGGGCCGCGAGCTGGTCTACACCGGCATCACGCGGGCGCGCGAGGCCTTCACCCTGCTGGCCCAGGCGCCGGGCCTGCTGGCCACGGCCGTCAAAAGCCCCACGCTGCGCGCCAGCGGCCTGCTGCGCTTTCTGGAGCAGTTGGCGCAGGCAGCGCCGGCTGCTTCCCCGCCGCAGGACGAACTCGCGCCCTGGCTGGACTAGACGGCGCGGCGCTGGCGGATCAGGCGGCCGTTGCCGCAGCCGCCGCGCTGCGCGTCGCGTTGCGGGCCATCATGTCCGCGGTACTGGTCTTGCGGTCGGCCTGCAATTTCTGCACCGTGGGGCGCTCGCCCATGCGGGCCAGGTAGTCACGCACCGGCAGGTCGGCCAGCACATCGCGGCCGCCGACGATCTTGCTGGCGGCGCTGATCAGGGGCAGGTGGACGATGGCCGTGCAGTCGGCCAGGCTGAACTGCTCGCCGGCAATGAACGGGCTCCAGCGTGCGAGCTGGCCCAGGGCCTTGCTGCTTTTCTCGAGCTGGGCCATGCTGCGGTCGCGCACGTTGTCGCTGATCTTGCCGCCAAAAAAGGCCTGGGGATAGAGGTTGCGCGCCACCAGCTCCAGATGCAGGTCCAGGTACAGGCACAGCTCGCGCACCTTGGCGGCGGCAAAGGGGTCGGCCGGCAGCAGCGGGTGCGCGGGATGGGCGGCCTCGATGTATTCCAGCATCACGGCCGACTCGCTCAGCGGGCCCTGGGGCGTGATCATGTAAGGCACCTTGCCCAGCGGCGAAGCGCTGGGGTCGGTTTCACCGAGCCAGGCCAGCTTTTCTTCGAAGGCGACGCCTTTTTCGAGCAGGGCCAGCTTGACCTTGTTGTAGTAGTTGCTGGCAGAAAAACCGCAGAGCTGGAGCATGGGAGTCCTTTGTATCGTGGGGTGAAGAGGTGCAGGGCGTGGCGAGGTCGCGGTCGCTGCCACGCCATGCTATGCCAGCCTCCCCAGGCCGGGCGTCCCGCAGATGACGCAGGGCGGGCCTGCACGGACCTGCCTACAATGCGCTGATGTCCTGGCTGCGCTCCTCATCCTCCCTGGTCTTGCCTGCGCGGCAGGTCAGGCTGGTGCGCGCCACGTTGATCGCCTGGCTGCTGGTGCTGGCCGCGGGCCTGCTCGCGCCCTGGGCCCAGGCCCGCAGCCTGGAGTCCGTGTGTTCTGGCGCCGGTCCCGCGCGCTGGATACTGGGCCCGCAGGCGGACGGCCTGGCCCATGCCATGCACGGCCTCGACTGTCCGCTGTGCATGCCCCAGATGGCGGCGCCGCCCGCCGCTGCGCCCGCGCCAGTGGCCGCGCTGCCCCGTGTCACGCGGCCGCGGCGCCTGTCCTCGGTGGCCTGGGTGGCCGCGCCTTCGGCCTGCCCGCCGCCGGCGCGCGGCCCGCCCCACTTGGTCGTTGTCTGAAAACCCGGGCTGCCCGCGCTGAAGCGGCAGCCGATTTGCATTCACCGATCGAGGTCCCCGGGAGGGGACAGGAATATTGTCATGAAGAAAAACCACTGGATTTCGCCTTTCATCATCGCCACCGCCCTGTGGGCTGGTAACGCCATGGCCCACCCTGAAGCCGCCCACGTCGAAGTCGAAGGTGCCTGGGCCCGGGCCACGGTGCCGGGCCAGCAGGGCTCGGGCGCATTCATGCGCCTCACGGCCAAGGAGCCGCTGACGCTGGTGGCGGTGCGCACGCCAGCAGCCACCGTGGCCGAAGTGCACGAGATGAAGATGGACGGTGACGTGATGCGCATGCGCGCCCTCGCGGCATTGCCCCTGCCTGTGGGCCAGACGGTGGAACTCAAGCCCGGCGGCTACCACCTGATGCTGCAGCAGCTCAAGGGGCCGCTGGTCAAGGGCACGGAAGTGCCGGTGACGCTGGAGTTCCAGGCACCCGATGGCAAGCTGTCGCGCCTGCACCTGAAGCTGCCGGTGGCGACGTCGGCTCCTGCCGGCGCCAGCGCTCCCGCCGCCCATGGGCACGGCCACGCACACTGACGCGTATTTTCCAGGTGCGCCAACGGGCCGCGGGTAGAGTAAGCTCATGGCGCGTAAGCGCGTGCCGCACCCCGCTTGGGGGCGTTGCATGATGTCTGCAATTGACCCCAGCGAGGTGTTCTGATGAGCGATTCCAGCGGTTCCGATCCTTTTGGCTTTGCCAAATTCATTCCTGGCTTTGACTTTCTGCAAAGTCTGTCCCAGAGCGCGGCCGGGGCCGCAGGGGCTGCTCCCAGCGCGCCCTTGGCCGGGATGGCGCAGTGGATTGCGCCCACGGCCAGCGTGGAAGACATAGACAAGCGCATCCAGGAACTGCGTTCCGTGCAGTTCTGGCTGGAGCAAAACGGCCGTGCGCTGACCGCGACCATCCAGGCACTGGAAGTGCAGAAGATGACCCTGGCCACGCTGCAGAGCATGCAGGGCGGCCTCAGCGAGTGGGCCAAGGCCTCGCCGTTCAAGATGCCGGAAACCGGCGCGCCCGCCCCCGCGGCTGCGGCGGCTGCACCCAAGGCAGCGCCAGCGCCCTCCGCGCCACCGGCCCAGGATACGGCCGAGCCGCCCCAGGCGTCGGCCGCGGCGGCCATCGATCCCATGCAGTGGTGGGGTGCGCTGACCCAGCAGTTCCAGCAGATCGCGACCCAGGCCTTGCAAGAGCCTGCGGGGCAGAAAGCCATGGAAGCGGGCACGCAGATGGCCAGCGAATTGGCGCGCACCGCCATGCAGACCGCCACCGATCTGGCACAGGTCGTGCAACCCGCAGCGGCCCCGGTGAAACCCGCGCCAGCCAAGCCAGCGGCCCGCAAAGCCGCGCCCGCGGCCAAGAAGACGGCCGCACCGGCGGCCAAGAAGCCCGCGGCCAAGAAGGCGGCGGCGACCAAGACGCCGCGACGCTGAGCCGAACGGGGGGCCAGCCACGGGCACAATGCCGGCTGCTCACAAAGGATTGCCTGCAATGCATGACCCCGGCCAGCCCCGCCCCAACCAGTTCGCGCTGCTGCGCCAGCGCCGCTTCGGTCCTTTCTTCTGGACCCAGTTCGCGGGTGCGGCCAACGACAACCTGTTCAAGTTCGCGTTCACCGTGCTGGTGACCTACCAGCTGAGCGTGTCCTGGCTGCCGCCGTCGCATGCCGGCCTGGTCATAGGCGCGCTGTTCATTCTGCCCTTTCTGCTGTTCTCGGCGACGTCCGGCCAGTTGGCCGACAAGTGGGACAAGCGGCGCATTTTTCTGCTGACGAAAAACCTCGAGCTGGCGATCATGGCGCTGGTCGCCTGGGGCATGCTGGCGCGGAACGTGCCGCTGCTGCTGGCCTGCATTTTCCTGATGGGCGTGCATTCCACGCTGTTCGGGCCGGCGAAGTTCGCCTACCTGCCACAGGTGCTGTCGGAGCGCGAGCTCACGGGGGGCAATGGCATGGTCGAAATGGGCACTTTTGTCGCCATCCTGCTGGGCAATATGGCCGGCGGGCTGCTGGTGGCCGTGCCTGAAGTGGGCCATGCGCAGGTGGCCGTGGCCGGCCTGCTGCTGGCGCTGCTGGGACGTCTGTCGGCCCAGTTCATTCCCGCGGGGCCGGCCACCGACCCGGACCTGCGCGTCAACTGGAACCTGTTCAGTGAAACCTGGCGCAATCTGCAACTGGCACGCGAGCAGCCGGTGGTGTTTCGCTCGCTGCTGGGCATCAGCTGGATGTGGTTTTTCGGCGCGGTGTTTCTGAGCCAGTTCCCGGCGTTTGCCAAGGAAGTGCTCTACGGCAACGAGCAGGTCGCGTCCTTGCTGCTGGCGGTGTTTTCCGTGGGCGTGGGGGCTGGAGCGCTGCTGTGCGAGCGCTTGAGCCGCCAGCATGTGGAAATCGGCCTGGTGCCGCTGGGCGCGGTGGGCATGAGCCTGTTTGCCGCGGATCTGTACCTGGCGTCGCGCAGCCTGCCGGTCAGCCCCCTGATGGACATGGCGTCCTTCATGGCCCAGCCCGCGCACTGGCGGGTGGTGGCCGATCTGTTGCTGCTGTCGCTGTCGGTCGGGGTCTATAGCGTGCCCATGTACGCGCTGATCCAGTTGCGCAGCCAGCCCACGCACCGCGCGCGCATCATTGCAGCCAACAATATTCTGAATGCGCTGTTCATGGTCGCCAGCAGCCTGATCGCGGGTGCGCTGCTGTCCGCGGGCTGCAGCGTGCCGCAAGTCTTCCTGTTCACCGCCATCGCCAACCTGCTGGTGTCGTTTGCGGTGTTTCTGTGCGTGCCCGAATACCTGTCGCGTTGCGCGGCCTTGCTGCAGACCAGGCGCTGATCCAGGCCAGGGCTGCTGCCTGGCGGGCGTTTAACATGGGTTCATGAATGCAGGGGATGCCCCCAAGGAGAGATGCCGTGAGTAAAGCTTTGCGTTTGCCCGAGAAATGGTTTCGCCGCGGCCTGTGGCTGGTGGCGGTGGTGTTCGCCTGGTTCCTCGTCGGGCTGGGCAGCCTGGTGGTCGGCGATCTGCCGCAGGTGGAGTCACGGCAAAGCATAGAGAGCTTCATGCCGCCCGATCGCGTGGCGCAGGTCAAGCAGGAACAGAAGACGGCCGAGCAGGCCCGCGACCAGGCTGCTGCCGCGCTGGACCAGGCCGAGCTCCAGTACCGGGCCGCGCGCAAGGATTACACCGCGGCGCGCGAAGCTTTCGACAACTGGGTCGCCACGCGCAGTGCCACGCAGCGCGCCGACCAGGATGGCGAGCTGCTGTCCCGCACCCAGGCCCTGGACCGGCTCAAGGAGGCCGAGCGCCGCACCCGCCTGGCCGTGCAGGCGCAGCAGCAGCAGCAACTCGATGCCCAGCAGGCGCTGACCCGGGCCGAGGGCGCGTGGCAGGCCTTGAACGAAGGCGCGCGCGGCGCCTGGCAGGCAGCGCAGCGCGCGCAGGAATTGCGCGTATTCCTCTACCGCCTGGCACTGACGCTGCCGCTGCTGGTCGTCGCCGGCTGGCTGTTCGCCAAGAAGCGCCGCAGCACCTGGTGGCCTTTCGTCTGGGGCTTCATCTTTTTTGCGTTGTTCGCCTTCTTTGTTGAACTCGTCCCCTACCTGCCGGATTATGGCGGCTATGTGCGCTATATCGTCGGCATCGTGGTCACGGTGCTGCTGGGGCGCGCGGCCATCACGGCCTATAACCGCTACCTTGAACGGCAAAAGCGCCAGGAGGCCATGCCCGATGCCCAGCGCCGCGTGGAGCTCAGCTATGACGTGGCGCTGTCGCGGCTGGCCAAGGGCGTATGCCCGGGCTGCGAGCGCGGCGTCGACCTGAAGGACCCGGCCATCGATTTCTGCCCCCATTGCGGCATCGGCCTGTTTGACCGCTGCGTTCCCTGCCGTACGCGCAAAAGCACGTTCTCGCGCTATTGCCACGCCTGCGGCACGCCGGCCGCCCGGCCAGCGGCCCTGGAGCCGACGCCACCGCCAGTGCCAGTGCCTTCAGGCGAGGGGATTGACAGCTAGGTCGGCACGGGCCAGGTTGAGCTGCCAGCGATCACGGCCCGCGGCCTTGGCCTGGTAGAGCGCGGCATCGGCAGCGTGCAGCAGCCCCTCCAGCGTTTGCGGGCTGCCATCGGTCAAGACCAGGCCTATGCTCACCGTGGCCTGCAGCACGGCCCCACCAGGCAGGGCCAGGCGCTGGTCGCGCACGGCGGCGCAAATCCGCGTGGCCACCTGTTGGGCCGTGGCCGCCGGCACGCCAGGCAGAAGCACGGCAAATTCTTCTCCGCCCATGCGCCCCAGCAGGTCCTGGGGGCGCAGCACCTGGCTCACGGTCTGGGCCAGGGCGCACAGCAGGGCGTCGCCCGCGGGATGGCCATGGAGGTCATTGACCCGCTTGAAGTGGTCTATGTCCAGCATCAGCACGGCCGAAGGCACGGCCTGCCGGTGCAGGCGTTCGAGCAGGCGCTGGCCCTGGGACAGAAAAGCGCCGCGCGCCAGCGTACTCGTCAGGAAGTCGTGGTTCACGGCATGGTCGAGGCGACGCATCAGCTCGTTGCGCGCCACCTGGGAGCAGGCCACGGCCAACGGGCCCAGTGACAGCAGTGTCAGGCCCAGCCGCAGCGAAACGGCCGCCTCGAGGTGCAAGGGTGTGAAATCGAAAACGCCCATGGACACGGAAGCCACTTTCCAGGTGCAGACCAGCATGCTCAGCAAGGTGGTGGTGAACAGGCGGTAGCTCAGCGCGCACCACAGCAGCGCCGGAACGGTGAAGGCCAGCGCGCCCGGACCGCCCAGCGTGATGGCCGCGTATTCGGCGGCTATCACCGACAGCAGCGGCAGCAGGAGCAGCAGCGCGGCGCGCGCCGACGCGATGCGGGGCCAGAAGGCTTGGCCGCGGCCCGGGGCGCTGAGGATCAGCGGCACGATGAGCACGAAATTCATCAGCTCGGTGCTGAACCACATCAAGGCGGTTTGCGACCAGCTGTTGCGGAACAGCTGTGCGCCCGTGTCGGCACCGACCAGGGTCGAGCCCGCGGCGGCCAGGGCGCAGCCCGCGAACAGATACAGCGTCGAAGTCTGGCGCCGCAGCCCCAGCAGCGCGGGATGGAGGCGGTGCAGAAACCACCAGCCGCAGGCCACGCCGCAGAGGTTGGCTACCGACAGCCACAGCGCGGTAGGCAGCTCGCTGCCAGTGAGGCAGTCGGCGAGCACGAAGGCGGTCAGGGCCACGGCCCAGGCTTTCCAGTGGGCCAGCTGGGGCAGGCGCAGCAGCAGGCCCAGCATCAGCGCATTGGCGGGCCAGAACGAAGCCAGAAAACCGGTGGGACGGCTCAGGATGCCGACGATGCAGGCGGCAAACAGGCACAGTCCCAGCCCCAGGAAGGCCGCCGTCGAGGCGGGCGCTGTGGGCGAGCTGGCATGAGCCAGAGGGCCAGAAGGGGTGCGAGGCATGGCGTGAGCGGTAAACCCGAAGTCGCCCCAATGTAAGGCGCGCCGGCAAAAGCGTTTGTCAACTCTTGTCAGCTGGCACGCCAGTGCCACCCTCTCCACCGAAGGTTGAGAGGGAAGCGGTAAAGCCGGATGGGGGCGTTTTTCAGCGTTCGCGTCGCTCGCAGCCCCAGAAACCGGCCCGCCCCAAGCGGCGTCAGCCGCTCAGGGGGTGCCTCTTAAACCCCGCGCGCCCGATCCGCCTTGAACTGCGCGCGGAAGGCCGCGAACGTGCCGGCATCCAGTGCATCGCGCACTTCCTGCATCAGGTTCAGGTAGTAGTGCAGGTTGTGGATGGTGGCCAGCATGGGGCCGAGCATTTCGCCGCAGCGGTCCAGATGGTGCAGGTAGGCGCGCGAAAAGCCTTCGCGTCCGCCCTGGTCCCAGCTCACGCCCGAAGTGCCCGCGCAGGCGTGGCAGGTGCAGGTCGTGTCGATGGGCTGGTGGTCGGTCTTGTGGCGCGCATTGCGCAGCTTCAGGTCGCCAAAACGCGTGAAGATGGTGCCATTGCGCGCATTGCGCGTGGGCATCACGCAGTCGAACATGTCGACGCCGTCGGCCACGCCTTGCACCAGGTCTTCTGGCGTGCCCACGCCCATCAGGTAGCGCGGCTTGTGCGCCGGCAGGCGGTGCGGTGTATGGGCCATGATCTGCAGCATCAAGTCCTTGGGCTCGCCCACGCTCACGCCGCCGACGGCATAGCCGGGGAAGTCCATCTCGACCAGCGCGTCCAGCGATTCCTGGCGCAGGTTCTCGAACATGCCGCCCTGGACGATGCCGAACAGCGCGTTCGGGTTCTCCAGGCGCGCGAATTCATCCTTGGAACGCTGGGCCCAGCGGCGGCTCATCTCCATGGACTTGCGCGCTTCGGCCTGGGTGGTCAGGTGGCCCTTGGTTTCGTAAGGCGTGCACTCGTCGAGCTGCATCACGATGTCGGAATTGAGCGTGGTCTGGATCTGCATGCTCACTTCGGGCGACATGAACAGCTTGTCGCCGTTCACGGGCGAAGCAAAGTGCACGCCTTCCTCGGTGATCTTGCGCATCGCGCCCAGGCTCCAGACCTGAAAGCCGCCCGAGTCGGTCAGGATGGGCTTGTTCCACTTCTCGAAGTCGTGCAGGCCGCCGAAGCTTTCCATGATGTCCAGCCCGGGGCGCATCCACAGGTGGAACGTATTGCCCAGGATGATTTGCGCGCCCATTTCTTCCAGGCTGCGCGGCATCACACCCTTGACGGTGCCATAGGTGCCCACGGGCATGAAGATCGGGGTCTGGACCACGCCATGGTTGAGCGTGAGCGTGCCACGGCGCGCGTGGCTGGAGGGGTCGTTTTGGAGGAGTTCGAACTGCAGCATGGGCGCCATTGTCCCAGACTGCTTGCGAACCACGGATCATGGGGAAAAGCCGCAAGGCTGGCTGCGGTCTTACACTGGGGCTTGGACAACACCCAGGAGGCCTACATGCTCAGAGTCATGATTGCAGTCGATGGATCGGAACCCTCGCTGGACGCAGTGCGCCATGGCGTGCGGCTGGTGCGCCAGGGCTTGCACGCCTGTCTGGTGCTGGCCCATGTGCAGCAGGAAGCTTCGTTTTTCGAGCTGGCCACCCAGGACCCTGACCTGATCGCCGGTGCCAGCGTGGCGGCCGGTCAGCACCTGATGGCGCCGGCCGTGGCCCTGGTCGAAGCCAGTGGCGCCATCTATGAAACCGAAGTCGGCCTGGGCGAGCCCGCGGCCACACTGGTCGACATTGCCGAGCGCAGCGGTTGCGAAATGATCATCATCGGCGCGCTGGGCCAGGGCGGCGTGCGGCGGACCTTGCTGGGCTCGGTGTCCCGCGAAGTCGTGCACCTGAGTTCCGTGCCGGTGACCATCGTCAAGCCGGCCGATCCGCAGGATCTGGTCGATGTGGTCGAGGCGGAGGCGGAAGTCGAAGGTGATGGCGACTGAGCGCCATCCGCTGCTCACATTGCCTTGAACAGATGGGCGTAGAGGCGGCTCACGGGCAGCTTGCCCGCCTCGTCGCGCGTCACGGTGGTGATGGCGCTGACGCGGGCTATGGAGCAGACTGTGTCGCAGCGCGACTGGCGGCGCCAGCGGCTTGCGACGAAATGCGGCCCTAAGCGCGCCGGCCCTGGGCAGGCGCCTGCCATTTGCCATGCGGCAGGCTGGCCAGGCGGTGGAACATGCGCCGGCAGTAGCCGCGGATGCGCAGGCAGTTGTTGATTTCATCGATGGGCAGCGGGCCGGAGACGACGATGATGTCGTCGGCCGAGTCCCAGGCCCCGGCGGCGCGCAGACGCCGGCGGGCGGTCAGCGCCCAGGAATGGATGCGCGTGGGCGTGCCGTGCTCGTGCACTTCGCCGGTGTACAGGTCGAAAGCGATGGCGACGGTCTCTGTCCTGAGCCGAAAGCGGCGCTCGCCCGTGACGCTGCTGGGCGTGTCGCGCATGTCGTACAGGTAGTAGTGGCCGGCCTTGAGCTGGTATTGCAGATCCATCGTTCCTCCTTCAAACGCCATTTTGCGGGGAACAGGGGCCTTGGCAAAGCCGGGAAAGCGCTGCCAAAGCCCTGTTGTTTGCTGCGGAGTCTTCGTCTCAGAAATCCAGTAGGCTCAAACCCACGCTGAACACCGTGCGCTTGCGGTTGTAGTCGATCAGGCTGTCGCCATAGCCCGAGAACAGCTGCGTATGCAGGCGCAGGTTGCTGCGTCCACCGCCCAGGCCTTCGCCCAGCGTGCGCATCCACTCCAGCCGCATCGAGCCGCGCGGGGTCGCGCCCAGCGAACTGCGCACCGTGGCGCTCAAGGTGTGGACCTTGTTGGGATTCCAGACGGCGGTCAGTTCGGAGCGGCCGATGTAGTTGCTGATGTCGGGGTTGTCGTCATTGCCCGCGCTTTCGTTGATGCGCTTCCAGATACGGCCGGTGAGCACCCAGTCATTGCCTTTTTCCAGGCCGGTCATCAAGTACCAGCGGTTCCAGCTGCGCGACAGCGGCAGGCTTTGGCCGTTGGACTGGTGCACCAGCCCGACGCCGCCATAGGCCCAGTTCCAGCCGCCGGGCAATGCCTTGGACAGCGGATAGATGTACAGCACTTCGGGCTCGTGGTCGGTGGTGCGAAACGGCCGCGAGAGATCCGGGCTGAACACCTGCCAGTACGACTGCTGGGTGTAGCCGAACCACAGCGAATCCTTGCGCTCGGGCGTGTGGGCCAGCAGGCCTTTGGCCAGTTTGGTGCGCACCGAAATATTGAGGCGGGTTTCGACGTGGCGGTAGTCGGTTTCGGTCGTGCTCTGGTGGTCGGGCGAGGGCGAGGAGGGCTGGCGATTGACGCTGCTTGACGTCACCACCGCGACCGACACCGGTCGGTAGCCGCGCAGCGTGAATGTGTCGCAGTCCGTGCCTTCGGTCAGCTCCCAGAAGCGGGTCAGCGGGCTGTACTTGGCATCGTTGCAGCCACGCACCACCGGGTCGGCCGGCATGGGGTCGGCCGTGAGCGGCGCCGCCGACGTGGTCACGATGGGGGCTGGTTCGGGCAGGGGAGGCTGGTTCGTCTGGGCCTGGGCGCTGGCCGCGGGGGCCTGCCAGGGCTGCTGTTCGGCCCATTGGTCAAAGCAGGCCAGGCGCGCCTTGCCGTCGTCGGCCGCCATGCACAGCCGCCAGGCATCGGCAGGCATGCTCGCCGGTGCGGCGGTATTCGGTACATGGCTCGCGGCGAATGCCGGCAGGGCCAGAAGGCCCCAGGCTGCGAGGGCGGTTGCGCGGACCCTCATGGGGACGGCTGCTTGCGCAGCACGAACGAAAGCGTGAGAGGGGGTTGTTCCTGGGACCATGTTCCGCGAATCTCCTTGCCGCAACTGCCTTGCACGACCTGGCCTATCCAGGTCGCGCTGATATTTTTTCCGTTGACCGATTCTTCGAGCGTGAAGTCGCCGTCATCGACGTCGCCCGCGACCAGGGCCTGGGTGCCGGGGCGCAGCACGCGGCCGCGCACGCTGGCCAGGAGTTCGGGGTGGGGTGTGAGTTCAAGCTGTGCCGTGGTGGGCAGCGCCTGCAGCGGCGAAGCCTGGGCGGCGGGCGTGGCGAATTGCGCGGTCCAGTGGCCCAGCAGCTCGCGCTGGCTGGTATCGGCGGCGTCGGTGCAGGTGGTTTGCGCGTGGGCGCGGCCGGCATAGGCGGCGCCCAGGCCGGCCGCGAGGCAGAGCAGGGCCGCAACCCGGCGAAGAGAAAGCAAAGAGGACAAAGGCATGGCGATCAGGGGTCAGGGGGCAGGCGCTTGCGAAGCAGCGGCCTTGCGGGCAAATTCGGCGCGCAGCTGGCGCAATTTCTCCCGCGGATCTTCGCGGGCGGTGGACTGGTCCAGTCCCATTTCCTTGATGAAGCGGCTGGGCATGGCGGCGACCATTTCGCGGCCTTTCTTGCGGCGCTTGGTCCAGCTCACGGCCAGGGTGCGCTGGGCGCGGGTAATGCCCACGTACATCAGCCGGCGCTCTTCCTGCAGTCGCAGGGCGGTTTCGTCGCTGACTTTTTCCTGGCGACCGTTGTCGTCGTCGAGCTTGAACGGCAGCATGCCTTCGGTCACGCCGACCAGGATCACATGCGGCCATTCCAGGCCCTTGGACGCGTGCAGCGTCGACAGGATCACCATGTCCTGCTCTTTCTCGCGTTCGCTGATGGTGGAGAGCAGGGCAATGGTCTGCGAGACTTCGAGCAGGCTTTTCTTCTCGCTGGTGATGGTGCTGCCGCTGGTGTCGTCGATCTGGCCGCCCGCGCGCTGGGACATCCAGTCGCAGAACTCCAGCACATTGTTCCAGCGCGCGGCGGCCACGGTGGCGCTGTCCTCGCTGTCGTAGATGTGCTGCTCGTAGTCGATTTCCTTGAGCCACTCGGCGAGGAAGGCGCGCGAATCCTCGGCGCCCAGCGTGTGGCGGGCGCGGTATTCGAGGTCGTTCACGTAGCGGCCGAACTCCATCACGCTGTCATGGGCCTTGGTCGGCAGCACGGCGGGCAGCATATGGCTGAACAGCGCACCGAACATGCTGAGCTTGTGCTGGGTGGAGAACTCGCCGAGCTTGCCCAGGGTGGTGTGGCCTATGCCGCGCTTGGGCGAAGTGATGGCGCGCAGGAACGCCGGGTCGTCGTCGTTGTTGATCCACAGCCGGAACCAGGCGCAGAGGTCCTTGACTTCGGCGCGGTCGAAAAAGCTGGTGCCGCCCGAGACCTTGTAGGGAATCGCGGCCTTGCGCAGCGCCTTCTCGAAGGGCTTGGCCTGGTGGTTGGCGCGGTAGAGGATGGCGAAGTCCTTCCAGTCCGGCGGCGGGTTGCTGGCCGCGCGCAGGCCCTGGATGCGGGCCACGGCGCGCTCGGCTTCGTGCTCTTCGGAGTCGGCATCGATTATGCGCACCGGCTCGCCTTCGCCCAGTTCGGAAAACAAGGTCTTGGGGTAGAGCTTGGGATTGGGCTGGATCACATTGTTGGCCGCGCGCAGGATGGCGCTGGTCGAGCGGTAGTTCTGCTCGAGCTTGATGACCTTGAGCTGCGGGTAGTCCAGCGGCAGCTTCTTGAGGTTGTCCAGCGTCGCGCCGCGCCAGCCGTAGATCGACTGGTCGTCATCGCCCACGGCGGTGATGCGACCGCGCTCGCCGATCAGCAGCTTGAGCAGCTCGTACTGCGTGGCATTGGTGTCCTGGTACTCGTCGACCAGCACATGGCCCAGCAGGTTCTGCCATTTCTCGCGCACTGCCGCGTGGTCGCGCAGCAGGCGCAGCGGCATGCCGATCAGGTCGTCGAAGTCCACGCTCTGGTAGGCCGTGAGGCGCTCTTCGTAGCGCGCCATCAGCAGCGCGATGCTGCGCTCGCTGTCGTCCTGGGCCATGGCCAGCGCTTCGCGGCTGTCGTAACCCATGTTCTTCCACTTGCTGATGGTCCACTGCCATTGGCGCGCCGTGGCCACGTCGGTGGTGCCGCCGGCCGCGTCCTTGAGGATGCTCACCACATCGTCGGAATCGAGGATGCTGAACTGGGGCTTGAGGCCCAGCGCCTGGCCGTCCTCGCGCACCATCTTCACGCCCAGGGCGTGGAAAGTGCAGATCAGCACATCCTTGGCCGCCCGGCCGATCAGGCCCTTGGCGCGCTCGCGCATTTCGGCGGCCGCCTTGTTGGTGAAGGTGATGGCGGCGATGCGCTTGGGGGAAAGGCCGGTGTCTATCAGTCGACCGATCTTGTGCGTGATCACCCGCGTCTTGCCCGAGCCGGCGCCAGCGAGCACCAGGCAGGGGCCTTCGGTGTAGTGGACCGCTTGGAGTTGGGCAAGGTTGAGACCGGCGGACATATAGGCAGACAGACAGAAAAGGGAGGGTGACAAGACAGGCTGGTGGGGCGGCGCGGGGGAGAGAGCGTCCGGGAGCCGCATCAGGCCAGGTGCCCATGATACTGGCCGACCGCATCCTCTGGTGTTGTTGCTTGCCAAGGCCTGGGGCCTTGCGCGGGTGTGTCACAGCGGTAACACTTCGTGCGCAGCCGCTGCGCCTATGCTGGCGCTGGCCGCCGTTTTGACCGTCTTTCTTTCTTACCTTTGTGTCACCGTGCTGTCCGTCCTGCTGCTCACTTCTCCGTTTTTTGCGCTGGTACTGTGTGGTTTCGCGGCGACCCGCTGGGGCCTGCTGCCGCTGCCGGCGATTGCCGGACTGAACAGCTTTGTGCTGTATTTCGCCCTGCCTTGCATGCTGTACCGCTTTGGCGCGGCCACGCCCATCGCGCAATTGCTGGACCCGGCCGTGGCCGGCGTCTACCTGACCTGCGGCCTGGTGATGGTGGGCGCCGTGGTGGTGCTCACGCACCGCCGCCAGGGGTGGAACGACGCGGCTTTCGGCGCGCTGGTCACCGCGTTTCCCAACACCGGCTTCATGGGCGTGCCGCTGCTGGTGGCCCTGCTGGGCGCGCACAGCGCGGGACCGGTGATCGTGACCATGGCGGTGGACATGCTGGTCACTACCTCGCTGTGCATTGCGCTGTCGCGGCTGGGCCATCCGGGCGGCGCCTGGGTGGCGCTGCGCAATGCGCTCAAAGGCATGGCCGCCAACCCCATGCCCTGGGCCATCGCGCTCGGCGCCCTGGCTTCGTGGGCGCAATGGATGCTGCCCGCGCCCGTGGAGCAGACCGTGGCCATGCTCGCCGGCGCGGCCTCGCCGGTGGCGCTGTTCACCATAGGCGCGGTGCTGGCGCGCTCGCAGATGAACCAGAGCGAGCGCGTGCCGGCGCGCGACTATGTGCCGCTGGCCCTGGCCAAGCTGCTGCTGCACCCGCTGCTGGTGTGGCTGGGCGGTCGCGCGGCCATCGCCCTGGGCGTGCCGCTGTCCGAACAGGCGCTGGTCGTGCTGGTGCTGCTGTCAGCCCTGCCCAGCGCCAGCAACGTCGTTTTGCTGACCGAGCGCTTCGGCGCCCATGGCGGGCGCGTGGCGCGCATCATCCTGGTCAGCACGGCGCTGGCCTTTCTGACGTTCTCGGGCGCCGTGGCGTTGATGACGCGCGGCTGACACCGCGTCAGAAACTGGCGCGGCCCAGCTCAGAGGGTGCCTCTAATACTCCCAGAAAATGCGCTGCAGCTCGCGCGTGTCGCGCGTCTGCGTCAGCGCCACGGCCGTGAGCAGCCTGGCCTTTTGCGGGTTCAGGTCGTGGGCCACGACCCAGCCGTACTTGTCGTCGGGTTGCTCGGCATTGCGCAGCACGAAGCCGCCGGGAATGCGTGAGCTGCGGACGATGACCACCCCCTTGCCGCGCAGGTCGTTGAGGCGGGGCACGATGCGGTCGGCCACCGAGCCGTTGCCTGTGCCCGCGTGGACGATGGCCTGCACGCCGGCCGCGCCCAGCGCGTCGATGGCCGTGCTCGGTACGTTGCCGTAGCTGTAGACGATGTCGACGGCCGGCAGGGTCTGGATGCGGTCGATGCTGAATTCGCTGGCGCTGGTGTGGCGTTTGATGGGGGCGCGGAACCAGTAGGTCTTGCCTTCGACCACCATGCCCAGCGGCCCCCAGGGACTGCCGAAGGCGCTGGTCTTGATGTTGACCAGCTTGGCCACGTCGCGCGCGGTGTGGATTTCATCGGCCATGCTGACCAGCACGCCCTTGCCCACGGAGTCCGGGCTGGCGGCCACGCTCACGGCGCCCAGCAGGTTGAGCGCACCATCGGCCGAGAGGGAGGTGCCCGGGCGCATGGAGCCGACGAGCACGATGGGCTTGTCGGTCTGCACCACGAGGTTGAGGAAAAATCCGGTTTCTTCCAGCGTGTCCGTGCCGTGGGTGATGACAATGCCTTGCACATCCGGCTGGCGCACCAGCGCCTGCACGCGACGGGCCAGCGTCAGCAAATGCTGGTTGGTGAAGCTTTCCGAGGCGATCTGGAACACCTGCTCGCCCGACACCCGCGCGACCTTGCCCAGCTCGGGCAGGCCGATGAGCAATTGCTCCACGGGCACCTTGGCGGCCTGGTAGGTGGCGCTGCTCGCGGTCGAGGCGCCCGCGCCGGCGATGGTGCCGCCCGTGGCCAGCACCACCACATGGGGCAGGGCGGGCGCAGGCGCCGCGGCAACGGGGGCTGGCGCGGCCATGGGCGTCGGCATGGTACTCGCCTGTGCGTCCTGCGTGCTGGAAGGCGGGGCCGTCGTGCACGCGCTCAGAACCAGGACGGCGCTGCACAGGGCAAGGCGCCACAGAGGTGGGGGGGAAGCATTCATGGTGAAAGACTCCAGCACAGGATGGTTCGCGCCTCGGCGGCACCGCAGCGCACCAGCCAAGGCGCCAGGATGTACCGCCGTGGCCGTATTGGCAAGGCCCAAAGCCATGGGCCTGTCATGCCTTTGACACTAGGGCGATAGCCAGTGCAGCTGGCGCGCCTCAGCCCAAGGGGGGGCATTTGTTCAGCGCTCGCATCGTTCACAGGCAACGCAACTGGCGCGCCCCAGCAAGGGGGCAGCGAGCAAGCGCCGCCGCGCAGCGAGGCTGCCGCCCCCCTCCACCGCAGGATGAGAGGGGGGAGCGGCGTAAGCCGCTCAGGGGGTGCGTTCTATATAGCCAGCGGATCCACATCCACCAGCCAGCGCACCAGCGGCCGGTGCTCGGGCTGGGCGCGCAACTGGTGCAGCAGCGGTTGCCAGGCATGCAGGAAGCGCTGCAGCGCCGTGCGGTCCAGGCTTTCGAGCAGCATTTGCGCGCGCTCGACGTTGGCCACGCGCTGGATGGTCATGGGAATCGGCGGGAAAAGAAACACGTCATCCAGACCGGGCAGCTGGGCGTCGCGCGCGGCCTGGCTGGCGGCGCGCAGAAACGCCTGAGCGTCTTCCTGGGTGCGGGCATCGGCGCGCACCAGCGCCTGGTAGGCAAAAGGCGGCATGCCCGCGTCTGCGCGTTCCTGCAGCTGCTGCGCGGCGAACGCCGGGTAGTCATGGCTGCGCAGGGCCGTGAACACCGCGTGCTGCGGATCGCGCGTCTGTATCCACATTTCGGCGCGGCTGCCGTTGGCCAGCAGGTAGTCGGCGTCGCGCCCGGCCCGGCCGGCGGCCTGCATCAGCAGGCAGAACAGCCGCTCGGACGCGCGGTAGTCGTTGGAGAACAGCGCGTTGTCGGGCTGCACGGCGGCGACCAGGGTGATGCGCCGGAAGTCATGGCCCTTGGCCACCATCTGCGTGCCGACCAGCACGTCGATGTCGCCGGCATGCATTTGCGCCAACTGCTCTTCCAGCGCGCCCTTGGCCTTGGTGGTGTCGGCATCGATGCGGGCCACGCGCGCGGGTTCGTGGTCGGGGCGTTGCACGTTGCGCAGCAGGCGCGCGAGCTCCTCCTCGAGCTGCTCCGTGCCCTTGCCCAGCGGCAGGATGTCGGGGTTGCCGCAGGAAGGGCAGGCCACGGGCACGCGCTGGGTGAAGCCGCAGTGGTGGCAGCGCAGCGTGCGGTCGCCCTTGTGGAACACCTGGTGGGCGCTGCAATGCGGGCAGTCGCTTTTCCATTCGCAGTCGGCGCAGTACAGCACGGGCGCGAAGCCGCGGCGGTTGAGCAGCACCAGGCTTTGCTCGCCGCGCTGCACCCGCTCGGTGATGGCCGCCATCAGCGGTGGGGAGAACACCGCCCGTTTGGGCTGCTGCGTCATGTCGACCAGTCGCACCTTGGGCAGGGCCGCGGCGCCGATGCGGCTGGGCATGTGCAGCCGCAGGTAGCGTCCGCCCTGCGGGTCGTCCTCGGACGGCGGGCGGCTGGCGTGCCAGCTTTCGAACGACGGCGTGGCGCTGCCCAGGATGATCTGCGCCCCCTGGGCGCGCGCGCGCCAGATGGCCAGGTCGCGCGCCGAGTAGCGCGCGCCTTCCTGCTGCTTGTAGCTCGCATCGTGCTCTTCGTCGACGACGATCACTTTGAGGCCTGGCAGGCTGGCAAACACCGCCATGCGCGTGCCCAGCACGATGCGGGCGGCGCCGGTGTGCGCGGCCAGCCAGCTCTTGAGGCGCTGGGGACCGGTCATGCCGCTGTGCATGCTGACCACGGCGCCCGCACCGTACTGCGGCGCAAAGCGCTCGATGAAGCGGGCTTCGAGCTGGGGCGTGAGGTTGATTTCGGGCACCATCACCAGCGCCTGGGCCGTGGGGTCGGCGTCGAGCGCGGTCTGCACACAGCGCAGGTAGACCTCGGTCTTGCCGCTGCCGGTGCTGCCGTAGAGCAGGAACGGCCGCTCACCGGCCTTGCCGGCCGCGATCTGTTCGACCACCTGTTGCTGCTCGGCGCTGAGCGCCACCAGGGGCAGCGGCGCGGCGACTGCCTGCGCCGCGGCAGCGGTCTTGGGTACCTTGGCCGGCTTGAGGCGCCGCGCCAGCTGCTCGCTCGACAGCTCGCGCAGCTGCGGTGGCAGTGCCGCCATGGCGATTTCGCCAATGCTGCGCTGGTAGTAGCGTGCGGCGAAAGCCACCAGCCGGCGCCAGGCGTCGGGCAGGGGCGTGATCCCTTCGAGCACGCTGGCCACGGCCCGCAACTGCGTGCCTTCGGGCAGGGCCTGGGCATCACCGGGGCTGTCCCAGACCACGCCCAGCATTTCGCGTCGGCCCAGCGGCACCCGCACCAGCGTTCCCGGCGGCAGGGGGCTGCCGGCCGCATAGGTCAGCAGATGGCCGACGCCGCTATGGGCCGGCATTTGCAGGGCGATGTGGACGGGGAAAAGGGCGGACATGGTGGACAGCAGGCTGGGGGCCGCGCAGCAGGGGAACATGCTGGGGTGGGGAATCCGGTGATTCCCCAGTTTCCGCGGTTTTCTGTGGATAACTTTGTGGGGATTGTGGGGCCAGGCGGGGGCAAGTGGACCGGCGTATCGCGGGAGCTTCACCTCGGGTATTTCAGGATTACAAGGAATATTCTTATAAAACAATAGCTTGCATGCGTGGCCCAGAGCCTGTCACAGTGCTGAAATGGTCTGAAAATAGAGGCTGTCGCTCGCAGATTAATGTGCATAAGTCGACAAGGGGGGCGGTGTCAAGAGCCTTTAACCCCCGCTTTTTTGCGACCAGAGGCGACGGCTTTGCAGGAAAATCCGACAAACCCGCTGCAAGTCCTTGATTTCAGGGCTTTTTTGCCGGCCTGTCGAGAAATCTGTGGATAACTTTGTGCACAAGGGCTGGCGACCAGGGCGCAATACCCGCGCTGCTTTGGATAGGCTGGCTTTGGTGCCACCTGGCGCGTAAAAAAATCTCTTTTTAAATCAACGACTTATATATCTCTGTCGGATCTTTTACTTGCCGCCCTGTTGCTGCACCAAGCTGGATCAACGCATGCGTGCATGCCCCAGCGCTGTGCATAACTGATCATGGCTGGCATGCGGTCAAGGTGGGCGCTTGCTCACCTTGACCTGCATGCCGCAAGCCTGCTCAAGCCTGGCGCATGGCCCGCGAGTGGCTGTGCACGGTCTCCACCAGCGCCGACACATGCTCGGGCGGCGTGAACTGGTTGATGCCGTGGCCCAGGTTGAAAATGTGCGTAGGGCCGCAGGTGTTGCGGTCGGTATGCGGCTTGCCGAAGCTGTCGAGCACGGCGCGGGCCTGGGCTGCCACCTGCTCTGGCGCGGCAAACAGCACGTTCGGGTCGATATTGCCTTGCAGTGCCTTGCCCGGGCCGCCGACTTCGCCGCCGACGATGGCGCGGGCCTTGCCCAGGTTGGCGGTCCAGTCCAGTCCCAGGACTTCGCAGTCCAGGTCCTTCATTTCCGGCAGCCAGATGCCGCCACCCTTGGTGAAGACCAGGCGGGGGACATCGCTGCCGTCCGGGCCGGTGCGCTTGAGCTGGGCCAGCACCCGGTGCGTATAGGCCAGGCTGAACTCCTGGAAGCAGCCGTCGGCCAGCACGCCGCCCCAGCTGTCAAAAATCATCACGGCCTGGGCGCCGGCGTCAATCTGCGCATTCAAATAAGCGGCCACGCTGTCGGCATTCACGCTCAGGATGCGGTGCATCAAATCGGGGCGCGCATACATCAGGCTCTTGACCAGGCGGTAGTCGCTGCTGCCCTGGCCTTCGACCATGTAGCAGGCCAGTGTCCAGGGGCTGCCCGAAAAGCCGATCAGCGGCACGCGGCCGTTGAGGGCGCGGCGGATCGAGGTCACGGCGTTGAATACGTAGCTGAGCTTGTCCATGTCGGGCACGGCCAGCGCGGCCACAGCGGCCTCGTCGCGCACCACCTTGGCAAAGCGCGGGCCTTCGCCGGCTTCAAAGCTCAGGCCCAGGCCCATGGCATCGGGAATGGTCAGGATGTCGCTGAACAGGATGGCGGCATCGAGTGGAAAGCGCTCCAGCGGCTGCAGCGTCACTTCCGTGGCGTAGTCCACATTCGTGGCCAGGCCCATGAAGCTGCCGGCCTGGGCGCGCGTCGCCTTGTATTCCGGCAGGTAGCGACCCGCCTGGCGCATCAGCCACAGCGGGGTGTAGTCGGTGGCCTGGCGGCGGCAGGCGCGCAGGAAAGTGTCGTTTTGAAGGGGGGCAAAAGACATGGTGCTCACTCACATAGGGGGCTCGGCCGGGCCGGATGCTGGGCCGCGAGGGCGCATCCGACGGCCATGGACGGCGCTTGGGCAGGCCGCTTGCAGGCCTGGTCAAACGGTCGATGGTTGGTTCGGGGCAACCGGTAAGTCTAACGGATAGGGCTTTTCGCAGGCGAAGCCAGGGGCAGTAAATTCCACTGGATAACCCTTTTATCAACATGCACAATGGCAGCTTTTTTTCGCTCAGGGTCTGCCGTTGAGGCGCTTGAAAGATGGAGTGTTCGTGACTTTGCCTGAGACGATGACCGTACCGGCTTTTCAAAGTTTTACCCTGGCCATTTTGTTGTTCTTCATCGGACAGAAATTGAGCCAGCACTCGGCCTTGCTGCGCCGCTACAGCATTCCTGAAGCCATGGTCGGAGGCTTTCTGTGCGCCTGCGTGGTGGGCATGGCTTACCTGGTGCTGGGCCTGCGCCTGGAGTTCGACCTCGGCGTGCGCGACATGCTGCTGTTGTACTTCTTCGCCGGCATAGGGCTCAAGTCGGACTTGCGCACCTTGCGCGAGGGCGGGCGGCCCCTGCTGTGGCTGCTGGGCCTGGCTTCGCTGTTCATCGTGCTGCAGAACCTGCTGGGCATGGGCGTGGCCGGCGTGTTCGGGCTGGATCCGCGCGCGGGCCTGATGACCGGATCGATCTCGCTGACGGGCGGTATCGGCACTACCCTGGCCTGGGGGCCGGAGTTTGTCGAGCGGCTGGGCATCACCAATGCCGTCGAGCTGGGCATGGCCAGCAACATGGTGGGCCTGATCGTCGCCTGCACCATTGGCGGGCCGGTGGCCAGCTACCTGATGCGCCGCCATAGCCTGGTGGGCGGCGTCGGCGCACTGGATGTCGGCGTGACGGTGGAGCACAAGAGTCCGCCGCTGGATTACGTCGGCGTGCTGCGTGCCCTGCTGTGGCTGAACATGGCGCTGATGCTGGGCGAAGTGGTCACGCCGCTGTTCCACCGGCTGGGCTTGCAGCTGCCGATGTTCGTCGGTTGCCTGATGGCCGGCATGCTGCTGCGCAATCTGCTGGGCCGCTGGCTGGTCGGCGGGCCGGGCGATACCCACCACTGGCTGGGCATACGCCAGGGACTGGCGCTGATCTCGGACATTTGCCTGGGACTGTTCCTGACCATGGCGCTGATGGGCCTGCAGCTGTGGATGCTCAGCGGCGTGATGGGCTTTGTGTTGACGGTGCTGGTGCTGCAGGTGGCGCTCACCGTGGCATTCACCATCCTGGTGGTGTTTCGCTGCATGGGCCGCGACTACGAGGCGGCTGTGATCTCTTCGGGGTTTGGCGGTATCGCGCTGGGCTCCACGGCCACGGCCATGGCCAATATGACGGCCGTGACCCACAGCCACGGCGCGGCCCACCGGGCGTTCATCGTCGTGCCCCTGGTCTGCGGGTTTTTTATCGACATCGTCAATGCGTTGGTGATTCAGGGCTTGGCCCGATAAGACATGGAATTGTCACTGCCTCATCACGGGGCTGTCACATCGCTGGCGAACAATGCATAGCGTGAGCCGGGGCTGAAAAAAGGGGAGCGATGCGGTTACCCATCGCCCACCCGATCCCGGTATCACGCCAATTCAATGCGTACCGCGCCAGGGAGACTGTATGGACTCGAACCCCCAAGTCGTTTCGCCCGCCAGCTGGATGCCGGCCCGGCCACAGCCTCTGCCCGCCTTGCTGCGCTCGCCCAGCGCCGTCGCACCGGCCCGGCTGCAAGTGCAGTGGGCGCGTCACCTGGACGAGGTACGCGAGGCCCAGCGCCTGCGCTACCAGGTGTTCATGGAGGAAATGGGCGCGCGCCTGCCCACGGAGCTGCCGGGGCACGACATGGACCATTTCGATGCCTACTGCGAGCACCTGCTGGTGCGCGATGCGGTCAGCGGCATGGTGGTCGGTACCTACCGGCTGCTGACGCCCGTCGAAGCCCGGCGCGCGGGCGGGCTGTATGCCGACAACGAGTTCGATCTGGCACCCCTGGATGCCTGGCGTCCGCGCCTGGTGGAGCTGGGCCGCAGCTGCGTGCACGCCGACTGGCGCAACGGAGCGACCATCGTGGCGCTGTGGGGTGCGCTGGCCGAGTTCATGCAACGCAACCGGCTCGAAGCCATGCTGGGCTGCGCGAGCATGCCCATGTACCACCCGGGCCTGGCCTATGGAGAGGGCGCGGCCGCCATCTGGCAGCAGCTGGGCACGCGCTTTCTGGCCGAACCCGACATGCAGGTGACGCCGCGCACGGCCCTGCCTTTGCCAGCCCAGGGCAGCGCCGCGGCGGTGAGCGTGCAGCCACCGGCCTTGATCCTGGGGTATTTGCGCATGGGCGCCAAGGTGCTGGGCGCGCCGGCCTGGGACCCGGATTTCCAGACCGCCGACCTGCCGCTGATGGCGCGCATGCAAGACCTGCCCGCGCGCTACCGCCGTCAGCGCGGGGACTGAGCGTTATTCTTCCGGCGTGTCTTCAGACAGCTCGCCAGGGCGGGTGAACAGCAGGCCCAGCGCGAAGAGGCCCAGCAGGAAAATGGCGAACATGTAGAACGCGGTGCCCAGGGCCAGGCTGAGGCTGAATACCCACTGCCAGGTATTGCAGGCGGTGCTCGTGTCGTACAGCGCGTGGCATTGGTCCACGTTCGGCATGTGCACGTACCAGAGTACAGCCCACAGCGTGAGCCCGGCGACCAGGACCGCGCCCCGCCAATGCCAGTGCAGGGCCAGCGTGGCGATCAGCGCGAGGGACACGGCCGTGCCCCAGACCAGCATCAGCGACCAGCTCAGGACGGGCGACTGGGCGAGCAGGGACTGCATCCAGGCCATCTTGGGCAGGTGGTCGAAAATGTCGAGCAGGCGCCAGACCCTGGGCAGGATCGCGCCGGCGATCGCCAGGCAGGCCACCAGCAGGGCCAGCAGTCCGTAGCGCCAGCGCTGCGCTGCGGGCTTGCACAGCTGGTTGGAGTCCAGAGAAATGTGGCGGTGGCGCAGTGCAGCGGTCATGGCAAACCTCCTGGTGGACAAGGCCGGCATGCCCTTGCGGGCGTCGCGGCACGCTGCAGGTGTATGCAGCATGTCTCCAGTCTAGGCCGGCATGCCCGGTTTGCGGTGTAGTCTGACGCTTACAGGGTTTTCAAGGAGGCCAGCACGTCGGACGGCGACAGCAACTCGGTCATGACCAGCGGGGGCTTGCCGGGGGCATACAGCACATACACCGGCACGCCGCTGCGCCCCAGGGCCGTCAGCGCGGCGGTGATGGCCGGGTCGCGCCGGGTCCAGTCGGCGCGCAGCAAGGTCACGCCGCGCTCGGCGAATGCCGCGCGCACGTCGTCGCGGTTGAGCGTAGTGTGCTTGTTGACCTGGCAGGTCACGCACCAGGCGGCCGTGAAATCGACGAACACCGGGGTGCCGGCCGCCGTCAGCTCCTCCACGCGGCCGGTCGTCCAGGGCTGCCAGCCGTCGGCGCTGGCTGTGGGCGCTGCGCCAGACGCGGGCGCCGCACGCGTGATGTGGGGGCCGAAAGCGCTGCCCAGCCACAGTGCCAGCAGCAGCAGAAAGCCGCCCAGCAGCCAACGGGTCTTGCCGCCCAGGGTGAAGGCCCAGACCAGGGCGCTGAGGACGACCAGTAGCAGCAGCAGTGCGCCCGCACCGTCGACGCCGCTTTGCTGGCCCAGTACCCAGACCAGCCAGGCTACGGTGGCAAACATGGGGAAAGCCATGGCCCGGCGGAAAGTGACCATCCAGGCGCCAGGGCGCGGCAGCCAGCGCACCAGGGCGGGAATCCAGCTGGCCAGCACGAAGGGCAGGGCCATGCCTATGCCCAAGGCGGCAAACACCGTCAGCGCCTGGGCGGCGGGCATGTCGATGGCCAGACCCAGCGAAGCGCCCATGAAAGGAGCGGTGCAGGGCGAGGCAATGGCCACGGCCAGCACGCCCGAAAGAAAAGCCTCGCCCACGGGGTGGCGGGCATGGGCGTTGGCCCAGCGGCTGGGCAGCATCTGGCCGAATTCGAACATGCCGGTCAGGTTCAGCCCCAGCAGGGTGAACAGTGCCGCCATGGCGGCGACCAGGCCTGGCGACTGCAGCTGAAAGCCCCAGCCCAGTTGCTGGCCGGCCGCGCGCAGCGCTAGCAGCAGGCCGCCCAGCGCCAGGAACGACAGCACCACGCCCGCGCCATAGGCCAGGCCGCTCAGGCGCTGCGCGCGCTGGTCCTGGCCGTGGCGGGAAAAGCCCACGATCTTGATGGCCAGCACCGGGAACACGCAGGGCATGAGGTTGAGAATCAGGCCGCCGAGCAGACCGCCGAGCAAGGCGAACCAGAGGCTGGCGCTGCTGGCGGCCGGCGCCGCAGCCGTGGGCTGGGCGTTGGCGGCGTTGGCGGCCAGCGCGGCCGCGAGCGCCGGCGAGACGCTGGCCACGGGCACGCTGTCCCAGCGGCCTTGTACCGTGGCCACGGCGCGCCAGGCGGCCGGGCCGGTGCCGTCGGCTGATGGCTTTGCCAGCGTCAGGACCACGGGCAGTTGCGCAGGCGTTTCGCCGCGCATGGTCGACAGCGGCCAGTCGGCGGTCCAGACGGCGCCGTCCCAGGCCTGTTTCCAGTCGCTGCCTTCGATGGCCGCGTGTTGCAGGACTTCAGGCGCTTCGGGGTACAGCGTCAAGGGCTGGCCTTGCAACTGGGCGGGCAGGCCGGCAATGCGCAGCTGCAGGCGCTCGCCCTGCACGCTGGCCGTGCTCTGGCCGGCGATGTCGGTGGGGCGCCGGGCCTGGGCGGCGGCAAAGGCGTCGGCCTGCGTGGCGGTGGCGCTGCGCACCGGCAATTGCAACTCGAAGTCGCCTTCTTCCGGAATGCATTCCACGCGGCAGATCAGCCAGCTGGCGTGCAGGCGTATGGTCAGCGCATCGCCGGCCGGGGCCTGGAAGTCGGGAGCCACCGTGATGGGCACGGGCAGCAGCAGCCGGCCTTCGTAGCCGTAGTTGAGCAGCGGGCCGACGCGAATGCCCTCGGGCACGGGCCAGTCGATCTCGCCGGCGCTCAGGCCGGCTGGCAGCTGCCACTGCAGCTGCGTGGGCAGGCCGGAGTCGCCGGGGTTCTTCCAGTAGGTATGCCAGCCGGGCTGGTGGGCGACGGCCAGGCCCAGCCACAGGGGCTTGCCGGGCGCCACGCCGTCGGGCGCCTGGGCCACCAGTTCGACGCGCGCGCGCGGGGTGGTGACGACAGGGCCGGCCGCGCCGGCCGTGGTCAGGCTGCTGCGCAGCTGGATCTGGGCCCAGCTGGGGGAGCACAGGAGGATGGCGGCCAGAGCGAGCAGCCAGGCGGCAGGGCTCCAGGAGCGGCGACGAAGGAGGAGGCTGTAGATCATGTTCGCAAGGTAGGAGCCAGGCCAGGGCGGTTTGGTTCCTCGCCGGCCGTACTGATTCAGGAAAACGATGGGGCTGCCGGCCGGCCAAGCCAGGGTCAGTGCCCTGGAATGGTAGCGCGCACGGGCGGGCCGGGTTTATTGGGCCGGTGCGATCCGGTCCGGCGTAGGCGGCTGGGCGCATACCGGGGTCGGCGGCAGTCCGGCCACTTCGGCGGGCGTGGCCACGCGGTCTTCGGCGGGCTCGAGCATGCGCGCCTGGCGCCAGCCGCCCCAGCGGTAATACGCCAGCGACATCAGCATGGCGCAGCCGGCACTGATGGGAAAGCTCCACCAGATCGCATCCACTCCCCAGGCCGGCTGCATCCATTGGGCCATGGGCACGCGCACGCCCCACAGGGCCAGGCCCAGGATGACCAGCGGCGCGACCACCGCACCCGTGGAGCGCACCACGCCCGAAATCACGAAGGTCACGCCAAAGAACAGGAAGGAGCCGATGGCGATGTGGTTGAGGTGGCGGGCCTTTTCCAGCGCGGCGCTGCCCGCGGGCAGGAACAGCGACAGCACCTGCCGGTCCCAGACCACGGCCAGCAGGATCAGCGTGCCTGTCATGAGCACATTGCACAGCACGCCGGCGCGGGCCGTGGCGTCCACGCGGCCCCACAGGCGCGCGCCCACGTTCTGCGCGGCCATGGCCGAGCAGGCCGCGCCTATGGCCATGGCCGGCATCTGTACATAGGTCCACAGCTGCAGCGCCGCGCCATAGGCCGAGGACAGCTCCACCCCATGGCTGTTGACCATGCCCATCAACATCAGCATGGCCATGGAAATCATCACCATCTGCGCGCCCATGGGCAGGCCCTTGACGATCAAGGCCCGCAGAATGCGCGCGTCGGGCAGGAACAGCTGCAGTTCGCCCGCGCCCATCCACAGGGGGTGGCGGCGCCAGCGCAGCCAGCACAGCATGGCGGTGAAGCTGATGCTGTTGGCGACCAGCGTGGCCATGGCCGAGCCGCCGATGCCCATGCGCGGCACCGGTCCCCAGCCGAAAATGAACAGCGGGTTGAGCGCGGTGTCGAGCACCACCACCAGCAGCAGGAAATAAAACGGCGTGCGCGTGTCGCCCGCGCCGCGCATCACGGCCGAGACAAAGGCAAACAGGTACATCAGCGGAATGGCCAGGAAAATCACGCGCAGATAGGCCTCGGCCAGGGCCATGGCTTCGGTGGGCGTGCCCAGCCAGTCCAGGATGCGGGCCGACAACTGCCAACCCAGGATGGAAATGGCGATCGAGGCCGCGCCGAACAGCGTGGCGCTGGTGCCGATCACGCGCTTGGCCTGCGGCAGGTTGTGCGCGCCCATGGACTGGGCGACCAGGATGGTGGCCGCCATGCCCACGCCGAACACCAGGCCGATCAGCGCGAACAGCAGGTTGTTGGCATTCGCCGTGGCGGTGAGCGCGGCCTCGCCCAGATAGCCGCCGACCCAGATGGCATTGACCGAGCCGTTGAGCGACTGCAGCACGTTGCCGGCGAGTATGGGCAGGGAAAAGACCAGCAGGGTCTTGCCTATCGGTCCTTGGGTCAGGTCGCGGGTCGAGGAGGATGCCATGGCGCATTGTGCGTTGGCCGGCCGAAGTCTGCTGTGGCGGGCATCTGCACTACCATGGCGGGCATGCCCAAGTCTTCTTCCGCACCCCCACCCCACTGGCCTTCGCGCTGGTGGGCCCAGGCATCAGCGCGCGACTTCGCCGCGGCACAAACCAACGGGCTCGCGGCCCGCACGGTGGCCCTGCTGCCGGTGGCCGCGGTGGAGCAGCACGGCCCGCACCTGCCCTTGTCGGTGGACGCCACCCTGGCCCAGGGCGTGATCGATGCGGCGCTGCCGTTGCTGCCCGATGACCTGCCGTTGCTGTGCCTGCCGCCGCAGAACATCGGCCTGAGCATGGAGCACACGGCCTATCCCGGCACCTTGACACTGGAGCCTGCGACGCTGATCGCGCTGTGGACGGAAATCGGCGCCTGCGTGGCGCGCGCCGGCGTGCGCAAGCTGCTGATCTTCAACGGCCATGGCGGCCAGGTCAGCGCCATGGACATCGTGGCACGCGAACTGCGCATCAAGCACCGTCTGCTGGTCTACAGCACGAGCTGGTTCGGACTCGCGGGTGAAGCGGCCAACCAGCAGTTCTGCGCGCACGAACACCGTTTTGGCATCCATGGCGGCGAAGTCGAGACCTCGATGATGCTGCACCTGGCGCCGCAGACGGTGGGCATGGAGCACGCGCGCAATTTCGCATCCACCTCCGAAGACCGTTCCAAGCGCTACCCGCTGCTGGGCAACGGCCGCAGCGCCAAGATGGGCTGGGCGATACAGGATTACAACCCGGCGGGCGCGGTGGGCAATGCGGCCGCGGCGACGGCCGAGCGCGGCCGGGCCATGGTCCAAGCGTCGGCCCAGGGCCTGGCGCAGCTGTTGCAGGAAATTCATGCGCTGCCAGACTCGACGATCGTCGATGAAGCACGGCCTTACTAAGGCTTGATACCCGCGAGGTGGAGTTCCTGCACCTGCCAATGGTGCATGCATTCGCGCAGCACCAGCAGGGCCGCGGCCCATTCGGGCTGCTGCGGCAGTAGCGCATCGGGTGGGCCCGCGCGCTCGGCCTGGCGCGCGAGCCGTTCGAACAGCTGCTCCACCGCCTCGCGCGTGAGCACGTTTTCGGCCGCGGCGACGCCGGCGATGGTGTGCAGCAGCGCGTCATGGGTCTGCAGTCGCACGGGCCGGGGCAGCCAGGGTCCGGCGGGCATGATGGCGTCTTCGACCTCCTCTATGCCCTGCTCCAGCGCCAGCGCATCGGGCATGCGGCCCTGGAAGCGGTGCTGGGCGAGCGTGCGCAGCCCCAGGGGCAGGTCGTAGCGCTCGTCTTCGGAGAGCGCGAGCCAGCCCTGGGTCGCGCCCAGGTGCAGGGTCACGCAGGGTGGGGCGGCAGGGGTGGTCATGCCACTTTGTACCTCAAAAAAAGCAGCGACCCGGCTGGAGGATTGCTTTGTCCACAGTCTATGAGACTGGCGTGTCCCAGCAAGGGGCAGCGAGGAAGGGCCGTCCCGCACCGAGGCTGCCGTCCCTAGCCGGGCGCCCCCCTCCACCGCAGGTTGAGAGGGGGAAGCGGGGGGCGGCCATCCGGCGTAAGCCGCTCAGGGGGTGCCTCGTTTCAAGCGTAGGTCACCCAATCGCGGTGCGCATCGCTGTCGAGGTGGTTCAAGGCGTTGAAGGTCTGCAGCATCAGCCGCTTGGGGCTGGTGCTGAACTCGGTCACGGCGCTGTTGCGGATGCGCATGTTCAGCGCAATCGTGGCTTCGGGCGTGGAGCCCAGTACCTGGCCTATGGCCGTGGAGATCGGGCCGCCGCTGCTCACCAGCAGCACGTTCTGTCCGGCATGCTCATGCCGCACCCGTTCCAGCGCAGCGTGCACGCCGGCCGAAAACTCGTCCCAGCTGGGCATGCCGTGGGGACTGATCACTCCGGCCATCCATTGCGCCAGCGCATCGCACAGCAGGCGGAAATGCTGGCGGAACAGTTCGGGCGTGTCGGGTTTGGGCAGGGGCTGCGGGTGGATGGCGGTGAGCAGCGCATGGCTGTCGTATTCGTTGAGGCCGGGCAGGGTGATGACCGGTGCGGCCAGCCCCTGCAGGCCGGCGCTGATGCCTTCCAGTGTCTGCGCATGGCGGCGCAGACTGCCGACCAGCACGGTATCGAATACCAGCCCGCGCTCGCGCCAGTATTCGCCCAGGCGCTGGGCCTGTTGGCGGCCGCGCGCACTGAGCTGGTCGTAATCGTCGGCGCCAAACGAGGCCTGGCCGTGGCGCACAAGGTAAAGGGTTCCCATGGGCCGGATTGTGGGCAGGCCGCCCAGCGCCGCAAGTCACGCAAGCGACGGGTTTTGCGCCCTTTGTCACTTGCGGGACGGCAGCGGTTACAGCAGGACCGTGCCTTGAATGCAGCTCACGGTATGGCCGCCAACCCAGAGCTGCCCCTGGTCGTCGGCATGGACGTGGATCCAGCCGTCACGTCCCAGACAACTTCCCTGATTGGCCATGTAAGGCGCCTGCAGCCGGCCTTCGGCCGTGAGCCATTGCGCCAGGCTGGCGTTGAGGCTGCCCGTGACCGGGTCTTCGTTGATGCCGGTCGCGGCCGCGAAGGCGCGCACTTCCAGCTGCACCGCGGGCCTTGCGGCTTGCGCGGGCGCCGTGGCGAAGGCGCGTGCTTCGCGGCTGGAGCGCCGCACCAGCAGCGAGCTGTCGGGCGCCGGGTAGAGCGCGGCCACGCCGACTTTCTGCCCCAGGGCCTTGAGTCGTGCATGGTCGGGCGCCAGCGCCAGGACGGTGTCGGGGCTGTCGAGCAGCAGACCCAGCCATTGGGCTCCGTTGTCGAGCTGCTCGGCCGCGAGCAGCTGGTTGGGCGCCAGGTCCAGGGCCTGCAGCACGGCGGCCAGCAGTTCCGGATCGGGCGCGCTGCGCAGGAGGGAGGGTGCGGCAAAGGCCAGGGACGCGCCTTGGGTGTCTATGGCCACCAGCCCTTTCTTGCATTCCTGGACGATGCGCTGCGTCGACTGGGGTTGGCCGCCATGGGCCAGCCAGGCGTGGCAGCTGCCCAGCGTGGGGTGGCCGGCAAAGGCCAGCTCGCCGCCGGGCGTGAAGATGCGCAGCTGGTAATCGGCGCCCTGGGCGCGCGCGGTCTCGCTGGGCGGCAGCACGAAGGTGGTTTCCGACAACTGGGTCCAGCGGGCGAACGCCTGCATGGTCATGTCGTCGAGGCCTTCGGCGTCCAGCACCACGGCCACCGGGTTGCCCCGCAGCGCCACCTGGGTGAACACGTCGACTTGCGCGAACGCGCGTGTGCGGGGCGCCGGCATCAGGCGGTGGTGCGGATGGCGTCGGCCAGGGCCGCGATGGCGGTGTTGATCTCGTCGCTGGACGCCGTCACATAGGACAGGCGCAGAGTGCGCGGATCGGCATGCTCGGCGTAGAACGGCGCGCCGGGCACGAAAGCCACGTTGCGCTCCACGGCCGCGGCCAGCAGGTTCTGGGCGACCATGCCTTCGGGCAGCTTGACCCAGAGGAACATGCCGCCGACCGGACGGGTCCACTGCACGTCCAAACCGGCCATTTCGCGTTCCAGTGCGGCCAGCATGGTGTTGCGCTGGGCCTTGTACAGGGCGCGGATGGTCGGCACATGGCGGTCGAGGAAGCCGTTCTTGATGACTTCGGCCACCACGCGCTGGTTGAAGCCGGGCGTGTGCAGGTCGGCGGCCTGCTTGGCTTGCAGGAACTTGGGGTAAATGCTGGCCGGTGCCACGAGGAAGCCAATGCGCAGGCCCGGGGCCAGCACCTTGGAGAACGAACCCATGTAGATCACGCCTTCGGGATTGCGCGCGGCCAGGGGCAGGGGCGGCTCTTCGTCGAACCACAGATCGCCGTAGGGGTTGTCCTCGATCAGCGGGATGCCCAGCTCGGCGGCCTTGGCCACCAGCGCCGCGCGGCGCGCTTCGCTCATGGTGCGGCCCGTGGGGTTCTGGAAGTTGGGCAGCACATAGGCCAGACGGGCCTTGTCGGCGCCCGTACCGGCCTGGGCGACGAAGTCGTCGATCAGAATGCCTTCATCGTCGCTGGCCACGCTCACGGCGATGGGTTCCTGCGGGGCGAAGGCCTGCAGCGCGCCCAGGTAGGTGGGCGTTTCCACCAGCATGCGGCTGTCTTTGTCGAGGAACACCTTGCCGATCAGGTCCAGCGCCTGTTGCGAGCCGGTGGTGATCAGCACCTGGTCGGGGTGGACGTTCCAGGGCAAGAAATCGGCCACGGCCTGACGCAATGGCGCAAAGCCTTCGCTGGTCGAGTACTGCAGTGCGGTCGCGCCGTCGCGGGCCATGACGGTGGCGCAGGCTTCGGTGAAGTCCGCCAGCGGAAACGTCTTGGGCGAAGGCAGGCCGCCGGCCAGGCTGATGATGCCGGGCTTGTCGGTGAGCTTGAGAATTTCGCGGATTGCAGAAGGATTCATCTTGGCCGCACGCGCTGCCAGGGTCCAATTCGTCATAACTATCTCTCTGTCTTTGCTAAAACCGGCATTCGGAAATGCGAGAAGGATCGGGGCATGCCATTGTGGAGCATGTGCTGGCGATGGGGGCAAAGCTTCGGGCGGGGCGTAAATGTCCGCGCTGCCGCACCAGCAATGGAGCTATTTTGTCGCCTGCGGGGGCTGTCGCGTGCGAGACCGCAAAAATGGCAACAGGCGCGGCTATGGCAATTGTGGTGCATGGGCGGCCCGCTCAGGCGGAAAGCATCCAGGCGGCCGTCAATGCCAGCAGCAAGGCCATCAGGCGGTTGAACCACAGCAGCCGCTTGCCATGGGCCAGCCAACTGCGCAGCAGCGCGCCGACGCAGGCATACAGCAGGTTGCTGGCCAGCGCAAAGGCCGCCATCACCGGCAAGACCACGGCCAGCCGTTGCCAGGCGTCGGGATGGCCGGCGATCCAGCCGGCGACGATGGTGAACATCAGCAGCCAGGCCTTGATGTTCACGAATTGCAGGCCTACGCCCTGCCAGAACTGCACGGGCAGCAGATCGCCGCGCGCCTGCGCGAGCTGGCCGGCCTGGCTCAGCCGGGCGGCCAGCCACAGCAGATAGGCAATGCCCACGGCCTTGATGGCCCAGCGCAGCGCCGGCAGTGCCAGCACCAGGGCGCCGACGCCCGAGGCGCTGAGCAGCAGCAGCAGGCACCAGCCAAAAGGTACGGCGCAGACAAAGCGCAGGCTGCGGCTCAGGCCGTGGTTGGCGGCCAAGGTGGCGGCCAGCGTGGTGTTGGGGCCGGGACTGAAGCTCATGGCGGCGGCCAGCACCAGCAAGGCAGTGAATTCGACGATGGGCATGGCGCGGGAGGCTGGGGTGGGGCAGCAGCCACTGTAGGCAAGCATGCCGCCCGCGCCTAGCCCGATCAAGCCAGGATTGCGCACTGCGCCCGGCTGTGCCAGGCGAGTCTTCCCCCATGGCGCTCGCACAAACTGCAGCCCAGGCAACTGGCGTGCCCCAGCAAGGGGGCACCGAGCAAGGGCCGCCCCGCAGCGATGGTGTCGCCCCCCTCCACCGTAGGATGAGAGGGGGGAGCCGGGGCGGCCCATGCCGCGTAAGCGGCTCAGGGGGGGCTTATTGCCGGAACCGACAGATCGCGCAGCATGCGCAGCAGGTTGCGGTTGACCGTTTCCAGCTCCAGCTCATGGGTCTTGCACAGCGCGCGGATGGTGCTGCCATCCGGCAATTCCAGCGCCTCGGCCAGGGCCAGGCTGGGCGCGTAAGGGCCGTTCTTGCTGACGATGGCCTGGTAGATGCGCTCGGACAGCGGCAGGCGGCGCAGGCAGCCCGCCAGGGGCTCGTCCAGCAGCAGGTCGAGCTGCGAGAACAGGCCGCACAAATACACTTCGCGCTGCAGCTCGTGGCCCAGGCCGGCTTCGATCAGCCGTTCCGTAAGCTGGGCACGCATGACCATGGCCGTGCGCACCGGGTGCAGGTCGGGCTCGGTGTCGGCGTGCGGCAGCTGGTCGCTGAGCCAGCGCTGCAGCGTGCCATAGCCCAGCATCACCAGGCCCCGGCGCAGGGACTCGACGCTGGAGCGCAGACCCAGTCCGGCGGAGTTGGTATAGAGCAGGAAGCGGTAGGCCAGCACCGGGTCCTGGCCCAGGATGGCTTCGAAGACTTCCAGCGACTGGTCGGCATCGATGGCCTGCATCAGGGCCAGCACCTGCTGGCGCCGGGGCAGGGCGGCGCGGCTGCGCAGGTTGTGCAACACGTCTTCCGTGGGCCAGCCGGCGATGGCGGCCGCACGGTGCTCGTCCAGGCAGCGCGCGAGCAGGCCGCGGCTGTGCAGGTCTTCGTACATCTGGCCGTCGAGCAGCGCGCCGGCCAGGGTCGGGCTTGCGGGCTGCAGCAGCGCCAGCGATTCGTGCGGCGTCAGGCTCAGCAGGCTGCTGGTAAACCATTGGGCCGTGGCGGCGTCGGGCAGATCGCCCAACTGGCCGCGCCAGACCATCTTCAGGCCGCGCTTGTAAGCGCTCTGGGCCAGGGCATGGATGGAGGAGTCGGCCAGCCACTCGCCGCGCACTTCCACCCAGGGGCTGCCCGCGGGCGCATGGGTCAGAAAGGAGATGAGCAGCTGGTGCGACTGGGGTGACAGCAGCAGGGGCGGCGCCGTGTCGGTCCACATCTCCTGCAGGATGCGCAGAAAGTGCGGCACGTCGGCGTCCAACGCCGGGTCGGAATCCAGGTACAGCTGCACCCCCGCGAGCTGGCGGGTGCCATTCCACAGGGGGCGGTAACCGAGGGTCAGGGAGCTGAGTGCGGGTTGGACCATGGCGTTAGAAGATAACGGATTTAACGGATGTAGTCGAACAGCGACAGCTTCTGGATCTGGGCGTAGGACTGCAGGGCCGCCGTGTAGCCGGTCTGCAGGGTCTTCTGCTCGGACAGTGCGGCGAACATATCGACATCTTCGGCCGTGGATCGGTCGGTTTCCAGCTGCAGTGCACGTGCGCCGAGGTTGTCCGCAATGGTGTCGGCTCGGTTGAGCAGATCGCCGGCGAAGCCGCGCACGGTCTGCATGCGGTTCATGCCGGAGTCGAGCTCCGCCAGCCCCTTGGCCAGGCCGTGGGCCAAGGCGCCCGAAGCCGTCGTGCCGTCGGGATTGCCCGCATCGCGCACCACGCCAATGGCCTTGTCGAGCACGCTGAAAATGTCGCTGCGCTCGCTGGGGGCCACGGTGAAGCTGTCGCCATCGGCCGGCGTGCCGGTGATCTTGAGGTTCATGCCGGCCACGGTAATCGCGTCGCCGGACTTGTAGGGCAGGGCCGCGGCGCCGCCGACGCTGTAGGTGGTGGTGCCGTCGGCGGCCACCGTGAACTTGATGTCGATGGGCCCGGTCACGGCCGTGGCGGCTGCCGGGTCGATGATCTGGCCGATGTCGGTCCAGGCCTTGCCGGTGTTGTTCGCACCCATGTTCACGGCCAGCACGCCGTTGCCGGTGGGCACGTTCATGAAGGCGGCGACGCCGTCGAGCGTGCTGGCGATGTTGTTGATGCCGCTGCTGGTCTGGCCCGACTGGCCCAGAAAGCTGCCGCCCTGCAAGGGCTGCTCGGCGCTGCCCAGGCTGCGGAACAGCGGCAGACCATTGCTGTCCTGGCGGTTGGCATAGCCTGCGACTTGATCGCGCAGCGAAGTCAGCTGGGCGACCAGTGCATCGCGTTCTGTCTGTGTATAGGTGGCGTTGCCGGCATTCACCAGCAGGGAGCGGAATTCCTGCAACGCGGTGTTCGCAGCGCCCAGTGTCGATTCGCCGTCCTTGATGATGGCGACTTGCGAGTCCAGCGCGCGCTGGTCGGTTTCCGTACGCGTCATGCGCGTGCGTGCGCGCTCGGCCTGCGCGGCCGCCACGGGGTCGTCGCTGGCGCGCAGCACGCGCTTGCCGGAGCTGGCGCTTTCCATCACGTTGATCAGCTTGGCCTGGCGCTCGGCGAGGTTGTTCACCGTGCGGTCGTACATGTTGGCGGTACTAAGGCGGGAGATGTTGTTGCTCATTGTGAACTCCTGGGGAATCAGCGCGCGACCGTGGCGATCAGGCTGTCAAAAATGCTTTGGGCGATCTGCAGCATCTTGGCGGAGGCCTGGTAGGCCTGCTGGTACTGCAGCAGCTTGGCGGCTTCTTCGTCGAGGTTGACGCCCGACACCGAAGTGCGATCGGCCTCGAGGTTTCTGGCGATGGTGCCCGACAGGTCGGCGGCCAGCTTGGCGCTTTGCGTGCGCGTGCCGACCTGGGCGATCAGGGTGGAAAAACCGTCGCTCAGGCTGGTGCCGCCGTCGAACACCTTGGCATCGCGCAGCTCCAGAAAGGCCGAAGCGTTGCCCGCGTCGCGCGTCCAGGCGTCGCCCAGGCCGGGGCTCAGGGAATTCGCCACGGTGACGCTGTCGCCCGCATGCGGCGTGCCGGTCAAGGTGATTTCCCAGCCGTCGATCTTGATGGGCTGGCCGGACACATAGGTGCCGGTGGCACCGGTGTTGGTGGTGTAGGTGATGACCGATGTCGCCGGGTCCACGGCAAAGTCGATCTTCACGCCCGCCGAAGTCGCGTCGGGAATGCCCGCGCCGGTGACCTTGAGGCCGCCCAGCTGCAGCGAGCCGCCGTTGTCGGCGTTGATGGAGGCCGAGACGGCATTGGAGACCGCCAGGTCCTTGGGCGACAGCACCAGGGCCTGCATCTTGTCGGCCGCGGTACTGAACGGCTTGAACAGGATGCTGTCATTCTTGGCGCCGCCCGGGGACACATTGAACTGCAGGCCGTCGACGGTTTCCGCGGCCAGCGCGTCCACATCGGCGAAGCTGCGCGTCAGGCCATCGGACATGCGCACCAGGTTGACGGCGCCGTTGTCGCCAAAGATGACCTGGTAGTCGGAGGCCACATAGGCCGAGCCGTCGAGCACCGGCTTGGGGTTGGCGGTCGATTTGGTGTCGACAAAGCTCACCGAGGCCGTGATGTTCGGGTTCTTGGTGTAGCCCGGCATCTCGGTGATCTGCGAGAACAGCGGGTTGCCGGCCTTGCCGTCCAGCGTCAGGCCCAGGCGCTGCTGCGCGTTGAGCGACGTGCTGATGACCTGGGCCATGCGGCCCAGCAGGTTGCGGCCTTCGACCAGGTCTTCGTTGTTGAACTTCAGCAGGCCGGCGATTTCGCCGCCGCCGATCATGCGGGAGGTGAGTTCCACCGGCTCGCCGCCGGGCTGGGAGAAGTACAGCGACAACTGGCCGCTGCCCGGAAACTGCGCGGATTCGCTGACCGACAGCTGGGAGGCGTTGGCACCCAGCACCAGCGCCTGGCTGCCGCCGACGAACAGATTGAGCGAGCCGTCGCCGCCCTCGATCTGGGTGGTCTGCACGTACTGGTTGATATCGCGCACCAGCTGATCGCGCTTGTCGAGCAGGTCGTTGGGCGTATGCCCGGTGGCCACCGAGCGGCTGATCTGGTTGTTGAGCGCAGCGATCTGTCCGGCCAGGCTGTTGACCAGCGTCACATCGTTCTGCACTTGCTGCTTGTTGCTGTAGTCCTGCTCGTCGAGGCTGGCGGACGCTGACTTGAAGCGCGAGGACAGCTCGCTCATGCGCGTCAACACCACGTTGCGGGCCGTCGTGTCGGACGGGGCGTTGACCACGGCCGAGAACGCATTGAGCATGTCGTTGACCGATGCGCCCAGGCCGCTTTCGCCGCCGGCAAACACTTCCTGCAGCTTGGCCAGCGACGAGGCGCGCGCCACATCGGCGGCCTGCACGGACCCGGCCGTGGTCGACTGGCGGCTCAGCAGGTCGCTGTAGTTGCGCAGAATGGTCGCCACGCTTACACCGTTGCCGATGTAGCCGCTGCCCATGTTCTGGCCAGTGTTGTCCTTCATGGTCACACCCTGGCGCGAGTAGCCCAGGGTGTTGGCGTTGGCAATGTTGTTGCCGATGGTCTGCAAGGCGATCTGGTTGGCCATCAAGGCGCCGGATCCTACATTCAAGAGGCTCATGTTCTGGTCCTGGTCACTTTATTAGGCTTGATTGCTGCGCACGCGCTGCGTGCTTTCAATGGCGCGGCCGAGCTTGTTCGCGTACTGCGGGTCGGTGGCGTAGCCCGCTTTTTGCAGTTCGCTCGCATAGGCCTGGGCGGACCCGGTCTGGGCGCGGGCCTGTTCATAGCGCGGGCTGTTGTTGATGAGCTGGGCGTAGTCGCGAAACGACTCCTCGAACGAGTCGTAGGCGCGGAACTTCGCCACCACCTTGCGTGGTTCGCCGGCGACGTATTCGGTGGTGGTGATTTCGGCGACCTTGCCCGTCCAGCCCTTGCCGGCCTTGATGCCGAACAGGTTGAAGGAGTTGCTGCCGTCGGCATTGCGGATTTCACTCTTGCCCCAGCCGGTCTCGTGCCCGGCCTGGCCCAGCATGTAGGCCGCGGGAATGCCGCTGGCCTGGGCCACGCGCTCGGCGGCGCCGGCGTGCGAGCGCACGAATTCGTTGAGGCCCTGGGGCGACGGTGCGTTGGCGGCATAGGCGCTCACCGGACCGGCGGCCGCGACGGCGCGCGAGGGCGGCATGAAGCCGCCGTAGCGCGCGAAGCCGCCCTGGCGGCCGGCCAGGCTCAGCGTCGACGGCATGGCGCTGTCTTCATCGCCTTCAGCCGCGGCGCCGCCCATGCTCTTGGACAGCTGGCGAGCAATGGCTTCGGCCAGTCCGCCGGGCTGGCCGGACATGGAGACCGACAGCTGCTGGTCCAGCAGGTCGGCGCCCAGGTCGCCCTGGGCACCGTCGAGCAGGCCGGACTTCATCGTCGCCTCGCGCATGCTCTTGATCATTTCGCGCATGAACAGCGATTCGAGCTGTTTGGCGGTCTCGCGCACGGCTTCGGGATTGTTCTGCCCGGCTTCGAACTTGAGCGAATTGAGCGCGCGGGCGTCGGCCGCCAGCGCGTTGGAACTGCCCATGGCAGTGGTGGAATTGAGTGACAGATTCATATCACCTCCAGCTCGGCATTGAGGGCGCCGGCGGCCTTGATGGCTTGCAGGATGGCCAGCAGGTCCTGGGGCGTGGCACCCAGCGCGTTGAGGGCGCGGACCACATCGGTGAGCTGGGGCGAAGCCGGTACGCGGATGATGTTGCCCGGCTCCTGCCGGATCTGGATGCTGGTCTTTTCCGCGACCACGGTCTCGCCCCGCGACAGCGCATTGGGCTGGCTGATCACCGGAGTGGAGCTGATGGTGATGGACAGGTTGCCGTGGGCGATGGCGCAGGCGCCCAGCGTCACGGCCTGGTTGAGCACGATGGAGCCGGTGCGCGCATTGATCACCACCTTGGCCGCGGGCGTCGAGGCTTCGATGGGCAGCTCTTCGAGCTGGGCAATGAAGCGCACGCGCGCGCCGGGCTGGGTCGGTGCATTGACTTCGACGGTGCGGCCGTCGAGTGCCGTGGCCGTGCCCTGGCCCAGCTTCTGATTGATGGCGCGCACCACCTTGTCGGCGGTCTGGAAATCGGTGGCGTTCAGGCCCAGTTGAATGGTGCTGCCTTCGTTGAGCGGTGTCGGCACGGCGCGTTCGACCTGTGCGCCCTGCGGGATGCGCCCGGCGCTCAGATGGTTGATCTGTACCTTGGAGCCGCCCTGGGAGGCGCCGGCGCCGCCGACCACCATATTGCCCTGGGCCAGCGCGTAGATTTCGCCGTCGGCACCGCGCAAAGGGGTAGCCACCAGCGTGCCGCCCTTGAGCGACTTGGCGTTGCCCATGGAGGAGACATTGATGTCGATCATCTGGCCGGGCTGGGCAAAGGCCGGCAGCTCGGCGGTGACGATCACCGCGGCGACGTTCTTGAGCTGCAGCTGGCTGGAGTTGCCGGTGGCTGGCAGCGTGATGCCCATTTGCTGCAGGTAGTTGGCCAATGCCTGCTTGGTATAGGGCATTTGAGTGGTCTGGTCGCCAGTGCCATCAAGGCCGACGACCAGGCCGTAGCCGGTGAGTTGGTTGCTGCGTACGCCTTGGACGGCGGCAACCTCTTTGATGCGCAGGGCCTGGGCTGGCAAAGCCAGGCAGGCCGCGCCCGTGGCAATCGCCCAGAACGCGATGTGGGCGGGGCGCAATTTTAGGAGCCTGGACAGTGCTTTCATAGCTGTCCATTCTCGGAAAAATCAGAACGGCATAACGTTCAAAAAGAAGCGTGACAACCAGCCAATTGACTGGGCTTCGGCCTGTTGGCCGCGTCCGCGCGACTCCACGCGCACATTCGCCACCTGGGTGGAGCTGACCAGACTGCCCGGCTGGAGGTTGCGCGGATCGACGGTGCCCGAGAAGCGCAGCACATCCACGTTGTGGTTCACGCCGATCTGCTTTTCACCCGTGACGACCAGGTGGCCGTTGGGCAGCACCTCGACCACGGTGGTGGTGATGGAGCCGGTGAAAGTGTTGCTGTTGGCGGTCTCGCCAGCGCCGGAAAAGGCGTTGGTGCTGCCCGCGCCGATCTTGGAGCGGGCGATGATGTTCGCGGCGGTGGAACCCTTGAGCAGCGGCAGACTGGTGATGCCGGCCTTGAGTTCGTTGTCGCGGTCCACGCTGGAAGAGGACTTTTGCGTGGCCGTGACGCGTTCGACGATTTGCACCGTCACCATGTCGCCGACCAGGCGCGCGCGCTGGTCTTCGAAGGCCGGCCGGTAGCGCGACGCGTGGAACAGGCCGCCCGAAGGCACGGTAGGCGCGGCGGCGGCGACACTGGGCCGGGGCGCCGGTGTGGGCAGGATGTCCACGGGCGGCGGCGGATTGAGCGTGGCGCAGCCGCCGAGCGCCAAGGCCACGAGGCTGCCGCCGAGGCGCGGCAGCAAAAGGAGGGCAGGGCGTGGAGTCATGACAGGCTTACAGTTGGGCCAGCTTGGCCAGCATCTGGTCCGAAGTCTGGATGGCCTTGGAGTTCATTTCGTAGGCGCGCTGGGTCTGGATCATGGTCACCAGCTCCTGCACCACGTTGACGTTCGAGCCTTCGAGGTAGCCTTGCTGGATGCTGCCCAGGCCGTTGGTGCCGGGCGTGCCCTGCTGGGGCTGGCCCGAGGCGGCGGTCTCGACGTACAGGTTCTGGCCGCGCGGCTCCAGACCGGCCGGGTTGATGAAGCTCGCCATGCCCAGATTGCCCACGGCCTGGGGGGTGGCGTTGCCGGGCATCAGGGCGCTCACCACGCCGTCGGCGCTGATGCTGACGCTGGTGGAGCCCACGGGAAGGGTGATGCCGTTGGCCACGGGCAGACCGCTGGAAGTGACCAGGCGGCCCTGTGCGTCGACCTGGAAGGAGCCGTCACGCGTATAGGCCGTGGTGCCATCGGGCTGGGTGACTTCGAAGAAGCCGTTGCCGTTGATGGCCACGTCCAGCGAGTTGTTCGATTGCTGCAGGGCGCCCTGCAGAAAATTGCGGCTGGTGGCCACGGCGCGCACGCCCAGGCCCAGGTGCAGGCCGGTGGGCAGCTGGTTTTCTTCCGTGGTCTGGGAGCCGACCTGACGCAGGTTCTGATAGATCAAGTCTTCGAACACCGCGTTCGCGCGCTTGTAGCCCGTCGTCGAGACGTTGGCCAGATTGTGCGAGATGACGTCCAGCTGGGTCTGCTGGGCTTCCATGCCGGTCTTGGAGATGAAAAGCGAATTGATCATGGCAAATTCTTTCTAGGTGATCCAAGGTGCTCGCGCACCCATCAAGCACTCAAACTGGCATGCCCCAACATGGAGACGCCTAGCAAGGGCCGCCGCGTCGTCCCCTCGGGGGACGCGGCGTCAGTTCATGCTGAGCAGTTGCGCGGCTGTCTTGTCGTTGGTTTCCGCGGTCTGCATCAGGCGCATCTGCGTTTCGAACTGGCGCGAGGCGGCGATCATGCCGACCATGCTTTCGACTGCATTGACGTTCGAGCCTTCGATGGAGCCCGACAGCAGGCGCGCGTTGGGATCGGCCGGCAGCGGATCGCCGTTGGCGGCGCGAAACAGACCGTCGTCGCCGCGGCGCAGCGGGTTCTCGGCATCGGGCGTGGCCAGCTTGACGCGGCCGGCCGCCATGGCGGGCTGGTCGGCGAGCTTGGCGGTGATCGTGCCGTCGGCACCCAGGGAGATTTCCGCCCCCACGGGGACGTCGATGGGCGTGCCGCCGTCCGACAGCACGGGCAGGCCGGTGCTGGTCAGCAGTGCGCCCGTGGACGAGACTTCGAACGCGCCGCTGCGCGTATAGGATTCAATGCCGTCGAGGCCTTGCACGCCAAACCAGGCGTTGCCCATGGCCATGGCGTCGAGCGAGCGCCCGGTGCGCTGGGCCGGGCCGGCGGTGTCCAGGTGGCCCGACGTGGCTTCGAGTGCAAACACCCGCGTCGACGAACCGCTGCCCTGCAGGGGCACGGAGCGGAACGTGGACATTTCGGCGCGAAAGCCGTTGGTGCTGGTGTTCGCCAGGTTGTTGGACAGCACCGCCTGCCGATGGGCGGCGGCGTTGGCGCCGGTCATGGCGGTGTAAATGATGCGGTCCATGGCGGAACTCCTTCACTAACGGATGGGATCAGCGCAGATTGACCAGGGTCGAGAAGACCTGGTCTTGCGTCTTGATGGTCTGGGCGTTGGCCTGATAGGAGCGCTGGGCGCTCATCATGTTGACCAGCTCGGCCGTGAGGTCGACGTTGGAGCTTTCCAGCGCGCCCGATTGCAGTGCGCCGAAGCTGCCGCTCTTGGCGGTGCCCAGCACTGGCGGGCCCGAGTCGGCCGTGGCCACCCAGTTGTTGCTGCCGATGGAGGACAGGCCCTGGGTGTTGCCGAACTTGGCCAGCGCCACCTGGCTTTCGGCGCGCGTCACGCCGTTGGAGTACGAGGCCATGACCGTGCCGTCGCCGCTGATGTTGATGCCCGTGAGTTCGCCCGCGGCATAGCCGTCCTGGTTCAGCTTGGAGACGGCGAACGAGCTGCCGAACTGGGTCACGCCGCTCAGGTCCAGGGTCAGGTTCAGGTCGGACACCGGGTTGGCGCCGCCGGTGTTCGGGTTGGGCAGGTCGGCGGCGGCGACGGTCATGTTCAGCGGGCTGCCCGAAGTCAGCTTGCCGCTGGCGTCGAAGGTCAGCGTGCCGATGCTGGGCGCGGCGGGGTCCAGCGAGTTGAAGACGTTCCAGGTGTTGCCCGCGCCCTTCTCGAAGTACATCGTCACCGGTGTGGGCAGGCCCTGGCTGTCATAGACTTCCAGCGACGTGCCGTAGGTGGCGCGCGGCGTGGCGGCGACCGGTGGCGTGGCGTTCGGATCGCCGGCGGCGGGCTGGGCGCGCGCGTCCAGGTTCAGCGCGGCCAGGATCTTGGACGTGGCCTTGGCGGGAATCGGCTGGCCGGTGGGGTATTTGAGCGCCTGCAGCGTCGTGCTGTCGGTCTTGCCGGTCGCGGGGTCGATGGGGTAGCCCATGACGTTGGCGCCATCGACGGTGACCAGGCTGCCGGCCTTGTCGAGCTGGAAGTTGCCCGAGCGGGTATAGGCGGCGGTGCCGTCGGGCAGGGAGACGCGGAAAAAGCCGTCACCATTGATGGCCAGGTCCAGGCTGTTGCCGGTGCTGTTGATCGGGCCCTGGGTGAACTGCTGCGAGATCGCGCCCACGCTCACGCCTATGCCCGTGGTCGAGCCGCTGGAGGCGCCGATGGCGCTGGCCACCATCTCGGCAAAGTCGGTGCGCGAGGACTTGAATCCGGTGGTGCCGGAGTTGGCGATGTTGTGGCCGATGACGTCCAGGTTCTTGCTGGCGGCGTTGAGGCCGGACAGGCCTTGTTGGAATCCCATGTGTTTTCTCCTGCGGCGCGGGCTGTGCGCGTATCTATAAGGGGTGGAAAGCGGCAGGTCTTAGAAGACGGCCTTGACCTTGTTGTAATCCAGGCTCTCGCCGTTCTCCAGCTCCAGCGTCAAGCCGCTGCTGGAGGTGCTGGTGGCGACCACCATGTTGGGCGACAGCGTGGTGCTGGCCACCTTGGCCGTGCCGTTGACGGCTTCGACCTGGAAGCGCATGCCGCTCAGACTGTGCGGATCAACACCGGGGGCCCCTGCGTAGGTGCTCGAGTCCCAGGCAAAGTAATGCCGGCCCGCATCGAGCGAGCCCAGCTTGACGGTGTCGACGACCTTGCCGGAAGCGTCAATGATCTTGACCTGCACATCGCCGGCCGAACCTTCGAGGTCGAAGGCCGCGGTGCTGATCTTCTCCACCGGTGCGCCCATGCGATCGCCCGCGGACAGCACCGTGCGGCCGATCATCGAAGTGCCCTGCAGCACCTGCATGGAGGTGAACTGCGAGGACATCGCTTCCATCGTGCTGTTGAGCTGGTTGATGCCCACCACGGTGTTGATCTGCGCCATCTGCGAGGTCATCTGCGCGTTGTCCATGGGATTCATCGGATCCTGATGGGCGAGCTGGGCCACCAGCAGCGTGAGAAAGCGGTCCTGCGCGGCCGCCGGGTCGGTGGAAGGGTCGGCTTTGGGCGAAGCGCCGGCGCCCTTGGTCTGGGTATTGCCCGTAACGTTGTTGATCATGGGGAAGGTCCTGAGGGCTTACTGGCCCATTTGCAAAGTCTTGAGCAGCAGCGACTTGGCGGTGTTCATGACTTCGACGTTGTTCTGGTAGGAGCGCGAGGCCGAGATCATGTTGACCATCTCGTCGACTGCGCTCACGTTGGAATGGGTCACATAGCCCTGGGCGTCGGCCAAGGGGTGGTTGGGATCGAGCACGCGCCGGCCTGGCGCTTCGTTTTCGTTGATCGAGCTGACGCGCACGCCCGACGAGCCGTCGCCGCCCATGGGCGTGGTCTGGAACACCACCTGGCGCGCCTTGAAGGCCTTGCCGTCGGGGCCGGCCACGGCGTCGACGTTGGCCAGGTTGCTGGCCACCACGTTGAGGCGCTGCGATTGGGCGCTGATGGCGCTGCCGGAGACGCTGAAAATGGAGAACATGGACATGGTCTAAGGCCCTTTGGTGTCTGTGGGGTGGTCGGTGCGGCGGATGCTCACTGGCCTTGAATGGCGCTGAGCATGCCCTTGGCCTGGCCGTTGATGAAGCGCAGCGTGGCTTCGTAGCGCACGGAGTTGTCCACGAAGTTGGCGCGTTCACGGTCCAGATCGACGGTGTTGTTGTCCAGGCTGGGCTGGGATTGCACCGAGTAGCCCAGGCCTACGGTGCTGTGCCCGCTTTGCACTGGGGGCAGCGGCATATGGCCGCTGTGGCTGACGCTGGCACCCGCGAGCGGGTTGGCGCCGCCTCCGGTGGCCGCGCGCAGCGCTTGCGAAAAGTTGAAGTCGCGCGCCACATAGCCCGGAGTGTCCGCATTGGCAATATTGCTGGCAATGGCACGCTGGCGTTCGGCACGCAGTACCAAGGCAGTGCTGTGGAAATCCAGGCGGCTGGTCATTTTGTCGAGCATGTGGGCCTCGCGCTTGTGGCTTCTGGGAAAAGGGGGCCCCGCCGAAGCGGAGTCAGAAAGGCGCAATGCAGGACGCACTGCGACAGGCCCTGATTATGGAAATCGCCCCGGTTTTCTAAAGCGTGAAGAACACATGGATTGCTGCGCAGTTTCATGCTTTGCGCGCCGGGCAAACGTCTACAGTCTGGACATAGCAAAGTTGCCCATACCGCCATGACCGCACACCTGCGGCACCGCGGCGTGACTTTCTGAACTGAGGATTCGACCGTGAAACACAGCCCTAGGCCCTTGAGCCCCCCCGTCTTCGCAGGCAGCCGCCGGCGTGGCTGGGTAGGCGCTGCGCTGCTGGGCCTCGGTGGCTGGCTGGCGGCCGGCACGGTCCAGGCGCAAAGCAGCGCCGAACTCGAAGCCATGTCGCTGCGCTGGGCCCAGGCGGCGCTGCGCAGCGCCGAGGCGGCCGACCTGCCCTTGCGCATGGAAGTGCAGATCGGTCAGATCGACTCCCGTCTCAAGCTGGCCGCCTGCGCCAAGGTCGAGACCTATCTGCCCGCGGGCTCGCGCCTGTGGGGTCGTACCCGTCTGGGCTTGCGCTGCGTGCAGGGTCCGTCGCCCTGGAATGTGTTCTTGCCGCTCACGGTGCAGGCCTTTGGCCCGGCCTGGGTGCTGGCCACCAATGTGCGCCAGGGAGAGGCGCTGACGGCCGACGATGCCACGGTGTCCGAAGTGGACTGGGCCGAGCAGGTGTCGCCCGTGGTCGCCCGTCAGCAGGCCTGGGTAGGCCAGGAAGCGGCGCGCCATCTGCAGGCCGGCCAGGTCCTGCGCCAGAATATGTTGCGTCCGCCCCAGCTGTTTGCCATGGGCGCGCAGGTCAAGGTTTCGGTGTCGGGCGGCGGGTTTTCCGTCGTGTCCTCGGGCCGGGCCATGGCCGCGGGCGCGGAAGGCGCCAATGTACGCGTGCGCATGGATAATGGCCGACTGGTTTCGGGCATCGTCAACGCCGAAGGGGTGGTGGAAGTGCCGTAATCGTCACTTTTTCCCAAGAAATTGCTAAAGTTTCTATCCCGTGTGTCGAAAGCAGTGTTATCGAGCCTCAGGCAAATGGGGTGGTGGAGAAACAAATGAAGATTGGTCAAAAACCGGAACTGCCCGCTGCCGCGGCTGCAGCAGCCAAGCAGGCCGCCAGGACTACCGGTCCGGCGGCTGAAGAAGCATCCAAAGGCGCACAGGTGGCGACTTCGTCCGCCGGCGTGTCCTTTTCTCATTCGGCCAAGGCGCTCGACTCCGCGGGCCGGACCGCGACCGACTTCGACGCCGACCGCGTCAAGGCCATGCGTGACGCCATCGCCAAGGGTACGTTCAGCGTGAACGCCGAAGCGATCGCCGACAAGCTGCTGACCAATACCGGCGAAATCCTGGCCCATTCCATGATCGCCCGCGCCGCCTGACGCGGCGCGACAGGTTTTCTCGTTTTCCTCCCCTGCCATGCAACTGTCAGATTCCCTCGCCCAGGCCGAAGCCGCCGTGCAAGCCTTGACGGCGGCGCTGGCCGGCAACGATGCCGATGTGCTTGAAGCGAGCAGCACGGGCTTGCGCGATGCCTTCATGTCGCTGGCCGTACTGAGCCAGCAGCACAGCCGCAGCGGCCGGCCGCTCGAAGCCGGGCTGCAGCAGCGCATAGACAGCGTCGGCGGCCAGCTCGGTCCGCTGCGCGAGCAACTGGCCCGGGCCAACGCCATGACGGGACAACAGGTCGCGGCCCTGCTGCCGTCCCAGTCCGCATCCCCGACCTATGAAGCCCTGGCCGGCCGCCCGGCCCGCCAAAGCCCCGCACGCATCTACCGCAGCGAAGGCTGATCCTCTCTCATTTGCCAAAAAAAAGCGCAGCTTCAGGCTGCGCTTTTTTTGTGGCTGGCCGATGCACCAGCCGCTCAGGGGGATTTCAGTGCGCCCGCATTTTTGTGCGCAGCCGTGCAATTGCCTGGCTGTGCAACTGGCAGACGCGCGACTCGGTCACGCCGAGCACGGCGGCGATTTCCTTGAGGTTCATGTCGTGTTCGTAGTACATGCCCATGATGTACTGCTCGCGCTCGGGCAGGACCTTGATGGCTTCGACCAGGGCGCCGCGCAGGCGCTGGTCGCGCAGCAAGGCCATGGGGTCGGCGCTGCTGTCGGCCACATGCCGGTCGAGAAAACCGTCGCTGTCCTCGCCGGGCGCGATATCTTCCAGGTAGACCAGCTGGGTGCCGCGCACCTTGCCGAGCAAGGACTGGTACTCGGCCAGCGGCATGCCCAGCTCGACGGCGATTTCCGATTCCAGCGGGCTGCGACCCAGCGTCTGCTCGAGCCGGCGCAGGGCCTGCTCGATGTCTTTCTGGCTTTTGCGCGAGCTGCGCGACATCCAGTCGCCTTCACGCAATTCGTCGAGCATGGCGCCGCGTATGCGTTGGGAGGCAAAAGTCTCGAACTGCACGCCTTGCGCGGCTTCGAAACGCGTCAAGGCATCGGCCAGGCCGATCATGCCGACCTGGATGAGATCGTCGAGCTCCACGTTGGGGGGCAGCTTGGCGATCATGTGGTGCGCTATGCGCCTAACCAGTGGGACGTGCTGACGGATCAGATCGTTCCGTTCAAGCTGGCCTTTCGCGGTGTACATGGCGATCATTGGCTCCAGGCAAGAGAAGAGGGTGGGGACGCGGGCAACAACGCGGCCGGCGCGAGGCGGACCGAGTGCGCGAGCAACTGCAGTGCCAGGCGGCGCATGTCGGGAGCCTGGCTGGGGTCGGCGCGGGTGCACAGCGGCTGCATGCGCAGATGGCGCTGCGCGCACTGCGCCAGCGAAGCCAGTTGCGCATCGGCATGGCGGCGCGCGAAAGTCTCGTGCGCTTGCGTGGACGAGGCCACGATGCAGGACAGGCCGGCGTGCAAGGCCAGGTGCTTGACCTGGCGGTAGCTGCGCACCATGCCGCGGGGCTGCATGTCCAGCGGCAGCAGCGGGCGCATGGCCCGGCCTTGCAGCAGGGGTGCGAGTTGTTCCACGGGCGCGTGAATGATCACCACCGCATAGCGGCGGGCATAGGGGTGCAGTTGTTCCAGGCTGGCCAGCTGGCGCAGCCCGTGGGCGGCGGGCAGGGCGGCGACCGAGGCCTGTGCCGGGCGTGGGCCCATTCCCGCGGCCTGCCAGGCCGGTTCCGCGAGCAGGTCGCGCAAGCCTGGAGCCGCGGCGGCTTCCACCTGGCTGGCGTCCAGCACCAGCACCGGATAGCCGAGCTGCTGCAGTTGCGCGCTCAGCGGCCACAACAGCTCCGTGCCCGGCGCCGTGGCCGAGTGGGCGATGGCGCAGACCTGGATGTCCTGCAAGGCCGTGCCGGCCTGCAGGCCGCAGGCCTGGTGCCAGCCCGAAGCGTCAAGCATGCTCGAACTCCATGTCGGAGTGGGCGTGGCCGGACTGCGTGAAGAAGAAGTCCAGTTCGATGACCTTGGGGTCGAAGGCCGAAGGGTTGGTGGCGCGCATGGATGCGGCGACCAGTTGGCTGGCATCGGCCGCTTCCCAGTCTTCGGGAACGCGCTGGCCGTTGGTCACGCCGCGCAGTTGCATCTGGTGGCGCACCAGGGTGTCGATCGACGGGCCCAGTTTCACGGCTTCGTCCACCTTGGACAGGATGACCTGCTGGCAGCCGTCGGCCTTGAAGGCGTTGAGCACTTCGTCGTTGGAGTCTCCCTGGCTGCTCGCATTGAGCACCAGCAGGCGCTGTATGCCGGGCAAGTCCAGCACTTCCAGGATGTCGTCCTTGCGCGGGTCGCGTGGAGCGACACCGGTGGTGTCGATCAGCACCATTTTCTTGTTGGCCAGCAGACCCAGCAGATCCTGCAGGGCGGCGCGGTCGTGTGCCTGGTGGGCGACGATGCCCAGCATGCGGCCATAGGCGCGCAGCTGTTCATGGGCGCCTATGCGGTAGGTGTCCAGCGTGATCAGTCCGACCTGGCCCGGGCCGTGGATGCGCGCGCACATCGCCGCCAGCTTGGCGGTGGTGGTGGTCTTGCCCACGCCGGTCGCGCCGACCAGGGCGAAGATGCCGCCTTCTTCGTAGATCGGTGCGGATTGGGCATCGGTGCGCAGGTTGCGCTCGAGAATGTTCATCAGCCAGTGCACGGACTGGGCTGGCGAGAACTGGGCCGGCAGGTTTTCCAGCAGCTTGCGCGACAGGGCCGGGGAGTAACCGGCGCGGATCAGCTTGAGCATCAGGTTCGACTGCAGCGGGCTCTGGCGCGTCTGGCCCAGCCAGGCCAGCGTGTTGAACTTGTCCTCGATCAGCGCCTTCATCGACTGGATTTCTTCCATCATGACCTGCGGTGCGGGAGCTGCCGCGGCCTGTGGGCGAGCGACGGGCTTGACAGGCGATGGGCGCGAGCCGGCCGAGAGGCCGCGCAACGGGTTGTGGCGCGGCACGCTGGCGGCGGGCAGCGGTGGTGCTTCACGGCGCAGCTCGTCGAGCTGGCGTGCGCGCTGCGCGAAAGTCGGCAGCTGCGCTTGCATGGGTTCGGCTTCGGGTGCCGGCGTGCTCTCGCCGTGCAGGCTTTCATGGCGGCGGCGCAGCATGCGCTCGCGCACATAGTCCTGGAAGGACAGCGTGCTCATGGCCAGCTGGGCGGCGTCGTCTTCCACGCTCTGGCGGATGGCCGACGGGGCGCTGGCGGCTGCCGGGGCGCGGGTTTCGTCAGCCGCGCGCTTTTCCAGTGCAGCCTGCAGGGGCGAGCTGGTGGCGGCGCCCGCATCGAGCTGCTCCAGCGTGTCTTCGGCCGTGGCCATGACTTCCACGCCGTCGGGCGTGGTGCGGTTCGACAGGATCAAGGTGCCATCGCCGAAGGCCATGCGCGCCTTGGCCAGGGCCTCGCGGGAGGTGGGGGCGGTAAAGCGGCGGATGTTCATGCGGATGCACCTTTAAGAATGGGGCCAATGCGGATGGTGTGCGTCTCGGGGATCTCGCTGTGGGAGAGCACCTGCAGCCGCGGTGCCACGCGCTTCAACAGGCGGGCAATGGCGTTTCGGATGGAGTCGGGAACCAGCAAACATGCAGGCATGCCCAACTCTTCTTGTTTCTGGGCCACGTCGGCGGCCTTTTGCGTGAGGATTTCGGCCACGCCAGGGTCCAGGGACGGCGCGGCCGGGTTGCCCAGCGCCTGCACCAGCAGACGCTCCAGGCTGGGCTCGATGGCGATGACATTGAGTTCGCGGGTCGGGCCGTAAATCTGCTGGACGATGGCCGGCGACAGCGCAATGCGCACGCGGCGGGCCAGTTCCACCGGATCCTGGGTGGCGGGGGCGTATTCGGCCAGGGTCTCGACGATGGTGCGGATGTCGCGGATATGCACCGCATCCTCCAGCAACAGCTGGAGCACTTTCTGGAAGGTAGAGATCGACACCATTTTCGGAACCACTTCTTCAATCAGCTTGGGAGCCTGGCGTGCCACGTGTTCCACGAGCTGCTGGGTCTCCGTGCGGCTCAGGAGTTTGGCCGCATGCACTTGCATCAAGTGTGACAAATGCGTGGCCATCACGGTTTCGGAATCAACGACGGTAAAACCCGCCATTTGTGCCGCTTCCTTCTGGCGTTCGTCGATCCAGTGGGCCGGCAGGCCGAAGGCCGGGTCGGTCGTCGGGGTGCCGATCAGCGGCGTGCTGATGCCGCCCGGATTGATCGCCAGGAACATGCCGGGGAAGGCTTCGCCTTCGGCGATGCTCACGCCGCGCAGAGTGACGCGGTAGGCGCTGGGCTTGAGTTCCAGGTTGTCGCGCACATGCACGGCCGGTGGCAGAAAGCCCACCTCCTGCGCAAACTTGCGGCGTACGCCCTTGATGCGGGTCAGCAGATCGCCCTGGCGCTTCTTGTCGACCAGTGCGATCAGGCGGTAGCCCAGCTCCAGGCCCAGCAGGTCCACGGGCTGCAAATCATCCCAGCTGGCTTCGCCGTCGGCGGAAGGCGCCTGCTGCGCTGCCGGCACCACGTTCTTGGCGTCGCGCGCGGCCTGCTGCTTGCGTGCCAGCACCCAGGAGCCATAGATCAGTGCGCCGCCCATGCTCAGGAAAACGACGTGGGGCATGCTGGGAATCAGGCCCAGCAGGGTCAGCACGCCGCCGGTCACGGCCAGCACGCGCGGCGACATGAACAGCTGGTCCACGATCTGCTTGCCCATGTCCTGGTCCTTGCCCACGCGCGAAACCACCATGGCCGCGGCCACCGAGATCAGCAGGCCGGGAATCTGCGCCACCAGCGCATCGCCCACGGCCAGCAAAATGTAGCTGTCGGCCGCTTGCCCGGCCGACAGGCCGTGCTGGGCCATGCCGATGATGAAGCCACCGACGATGCTGATCACCAGAATCAAGATGCCGGCCACGGCGTCGCCGCGCACGAATTTCGAGGCGCCGTCCATGGAGCCGAAGAAATTGGCTTCTTCGCCGACTTCGGCGCGCCGGCGCTTGGCCTCGTCCTCGTTGATCAGGCCGGCGTTCAGATCGGCGTCCACGGCCATCTGCTTGCCGGGCATCGCATCCAGGGTGAAGCGCGCCGAAACTTCGGCGATGCGCTCCGCACCCTTGGTCACCACCACGAAGTTGATCACCACCAGGATGGCGAACACGATCAGGCCGACGGCGAAGTTGCCGCCGATCAGGAAGTGGCCGAAGGCCTCGATCACCGCGCCGGCCGCGCCCGGGCCGGTATGGCCTTCGAGCAGCACCACCCGCGTCGACGCCACGTTGAGCGACAGGCGCATCAGCGTGGTGAGCAGCAGCACCGAGGGAAAAGCCGCAAAGTCCAGCGGCCGCACCATATAGGCCGCGACCATCATCACCATCAGCGCCACTGCGATGTTGAGCGTGAAGAAGGTGTCGAGCAGCCAGGGCGGGATGGGCAGCACCATCAACGCCAGAATGGCGATCACCAGCAACGGGGCCGACATGCCCTGGAGGGCAGAGCTGTGCGTGCGGCCCCAGAGCTTCAGGGATTGCATGGAAGAGTTCATGGAGCACTGCCTTGAGGAGCTGTCCGCTGGTGCGGGTCGAGTTCAGGGGGGACCGGGGGCTCGTCGAGCGCTTCCGGCATCTGGCCTTCGCCGCGCATGGCGGCCTTGAGGCGATAGACATAGGCCAGCACCTGGGCGACGGCGGTGTACAGCGCCGCGGGGATCGCCCGGTCGAGTTCGGCGTGCGCATACAGGGCGCGCGCCAGCATGGGCGACTGCAGCACCGGGATGTCGTGTGCCGTGGCGATTTCGCGGATCTTCTGCGCCAGCAGATCGGTGCCCTTGGCAATCACCTGGGGCGCGTCCATCGTGGCTTCGTCGTAGCGCAGGGCCACGGCGTAGTGGGTCGGGTTCATGACCACGAAGTCGGCCTGGGGTACGGCCTTGATGCTGGCGCCGTTGGCCATTTCGCGTTGTTTCTGGCGCAGCTTGCCCTTGATTTCGGGGTTGCCGTCCGATTCCTTGTGCTCCTGCTTGACCTCCTGGTGGGTCATCTTCAGGCGCGACTTGAACAGGAAGTTCTGCAGCGGCACGTCGATCAAGGCCACCAGCATCACCACCAGCAGCAGCAATGTCACGCCGCCGGTGAGCCAGTCGCCGACCATGGCCAGCGCCATGGGCGAAGGCTGGCTGATCACGCGTGCCATGTCTTCCAGGCCGCTGGCCAGGTACTTCCAGCCGACGAAGGACAGCACGATGGTCATGAAGACCATCTTCACCACCGTGACCATCTGCTGCTTGGAGAAAAGATTGGAAATGCCCGACAGCGGGTTGAGTCGCTTGAACTGGGGCATCACCGGCTTGAAACTGAAAATCCAGCCGCCGGCCAGGATGCCGCTGATCAGCGCGGCCGAAATCGTGGCCAGCGCAAACACCACGCAGGCGACCAGGCCGATCCAGCCCATCTGCATCAGGCGATCGAGCATCATCGCCGGCGTCTTGGCGACCTGGGCGTCAAACGTGAACTGCTGGCTGATGGCCAGCTGCATGTGCGTGATCAGCGGCTGGGCGCCGACCACCATGGCGGCTGCTCCCGTGCCCAGAATGGCCAGGTGCGACAGGTCGCGCGAGCGCGCACCTTGCCCGTCCTGGCGCGTCTTTTGCAACTTGCGCTCGGTGGCGGGGAGATTTTTGTCTTGGCTGGAGTCCATGGCGGATGTGACTGAATGTCACCGCCATTGTCGCCACGGCCTGTTTTCGCTAAAGGCCGAAAAGCAGCCGCGAAAGCCTGCTGTTGGGATGAATCACCCCCTGAGCCGCTTCGCCGGATGGCCGGCCCCCGCTTCCCCCTCTCATCCTGCGGTGGAGGGGGGCGCCCGGCTAGGGACGGCACCATCGCTGCGGGGCGGCCCTTGCTCGGTGCCCCCATGCTGGGGCGCGCCAGTTGCTTGGGCTGCGGGCGGAGCGAGCGCTCAGCCCTGAAAACCCTAGAAGCCCAAACTTGCCAGCAGATCGTCGACCTGCGACTGCGAAGTCACCACATCCGGCGTGCGGCTGGCGTCGACCACGGGGCCGGCCAGAACTTCCGCCGGCTTGGGCGCGATCGTCACCGCAGGAACCGCGCCGCCTGGTGGAGCCGTCTGGATCAGCATCTGCACCAGCTGTTCTTCCAGGTTGGCGGCCAGGTTCACCACGCGCGCAATCACCTGGCCCGTGAGATCGTGAAAATCCTGGGCCATCATGATTTCGGTCAGGTGTTCGTCGGCCTTTTGGGTGACGTCTTCCATGTCCGTGAGGAAATTCATGATGTCGCCCTTGGCCACGGCGGCAACCGGGTCCTTGATCAGGGCGGCGACCATGCGCCGGGTTTCATCGGCGATGTAGGCCTGCTGGGCCTTGGCCTGCTCGACGCGGCCCAGCACCTTGTCGGCGGCCTCGCCTGTCAGTCGGGCAATATAGGACAGGCGGCTTTGGGCATCCGGCAGCTCGTCCATGGAGCCGCGCAGCTGGTCGGCAAAGCCCAGTTCATTGAGTGAATCGTGCAGCTGACGGGTCAGCACACCAATCTTGTAGTGCAGTTCACTGGATTCGGCTGGTGTGTTGTCGTCCATGGTTTTACAGCCCCATCTTCTTCAAGATCAGGTTGACTTTTTCCTCCAGGGTCGCCTTGGTGAAAGGCTTGACGATATAGCCCGCTGCGCCGTTTTGCGCAGCCGCCACAATATCTTCCTTGCGGGCCTCGGCAGTCACCATCAGCACGGGGAGATGCTTGAGCTTCTCGTCCTGCTTGATTTCTGTGAGCAGCTGGAAGCCGTTCATGTTCGGCATGTTGATGTCGGTCACCACAAAGTCGAACTTGCTGTTGCGCAGCTTGTGCAGCGCAACCACGCCGTCTTCCGCCTCATCAGCCTCGGGAAAACCGCTTTCCTTGAGCAGATTGCGCACAATGCGGCGCATGGTGGAGAAGTCGTCAACGATCAAAAAACGCAAGGCATTAGCCACGTGAGACCCTTTCGGTCGTAATGTGCTTCGGAAATAAAGACATATTCGGCAGCCAGCGCGAAAACTTGAGGCTACTGCGCGTTATGGGGTGGATTGTCGTGCTTTTCCGCCGTTGTCAGTGGCGCTGGGCTGCTGTGGGGGAGGATTGTCGTGCTTTTCCGCCGGTGTCAGGGATGGAGGGCTGCTGCGGGACTGTTTGCCCAGCAGCCGCTCTTCGGCTTCCCTTGTCAGCACGGTGATGGTAATGCGCCGATTTTGCGGTGCACGGGGATTGTCGGAGTCCAGCAGGTCGCTGGCCGCCACGCCGACCACGCGCGCCAGCTTGTCGGCCGGCATGCCGGCGGCAATCAGTTCGCGGCGCGACGCATTGGCCCGGTCGCCGGACAGCTCCCAGTTGCTGTAGCCACGGTCGCCATTGCCATAAGGCGCGGCGTCGGTGTGGCCGGACAGGCTGATGCGGTTCTCGGCTCCGCCCAGCGCCGCGCCCACTTCACGCAGGATGTCCTGCATATAGGGTTTGACGATGGCGCTGCCGCTGTCGAACATGGGGCGGTTGTGCTCGTCCACGATCTGGATCTGCAAGCCGTCGGGCGTCACATCGATGCGGATCTGGGAGCGGTATTCGTTGAGCTTGGGATTGCCCGAGATCATGCTGTCGACCTTGGCCTGCAGCGACTTGATGCGCGTCGCGTCCTGGCGGGCGCGTTCGGCCTTGGCCGCGTCCAGGCTTTGCTTGCGGTCGGAGGTTTCGTTCGATTCCGAGCGCTGCACCTGGCCGTGGACCTTGGACAGGTCGTTGCCGCCGCCGGGGATGATGCTGGAGCTGTTGCCCGAGCCGTCGCCGCCCTGCATGGCCACCTTGAGGGGCGCATTGAAATAGTTGGCAATGCCTTGCAGATCGCCCTTGGACGTGGAGCCCAGCAGCCACATCAACAGGAAAAACGCCATCATCGCCGTCATGAAGTCGGCGTAGGCGATCTTCCAGGCACCGCCATGCGCGGCATGGTGGACCTTCTTGATGCGCTTGACGATGATGGGTTGGAGTTTCTTGTCAGCCATGGTGCTGCTTATGACGGTGAGCTGGCGGGGGCCGGCTTACTTCTTGCCCTTGACATGGTTTTCGAGTTCCAGGAAGCCTGGGCGCTCGGTCGAGAACAGTACCTTGCGGCCGAATTCGATGGCCGTCGCCGGGTTGTAGCCCTGCATGCTGGCCAGCAGCGTGGTCTTGATGCACTGGAATTCCTTGGCGGCGTCGAACGTGCGCTGCTCGATCAGGCCGGCAATCGGCTCGACCACGGCGTAAGCCAGCAAAATCCCCAGGAAGGTGCCGACCAGCGCCGAGCCGATCATGGCGCCGAGCACGGCGGGCGGCTGGCCCACCGATCCCATGGTGTTCACCACGCCCAGCACGGCCGCCACAATCCCGAACGCGGGCAGGGCGCCGGCCATCTTGCCCAAAGCGGCCACAGGGGCATGCGCTTCCTGGTGGTGGGTCTCGATTTCGCTTTCCATCAGCGCTTCGATCTCATGGGCGTTGAGGTTGCCCGAGACCATCATGCGCAGGTAGTCGGTGAGGAACTCCATGACATGCGCATCGGCGAGCACATTCGGGTATTTGGCAAAGATGGGCGATTCCTGCGGCGCTTCCACGTCGGATTCGACGGCCATCAGGCCTTCCTTGCGTGCTTTTTGCAGAATTTCGTAGAGCAGCGCCATCAATTCGAGAAAGCGCTCCTTGTTGTATTTGGAGCCTTTGAGTGCGGCGGGCAGCGCGCGCATCGTCGCCTTGATCACCTTGGGCTGGTTCGAAACGATGAACGCCCCGAGCGCAGCTCCCCCAATAGTGAGCATTTCAAATGGCAAGGCCGTAGCGACCACACCGATATTGCCGCCGTGTAGTACGTAGGTGCCGAAGACACACGCAAAGGCGATGATGAAACCAAGGATGACAAGCATGGAGCGATTGTCTGTGTCCGCGCCGAAAGCGTTGGCGGGAAAAGCTGGGTGATTGCGGCGTTGATCGGCATTTGTGCCGACTGCAGGCCCCGTGCTTCCAGCCATCTGTAGGACCCAAGCGCTGCTTTCTGTAAAAAAATGTGCAGCCAGCCCTAAAGTTTGTTCGCCACCCATCCGATAACCAAAGCAACAGGGAAGTTGAAGCCCTGTGCCGAGCAAGTCGCCAACTAACACAACCTTCCGTTGAGTGGCTTGCACGAATTGGGCTGCCGCCGCCGCCCGCCTTGGGAGTTATCCCAAAGGACCGATCAGGCGGCGGGCGTTTTGATTTGACTTAGGAGCTTTCACCATGGCCATGACCATCAACACCAACATCCAGTCGCTCAATGCACAGCGTAACCTGGGTGCATCGCAAAGCTCGCTGTCGACCTCGATGCAGCGCATCTCGTCGGGCATGCGCATCAACAGCGCCAAGGACGATGCCGCCGGCTTGGCCATCGCCGAGCGCATGACTTCCCAAATCCGTGGCTTGGGTCAGGCTCAGCGCAATGCCAACGACGGCGTGTCGCTGATGCAGACCGCTGAAGGCGCGTTGGGCACCATTGGCAACAACCTGCAGCGCATCCGTGAATTGGCGGTGCAGTCGTCCAACGCGACGAACAGCTCCACTGATCGTGCGGCTCTGCAAAAAGAAGTCACGCAGCTGACGGAGGAAATCGATCGCGTTGCCAAGACGACTGAGTTCAACGGCACCAAGCTTTTGGACAATAGCTTCAACGCCCAAAAATTCCAGGTGGGTGCAAACGCCGGCGAAAGCATCACCGTCAATGCCATCGCAGATGCCCGCACAAGCTCGTTGGGTTCCTATCGCGGGGTCGATACTGGCGCTCTGGCTGTTGCAACTAGCACCGCAGACGCCAGCGCCGCAGCCGCAGCAAAAACGATCGTTGTCGGCGGCTCCTCGTATAACCTGGGAACCATTGGCAACGATGCCAAAGTGATTGCGAGTGCGATCAACGCGCAAAATATCCCGGGCATGAAGGCAACTGCCAGCGAGACTGTCGTGGCGTCGGCTGCAACTGCAGTGACTACTACAACTGCAGGTACGGCGTCGTTCGTTCTGAATGGTACGACCATCAATGTGAGTGCGACCACCAATGGAGCGACGAATCGTGCAAATGCAATGGCAGAAATCAACAAGGTTTCTGCTTCCACAGGTGTCCGCGCTGAAGACGACGGCACTGGCTTGAAGCTGTTGGCCGCGGACGGACGGAACGTTGACGTAAGCGCTGTTACGGTTGGTACGGCAGTGGCGACGACGATTGCTGACTTTGGTCTGGCGGTTGGAACAACTTCCGGCAAGCTGAGCGTTGCATACGATGCGCCTGACGCAGTGTCCGGAACGGTGGCCTTCACCGGTTTTGCCGCAACCAGTGGTTTCACTGCGGCGAAAGCGATCAGCTCGATTGGCACTTCTGTTGCTGCTGTGGATATTTCTACTGCGGCCGGCGCCGATGTGGCGATCAAGTCGATGGATGCCGCTTTGAAAAAGGTGAGCTCGGCTCGCGCCGACCTGGGTGCTATCCAGAACCGCTTCGAATCCGTGGTCTCCAACCTGAGCGTGAACAGCGAAAACTTGTCGGCTTCCAAGAGCCGCATCATGGACGCTGACTTCGCTTCGGAAACCGCCAACCTGAGCCGCTCGCAGATCCTGCAGCAAGCCGGTACGGCCATGGTGGCCCAGGCCAACCAGCTGCCCCAGGGCGTGCTGTCCCTGCTGCGCTGATCGCTCTTGCGGTGCCTGCCTTGGTGCAGGCACCTGGGCCTTCATTTCAAACCCGGCTTCGGCCGGGTTTTTGCTTTTTGGCGGATGAAAAAGAGGAATTGGGGGTGGGGCAGAAGGTGAATTGGCGGGCTTTTGCCGCTTTTTTCCTGGCTATGGGCGATGGCGCTTGCGAGAACAATTGTTACATCCGGGCGGCGGCTGCTTAGTGCTGTATCGCTCGAATGAAACGCCAGTGCGTAGTGCTGGCATTGCAACAGCTTTCGCAGTGCCGGGAGCATGGCTTTAAACAGGAGCGTTCACCATGGCAGCCATCATCAATACGAATCTTCAGTCCCTCAACGCACAGCGAAACCTTTCGTCTTCGCAAAGTTCGTTGGCCACTTCGATGCAACGCCTGTCCTCGGGCATGCGCATCAACAGCGCCAAGGACGATGCCGCAGGCCTCGCCATTTCCGAGCGCATGAGCACCCAGGTCCGCGGCCTGACGGTGGCTGCACGCAATGCCAACGACGGCATCTCGCTGGCGCAGACCGCTGAAGGCGCGCTGGGCTCGGTGGGCAACAACCTGCAGCGCATCCGCGAACTGGCGGTGCAGGCGCGCAATGCGACCAACTCGTCCGAAGACCGCGCTGCGCTGAATGCCGAAGTGCAGCAGCTCAAGGCTGAAGTGACTCGCATCTCCCAGCAGACCAGCTTCAACGGTACCAAGCTGCTCGACGGCTCGTTCACCGACATGGCTTTCCAGGTGGGCGCGAACGCCGGCCAGACCATCGACATCAAGAGCATTGCGAATGCGAATGTGGAAGCCCTGGGTACATGGGACAGCGTGCCAGTGCCGTCCAAGCTGATGGGCGCCTCCGTTGTGGGGGGGGCGACGCCAGTGGTCGTGCCTGGTACCAGTACTTTTGCGCTGGCTGCTCCTACACCAGCGGCAGGGCCAACATCTACGTATCCCGCGGTGACGGTCGCTGTCAACGGGACCAACGTTGCTATAGGCCCCATTTCAAACGCGACCGACAGCGGTGCGCGCACGGCTTTCCTGGCGGCACTGCAAGCCGCAATGCCTACAGACGTCACACTCAGCTTGAATGGCAGCGGGAACATCGTGGCGTCCAATGGGACAACCACCAATGTTTCTATTGTGCCGACTGGCGCTCCTATGGACGCAGCGTCCCTGACGGCCGTGGCCGGCCAGAACGTTTCGACTGGCGGTATGGCTGCTGCAGCGCTGACCGTCAATGGCGTGACTTTTAGCCTGCCCGTTGAGGCAAGTGCCTCCAATCGGGTCAATGACTTGGTCTCTCAGATCAATGGTGCGACTTATGTGGCACCCAACTCCAAAGTGACGGCTTCCATTGTCAATGGTGGCCTGGTTTTGACGGCTGCAGACGGCAATATCAGCGTGGCCGGGGCGGCGCCGACAGCGGCTGCGGACAAATTGCTGGAGGCCACAGGCCTGACGGCTGGCAATACCATTGCAGGCGATACGAACTTCATCCAGAGCTCGCGTACCTTCGAATCGGCCCAGAAGGGCGTGCAAGGCTTCGAAAACCTGACCGTGCTCGACGCCGAATCCGCTGACAATGCCATCCTGGCCATGGACGCCGCACTGACCGCAGTCAACGGCGCGCGTGCCAACCTCGGTGCCGTGCAAAGCCGCTTCGAAACCACGATCTCGAACCTGAGCGTGACGACGGAAAACCTGTCGTCTGCCCGCAGCCGCATCATGGACGCCGACTTCGCCATGGAAACCGCCAACCTGAGCCGCTCGCAGATTCTGCAGCAGGCCGGCACGGCCATGGTGGCCCAGGCCAATCAATTGCCCCAGCAGGTTCTGAAGCTGCTGCAAGGCTAAGACAAAGAGCAGCCCTGAAAAGGGCTCAAGTTGCGACTTGCGCTGCCGATAGACAGGCAGGCACAGTGCGCGGTGATGGGGCGGCGCCCTGAAGTCGTGGCGGGAGCTTTCCCGCCGCAAGGCAACGCAGTGGGCACTCGATCACCTGCACCAAGGAGAAATCATGGGTTTAAGTTCTGTTGGCATTGGCAGCAATATGAACGTCTCGGAGATGGTGGCCAGCCTGGTGGCGCTGGAGAAGAAGCCGATTGCGGCCCTGCAGACCAAGGCGGCTGGCATCAATTCTCAGATGTCGGCCTTCAGCCAGCTCAAATCGCAGATTTCCAACCTGCAAACCCAGGTCGAAAAGCTGACTTCCGCCGCGACCTGGCAGGGCCGGATCTTGAGCTCATCGAATACAGCCATCGTGTCGGGCACCGCGACCACCAAGGCGGCTTTCGGTACGTTCGACGTGGCGGTGCAGCAAATGGCATCGGCGCAAAGCCTGGGCTCGGCGCTGGTGCCCAAGGACTCGGTCCTGGGCCAGGGCAAGTTGACCATCAACCTGGGCGAATGGGTGCGTGACCCGGCCGATCCCTCCCAGCCCCCGGCCGCAGCCACGTTGCCGCTGCAACTCAAGCCCAATGAGGTCGATGGAAAGCCGCAGTCGGTGACCATCGATATCGGGCCTGAAGACGATACGCTGGCCAAGGTGGCCGCCAAGATCAATGCCGCCAATGGCGGCGTGACGGCGACCGTGCTGCGCGATCACACGGGCGAGCGCCTGACGCTGCAGTCGACGGCGACGGGCGGCAATGCCGCTTTTACCGTGGCCGTTGATGAGTTAGCCGGCCAGCCAGGCCTCAAGCGTTTCGAGTATCTGGGGACGGATAACAGCGCAGGCATGACCCGCTCGCAAACGGCCCAGGACACACTGGCAACGATCAACGGCATCGCCATGTCATCGCGCAACAACGTCTTCAACGAAGTGGCCGATGGCGTGAGCCTCACGGTGTCGCAGAAGATGGCGCTGGGGGATGCCCCCGTGCGCATCACCATCAAGGGCGACACCGAAACGGCGAAAACCGCGCTCAAGAATCTGGTCGAGTCGTACAACGCGCTGAGCAGCGCCATGACGACCATGACGGCCTACGACAAGGACACCAAGGCCGCGGGCACGCTGCAAGGCGATTCCACGGCGATAGGTCTGCAAAGTGCCTTGCGTCAGCTGCTGACGGGCAATAGTGGCGCAGGTGGAGCCTTTGGCACCCTGTCGCAGATGGGGCTGGAGTTCCAGACCAGCGGCTCGCTCAAGATCGACGACACGAAACTGACCAAGGCGCTGGAAGACCCGGACAGCATGACCAAGTTCTTCGCTGCCGACCTGGAAGGCGAAAGCAACGACGGCCTGGGCGTGCGGCTCAAGGCGTTCACGAGCGGTCTTTTGTCGAGTGACGGTGTGTTTGCCGGCAAAGACGAGAGCATGAAAACCCAGCTCAAGCGCAATACGCAGGACCAGGAGCGATTGACAACCCGCGTCAATGCCTATGAAAAGCGTTTGCTGGCCCAGTACACCGCGCTGGACGTGAAGATGGCCAGCCTGTCGTCACTGGACGCCTATGTTTCCCAGCAGGTTTCGCAGTGGAACAAGTCCTCGGGCTAAAAAATACGTCGCGTCTATCGGTTACATGCAATTGAATGCTTGAGTTTGTGCTGGTAATGCCGATAAGAGAGAAGAACCTGAACCAGCCTGCATCCAAGGAGTGATTGCCATGTTTTCCCCCGTAAGCGCCCGCGCAACTTCTGCCTACAGTCAAGTGGGCGTGCAGTCGATCGTCGACGGTGCTTCGCCGCACCAGTTGATCAAGATGCTGTTCGACGGCCTCATGGTTTCGGTCAACGGTGCCCGTGGCGCCATGGAGCGTGGCGATGTGGGTGAAAAAATGCGCCATCTCGGCAAGGCTGTGCGCATTTTGCAAGAGGGCTTGCTGAGCGCGCTGGACCGCGAGCGCGGTGGCGAAGTGGCGAACAATCTGGCCGTGCTGTACGAGTATTGCGTGAGCCGCTTGACCCTGGCCAATGCGCGCAACGATTTGAAGCTGGTGGAAGAGGTTGCAGGTCTGATGAAGACCGTGGCCGAAGGTTGGAATGATATGGGCACCCAAGGCGGCACAGCTGCCGCGGGAGGCTAATAATGGAGCATAGTCTGATGGATTTTTACCGAGCGATCGAAGACACCAGCGCCAAGATGCTGGAAGCCGCGCGTGACAAGGACTGGGAAGGCGTGGTGCGCTATGAAGGCGCCTGTTCCGTGCTGATCGAGCAATTGCGCTTCCAATCGCAAGAGCAGCAGCTGCTGCCCGAGCAGCGCCGCGAAAAGGCCCGCATCATGCAGCGCATTCTGCGCAACGACGCCCAGATCCGCACCCTGGCCGAGCCCTGGCTGGCCCAGGTCGAGCACATGTTCGACGGCCAGTCCCAGGCCTTGCACTGAGCCGACCATGCCGCCAGCAGGCGGTCATTGCCGACATTCCTGAAAACCCGCCTTCGTGAGATGGCGGGTTTTTTGTTGGGTTTTCACGGCGAGCGCAGGGGGCAGGGCGCTGCATGCCGTTCGCCCTGGGCTTGTCAGGGCGGCCCCATCCAAGGGCCTGCTAAAGCAGGCTGGCCCTCCCGCCATGACCCCGCACCGGTGCTGGCCATGCCAGCCGGAAATTCCGGACGCAAAAAAACCGCCAGCGCAAGGCGGGCGGTTTGAATGGGGCAAAGACGCGCAGCGCGCGCTCGCCTTACACCTGCATGTTCATGACGTCGGTATAGGCCTGCACCAGCCGGTTGCGCACGTGCAGCGAGGCCTGGAAGCCGATCTGCGCCTTCTGGATGGCCACCATGGTCTCTTCCAGGCTCACGGCCGGGTTCTCGAGCTGCACTTCACGCTGCAGATTGCTGGAATGGTCTTGCGCGGCGCTGACCGACTGCAGCGCGCCCTTGAGCGCATGGGAAAAGCCCCCGTCGAGCTCCCGCGTCGGAGTAGGCGTTGCGGCAACGCGGCGTGGCAGGTCGGTGCCGGAGATCGGAAAGGTCGAAGTATTGATGCGCAGGTCCATGACAAATCCCTTGGGAGTTTGTAGATGGCCGCAATCGTAGGCGCTTGGCGCCAATCCATCTCGGCAAATAGATACCCAAAGGCGCGGCTTATCCGCGGAACGTTTACGCCCGAAGTCCGAATAATCGGCCCCACGTCAGGCTCCCTGTTGGGCCTCACTCTATTGGAATCAAGATGTCTGCAGTCGCTGAAATGGCTCCCGCCGCAAATCCTCCCGCAAGCCCTTCGTGGCAACAGCGGTTGTCCTCCATGGACCGGGGGCAACGCCTGCGCCTGGGCGCCGTAGCCGCCCTGGTGGTGGTGGGCCTGGTCGCTGCGTTGATGTTCAATCGCCAGCCCGATTACAAGGTGTTGTTCTCCAACCTGAGTGACAAGGATGGCGGGGCCATCGTCGCCCAGCTGACCACGCTCAACGTTCCCTACAAGTACACCGAAGGCGGTGGTGCCATCCTGATCCCGGCCGACCGGGTCCACGATGTGCGCCTCAAGCTCGCTACCCAGGGCCTGCCCAAGGGCTCGGTCACGGGCTTCGAGTTGATGGAAAACAGCCGCTTCGGCATCACCCAGTTCCAGGAACGTCTGAATTTCCAGCGCGGCCTCGAAGGTGAACTGACGCGCTCCATCCAGGCACTGTCCTCGGTGCAGAGCGCGCGCATCCATCTCGCGCTGCCCAACCAGAACGGTTTTTTCCGCGAGCAGCAAAAGCCATCGGCCTCGGTGCTGGTGACGCTGCATCCCGGCCGCTTCCTCGATCGCGCCCAGATCGCCGGCATCGTGCACCTGGTGGCATCCAGCGTGCCCGAACTGCAGCCTTCGGCGGTGAGCATTCTCGATGACACGGGCAAGCTGCTGTCGCAGTCGCCTGACGGCAGCGGCAACCAGGTCGACGTGCAGCAGCTGATGTACACCCAGCAGCTCGAGCAGCAGTACACGCGCCGCATTCTGGACATCCTCGAACCCGTGGTCGGCAAGGACAATGTGCGCGCCCAGGTCACGGCCGACATGGATTTCACCCAGACCGAATCGACTTCGGAGCAGCATCGCCCCAACCAGGCACCTGACAGCCTGGTGGTGCGCAGCCAGCAGGTGGTGGAAAGCTCCGGCGTGCAACAGCCGCCGCAGCCCACGGGCGTGCCTGGCGCGACCAGCAACCAGCCTCCCGTGGCAGCCGCGGCGCCCGTCAATGGCGCCAACCCGGCGCCCGTGGCGGCCGGCCAGCAAGGCGCGGCGCCCGGCAGCAAGCGCGAGTCGGTGACGAATTACGAAGTGGACAAGACGGTGCGCGTCACGCGCGGCAGCGGCAGCGGCTCCATCAAGCGTCTGACGGCCGCCGTGGTGGTGAACTACCAGCCGGTGGTGGCCGAGCCCGGCCACGCGCCGGTGCAGCAGGCGATGACGGCCGAGCAACAGGCCAAGATGCTGGCGCTGGTGCGCGAGACGATTGGCTTCAGCCAGGACCGCGGTGACTCGGTCAACCTGATGAATGCACCGTTCCGCGACGACTCTACGCCGGTGGTGGCCCTGCCTTTGTGGAAGCAGCCCGAAACGATGGAGCTGATCCGCACGCTGGCCTGGCCGCTGGGCCTGGCGCTGTTCGCGGCCATCCTGATTCTGGGCCTGGTGCGGCCGCTGCTCAAGGCGCGCAATGCGCCCAAGGGCATGCAGCTCGACGCGCTGGAAGCCGACAACCCCGAGCGTCCGGCACTGGCCGCGCCGGTCGCAGACCTGCAGCCCACGGACAGTCAATTGCGTCTGGAACAGGCGCGCGCGCTGACCAAGCAAAACCCGATCGCCGTGGCGAATATTGTGAAAACCTGGGTGAACGGCGAAAGCTGATCCCCGCTATGGACGGACAAGTTTCCTATGGATGAACGAGGCCTGAACGACGCTGCCATCTTGCTGATGTCTCTTGGCGAAGAAGAGGCGGCCGAGGTGTTCAAGCACCTGTCGCCCAAAGAAGTGCAAAAACTCGGCGAAACGATTGCGCGCATGCGCGGCGTTTCGCGCGAGAAAGTGGACTTCGTCATCAACCGCTTCACCGACGATGCCGCAGCGCAAAGCCTGCTGGTCAACGACGCCAGCGACTACGTGCGCTCGGTACTGCGCCGCGCGTTGGGCGAGGACAAGGCATCGCTGCTGATCGACCGCATCCTGCAGGGCGGCGATGTCTCGGGCATCGAAAGCCTGAAGTGGATGGACCCGCTGTCGGTGGCCGAGCTGCTGCGCGGCGAGCATCCGCAGATCGTCGCGGCGATCCTGGTGCACCTGGAGTACGAACAGGCCGCGGCCGTGCTGATGCAGTTGCCCGAGCGCTTTCGCAGCGAAGTGGTGCTGCGCGTGGCCACGCTCGAAGGCATACAGCCGACGGCGCTCAAGGACCTCAACGAAGTGCTGTTCAAGGTGCTGGCGGGCGGCGACAAGATCCGCAAGACCTCGCTGGGCGGCGTCAAGACCGCGGCGGAAATGATCAACCAGCTCGGCGGCAACGCCGACGTGGCCGTGCTCGACACCATCCGCAACTACGACGTGGACCTGGCGCAGAAGATCATGGACAAGATGTTCGTGTTCGACGATCTGGTCAAGCTCGACGACCGTTCGCTGCAGCTGGTGCTGCGCGAAGTGGCCTCCGAGACGCTGATCGTGGCGCTCAAGGGCGGCACCATGGAAGTGCGCGACAAGATTCTGGCCAACATGTCGATGCGGGCTTCCGAAGCCTTGCGCGAAGACCTGGAGTCGCGCGGTCCCATGCGCCTGTCCGAAGTCGAAGCGCAGCAAAAGGAAATCCTCAAGGTGGTGCGCCGCCTTGCGGAAGAAGGCCAGGTCACCATAGGCGGCGGCGCCGAGGACAGCTATGTCTAACCATTCGCATTCGCGCTTCATTCCGAGCGAGGAAATCGACGCCAACGCCGTGGTGCAGTGGCGCTTCGGTTCGGTGGGTGGTTCAGGCCTGGTGCAGGCCTTGCCATTGGAGCCAACCGAAATGCCGCAGGAAGTGGCGGTCGATGTCGTGGATGAGGCGCCGTTGCAGCCGCAGCACGATGCGGCCGGCATGCAAGAGCTGCTGGAGCAGGCCCGTGCGCAGGCGCATGCCGAAGGCCGGGCGCAAGGCCAGGCCCAGGGCCGTGCCGAAGCCACGAACGAATGGCAGCAGCGCATGGACAGCTACACCTCGGGCGAAGGCCGCGAGACCGCGCAGCGTCTGCAAGCCCTGGTGGACAAGTGCGACAGCAGCCTGCAGGCGCTGGAACAGAACATGGCTTCCGAAGTGCTGCAACTGGCCTGCGACATCGCGCGCCAGGTGGTGCGCCAGGAACTGGCCTGCAAGCCCGAGGCCTTGCTGCCCGTGGTGCGCGAAGCCCTGGACATGCTGGTCACCGAAGGCCGGCCCGTGAGCGTGCGACTCAACCCCGCGGACTGGGAAGTGCTGGACGCGCCGTTGCGCGCCGAGCATGGCGCCGCGGGCAAGCTGCAGTGGTCGGCCGACGCCACGGTGGCGGCTGGCGATGTGCGCGTGGAATCGGGCGGTGCCGTGATCGACGGCGGCCTGGACTCCCGCTGGCGCCGGGCCGTGGCCGCGCTGGGCCTGGTGTCTTCCTGGTACGAGGGCGGTCATGGCCAATGAAGCGGCTCTGGCCCCCTGGAAAGATTTCGTGGCGGGCGCGCGTGCGCGTTACGTCCAACCCGTGGCACTGGAAAGCCGCGGCACGCTGAGCCGCCTCACGGGCCTGGTGCTCGAAGCTTCGGGCCTGCGCGTGCCCGTGGGCGCGCAGTGTCATGTGCAAATGCCCCACCAGGAGCCGGTGCTGGCCGAAGTGGTGGGTTTTTCAGGCGAAAAAGCGTTTCTGATGCCGGCCGGTGATATCCAGGGCCTGTCGAGCGGCGCGGCGGTGTCGCCGGCGCCGGCCTTCGTGCCTGTGCCGCGCTGGGGTGAGCCCCAGGCTCCCGTGTCCCAGGCCATAGGCATGCTGCGCCTGCCCATGGGCGACGGCCTGCTGGGCCGCGTGGTGGATTCGCAAGGCCAGCCTCTGGACCATGGCGGCCCGGTGCTGGACGTCACGGCCGAGCCCATGGACCGCCGCCAGATCAATGCCATGGACCGCGACCCGGTGCGCGAGCCCCTGGACACCGGTGTGCGCGCATTGAACGCGCTGCTGAGCGTGGGCCGCGGCCAGCGACTGGGCCTGTTCGCCGGTTCGGGCGTGGGCAAGAGCGTGCTGCTGGGCATGATGGCGCGCTACACCAAGGCCGATGTGATCGTCGTCGGCCTGATCGGCGAGCGCGGCCGTGAAGTCAAGGAATTCGTCGAAGACATTCTGGGCGCGGAGGACCGCGGCCGCGCCGTGGTCGTGGCCGCGCCCGCCGACGCGCCGCCGCTGCTGCGCATGCAGGGCGCGGCCTATGCGACGGCGATTGCCGAGCATTTCCGCGACAAGGGCCAGCATGTGCTGCTGCTGATGGATTCGCTCACCCGCTATGCCATGGCCCAGCGCGAGATCGCGCTGGCCATCGGCGAGCCGCCGGCCACCAAGGGCTATCCGCCATCGTGCTTTGCCAAGCTGCCCCAGCTGGTCGAGCGCAGCGGCAACGGCCTCAACGGCGTGGGCTCGATCACCGCCTTCTACACCGTGCTGTCCGAAGGCGACGACCAGCAGGACCCGATTGCCGATGCGGCGCGGGCCATTCTGGACGGTCACATCGTGCTGTCGCGCGCCTTGGCCGAAACCGGCCACTTCCCGGCCATCGACATCGAGCAGTCGGCTTCGCGCGTGATGCACAACGTGGTGCCGCGCGAGCATTTCGAGCTGGCGCGGCGTTTCCGTGCCGTGTATTCGCGCTACCAGAAGAGCCGCGACCTGATCCAGGTCGGTGCCTATGTCGCGGGCTCGGACCCGCAGATCGATGAGGCAGTGAAGCTGCAGCCTTCCATGGCCAGCTTTTTGCAGCAGAACATGTTTGAAGCCGCCACCATGGACGAGAGTATCTCGGGCATGGCGACGGTGCTGGGTCAATAACCTGAAGGGCTGGAATGTCGTCGCTGAATGCACTGATGGTGGCTATCGAAGCAGCAATGCGCAAGCGTGACGAGGCGCGCCAGGCGCTGCAGGTGCGGGTGCGGGCCCGTCAGGCGGCGCAGGAGCAGATGGACCAGCTGCAGGACTACGCCGAGCAAATGCAGCAGCGCTGGGGCGCGCACGAAAACCAGGCCGTGCAGCCGGAAGTGATGTACCACCAGTACCAGTTCATGGAGCGCCTCAGCCATGCCGCCGGCTTGCAGACCAAGGTCATTCAGGACCAGTCCATCCGGCTGGAAGCGGCGCAGAAAGCGCTGATGGCCTGCGAGCTGCGGCTGACCAGCCTGGAAAAAGTGGTGGCCGCGCGCCGGCGTGACATCGCCCTGGCGCAAACGCGCCGCGAACAGAAACAAACCGATGAGCGCGCGGCCCTGCAGTTCATCGGGCGCACTTTTGGCATGCAGTTCCAGGAAGCATGAGCATGGAAAATTCCTCTATCCGTTCCCCACAGAAGCCCGTCCTGGCGAACCAGGTTGCTCGCAATGTTGGCCTGCGTCAGGTATCCGGAAGCGAGGACGAGAATTCGGGGGCCAAGCTCGGCTTTTCGCAGCTCCTGGCCGATGTGGCCGCTCCCTCCTTGATGCCAAGCCCCGGCGAAGCCGTGGATTCTGCTGCCATCACGTCCGTGGAGTGGTCCGGGCTGACGCCGCAGGCGATGGCCGAGGCGGGCATGTTCTCCTTGGCCAGCCTGGTCGGACAGACGGCGCGCATGGACGGCGCTGCCGAGGCCGCGCAACGCGATGGCCGCACACCGCAGAGCGGTGAAGGCGCGACCGGCCCTGCGGCCCTGCCCATGGGCGCGGGCCAGCGAGCCCCGGGCCAGCCGGCCGCGGCACCGGGTCTGCAGACGCACCAGTCCAAGGGCGCGGGCGCCGAGGCGGGCGCGGGCACAGGCGCGGCCTTGACCCAGGGCGCGGCTGCCACGCAGGAAACGAGCACATCGGCCCAGGCGCCGAGCACCTTGTCGTTGACCCAGGCGGCCGGCGGCGCGGAGCGCAACACGCCGGCCCCCGGTCTGGCGGCGTTGCTGGCACAGATGGAAGCGGTTCCCGTGGCTGCCGCGGACCGGGCCGCGGCGCCCCTGTCCGGTGCCGTCGGAAGTACCGCGGCCACCGACACCGGCGCTTCCCCTGCAGGCACGGTAGGACTTGCCGAAACGGTGGCGCATGCGCCCGCGGAGGGGGCCGAGGCCGCACCCGCGGCGGACGCCGTGCTGTCACCGCCCGACGAAGCGCAGGCCGATGCACTGTCGGAGCAGGTCGCGTTCTGGGTGCAGCAAAAGACCCAACGCGCGGAATTGACCATCGACCGCCAGGGCCAGCCGGTCAAGGTGCAGGTGGTCGTGACCGGCGGCGAAGCCCATGTCACTTTCCGCAGCAATGAGCAGCAGACGCGGGACATGCTCGATGCCAGCACCGCGCAGCTGCGCGAACTGCTGGAGCAACAAGGCCTGACGCTGGCGGGGGTCTCGGTGCAAACCGCGGATGCCGGCCGCCAGGACAGCGGCGCTTCCGCTGGCGGTGACGGCGCCGGTCGTTCGTCCGCGCAGCGCGGCGATGGCGGCGCCCCCCTGACCGCCGTGGTCTCGGCGGACCTGCGCGCCCGCCCCGACGCTTTGCGTGCCGTGGATCTGTTCGTTTGAAAAGAAACACCCCCTGAGCCGCTTACGCGGCTTCCCCCTCTCAACCTGCGGTGGAGGGGACGGCAGGGCACCCCTTCCTCGCTGCCCCTTGCTGGGGCGCGACAGTTGCATAGATGGTGGGCGGTGCGATCGCCATGGATAAGAGCTGGCCCTAGCTCCGGTAAAGCCGGGGTTTAGCGCTTCTATTCAGGCCATGCGCTGGCACTGGAGGCGGAATAATAGGCGGCATCAGTGAGCCAAACCTGTGCCCGTGTGGGGCCAGGGGCGGACTGCTCCACAGCCAAGGAAACCCAACGTGTCCGCCAAACCTTCCGCCACAGCCCCCGCCAAGGAACCCGCCAAGGAACCCGCCAAGAGCAAGCTGGTCCTGATTGGCGCCATTGTCGTGGTGCTGGCCGTTCTGGCTGCGGCCGCTTTCCTGTTCCTCAATGCGCGCAACCAGGAAGGCGACGAAGTGCAAGCGAGCAGCGCCGAAGTCCTGGTGCCCACTTTCCTGCCTTTGGACAATATGGTGGTCAACCTGGCCGATCCCGGCGGCGACCGCTTTGTGCAGATCGGCATCACGCTCGAGCTGCAGGATGACAAGACGGCCAAGGTGGTCAAGCAATACCTGCCGAGCATTCGCAACGGCGTGCTGATGCTGGTTTCGCAGCGTTCCTCGGAAGAGCTGCTGGCGCGCGAAGGCAAGGAAAAGCTGGCCGCCGACATCCGCGACGAAGTCAGCCGCCCGCTGGGCCTGGGCGCAGCGCCGGCCGCGCGTGCCGCGTCGGATGACGGCGCCGACGAGACCCAGCGTCCGCGCCGCCGCGAGAGCGCTGTGCGCCGCGTGCTGTTTTCCAGCTTCATCATCCAGTGAACATCCAAGGGATCTGTCATGAGTGATTCATTTCTCTCCCAGGAAGAAGTCGATGCCCTTTTGGAAGGGGTCACCGGAGAGAGCCAGAAATCGGCGATCGAAGAAGTCGAGGCCGGCACGGTCCGCAACTACGACATCTCCAGTCAGGAGCGCATCGTGCGTGGGCGCATGCCCACCATGGAAATCGTCAACGAACGGTTTGCGCGCAACTTCCGCATCGGCTTGTTCAACTTCATTCGCCGCAGCCCCGAAGTCTCGGTCGGCACGGTGACGGTGCAACGCTACAGCGCTTTTCTGCGCGACCTGGCGGTGCCCACCAATTTCAACATCGTCGCGATCCGCCCCCTGCGCGGCAACGGCCTGGTGGTCTGCGATCCTTCGCTGGTCTTCGGCGTGATCGACACCCTCTATGGCGGCACCGGCCGGCTGCAGACCCGCATCGAAGGGCGCGACTTCTCGCACACCGAGCAACGCGTGATCAACCGCCTGGTGGATGTGATCTGCGAGGAATACCGCAAGGCCTGGCACGGCATTTATCCCCTGGAGCTGGCTTACCAGCGCTCGGAAATGCAGCCCCAGTTCGCCAACATCGCCACGCCCAGCGAAATCGTCGTCTCCACGGCCTTTCAGTTGGAAATCGGCGACATCTCGGGCTCCATCCACATCTGCATGCCGTATGCAACGCTGGAGCCGATTCGCGACGTGCTGTATTCCTCCACCCAGGGCGACTCCATTGAAGTGGACCGCCGCTGGGTCAAGGTGCTGACGCGTGAAATCCAGGCCGCGGAAGTGACGCTGGTGGCTGAATTGGCCCGCGCCGATGCGACCGTAGAGCAACTGCTGGCCATGAAGGCCGGCGATTTCATCGAGCTCGACCGCGAACCGCGCATCCGCGCTTCGATTGGCGGCGTGCCTATCTTCGAGTGCCAGTACGGCACACACAACGACAAATACGCAATCCGCATCGAGCAATGCCTGAGAGGCACTGATGCGAATTGGATGGGAGAAAAACATGGCAAATGACAACACCCCTGACGTAAGCAGCGATGACGCGTTTTCCGGTTGGGCCGAGGCCTTGCAGGAGCAACGGGTCAGCGACAGCCAGACCGTGGACGTGGAGCAGGGCGGACCGCTGGGCGGCGAGTCCACGCGCCCAGGCTTCTCGGGCGGCGATGTGGCCGTCAACGACATCAACATGGTGCTGGACATTCCGGTGCAGCTGTCGGTGGAGCTGGGCCGCACCAAGGTGCCGATCAAGTACATCCTGCAACTGGCCCAGGGCTCGGTGGTCGAACTCGACGCACTGGCCGGCGAGCCCATGGACGTGCTGGTCAACGGCTACCTGATCGCCCAGGGCGAGGTGGTGGTGGTGAACGACAAGTTCGGTATCCGCCTGACCGACGTGGTGACCCCTTCCGAGCGTCTGCGCCGAGTCAGCCGTGGATAGTTCGAACATGACCCAGACGCTGCTGGCGGTACTGGCCTTCGTGGCCTTTGTCGCCTCGCTGCCCTGGCTGCTCAAACGCATGCAGCAGCGCCAGGCGATGGCGCGCGGCGGTGATGTGACCACGCGCGTGTTGTCGGCCGTGGCCGTGGGCGCGCACCAGCGGGTCGTGACCGTCGAAGTCGGCGAAGGCGAACACAAGACCCGGCTGGTGCTGGGTGTGACCGCCCAGCAGATCAACTGCCTGCACGTGCTGGGCTCGACCGCGGCCGCGCCGCTGGCAGTGCCCAATGCACCCGCCGCAGCCGATGTGACCACATTTACCCAGGCCATGGCCGCGGCGCAGACCGCCGGCCAGGGCGTCAGCGCAAGCAAGGCATCCCATGGCGAATAAGCAAACGGCACGCGTGGCCAAGGCCGCACTGCTGGCCGCGGGCCTGCTGCCCGGCTGGGCGCTGGCGCAGTCGGCCGCGGGCGCCAGCCTGCCCCTGCTCGTGGGCTCGGGCGGCGGTTCCAGCTTTTCCGTGCCCATCCAGACACTGCTGTTCTTTACCGCGCTGTCCTTCCTGCCGGCCATCCTGTTGATGATGACGGGCTTCACCCGCATCGTGATCGTGCTGTCGCTGCTGCGCCAGGCGCTGGGCACGCAGTCGGCACCTCCCAATCAGGTGATCATCGGCCTGTCGCTGTTCCTCACCATGTTTGTGATGGGCCCGACACTGGACCGCGTCTACAAGGAAGCCTACGTTCCCTACACGGCGAACACCATGAGCTTCGAGGATGCAGCGGCCAAGGCCGAAGCGCCCATGCGCGATTTCATGCTCAAGCAGACGCGGCACTCCGACTTTGCACTGTTCGCACGGCTGGCCAAGCTGGAAGCGGGCGTGACGGCCGAAACCGCGCCACTGCGCGTGCTGGTGCCGGCTTTCGTCACCAGTGAGCTCAAGACCGCTTTCCAGATCGGCTTCATGATCTTCATTCCGTTCCTGGTCATCGACATGGTGGTCTCCAGCATCTTGATGTCGCTGGGCATGATGATGCTGTCGCCGGTGCTGGTGGCGCTGCCGTTCAAGATGATGCTGTTCGTGCTGGCCGACGGCTGGAACCTGCTCATAGGCTCGCTGGCCGCGAGCTTCGCGACCTAGGACGTCCCATGACTTCGCAGATGGTATTGACCTTCGGCCGCGACGCATTGATGCTGCTGCTGATGATTTCCCTGCCGGTGCTCGGCGTGGTGATGGCCGTGGGCCTGCTGGTGAGTATTTTCCAGGCCGTGACCCAGGTCCATGAAGCCACGCTGGCCTTTGTGCCCAAGCTGCTGGCGGCCGTGGCCGTGTTTGCGATCGCCGGCCCCTGGATGCTGAGTACGCTGGTGGACTTCATCCGGCGCACCATCGAATCCATTCCCTCGGCGCTGGGCTAAGGCGCAGCCGCGTCTTTTCCCGTTCTTTCGTATCGGTCCGCCGTGATTTCCTTCAGCGAAGCCCAGCTCATGGCCTGGATCTCGCCCGTGCTGTGGCCGTTTGTCCGCGTGCTGGCGCTGTTCACCACGGCGCCGGTGTTCTCGCAAAAAGCCATTCCCGTGCGCGCCAAGGTCGGTCTGGCCTTTCTGGTGGCCGTGTGCGCTCAGGCCACGCTGGTCGGCCAGCCCGTGGTCAGCATCAATTCTCCGCAGGCGCTGGGCACGCTGGTGCAGCAAATCGTGGTCGGTCTGTCCATCGGTTTTGCGGTGCGCCTGGTGTTTGCCGCGCTGGAAATCGCGGGCGAGCTGATCGGCCTGCAAATGGGCCTGAACTTCGCGTCGTTCTTCGACCCGGCCAGCAATGCGCAGATCAGCGCGATCTCGCGTTTCTTCATGCAGATCGGCACCTTGATCTTCGTGGTGATCAATGGCCACCTGCTGCTGCTCATGGCCGTGATCAAGAGCTTCGAATCCTTTCCCGTCGACGGCCACTTCATGGACTCGCTGGCGCAGATGCGTATCCATGAAATGGGCAGCGCGGTGTTTGCCAGCGCGTTCTGGATTGCCCTGCCGATGATTGCCATGCTGCTGTTCGTCAACCTGGCGCTGGGTATCATTTCACGCGTCGCGCCGCAGATGAACATCTATGCCGTGGGCTTTCCGGTCACGCTCACCGTGGGCCTGATCGGCATCGTGGCCACGCTGCCCATGCTGGAGCAGCCGCTGATGGCGCTGCTGCAGCGGGCCATGGATATTTTCGGGGTGCAGATCTAGGCACTCCGCGCCGGCCTCTGGGTGCAGGGTCAGTAGAAAAATGACCAGAGGCGGTTCGTCTTTTCCTTCAGGAACTGGGCGATCTCTGGCTGCTGGTGCCGCTTCGCGATCATCCTGGCGGTTTGCCCGTACCTGTTCTGCAGGCGCAGCTGCTTAGGGCTCGAGGCATCGATGAGTAGCTTGGCGAGCTCGGGTTGCTGGTACTCCAGGGCGCACATCAACGCGGTGTAGCCGTCTATGTCCTGAAGGCTCAGCTGTTCGGGGTTCATCTTGTCGATGAGCTTCTCGGCCAGCGCGGACTGCCGGTTCATCAGCGCGTACATCAGTGCCGTGTTGCCATTCCTTTCCTGCAGGCTGAGCTGATCCGGGCGCATCTTGTCGATGAGCGCCAGGGAGAATTCAGGTTGCTGGTGCTGCTGCGCGTATTCCAGCGCGTGCATCAGTGCGGTGGCGCCATTGCCGTCCTGAAGGCTCAATTGCTCCGGGCTGATGGTGGTGATGAGTGTCCGGATGAGATCGGCTTGCTGGTACAGCAGCGCGAGTTCCAGCGTGGTGTTGTTGTGCGGGTTGCCCATGTCGAGCTGCTCGGGGCTGAGCTTGCCGAAGATGAGATTGACGATGTCCATCTGCTTGCTCAGGCGCGCCAGCTCCAGCGTTACGGCGGTGACGGCGTCCCTGTCGGCGGCGGATGGCAGCAGCGACAGGGCTTGTTCGAACAGCCCGGCGGCCTGCTCCTTGCTGGCCGCGTCCTGCATTTCCTTCAGCAGGGAGGCCGGAAAGTTCTCCAGAAAGGTGTTTTTCGCAGCCTTGGCCTCAGGCTGGGTGACAGCCGCCAGTGCGAGCTGCTCGAGCAGCGACTGGCCTCTTGCCATGTCCGCCAGAACGAACTGTTCCAGCGTATGGTGCTGGTGGAGGTGCCGGCCCTGATCCTCGTCCTCGGGATCATTCTTGTAGGTTTCACTCACATAGAACAGGTTCTCGCCGAGCTGCTTGAGTTTGAGGCCCGGGCCTTTCTCGCCGAGCACATAGGTCGCTTTGAAATCGACGATGCCGGCCTCGCGCAGATTGCGAGCGATGGAGCGCGCGATGAGCGAGGTCTCGCGCGCCAGCCGGTAGCGCTCGTCTGCACTTGTGGGGCATGGCGGAAAGAAGTTTTCCTCGCCCATGGGTCCAAAGCGGGCCTCCAGGCGCGGGCCCAGGTCGTTCTCGAACTTCAGGAACATGTCGCCCAGTATCTGTGCATCGAATGCGGTAGTGCACACCTCCGGGTGGCTGCTTGCATAGAACTCCTGGACGCACGCGAGGCAATCCTCCGCCATATGCTCAATCACGCGCTCTGCCGTGACGCTATCGAGAATATGCCGGGTGCCGGCCTCGAGCAGGGCTGGCGCCAGCACGGGAATGAAGGCATCCGTGCGTTGGGGCAGGCTGAAGTAGTGGGCGACCTGATTGAAGAAAGTCGCCACGTAGTGAATTTCGTTGCCTGGATGGGCGCCGACCTTGCGCTCACGCATGAACGCCTGGGCTTGATTCTCGATGAGAGTGATCAACTGGCTGACGAAGTTCTGCGCGACACCGCTGGTGAGCGCTTTCAACTCCCGGGTGGCGGCCTCTATGTTCTGGGCCACGCCAGGCGCGCAGACAGCGACGCCATCGGCCAGGTTCAGGATGGCCTGCCGGCGCGTGTCGGGTGGCAGGTTCTGTTTTTGCAGCAGAGTGCAAAACAGATCGAAGTCCCTGTGGACCTGGGTCATGTAATGCTCGCGAATGTCTTCCTTGAAGCCGCTCTCGAGCCCGGCAGCCACGAAAGCCGCGAACTGCTGCAGCAGGATGATCGCTGCCTTGTTCCGAGAGATGTCGGCGTCCGGAACCTTGGGCACGCTCGCGATCCCGTCCTGATTCCCGTCGCTATGCTTGTTTGGGTCCAGAACCTGGCACAAGCTGGCGATCCCGTTCTGATAGGCCTCGATGACGCGTTGTTTGGGGGCGTTTTCGGCGTCATGCGCAGGGCCTGCATCCGCTACGGCCGGCTCCTGGGTTTCGGCACCCAGCCGGAAATCGTGCCTGAGGGTGATCCGAGGACCAAGCGTGTTGGTAGTGGGCATGTCCGTAATGAAGTGGTGTTTTCCAGCCGCGGCCAGGAAAATCGCAGATGGATGCTGGAAGCCCAGCGCCATGCCCCAGGCCGCGTTTGCCATTCTGGATTCTTTGCGTTCTGCGCAGCAGAAGACGGGTGGTGAGTGACCCACTCACGGCAAAGGTTCCATCCACATTTCACCGCCTGCCCTCAGTGGAGAGGGCAGGACTGGCGACCCGCTCACACCAACTGGTTGCGAATCGCGTACACCGTCAGCTCGGCGTTGTTGCTCAGCTGCAGTTTTTCCAGCACGCGCGCGCGGTAGACGCTCACGGTCTTGGGGCTGAGCATCAACTCTTCGGCAATGTCCGTGAGGCGCTTGCCCGAAGCGATTTTCAACAGCGTCTGCAGCTCGCGCTCCGACAGGCTCTCGTGCGGCACTTCCAGCACGGGCTGCGACAGGCTGTCGGCCAGCATCTGGGCGACTTCCGCCGTGAGGTATTTGCGCCCCTGCATGACCACGCGCACGGCGTCGATCAACACCACCGGATCGCCGGCCTTGTTGGCGTAGCCTTGCGCACCGGCCTTGAGGCAGCGCAGCGCGTACTGGTCCTCCGGGTACATGGAGACGACCAGTACCTTGATGGTCGAATGTGTCTCTCGCACGCTGGCGAGCACTTCCAGCCCGCTGCGCCCCGGCATGTTGAGGTCGAGCAGCAGGACATCGCAGGCGGCGGTGCGCAGTACCTCGCGCAGCTCCGAATAACCCGAGGCTTCGGCCGTGACAGTAATGTCTTCGGCTTCCATCAAGGTATCGCGGATGCCTCGGCGCAAGATCGCATGGTCATCGCATATCACCACGTGGATCAAAGAGGGTCTCCCAGAATAAACAGCTTGCTATGTTAGTCGGGATGGCAAAGGCACGGACACGATGATGGAGGTCCCCCGGCCCGGCTGGCTGCTGACATCCAGCCAGCCATCCACGGTGCGTGCCCGTTCATGCAGCCCGCGCAAGCCGAAAGAGCGGGGCTTTTCGCGCTGTTCGGCGGTCATGCCGCAGCCATTGTCGGTCACCTCCAGCGTCAGAAAGCCTTCGCGGTCCGACAGCTCGATTTCCACCCGGCTGGCCTGGGCGTATTTGCCGATATTGGTCAAAGCTTCCTGTGCCGTGCGGTAGGCCACCAGCTGGACTTCCGGCGAAGTCGCCATCTGTTCGCTGCTGGTGCGCAGTTGCACAGGCACGCCCGTGCGGCGCTCGAAATTCTCGGCCAGCCATTGCACGGCGGCCACCAACCCCTGGTCCAGTACCGGCGGGCGCAGGTTCATCATGATGCGCTGGCTCGCGCCCAGGGCGTGCTGCAGCATTTCCAGCGCCGCGCCCGCGTGGGCTTGCAGTGCCTGATTGGCCGGCGAATTGCGGGTGATCCAGGCCAGGTCGAACTTGACCGAGGTCAACGAACCGCCGATGTCGTCATGGATTTCACGGGCGATCGAGGCCCGCTCTTCTTCAATCGATGACTGCAGGTGCTCGGTCAGCTCGGCCAGGCGTCGCTCGGACAGCGCGAGTTCGGCCATGGCCTGCTCCTTGGCGCGGCGCGCTTCATGCACTTCCATGGCCCGTGTCAGCACCAGTGGCAGGCGCGCCATGTCTTCCTTACGCAGGAAGTCGGTCATCCCCAGCCGCATGACGTCCACCGCCGCGGCTTCGCCAATGGCACCCGACAGCAAGACAAAAGGCGGGCGCGGGCTCAGTGGCTCGACCAGGGCCCAGGCATCGAGGGCCGTGAACCCCGGCAGGTGGTAATCGGCCAGGATCAGGTCGAAAACCTGGGTGGCCAGCGCCTGCTGCAGATCGTCAAAAGTCTCCACGGTCTGGATGCGGCAGGCCAGACCGGCGCGGCGCAGCGTGATGCGTGCAAGACCCTGGTCGGCGGTTGAATCCTCGATATGGAGGATATGCAGGGCTTGATCTGCGCTTTCGATATCCATAGGGGCGCTATCATAGGATACATCTTGGAACACACTTGGTAAGTGCTGGTTCATTGGCCATGTGGTTCGCGGTGGGTCGCGCGGGATGCGTCCGGCATGCATTGTGTCGGGCGGTGGGTTCACTCTGGTGTGGCCAGCGTGGTTTGTGGGGCATTTGCGTCCGAGCAGGACGCTGGAAAAACGATGCAGTCAACGCTAACAGGGTCGGGACAGCCTGCGGTCCAGCTGCCAGTCATGGTGGCGGCCGACGTGCAGGACGCGCTGCTGGTGGTGATGCACGACCTGCATCGCCTCCAGGGCCTGCTCAACCACGCCACCGGTAACCTGATTTCCCGTTTTGACGAGGCCCACGCCTTGTTGGACCAGGCGGATGCGGACGATGGCGGTGGGCTCGCGGCCGCGCGTCAGGTCTTGCGTTCGGCCGTGACCGAGCTGCAATTCCATGACCTGGCGAGCCAATTGATCAGCCACACCACACGGGAACTGCAAACTTGCGCGTTTCGCCTGGCGAACGCGACCATGGGAAGCGAAGACGGCGAAGTGGACGCGCCCCCAGCAGCCGCTGCTTCCCAGCTTCCCAATCCTGTGACCCAGAGCGAGATGCATGCCGGTTCAGTCGAACTGTTTTGACATCTTCCTGCCCCAAGCCCCCTATTTAAAAGTCAGTTGGAGCCTTACATGCGATCAATTCTTGCTGTAGACGATTCCCCTTCCATGCGAAAAATGGTCTCCTTCACCCTGTCCGGTGCGGGCTATCACGTGGTGGAAGCGGTGGATGGTCTGGATGCACTGGCCAAGGCGCAGTCACAGCAAATTGACCTGGTGCTGGCCGACCAGAACATGCCCAATCTTGACGGGATCGGCCTGACGCGCCGGTTGCGTGAGCTCCCCCGGTTCAAGAACACCCCGATTTTGATTCTCACTACAGAGTCGAGCGACCAGATGAAGCAGGCCGGCCGCGCTGCGGGTGCCACAGGCTGGCTGGTCAAACCCTTTGACCCCAACCGATTGATCGAAGTCATACAAAAGGTGATCCGCTGAGCCTGCTTGGCGCGGATGATCCACGAAATACAGGAAAACAGATGGCGGACACACAGCACGATGCAGGCGGGGCAGGCGCAGATTTTGACCTGACCCAGTTTTATCAGATCTTTTTTGAAGAGGCGGGAGAGAATCTCGACCAGATGGAGCAGATGCTGCTCAGTCTGGACCTCTCGGCGGCCAACGACGAAGAGCTCAACGGCATCTTCCGTTGCGCCCACTCGATCAAGGGCGGCTCGGCCACCTTCGGCTTTGCCGACGTCGCGGAGCTGACCCACAAGATGGAGTCGTTGCTGGACCGGCTGCGCCGCCATGAAATCACGCCCATCCCGGAGATGGTCGATGTGCTGCTGGAGTCGGCGGACGCTTCGCGCAGTCTGCTCGCACGCCACCAGGCGGGCGGCAGCGGCGAGGTCATTTCCACCCTGGACCTGGTGCGGCGCATCAGCGAACTGGCCGCGGGGCTGGTGCCTGCGGCCGCGCCTGCGCCGGTAGTGGTGGTGCCCGTCGCACCCCCGGCCATGGCTCCGGCCCGGGTGGTCACGCCCGCGCCCGCACCGGCGCCCGCATCGGTCGATGGCGCGCGCGCGCTGCACATTCGCATCGGACCGCTGGAGCGCGTGGAGCTGGCCGATTCCATCAAGGAACTGTTCCGGGATATTCCCGGCCTGGGCAGCATCAGCGACCTGCCGTGCGCCGATGCGGGCTGCCGCCTGTTCAGCGTCAGCACCACGTCGACCGACGACGATTTGCTCGACCTGTTCGCCTTCCATGTTTCCAAGGAGCAGGTACAGATTTCCGCGGCCGCTGGCGCTGGCGTCCCTGAGGTCGTGGCCGAAGTATTCGTAGAGCTGAACGATGCGGCCGTGGTCTATCCACCGGCCCACGAAGCCTATGGGTTCTTCAGCGGCGCACCCGGCGAGCCCTTGGCCGCCGACATGGCCGACACCGCCGTGCTCGCGGGCCAGGCCCCATCGGCCAAGCCCGCCGCTCGCGCGGCCAGCCCTGCCCAGATGGAGTCGACCAGCATCCGCGTCGCGGTGAACAAGGTCGACCAGCTGATCAATCTGGTCGGCGAGCTGGTCATCACCCAGGCCATGCTGGCGCAGACCAGCCGTGGGCTGGAAGCGTCGGTCAACCAGCAACTGCTGGCCGGCCTGGCCGATCTGGACCGCAACACCCGGGATCTGCAGGAATCGGTGATGTCGATCCGCATGATTCCCATGTCCACGGTCTTCAGCCGCTTTCCGCGCATGCTGCGCGATCTGGCCGGCAAGCTCGACAAGAAAGTCGAGTTCCAGACCCAGGGCGAAGCCACCGAGCTGGACAAGGGCCTGGTCGAGAAAATCACCGACCCGCTGACGCATCTGGTGCGCAACAGCGTGGACCACGGCATCGAGACGCCGCAAGAGCGACTGGCCGCGGGCAAGAGCGAGCACGGCACCTTGACGCTGGCGGCTTCGCACCAGGGCAGCTCCATCGTCATCGAAGTGCGCGACGACGGCCGCGGCATGAACCGCGAAAAAATCCTGAGCAAGGCGCGTGAGCGCGGCCTGGACGTGTCGGACCAGATGGCCGACGCCGACGTCTGGCAGCTGATCTTCGCGCCAGGCTTCTCCACCGCCGATGTGGTCACCGATGTCTCGGGACGCGGCGTGGGCATGGACGTGGTCAAGCGCAATATCGCCGCACTCAACGGTTCGGTGGAAATCGATTCCGTCCAGGGCGTGGGCATGCGCGTCGCCGTGCGCCTGCCGCTGACGCTGGCCATCATGGACGGCATGTCGGTGGGCGTGGGCGATGAGGTCTACATCCTGCCGCTGTCGTCGGTGGTGGAGTCCTTCCAGGTCAAGCCCGACGACGTCAACACCGTGGCCCAGGGCTCGCAACTGGTCAAGGTGCGCGACGAGTACATGCCGGTCATCGCGCTGGAACGCATCTTCGAAGTGCCGCGCGCCGAAGGCAGCGCCCCCAACGCCATCATGGTGGTCGTCGAATCCGACGGCAACCGCGTGGCCTTGCTGGTCGACGAATTGCTGGGCCAGCACCAGGTGGTGGTCAAGAACCTCGAATCCAACTACCGCAAGGTGCCCAACGTTTCGGGTGCAACCATCCTGGGCGACGGCACGGTGGCCTTGATTCTGGACACCGGCAGCCTGGTGCGCCGCGTGCGCCATTGAACCCCGACGATAGAACACTGCAGACCCGCCATGGCGTGCAAGCCATGGCGGCTATTCAAAGAGAAAGAGATCAATCATGAGCGTGATGGGCAAGATGGCCGAGGGTACGGCCGCGCGTGAATACCTGACGTTCCGCCTGGACCAGGAGGAATACGGCATCGACATTCTGAAAGTGCAGGAAATCCGCGGCTACGAGCCGCCGACGCGCATTGCGAATGCGCCGGCCTTCATCAAAGGCGTGGTCAATCTGCGTGGGACCATCGTCCCCATCGTGGACATGCGCCTGAAGTTCAACTGTTCCAAGGCCGAGTACAACAGCTTCACCGTCGTCATCATCCTGAACATGCACCAGCGCGTGGTCGGCATCGTGGTGGACTCGGTCAGCGATGTGATGGAGCTGCCGCCCGAGGCCATACGCTCGGCGCCGGACATCGACAGCGCGATCGACAGCGGCAGCATCACCGGCCTGGGCTCGGTGGGTGAACGCATGCTGATCCTGCTGGACATCGAAAAGCTCATGTCCAGTGAAGACATGGGTCTGGTGGCAGTGGAGTGATGAGCCTGCCAGGCGGCGAGAGCACCAGCAGCCCGCTGGTGCAAGGCCGTGAATTCGTCTGGGCCGATGCCGACTTCGCACGGGTGCAGGCGCTGATCTACCAGCATGCGGGCATCAGCCTGCACGACGGCAAGCACGCCATGGTCTACAGCCGCCTGTCGCGGCGTCTGCGCGAGACGGGTCACGGCAGCTTTCACGACTACCTTTCCTGGCTGGAGAAGACCGACGGCCCGGAATGGCAGGAATTCGTGAATGCGCTCACGACCAACCTCACGGCGTTCTTTCGCGAGCAACACCATTTCGACATCCTGGCCAGCCACCTGCGCAGCAAACCCGCGGGCACGTCCTGGCGTGTCTGGTGCAATGCCGCGTCGACTGGCGAAGAACCGTATTCCATCGTCATGACGGCGCTGGAAGCGCTGGGTGCCAACCCCTCCTTCAAGCTGATGGCCAGCGACATCGATTCGCGCGTGCTGGCGACGGCCGCGGCCGGCATCTATCGGCTGGAGAACCTCAAGGGCTTGTCGGCCGAGCGCCAGCAGCGCTTTTTCCTCAAGGGCAAGGCGTCGAACGCCGGCATGGCCCGCGCCAAGCCCGAGCTGCAGCGCCTGATCGAGTTCCTCAGCGTCAATCTGATCCGCGACGATTGGCCGTTTCGCGAGCCCTTCGATGTGGTGTTCTGCCGCAACGTGATGATTTATTTCGACGCGCCTACACAGCGCCGTGTGCTCGAGCGCATCCACCGCGTGATGAAGCCCGGCGGCATGCTGTTTGTCGGCCACGCCGAGAACTTCAGCGAGTCGCGCGATCTGTTCACCCTGCGCGGGAAAACCGTCTATGAACGGCGCTGATCAGCCAGGACAGGAGCGGCGGCGCGCACCGCGCATCGCCCCGCTGCGCAGCGACCTGTTTCCTTCGGCCAACGCGCCGGCACCGCTGTCGTCGCTGGAGGCCTTGCGCGCGCGCGCGCGCCGCCCTGGCGAGGCGAGCTTCTTTTATTTTGACAGCCACTTCCAGTACAACGCGGTCAAGGTGCTGCCCGGCGAGTATTTCGTCTCCAACGAAAACATGACCATCGTCACCGTGCTGGGCTCGTGCATCGCGGCCTGCCTGTGGGACAGCAGCATGCGCGTGGGCGGCATGAACCACTTCATGTTGCCCGACGGCGAATCCAGCGACTCTTCCGGGCGCTACGGCTCGTACGCCATGGAGTTGCTGATCAACGAAATGCTCAAGCTCGGTGCACGGCGCGAAACCATGCAGGCCAAGATTTTTGGCGGCGGCCAGGTCATGCACAATTTCACGACAATGAACGTAGGCGAACGCAACACCGCGTTCGTGCGGCAGTATTTGCAAACGGAGCGCATTCCCCTCGTATCCGAGGATGTGCTCGATATCTATCCCCGCAAGGTGGTGTATTTCCCCGCGACAGGCAAGGCCCTTGTCAAGCGACTGGCCCATGCGCACCCGGATTCCCTGGTGGCGCAGGAAGCGGTTCGCGGCAGTGCAGCCATCCTGGCGCGGGCGACGGCAGGCGGCTCAGTCGACCTGTTTTGAGAGAGGCCAGAGCGAATGAACAGTAAAACCCGGGTGATTGTGGTCGACGACTCTGCGCTGGTGCGCAGCCTTTTGTCCGAGATCATCAATCGACAAACTGACATGGAGTGCATTGGCACGGCCAATGATCCCTTGATCGCGCGCGAAATGATTCGCGAGATGAATCCCGATGTGATCACCCTGGACGTGGAAATGCCGCGCATGGATGGCATCGATTTTCTCGGGCGCCTGATGCGCCTGCGCCCCATGCCGGTGCTGATGATCTCCACGCTGACCGAGCGCGGCGCCGAAGTGACCATGAAGGCGCTCGAGCTGGGCGCGGTCGATTTTGTCGCCAAGCCGCGCGTAGGCGTGGCCAACGGGCTGAGCGACCTGGCCAGCGAAATCGTCGACAAGATCCGCGTGGCGGCTGTCGCCCGGGTGCACCGCACGCTGGCCGCGGCGCCGGCACCGACCGGAGGCCCGGCCGCCAGGCCCAGCCAGACGCCCCCGGCGTCGCAGGCCCCGCTGCTGGGGCGCTTGTCGACCGAGAAGATCATTGCCATCGGTGCTTCCACGGGCGGCACCGAAGCCATTCGCGAAGTACTGACCCATTTGCCGGCCGACTGCCCGGCGATCGTCATCACCCAGCACATGCCGCCGGGCTTCACCACCAGCTTTGCGGCGCGGCTCAACAGCCTGTGCCAGATCAAGGTCAAGGAAGCGGAAGACGGCGAGCGCATCCTGCCGGGCCACGCCTATATCGCGCCGGGCGGCAAGCACTTCTCCATCAACCGCAGCGGTGCCAACTATGTGGCGGTGATCGACGATGCCGCGCCCGTCAACCGCCACAAGCCTTCGGTCGAAGTGCTGTTCCGCTCGGTGGCCGCCTGCGCAGGGCGCAATGCGGTGGGCGTCATGCTGACCGGCATGGGCGCCGACGGCGCGGTGGCGATGCGCGAGATGAAGCTGGCCGGCAGCTACAACTACGTGCAGGACGAAGCCAGCTGCATCGTCTTCGGCATGCCGCGCGAAGCCATCGCCCATGGCGCGGCCGACGAAGTGCTGCCGCTGACGCAGATTGCCCCGGCCCTGCTCACGCGCCTGCGCACCGGTAACGCCCACCACCGTATCTGACGGCGGCGCACGCCAGGCATGAAAAAAGGAGCCTAGGCTCCTTTTTTTCAGGTCAGCGAGCGCTCAGGCGGACAGCTTTGACCAGCGATCGAGCGCGTCCATCAGCAGTTCATCGATCTCGGCATCGCGGGCGGCGAGCGTTGCGGCGCGCGCTGCGTCCTTGGCGTAGATGCTGCCATCGGCCAGTTCGGCCTGAATCGACTTCTGCTCGGCTTCCAGCGCGGCGATCTGCTCGGGCAACTGTTCCAGCTCGCGTTGCTCCTTGTAGCTGAGCTTGCGCTTGGCGGCTGCCGCCACAGGGGCAGCAACCACAGCGGGGGCCGCCACGGGTTGCTTGGCCGCCTGCTTGGCCTGCGATGCGGCCAGGGCCTTGCTGCGGCGCGACTGCTCCAGCCAGTCCTGCACGCCGCCTTCGTATTCGCGCCACAGGCCGTCGCCCTCATAGGCAATGGTGCTGGTGACCACGTTGTCCAGGAAAGTCCGGTCATGGCTGACCAGGAACACCGTGCCGTCGTAATTGGCCAGCAGGTCTTCCAGCAGATCCAGCGTGTCGATGTCCAGATCGTTGGTGGGCTCGTCGAGCACCAGCACGTTCGCGGGGCGGGCAAACAGGCGTGCCAGCAGCAAGCGGTTGCGCTCGCCACCCGACAGCGAGCGCACGGGGGAGTGGGCGCGGGCCGGCGAGAACAGGAAGTCGCTCAGGTAGCTCTTGACGTGCTTGCGCTGGTTGCCGATTTCAATCCATTCGCTGCCGGGGCTGATGAAGTCCTCGAGCGTGGCGTCCAGGTTCACCGCATGGCGCATCTGGTCGAAGTAGGCGATCTGCAGATTGCCGCCTTGGCGGATGTGGCCGCTGTCGGCCGCCAGGCTGCCCAGAATCATGCGCAGCAGCGTGGTCTTGCCGGCGCCGTTGGGGCCGATCAAGCCGACCTTGTCGCCGCGCAGGATGGTCGCGGTGAAATCCTTGACGATCAGCTTGTCGCCAAAGGACTTGTTCACGTCGTGCAGCTCGGCCACGATCTTGCCCTGGTAGCCGTCGCCCCGGCCCGAGGCGATGTCCATGTTCACGCTGCCCAGCTTTTCACGGCGGCTGTTGCGGTTGTCGCGCAGCGCCTCGAGTCGGCCGATACGGCTTTGGCTGCGGGTGCGACGTGCTTCCACGCCCTTGCGGATCCAGACCTCTTCCTGGGCCAGCAGCTTGTCCGCCTTGGCATTGATGACCGCTTCCTGCGCCATCTGCTCATCTTTTTGAATCACATACTGCGCAAAATTGCCGGGGTAGGAGCGCAGCACGCCGCGGTCCAGCTCGACGATGCGCGTGGCAATGCTGTCCAGAAAGCTGCGATCGTGGGTAATGGCGATGACGCTGCCCTTGAAATCCACCAGCAGGCCTTCCAGCCATTCGATGGAATCCAGATCCAGGTGGTTGGTGGGCTCGTCGAGCAGCAGCACATCCGGGCGGGTGACCAGGGCCTGGGCCAGGGCCACACGCTTCTTGGTGCCGCCCGACAGCGTGCCGACCAGAGCGTTCGGGTCCAGGTGCAGGCGCTGCAGCGTTTCTTCTACGCGCTGCTCCCAGTTCCAGGCGTCGTAGGCTTCGATTTCCGATTGCAGCACGTCGAGGTCTTCGCCTTCGCCGCCCGCCAGGTAGCGGTCGCGCAGCGTGATTACATGCGCAATGCCGGCCGAAGCGGATTCAAACACCGTGTGCTCAGGCGACAGCAGGGGCTCCTGCGCTACATAAGAGATGCGCACGCCGGACTGGACCTGGATCAGGCCGTCATCGGGCTTGGCCAGGCCGCCGATGATTTTCAGCAGGGAAGATTTACCGGCGCCATTGCGTCCGATCAGACCAATGCGCTCCCCGGTCTCTAGTGAAAGCTGGGCGTGGTCCAGCAGGGCCACATGGCCGAAGGCCAGTTGCGCGTTGATTAAGGTAATAAGTGCCATGGTTCGCGCATTATGGACGGCCGCCCTAAAACCTACAGCCGGCGCCCTCGCCGGGCGCCCCGCCAGGGCGCCGGCGTCTCGCCGCAGGCGAGACTAGGGAAAACGCTGAGAAAAATTAGAAAAATACCTTTTTCAGCCTTTTGATCGTGATACATTTGCACTCCGCTTTGAACACGGCCCTCCCGGAAACGGCAGGCTGAAAGTGAAGCGGAAAAAGTTGGCCTTGTTTGCCAGGCCGGTCAAAAAACCGGGCTACAATGCAAGGCTGCGCTGCTGAAACAGTTGTTTAACTGAATCGGCAGCAAGAAACTTAAAGTTGACAGGGTCTTTAAAACTGTTGTAGAATTCGAGGCTCAGCTGATCACAGCGAGCCCAGCAAGAAGATCAAACTTCT
>NZ_JAODYH010000011.1:0-112282 GCF_025421555.1 Acidovorax bellezanensis
GCCTTGCGGGCCCTGCGCTCCCGTCAAACCCTGGTCACCTTTCTGACCTTGGGCGCCGGTCAGGCCCTGGGGACCCACAGCACCCGTCAGGCCTTGCGGGCCCCGTGCTCCCACCAAGCCCTGGTCACCCTTTGGGCCTTGGGCGCCGGTCAGGCCTTGGTCGCCCTTCTGGCCTTGGGGACCGGTCAGGCCCTGGGGACCCATGGCCCCCGTCAAACCTTGCGAGCCCCGGGCTCCCGTCAAACCCTGGTCGCCTTTCTGACCTTGGGCTCCGGTCAAACCCTGGGGGCCCCGCGCACCGGTCAAGCCTTGACCCCCTTTCTGGCCCTGGGCGCCGGTCAAACCCTGATCACCTTTCTGGCCAGAGGTACCCGTCAAGCCTTGCGGTCCCATGGCACCCGTCAAGCCCTGATCACCCTTCGGACCCTGGGCACCCGTCAAGCCTTGCGGCCCCGTGGCACCCGTCAAGCCCTGGTCACCCTTCGGGCCCTGGGCACCGGTCAAGCCCTGCGGCCCCGTGGCACCCATCGAGCCCTGGTCACCCTTTGGGCCTTGGACACCCGTCAAGCCCTGGTCACCCTTCTGGCCGTGGGCACCCGTCAAGCCTTGCGGCCCCTGGATGCCTTTCTTGCCTTCAGCGCCTTGCTGGCCTTGATCACCCTTCGGCCCCTGGGCACCGGTCAGACCCTGATCCCCTTTCGGCCCCTGGGCACCCGTCAAACCCTGGTCGCCCTTCTGGCCATGGGCTCCCGTCAAGCCTTGCGGCCCCGTGGCACCCGTCAGACCCGGCAGCCCCTGAATGCCTTTCTTGCCTTCAACGCCCTGCTGGCCTGGATCGCCCTTCGGCCCCTGGGCACCGGTCTGGCCCTGATCCCCTTTCGGGCCCTGGGCACCCGTCAAGCCCTGGTCGCCCTTTTGGCCGTGGGCCCCCGTCAAGCCTTGCGGCCCCGTGGCGCCCGTCAAACCCTGCAGCCCCTGGATGCCTTTCTTGCCTTCAGCGCCCTGCTGGCCTGGATCGCCCTTCGGCCCCTGGGCACCGGTCAGGCCCTGATCCCCTTTCGGGCCCTGGGCACCCGTCAAGCCCTGGTCGCCCTTTTGGCCATGGGCCCCCGTCAAGCCTTGCGGCCCCGTGGCACCCGTCAAACCCTGCAGCCCCTGAATGCCTTTCTTGCCTTCAGCGCCCTCCTGACCTTGATCGCCCTTCGGGCCCTGGGCACCCGTCAAACCCTGGTCGCCCTTTACCCCCTGGACACCAGGCACGCCCTGCTCACCTTTCAATCCCGGGATGCCTTGCATCCCCTGGTCACCCTTAGGCCCCAGAGGACCTGGCACGCCCTGATCGCCTTTACCGCCCTGGTCACCTTTCAGGCCTTGCTCACCTTTCGCTCCCTGGAGGCCCTGGTCGCCCTTCACGCCCGGCACACCCTGATCCCCCTTCGGCCCCATAGCACCGGAGTCTCCCTTCGGACCTTGTTCGCCCCTCAGGCCCTGATCACCCTGGGGGCCGGGCTCACCTTTCAAACCAGAAATATCCACCAGGCCTGGGGCTCCCATCGGACCTTGCTCACCCTTGGCGCCCGTAGCGCCCGTAGCGCCCGTAGCACCCGCAGCACCCGTAGCGCCCGTAGCGCCCGTGTCACCTTTGGCACCCGTGTCACCCTTGGCGCCCGTTTCGCCCTTGGCGCCCGTTTCGCCCTTTGGACCCGTTTCGCCCTTGGCGCCCGTATCGCCCTTGGGACCCGTTTCGCCCTTTGGACCGACAACACCCGCCACACCCGGGTGACCTTCCGGGCCCCGCAGGCCCAGGCTGTCCCAAACGCTCTGTGCACTCGACGTACCGGTCAACACCAGACCGCTACCGAGCAAAGCCAAGTGGATCGCGCGTTTTCTAAATTGATGGGAAAAAGAAACAATGGACATATCATCTTTTGGTAGTTTTCAAATATGAGCAAATCGCTTTGGACTGCTCAGGCAAAGCAATCCAACAGGCGCTGAAGCTGGCTTCAGAAGATCACTAACACCTATGCGACAATAAAAAACGATAGGTTCCAGCTATTGAAAAAAGGAAACAAAGCCTCTGCCGGAAAGCAGACACACCTCCGTGCGCCGGAATGTCCACCTGTGTGAGGAAAATCTGGCTCGGGCAGCAGGAGCCATCACCAGTCGCCTACGCAGCCTGTCCATAATGGGAAGGAACGCGCCTGCAGGCGCTACTGACTTTGTGAGCGAAGACGAGCAAGAAGGACACCATGAACGACACCACTAGCCAGCAACCCAGCGCCCCGCGCCTGACCTCCCTCTCCCATGGCGGCGGCTGTGGCTGCAAGATTGCCCCCGGCCTGCTGGCCCAGCTGATCAGCCAAAGCGCCCTGCCCAAGCAGTTCTTCCCGGATCTGCTGGTGGGCAACGAGACCGCCGACGATGCCGCCGTGTACCGCATCAACGACGAGCAGGCCATCGTGGCGACCACCGATTTCTTCATGCCCATCGTCGACGACCCGTATGACTTCGGCCGCATTGCCGCCGCCAACGCGCTGTCCGACATCTACGCCATGGGCGGCACGCCGCTGATGGCGCTGGCCATCGTGGGCATGCCCATCAATGTGCTGCCGCACGCCACCATTGCCCGCGTGCTCGAAGGCGGCGAGTCGATTTGCCGCGAAGCCGGCATTCCCCTGGCCGGCGGCCATTCCATCGATTCGGTCGAGCCCATCTACGGCCTGGTCGGCATCGGCATCGTCAATCCCAAACACATGAAGCGCAATGCCGACGCCCAGGCGGGCGACCTGCTGGTGCTGGGCAAGCCCCTGGGCGTGGGCATTCTGTCGGCCGCGCTGAAGAAGAACCTGCTGGACGACAACGGCTATCGCGCCATGGTGGCCACCACCACGCAGCTCAACCGCCCGGGCGCGGCGCTGTCGCAGATTGCCGGCGTGCATGCGCTGACCGATGTGACCGGCTTTGGCCTGCTGGGCCATACGCTGGAACTCGCGCGCGGCGCCGGCCTCACGGCCCGCCTCGACAGCCGCGCCCTGCCGCTGCTGCCCACGGTACAGGCGTTTGCCGAGCAAGGCGTGATCACCGGCGCATCGGCGCGCAACTGGGCCGCCTATGGCGAGCACATGGCCATTGCGAGCAGCGTGTCCGAGGCCACGCGCGCCTTGCTGACCGACCCCCAGACTTCGGGCGGCCTGCTGGTGTCGTGCACGCCCGAGACCGTGCAGCAGGTGCTGGACCTGTTCGCGGCCCAGGGCTTTGGCGACGCCGCCATCGTCGGCCGCATGGAAGCGGGCACGGCGCAGGTCGTCGTCGAGTGACGCGCTGACCGCCGGCGTTCAGGTCGGCTGTCGGTCGATTTCCGCTTGCAGCTGGGTCAGACTGGGCGTGATCACCGGAATGAAAGCCGCTTCGCGCCAGCGGCGCGCGAAGCCGGGCGCGCAGCCGTCCAGATAGGCGCGCCCGCCCCAGGCCTGCAATTCCAGCTGCACGGCTTCCTGCACCAGCTGTGCTAGGCGCATGCGCAGCACGAACAAGGCCGTCACATCCGCCACAAACCGCTGATCGGCCAGGCCCGCATGCAGTTCCGCCGTGGCCTGTGCCAGGCCTTGTTCGACAGCCTCCATCCGGGCCTGCAACACCACACGCCCGCTGGGCGTGCCGCGCGCGGCGCGCAGGCTGGCGCGCACCAGCCCTAGGGACAGCGCGCATTGCATGGCCAGAAACGGTGGCCGGGCCATGCGCAGATAGGGCGGTGCCTGCGGGGCCAGCACGGCCGCCGCATCAATGGCCACGTCTTCCAGCGCAATGGCCGCGGTATTGCTCGCGCGCATGCCCAGCAAGGCCAGATCGGCGCTGCGCTGCACACCGTCCAGGCGGCTTTCGATCGCCACCACCATGGGCGCGGGCTGGTCCGGCCGCTGCACCGCGGCCACGACCACAAAACCTTCGGGCCGCAGATTGCTCACCCAGGGCAGCACGCCTTGCAGGCGCCAGCCATCCGCGGCGGGCGCGGCATGCACCTGCAGCGGCTCGATCTGCGCCAGGAATTTCATCACATTCGACAAGCCCACCGCCCCGGCCAGCCGCCCGCTGAGCAGGTCCGCCAGCCAGCGCTCGCGTGGCAGCGGGTTGTCGCTGCGCAGCAGGTAGTCGATCAAGGCCCGCTGCCCCCAGAAAACGAAGGCCGCCGTCAACGACACTTCGGCCACCTGGGCGATGGCTTCCAAGGCGTCGTGCGCACTGCCGCCCGCGCCGCCCTGCTGCTGCGGCACTCCCAGACCCAGCAGCCCCGATTGGGCCAGGGCCGGCAGCAGCGCAGGCGCACCGCCGGCCTCCTGGTCCAGGTGCTCGGCCTGGCTTTGCAGCCACTGTTGCAAGTCCTGGGGAATCAGGCGAGGAAAAGTCATGGGCATGGGGCAAGCACTCCTGGCCATCAAGGCCGGTCACAACAAGACAAGAAAACGGCCCGCCGACAGCGGGCCGAAAGCGCCGGGCGCGGGGCCTCACTGCCCCGTGGGCCGCGCCTGCAAGCGCGCGTACAGGCCACCCTGGGCCAGCAGCTGCGCGTGCGGGCCCTGCTCCACGATGCGGCCGCGCTCCATCACCACCACGCGGTCGGCATGCTCGATGGTCGACAGGCGGTGGGCAATCACCAGCGTTGTGCGGCCCAGCATCAGGCGCTGCAGCGCGTCCTGCACCAGCCGCTCGGATTCGGTGTCCAGCGCCGAAGTCGCTTCGTCCAGAATCAGAATGGGCGCATTCTTGTAGACCGCCCGGGCAATCGCCAGGCGCTGGCGCTGGCCGCCCGACAGCTGGGCCGCGTTGTGCCCGACCTGGGTCTCTATGCCCTGGGGCATGCGGCGCACATGCTCGCCCAGGTTGGCCGCTTCCAGGCTGGCCCAGACCTTGGCGTCGTCGATGGGCGCACCCAGCGCCACGTTCACCGCAATGCTGTCGTTGAACATCACCACGTCCTGGCTGACCATGGCGAACTGCTGGCGCAGGCAGGCCAGGTCCCAGTCGGCCAGCGGATGGCCGTCGAGCAGCACCTGGCCGCTGGTCGGCGACAAAAAGCGCGGCAGCAGATTGACCAGCGTGGTCTTGCCCGCGCCCGAAGGTCCGACCAGGGCCACGACTTCGCCAGGCTGCACCTGCAGGCTGACCTGCGACAAGGCCGGCGCATGGTCTTCTCCAAACACCACCGTCACATCGCGCAGCTCCAGCGCGCCCCGCACCGTGTCCTGGCGGTATTGGCCGCCCTGCTCCGCATGCGTGCTGTCCAGCAAGGCCAGGCCGCGTTCGAGTGCCGCCACGCCGCGCGTAATCGGGTTGGCCACATCGGCCAGGCGCCGAATGGGAGCAACCAGCATCAGCATGGCGGTGATGAACGACACAAAGCCGCCCACGGTCACGTCTTTGACGCCCACCACCTGGCGGCTTTGCCACAGCGCAATACAGATCACGGTCGACAGCGCGGCGGCCGCCAGCAGTTGGGTCAGGGGCGTCATCGCCGCCGAAGCGATGGTGGACTTCACGGCCAGATGCCGCAGGCGCTGGCTCAGGCCGCCAAAACGCTGCTTCTGCGCAGCCTGTGCGCCATGCAGGCGCACCATGCGGTGGGCCAGCACGTTTTCCTCGACCACATAGGCCAGGGAATCGGTGGCTTCCTGGCTGGCCTTGGTGATGCGGTACAGGCGGCGCGACAGCGTTTTCATGATCCAGGCCACGCCGGGCACGACCAGGCCGACGACCAGCGTCAGCTGCCAGTTGAGATACAGCAGATAGCCCAGCAAGGCGATCAGGGTGAAACCGTCGCGCGACAAGCCCATCAAGGCCTGGACCAGCAGGGTCGAGCCGGTCTGCACTTCATAGACCACGGTGTTGGACAGGCTGCTGGCCGAATGGCGCGAAAACAGCGCCATCTCCGCCGCCAGCAGGCGGTCGAACAGCGCGTGGCGCAAGCTCAGCATGCCTTCGTTGGCGATGCGGGCCAGCGCATACTGGCCGACGAACTGGGCGATGCCCCGGAACAGGAAAACGCCCATGATGGCCACGGGCACCAGCCACAGCTGCAGGCTGCCGTCGGTAAAACCGTTGTCCAGCAGGGGTTTGAGCAGGGCCGGAATCATGGGCTCGGTGGCGGCGCCGGCCAGCATGGCGACCACCGCCAGCACCCAGGTCCAGCGACGTCCGCCAAAATACGGGGCCAGACGCTGCAAGCGCTGACGCAGGCTCAAGGGCGGTGCAGACGCAGGGCCGGCGGCTTCTTTGGTGGGAGTGGTGGCTTGCATGTGACGCGGATTTTACGGCCCCCGTCAGCCCTTGCTGTGCATCCACTTACATTCGATGCCCGCCAGAGTGTGTAACATGCGTGGCGTATGCTCCGGGATTTACCCGGCTCAAGATGGTTGCCAATGACTATTGACCGAATTCCATCCACCTCCTTTTCAGCGGCGGTGCCGCTTTTAATGCGTCGCAGCTTTCTTGCCACGCTGGCCACTTCGTCCGCCTTGCCGGCGCTCGCGCAGTTTCGCGTCGAAGTCACCGGTGTGGGCTTGACCCAGTTGCCGATTGCGATCGCCCCGTTCCGTGGCGAGGCCCAATCCCCACAGAAGCTCGCCGCCATCGTGCAGGCCGACCTCGAACGCAGCGGCCAGTTCCGCGGCGTCGATGCCAGCGGTACGCAGCTCGACGAGACTTCGCGCCCCGATGTGGCCTTGTGGAAGCAAAGACAGGCCGACTCCCTGGTCACCGGTAGCGTGACCCGGCTGGCGGACGGCCGCTTCGATGTGCGCTTTCGCCTCTGGGACGTAGTGCGCGGCCAGGACCTGGGCGGCCAGGGCTTTGCCGTGACCAACGGCGACCTGCGGCTGGTGGCCCACCGCATCGCCGACTATGTCTACGAAAAGCTCACTGGCGAGCGCGGCATTTTCTCGACGCGCATTGCCTACGTCACCAAGGCGGGCAAGCGCTATACCCTGTGGATCGCGGACTCCGATGGCGAAAACGCGCAGTCGGCGCTGTCCAGCCCCGAGCCCATCATTTCGCCTGCCTGGTCGCCCAACGGCCGCCAGGTGGCCTATGTGTCGTTCGAGTCGCGCAAGCCCGTGGTCTACGTGCATGACGTGGCCAGCGGTCGCCGGCGCCTGCTGGCCAATTTCCGCGGCTCCAACAGCGCTCCGGCCTGGGCGCCCGACGGCGAGAACCTGGCCGTGACGCTGACGCGCGACGGCGGCTCCCAGCTGTACATGATCAGTGCGCAAGGCGGCGAGCCGCGCCGCCTGATGCAAAGCAGCGGTATCGACACGGAACCCACGTTCTCCAGCGACGGTCGCACGATCTTCTTTGTCAGCGACCGCGGCGGTGCGCCGCAGATCTACAAGGTCCCCGTCTCCGGCGGCGGTGCCGAGCGCGTGACGTTCACCGGCAACTACAACATCTCGCCCAGTGTCAGTCCCGACGGCCGCTGGCTGGCGTATATTTCGCGCGTGGGCGGCGGCTTCAAGCTGCACGTCATGGACCTGGGATCAGGCACCGTGACGGCGATCACCGACACCACGGCAGACGAGAACCCCAGTTTTGCCCCGAATAGCCGATTGATCGTCTACGCGACCTTGCAGCAAGGCCGCGAGGCTCTGATGACCACGACGCTCGATGGCAAAATCAAGGCCCGTCTGGCCGGCCAGGGCGGCGATATTCGCGAACCGGACTGGGGTCCGTTCCTGAAACACTGATTTTTGTATTTTTACCTGTAACAACACTTTGCCTAGCGTCCCCGTCGACGCTTTGAAAATTCCATGATCACATTCAAACGCCTTTCCATCGCCCTCACCGTCGCCGCCTTGGTGGCCGGTTGCAGCTCTGGCGTCAAGCTTGATGAAACCCCGGTCGGCGACAGCTCGGCCCTGAGCAGCGGCTCTGGTGCCGGTGCCAACGGCGGCGGCGCAGGCCAAAGCGGCGTGTCGGGCGTTGACCTGACCCAGTCCGCCAACGGCCAGGCCGGCCTCCAGGGTGTGAGCCGCATCGTCTACTTCGACTACGACTCCTACGTCATCAAGACCGACGCGCAAGCCCAAGTCGAAGCCCACGCCCGCTTCATCAAGGCTTCGCCCAGCCGCAAGGTTGTGATCGAAGGCCACACCGACGAGCGCGGCGGCCGCGAATACAACCTGGCCCTGGGCCAAAAGCGTGCCGAAGCCGTGCGCAGCGCCCTGCGTCTGCTGGGCGTGTCCGACGCACAGGTCGAAGCCGTGAGCTTTGGCAAGGAAAAGCCCGCAGTGCAAGGCTTCACCGAAGAAGCTTTCGCCCAGAACCGCCGCGCTGAACTGTCCTACCGTTAATGATGGCCGCCCCGTTTTTCCGTACAACGCTGCTGGCCCTGGCCTGCGCCGCGTCTTTCAGCAGCCATGCCGCGCTGTTCGGTGACGACGAGGCGCGTCGTGCCATTATCGAATTGCGCCAACGCATGGACGCCATGCAGCAGTCGAGTCAGCGCGCCAGCGAAGACACGGCCCAGCTGCGGCGCAGCCTGCTCGAGCTGCAGTCGCAGATCGAGACACTGCGCCAGGACCAGGCCAAGCTGCGCGGGCAAAACGAGCAACTGCTACAGCAGTCGGCCGAGTTGCAACGCAAGCAAAAGGACATGGCCCAAGGCGTGGAAGAGCGACTCAAGCAGTTCGAACCGGTGACGGTCACTGTCGACGGCCAGCAGTTCGCTGCCGACCCCGCGGAAAAGCGCGACTTCGATGCCGCGCTGGAAACTTTCCGCAGCGGCAAGTTCGGCGAAGCGGGCAAGTCGTTCAGTGCCTTCATCCGGCAATATCCGCGCAGCGGCTACCTGCCGTCGGCGCGCTTCTGGCTGGGCAATGCCTTGTACGCCGAGCGCGACTACAAGGAAGCCATTGCCAACTTCAAGGCCGTGCTGAGCTCGTCTCCCGAGCATGCACGCGCACCGGAAGCCGCGCTGTCGATTGCCAACTGCCAGACCGAGCTCAAGGACACCCGCTCGGCCCGCAAGACGCTGGAAGACCTGATCAAGGCCTATCCCCGCAGCGAAGCCGCCAGCGCCGCCAAAGAACAGCTAGTGCGCTTGAAATAACGCACCCCCTGAGCGGTGACGCCCTGGGCGGGCTCCCGCTTCCCCCCTCTCATCCTTTGATGGAGGGGGCCCCACACCTAGGGATGGCAGCATCCCCCTTGCTCAGAGTCCCTTGGCTGGGGCATGCCAGCGGCATGGGCTGAAAATGATGCCTTGCATCCTGGATCACTGAAATGAATCTCTCACCGAGTACCGCACCTGCAGGCCCCCTGCCCGACTCCGACTTTCTGCCCGCCGACAACCAGCGCCGCTTTGGCGGTCTGGAGCGGCTGTATGGCATGGAAGGCGCGGCGCGCATTCGCGGCGCGCATGTGGCCGTGGTCGGCATCGGCGGCGTCGGCTCCTGGGCCGCTGAAGCCCTGGCGCGCAGCGGCGTGGGCCGCATCACGCTGATCGATCTGGACCAGGTGTCCGAATCCAACATCAACCGCCAGATCCACGCGCTCACCAGCACCGTGGGCCAGGCCAAGGTGGACGCCATGCGCGACCGCATTGCGCAAATCCATCCGGATTGCCAGGTGCACTGCATCGAGGAATTCGTCGAGCCCGACAACTGGCCGGCCCTGCTGCCCGCCGACGTGACGGCGGTGATCGACGCCTGCGACCAGGTCAAGGCCAAGACGGCCATGGCCGCGCACGCCCGCCGCAACAAGCTCCTGTTCATCACCGTCGGCGCAGCCGGCGGCAAGCGCCAGGCGCACAAGGTCGACATCGACGACCTGAGCCTGACCACCCATGACCCGCTGCTGGCCCAGTTGCGCTACCGCCTGCGCCGTGAGCACGGCGCGCCGCGCGAAGGCAAGAAGATCGGCGTAGCCTGCGTCTTCAGCCGCGAAGCCGTGGCCCCACCCGACGCCTCCTGCGCGCTGGACAGCGCCGACGGCACGCTCAACTGCCACGGCTACGGCTCGGTCGTCGCCGTGACCGCGACATTCGGCCAATGCGCGGCCGGTTGGGTGCTGGATCAAATTGCGACCCGCGAAGAAAAAGTGCTCTAAATTCCATGCTAGAATCGAGTTCTTCGCTAAGCAAGACAACAGTTTTGTGAAGCAGGTTGGGTCGTTAGCTCAGTCGGTAGAGCAGCGGACTTTTAATCCGTAGGTCGCGTGTTCGAATCACGCACGACCCACCAACCCCCATAAGGAAAGCCCGCTATCTTTTAGATAGCGGGCTTTTTTCATTCTCGCGCCGGTGCCAGTCTGGTGACAGTTTCGGGTTTGATGCATGCCTGACAACTCCAAAGGCTTGCCAAACGCGCGCGCAAGATGATGGGTCAGGCCTTGCGCTTACCATCGAGTGCTACCTAACCATGGCCCGCAACAGCCTATGAGCAGCTTTCTTTCCTTTGTCAGCCAGACCAGCGGCACTGCAATTGACCAAGACGCCGTTGAGGATGCGTCAGGCTGCCTTGATAGATTTACCGAAGCGTTCAACGCACTGGATTTGGCGAGGATGGATGCGCAACTTCATTTCCCGCATGTGATGATTTCGGAGTCAGAGGCTCTGCTCTGGGATGCGCCGAATCAGCACCCTTCTGATTTTTTCCAACGACTGCAAAGCACGGGTTGGGCATCTACTCGCTACGAATCGAAAGTTCCTGTCCTGACCAGCAAGAACAAAGTGCATTTTCTGGTCACATATACGCGGCGTTCAAACACGGGCGAAGAACTGAGTCGTCACACCAATCTCTGGATCGTGCTCAAGAAAAACGACGCATGGGGTATATCGCTTCGCTCATATTGAATGAGCACATGCCTTGACCGCTCCGGGCCCCACCCGGCCGCGCTGGGTGCGGCAGAATCCGCAGTCGAGTGCAGCCGCTGCGGTCAGCCCGGAGAGCGCCTGCCAAGTGCTCACGGATGAAAGCCCCTGCGTCGACCTCATCAGGGCATGCTTAACCCAAGACGCCCGAACTTGGGATAGACCCAACCCCAAAAATCTGTATAAAAAAACAGTAGACTTTAGACTTGATAGCTCCAAAAAAATCTAAACATGTCCGTAGAACTCGAGCAAGAAGACGTCTCCATCTTCGAAGACCGCCTTTGGCTTCACAAGGGCTGGGAAGCCCGCGTCATCAAGAATGAAGACGACGATGGCTGGGCAGTGTCCATGACGCAAGACGGCCAGGCGGAACCCGCTCTGGTCGGCCCATGGACCATGGGGCGTGACAAGAAAAGTCCTAAGCCACTGGACGTGTCGGCCTTCAACACGCTGGTGAAGACTGCCAGCGAAGTAATACGTAGGCATGAACAGCACCAGGCAGCGCTGTTGCACAAAGCTATCGAGATCGAAGTTCGCGGCTTGCGCGTGACGGTGGCTCTCGATATCGAGCCCGATGAGGAGAACCCCTCCGCGACGCTCACCGCCACCGCAGCGGACGGCAGCCAGTTGGCCAAGGTACGAGCCCGACCGGACCATAGCCTCACCCGTGCGTCTGCGCAGCGCTGGGCAGACGCCGGCTACCCGCGTGATCGCGAGGACTAAACCTCGGAGCAAGGCCCTTGCTTTCGCCTCACGTGCGATTCGGAAAGAACAAGATCCACAGTGCTCAGGAACAGCGGGACGGTTGTACGCCGCAGCTTGGCCTTGGCTCCGGTTGCTTTCGGATTCTTGTTTGAGCACCAAAAGATAGTGATGCTGGTGAAAGCATGATCCGCGCCGAGGCGCCGGAGCCTGAAGAGCTGCGCCGCTTGCTGGAATGGCGTGGCCACGAGGGTGCGGCGCACATATAGGCCATTCTTCCGCAAACGAGCTCCCGTTTTGAAAACGGCATCGGTTCCACCGTACGCACCGCACTCGGACAACAGATAGCGGTCTGCGGTCAGCCAGACTGATCCTGGACTGCCCCTAGCCAGGTAGCCCCTCGATTCCCACTGACCCCGCCCACAACAGGATTTGGCCGACAATCACGCCTATGCATACAGGTCAGTGGAACTTTTGATGCGCAGACTGCGCCATCTCACCAGCCGCCATCGCGCACGCTCCACCAACATTGCACTGGGGTGGCTTCTTGCGTTCAATGCCGGGGCGGTCAATGCGGGCGGCTTTCTGGTGCTGCACATGTACACCTCGCACATGACGGGCTTTGCCTCGCAGCTCGCCGACGGTTTGGTGCTGGGAAGCAGCAAGATGCTGCTGAATGCGCTGGGCGCCATTCTGGCCTTCATGACCGGTGCCGCCGTGTGTGCCGTGCTGGTCAACTGGGGCCGCCAGCGGCACTTGTACAGTGTTTATGCCCTGCCCTTGATGCTCGAAGCATTGATGCTCTTCCCCTTCGGCCTGATGGGAGCGGCCACGCTGACCTGGAATACACCGTTTGCCGTGCCGCTGACGGTGCTGCTGCTCTCTTTCATGATGGGGCTGCAGAATGCGGTCGGCTCCAAGACTTCTGGCGGGAATACCCGAACCACGCATATGACGGGCAACTTCACCGACCTGGGCATGGAGCTTGGCAAGATGTTTTTCTGGAGACGTCACGCCCAGGTCGGCACCGCGCCTGGCGAGCAGGTGCTGCACGACTGGACGCGCATGCGCTCTTGCGCGGGGCTGATAGGCATGTTCGTGCTGGGCAGCATCGCCGGCGCACTGGGCTTCAAGTACATCGGCTTTATCTGTGTCGTGCCGCTGGCAGCCTTGTTGCTGGCACTCTCGGTGCCGCCGTTTGTCCGCGATGCAAAGCACTCCACCGAGCTACTTGCATTCTTTGGGAAAAAAAGCTGATTGGCCCGCGCGCCAGCAATCTGCTTATGCAAACGCCTGCAAATCCCTAAAAGTAATCGACCACCGCAGCTCCCGCGTCGGCTCGACGCAGTGCTGCCATCGCCAGCGCGCCTTGTCGGCCAGCATGTAGACGGACCGGAGCTGGACCTTCAGGTCGACCACCTGGCGCTGCATGTCCGGCACATAGGGAAACGGTCGGAACTTCAAGGTGGCCTCGCTGCCCAGCGACACCCCGAAAATCCGCTCGAAATTCGGCACGTCCCTGTGCCAGCCCAGCGGCGTGCCGGGCGCGTACTCCGCCACCAGCGCGTGCGCCAAGGTTTCGGCGGGAACACCGCGCCAGGCGGCGACACGCTGGCGCAAGGGCAGCAGGCGCGCATCGAGCGCGCGGGCGGGCTTGAGTTCGTGGGTGTCGAAGTCGTAGGAGCCGCCAAAGCTCACCACCCGGCGCCTGGCCAGGTACTCCTTGTACTTGGCCGCGTGCAGCGGCAGGCTGCGGATGATGTCTATGAGCTCCTGCTCCTCGTCCCGGCTGAGGAACTCGGGCTGGTAGACCAGGCCGGGAATGGAGGCCTGCACCTCCTCGTTGCCGAACAGGCTGCATTGGTTCATGGGTTCTCCTTCATTTGAATTCCCGGCTTTCGGTCGTCAGGCGCCCCAGCAGATGCGACAGATCCGCCAGGCGCTCGGCGATCAGGTTGCAGACCGGCCCCTGGCGTTGCCAACGGCCTTCCACGGCCAGCAGGCGTGCGCCCAGCAGCACCTGGCGCTGCGCGTCGCGCACCGCGCGCCAGACGATGACCTGGGTGGCGCCGTGTTCGTCTTCCAGCGACACGAAAATGGTGCCGTTGGCCGTGCCCGGCTGTTGGCGCAGGGTGACGATGCCCGCGGTGCGCACCACCCGGCCGTCGGGGATGCGGCGCAGTTCCTTGGAAGTCTTGAGCTTGTACTTGGCGAGTTGGGGCCGCAGCAGCGCCATGGGATGGCTGCGCAGCGTCAGGCCCGTGGACGCGAAGTCCCACAGCACTTCCTCGCCTTCGGGGGCCTCGGGCAGCGCCAGCAAATCCTCGTCCACCGGCGCGTCTTCGAGGAGCTTGGGGGCCGCGTGCAAGGCCGCCGCGTCCCAGACCTGCTGGCGGCGGTGGCCTGACAGCGAGGCCAGGGCGCCGGCAGCGGCCAGGGCCTTCATTTCGTGCTGCTCCAGGCCGCAGCGCTGCGCCAATTCCTGCGCGCTGTCGAAGGGCGCTTCGCGCCGCTCCTGTTCGATGCGCGCTGCACTGCTGCCGCGCAGGCTGGCAATCAGGCGCAGGCCCAGGCGCACGGCCGGTTTGCTGGCTATGTCTTCCAGGGTGCAGTCCACGGCGCTGAGCATCACGTCCACGGGACGCACTTCCACCCCGTGGCGGCGCGCATCCTGCGTCAGCTGGCTGGCCGAGTAAAAGCCCATGGGCTGGCTGTTGAGCAGGGCCGCGAGGAAGGCCGCGGGCTCGTGGCGCTTGATCCAGCTGGAAGCGTAGACCAGCAGCGCAAAGCTGGCCGCGTGGCTCTCGGGGAAGCCGTATTCCGAGAAGCCCTTGATCTGCTCGAAAATCCGTTCGGCAAACGCTGGATCGTAGCCGCGCTCCGTCATGCCGCCGACGAGCTTGTCGTGGTATTTCTCCAGCCCGCCCTTGCGCTTCCAGGCCGCCATGGCGCGGCGCAGGCCGTCGGCTTCGCCCGCGGTGAAACCTGCCGCGAGCATGGCCACCTGCATCACCTGTTCCTGGAACACCGGCACGCCCAGGGTGCGACCCAAGGCTTCTTTCAAGGCTTCGCTGGGGTAGGTCACGGGCTCCAGGCCCTGGCGCCGGCGCAGATAGGGATGGACCATGCCGCCCTGGATGGGCCCGGGCCGCACGATGGCCACCTCCACCACCAGGTCGTAAAAGCACTGCGGCCGCAGGCGCGGCAGCATGCTCATCTGCGCGCGGCTTTCGATCTGGAACACGCCTATGGTGTCGGCGCGGCAAATCATGTCGTAGGTCGCGGGGTCTTCGGCCGGGATGTCCTGCATGCTGAAGTCGAAGCCCCGGCGCGCACTGATGAAGTCCAGGGAACGCCGTATGGCCGAGAGCATGCCCAGGGCCAGCACGTCGACCTTCAGCAGCCCGGCGGCGTCGAGGTCGTCCTTGTCCCATTCGATGACCGTGCGATCGGGCATGGAAGCGTTCTCCACGGGCACCATGCGGCACAGCAGGCCGCGCGTCAGCACAAAGCCGCCCGTGTGCTGGGACAGGTGGCGCGGAAAGCCGATCAACTGCTCGGTCAGCGTGATGAGCTGCTGCACGGCCAGCGAATCCATGGACAGGCCCAGTTCATCGAAACGTTCTTCGCGGATGCTGCGGCCATCGAACCACTGCTGGCCCTTGGCGATGGCCTCCACCGTTTCCAGCGTGAAGCCCAGGGCCTTGCCCACATCGCGGATGGCCGAGCGTGGGCGGTAGGAGATCACGGTCGCCGTCAGGGCCGCACGGTCGCGGCCGTATTTGGCGTAGAGGTATTGAATGACCTCTTCGCGGCGCTGATGCTCGAAGTCGATATCGATGTCCGGGGGCTCGTTGCGCTCTCTGGAGATGAAGCGCTCGAACAGCACGGACGTGCGCGCCGGGTCGACTTCGGTCACGCCCAGGCAATAGCAGACGGCCGAGTTGGCGGCCGAGCCCCGTCCCTGGCACAGGATGCTGCGCGAGCGGGCAAACGCGACGATGTCGTAGACCGTGAGGAAGTAGGGCTCGTATTTGAGCTCGCAAATCAGGTCCAGCTCGTGCTCGATCTGGGCTTGCACCTTGGCGGGTATGCCGGCCGGCCAGCGCCGCCCTGCCCCTTCGTAGGTCGCCTGGCGCAGGTAGCTGGCGGCCGTGTGCCCGGCGGGCACCACTTCGTCCGGGTACTGGTAGCGCAGCTCGTCCAGGCTGAAGTGGCAGCGGGACACGACATGCAGCGTCTGCGCGAGCAGGTCGGCGGGAAAGGTCTGGGCCAGCCGCAGCCGGCTGCGCAAATGGCGCTCGGCGCTGCGCTGCAGCGCGTAGCCGCACTCCGTCAACGGCTTGGCTATGCGCGTGGCTGTCAGCACGTCCTGCAGCGGCTTGCGCGAGCGCACATGCATGTGCACATCGCCCACGGCGACCAGCGGCAATGCGGTCAATGCGGACAGCGCACGCATGCGGTGCAGCCACAGCTCGTCATCGAGCCGGCGCACCAGGTCCACGCCTATCCAGCAGCGGCCCGTGAACTGGGTCAGGGTCCAGCGCCCCATGGCGGCCAGCTGCGCGTCGCTGGCCTGGCGCTCGGGGCACAGCAGCACCAGGCAGTCCTGCAGCTCCTGGCCGCTGATGCCGTCCAGGCTGAGAAAGTAGCTGCCTTTTTCGGATGCCCGGCGCAGCTTGGTGATGAACTGGCACAGGTTGCCGTAGCCGTTGAGGTTCTGGGCCAGGACCACCAGGGTGAAAGCCGCTTCGCTGTCGTCCCGGGGCTGGATGCAGAACTGCGCGCCCAGCAGCAGGGCCATGCCGGCCTGCTTGGCCGCGACATGGGCGCGCACAATGCCCGCCAGCGAGCACTCGTCGGTGATGGCCATGGCGCTGTAGCCCAGCTCCTGGGCGCGCGCCACCAGCTCTTCCGGCCGGCTGGCGCCGCGCAGGAAAGTGAAGTTGGAGATGCAGCGCAGCTCCGCATAGGCGGGCAGGACATGGTTCATACGCGCAGCTCAGCCGTAATGGCCGTGCAGAAACCAGGCGGTCTCCTCACCGGCCAGCCGTGTCTGGAACACCCACAAAAGGCCTGCATGCTCGCTGCGCGCCAGCCAGTAATCGCGCTGGACATTGAGCGGGAGTTCGCCATCGCCGACCTCTTCGCGGTGCCACCAGCCGCCCTCCACCCGGTCCGGGCCCAGCAGCAGCTGCAGCGGGCCTTGGTAGACCGGCCGGTGCGCGCGCTCGACCAATCGCAAGGGGGTTTCGAGCACCCAGGTCGGCAGCGGCAGTTCATGCAGCCCCTGCGGCCGGGATGGGCGACGCGGCTCGGCCGCGGACCACTGCTGCATCCATTCCAGGCGGTGGTCGGCAGACAGTTGCGGGCGGCGTATGCAGGCTTCGCCCAGCCGCGCCTGGATGCGTTCCAGGGCCAGTCGGGTGGACGCGCCCTTGTGGGCCGGGTCGGGAATCAGCGAGCGGCTTTCCTGCCCCATGGGCTCGACTTCGGCGGCGAGCAGTTCCAGGTCGCCGGCGGGTGCGAGCAATTCCACCTTGGCCAGGTGCTCCGTCAGCAGGCGCGCAAGGTGCTCCACGTTCTGGGTCGGCTCGGCCGTGCGAATCGTCAGTTCGCCGCCCTTGCCCGCATCCCGCGAACGCATGCTGTCGTGGCACCAGCGCAGCGTGAACGCCGTGGCACCGAGCTGGCGCGCCCGGAGCCAGCCGGCCATCATCAGCAACAGGCGCCGGGCGCCGAACAGCAGCGCCGGCGCCATCTCCACCCGCGACATCAGTTCCAGGCGCGCATGAAAAGTCTCGGGCAGCATCTCCCAGGCATAGGTCTCCGGGCGCAGGCCATAGGCCTGGTCCATGGCTTCCAGCAAGGCTTTGTCAAAGCGGCGCGCGATGCCGCCGCGTGGCAGCGCCCGCACCTGGCCCAGCGTGCGGCAGCCCACGCGGGCCAGCGTCGCCTGGTGGCGCGCGACGGCGCTGAGGCGTTCCAGCGGCAAGCTGTCGAGCAGCTGCTGCAGCGGATGGGCCAAACCATCGGCCAGCCCCTGGCGCGCGATGGCCAGCGCCGCCAGCCCGGTCGCAGCCCAGGCCAGGTGCACGCCCAGCTCCCGGGCCCCGGCTTCGACGAGCGCGTGCAGGTCTTCGGCGCCACCGAACAGCCTCAGGCTCGCTTCAAGCTCCAGCAGCACCGCCTCCTCGACCACCGCCACGCGCGGCGTGAACTGCAGGGCCCAGGCGGCGAGGGACTGGAGATCAATGGGCGATGCGGAGTCGGGGCACTGTGGGGGTAAGAGCGCGGCCCAATGCATGGCGCACCTCCTCTGGCTGCAGCCCTGGCGCTGGCAAGTCGTGCAGCCGGGGGGGAATGTAGGCGTTCAGATTGCCGGGAATCGCCTTGAGGTGCAGCACCTCCTCGGCGATCGCGCCACGGCGCTTGCGGATACGCAGGTCAATGTCCCAGCCCGCACCCAGAGCGACCGACACGCGCAGCGGCGCCGGCGATGCGTCGCGCAAAGCCGTTTCCGGGCGGATCAGGAAAACCGGTGCATCGCAGTGCAGCGCATGCACTTGCAGCCGCCGGATCTGCTCGGGCCGGGCCTGGGGCAGCCAGGCCAGCACCGCGCCGGCGGCGTCGGATTTGATCAGCTGCTCCGTGACCCACAGGCGGTCCGCCGGCCCCTTGGCGTCGATCCAGACCAGTTGCTCCGGTGCCAGCCCCAGCTGGGCCAGCCCCATGGCGTGGGGCGACTTGGGTGGCGCGACCAGATAGATGCGGCAGTTCTTGTCGGCCAGAAAGGCCGGCAGCGCAGGCCCCAGCAGCCGCCATTCGCACAACGCGGCCTGGGCCAGCAGCAGCTCGCTCAGGCCCTGGGTGGACCAGCCGCCGCCCGGCAGCGCCGCGTCCAGCACGGCGAAGCCCGTGGACAGCGTGCGCCCTGCCGAGCTGGCGACTTCCGTGCCGCGCCACAGGGCTTGCGCCATATGGGCAGGCAGCCGCCCGCAGTCAAAGCCGGTGGGCGTGGGGGGTTGAGGTTGGAGTGCGGCGGCCATGGCAAGTACTGTATTTAATCACAGTATACGAGCCAACCTCCCGTTTTGCATCCGGGTATTGCGCTGTGGGGCTAATGTTTTTCGCATGCCGGCGATCACCGCAGGGGGGCCTGCGAGAGCTGCAAGGCCGCCGCCCAGTCATTGCGATCCACCGGCCCTCGTCGCATGCTGGGCGCACCGGGCGGCCAGCACTTCGCCCATACGCTCCATCAACTCGGCGACAGGCCCGGTGTTTTCCCAGGCATAGATGGCGACCGATATCGCCGGCTCCGCCGGCAACCGCATGCATCGCCGGACGCGGTAGCCGGCGGTCGCGCTCAGGGGCAGCAGCGACAGGCCCAGTCCGGCCTCCACCGCGACCAGCACGTTGTGCAGGCTGTTGCCCGTGAATGCGATGTAGCTGCGCAGCTGCTCCTGCTCCATGCGCTCGAACATCGCCTCGCGGTACAGGCCGCCCTGCGGGAAGGCGACCAAGGCCAGGGGCTGGGACCATGCCTGCGGGGCATCCACGCTTTCGAACCAGGCCAGGGCTTCCGGAAAGCTGGCACGGCAATCCGGGCTGGCCACAGGCTCCTTGGCGATGACGATGTCGAATTCGCCGGCCCGGTAGCGCGCGGTGAGATCACGGCTCAAGCCGGCGGTGACGTCCAGGTGGATTTCGCGGTGGCGCTGAGTGAAGCTGCCAAAGACTTCGGCCATGGCACGGCTGACCAGATCCTCGGGAATGCCCATGCGGATGGACACCGTACCGGCCGGATCGGCCAGCGCCGATGCCGCTTCCTCTTGCAGGGCCAGGATTCTTCGGGCGTAGCCCAGCAGCCGCTCTCCTGCCACCGTGGGTTGGATCGGTCTGGCCGCGCGATCGACCAAGGTCTGGCCCACCGCCTCCTCCAGCCGGGCGAGCTGCTGGCTGATGGTGGATTGCGTCATGTGCAGACGTTGCGCCGCGAGCGAGAAGCTGTGCGTGTCGACGATGGCGATGAAGGAGCGCAGCAGGCGAGGGTCGAGCATGGGTTCTGGCGTGGAGTCCGCGGTGCGGCGGGATGGCATTCAGAAAATGAATAACTTTCATCTTAATATTTAATTTTTCAATGCCATGCGATGTCCCTATATTGGTGCACTCCGCGCCCTGCCCGCACCGCCCGAGAACGCGTGCAACCACCCTGAAAGCCCCCCATGACCAACGAAGACCGTTACCTGCGGCAAGCCATCGCGCTGGCGCGCGCCAATATCGAGCAGGGCGGCCGCCCTTTCGGCGCGGTCGTGGTGCGCGATGACGCGGTCATCGCCACCGGCGTCAACGAAATCCACGCCACCAACGACCCCACCGCCCATGCCGAATTGACGGCCCTGCGCGCCGCCAGCCGCCATCTCGGCTCGCCCGACCTGAGCGGTTGCAGCGTCTATGCCAGCGGCCATCCATGCCCCATGTGCATGGCCGCGATGCACATGGCCGGCGTGCGCAAGGTCGCCTACGCCTATGGCAACGAGGACGGCGCCCCATTCGGCCTGTCCACGGCCGCCGTCTACGAGGATCTGGCCAAGCCCTTCGCCGAGCAGTCCATGGCGATATGCCATCTGCCCGTGCGCATGCCGGACCATCCCGACCTGTACGCCGAATGGGCGCAGGCACGCAGCAAGCAGGCCTAGACCGGTGCACCCCAAGGATTCCAGCGCCCCCGCCCTGTTGCTCACGGCCGTGGCCCTCGTCGCGCTCAACCTCAGGCCCTTCATCGCCGGCATCGGGCCGCTGGCCGCCGATATCGGACGGGACACCGGTCTGGGCCTGCAGGGCATGGCGCTGCTGACCTTGGTGCCCATGCTGCTGATGGGCGCGTTTGCCTTTGCGGGCCCCCTGCTGCAGGCCCGCATGGGCGCACGGCGCGCCATCCTGGCCGCGCTCTTTCTGCTGGCAACAGGCTCGCTGTTGCGGCTGTTCACCACGAACGGCTGGCAACTGGTAGGGACCGCGGCCCTGCTGGGGCTGGGCGCAGCGGTGGTGCAGGCCGTGCTGCCCAGCGTCATCAAGCAGCAGTTCCCCCGCCATGTGGGTCCGGTCATGGGCCTGTATTCCGCCATGCTGATGGGCGGCGGCGCGCTCGGCGCGCAGCTCACGCCCTGGGTCGCGGCGGCCGGTGGCAGCTGGCATGCCGGCCTGGTCTGGATGGCCTTGCCCGCCACGCTCGCCCTGGTGCTGGCGGCGCGCAGCCTGCCCCGCGACAGCTCCGGCCAGCCCGGCCATTTGCGCACAGGAGACTACCTGCGCAGGCCCCGCGTGTGGCTGCTCATGGCCTGTTTCGGCCTGGTCAATGGCGGTTATTCCAGCGTGGTCGCATGGCTGGCACCGTTTTACCAGGAGCATGGCTGGAGCGCGGCCGCCAGCGGCAGCCTGCTGGCCGTCCTCGCGACCAGCCAGGCCATCGCGGCCTTGCTGCTGCCCGTGCTGGCACGCCGGCACGCGGATCGCCGGCCCTGGCTGTGGTGCACGCTGGCCTTGCAGGCCCTGGGTTTTGCCGCGCTGGCGCTGTGGCCGCAAACCGCGCCCATCGCCTGGAGCATCCTGTTGGGCGCGGGCCTGGGCGGCTGCTTCGCGCTGTCGTTGATCGTTGCGCTCGATCACCTGTCCGATCCGGCCCAGGCCGGCGCGCTGTCGGCGCTCATGCAGGGCGGCGGCTTCCTGCTCGCCGCGCTGCCGCCGTGGATTCTGGCCGTGCTGCGCGGCGCCACTGGCAGCTTTACGGCCGGCTGGCTGCTGCACCTGGGCTGTGTGGCCGTCGTCACGCTGCTGTACCGGCGCATCGCGCCGGCCAGCTATGGGCGCGCCATGCGCTTGACGCCGCGCGCCACCTGATGGGGAATGGGGGCTGGGCTGCAGGCCTCAGGTTGGCAGTAGAGGTGCGCGCTCAGACATTGCCAAACCCCTTGCTCGACCCCGTCAACGGGGCCGATGGTGTGTGAAACTCAGTCCCAGACCGGGGCCAGGCCCTCGGGGTTGACCTCGCGGCCGTTGCGCTCCAGGGCGGCAATCAAGGCCATGTCTTCGGCGTCCAGCTTCAGGTTCCGGGCCAGCAGGTTGCTGGCCAGGTTCTCGCGCTTGGTCGAGGACGGGATCACGGCATAACCCAGTTGCAGTGCCCAGGCCAGCGCGACCTGCGCCACCGTGGCCTGGTGCTTGTGGGCGATCGTGGCCAGCACCGGGTCCTTCAGCACCTTGCCGTAGGCCAGGGTCATGTAGGAAGTCACGGCAATGCCCTGCTCCTTGAGGAAGGCGGTCAGCTTGCGGCCTTGCAGATAGGGGCTGAGCTCGATCTGGTTGGTGGCGATCTCGTTCTTGCCCACGGCGGCGATGGCCTGCCGGGTCAGTTCGATGTTGAAGTTGGAGATGCCGATCTGGCGCGTCAGGCCCAGGGCCTTGGCCTCGGCGAGCGCCTCCATGAACTCGGGCAACTCCACGCCGTTGCCGGGGGCGGGCCAGTGGATCAGCGTCAGGTCGACATAGTCGGTGCGCAGCTTCTTCAGGCTGTCGCGCAGGCTGGGCACCAGCTTGGTCTTGGCGTAGTTGTCGGTCCAGATCTTGGTGGTCACGAACAGCTCGGAGCGCGGCACGCCGCTTTCGGCAATGCCCTGGCCTACGTCGGCCTCGTTGCCATAGATCTGCGCCGTGTCGACAGCGCGATAGCCCACGTCCAGGGCGTCGCGCACGGAGTCGACCGCGGTTTGGCCGGTCAGGCGAAAGGTACCGGCGCCAAAGGAAGGAATATTGCTCATGAAAGGACTTCTCAGTAAGGTTGAACGTGGGAACAAGGCCCGCAACAGCGTGTCTGCCATCCGTCTTTGTTTTCCCGATGACTGAAGTTTGCCCTTTTCATATTTGCAAATTAAGCCCTGTATCTCACAAACTCTTTTGATATTAATTCAAATATAGACAGACGCAGGAAAGCTTGGCGATGGCATATTGTTATAATAATGTTGTCACATCCAGTGCAGAAATCCCAGACTGGATCAACAGCGTTTCAACTTGAACGAGGTGCCAAATGCAAATAGCGATTCGCAACATCGGGAACAGCAAAGGTGTCGTTTTGCCCAAGGCCTTGCTGGCTCAGGCCGGATTGGACGAAGAAGCCGTGGCCAATGTGACCGTGGAAAACGGCGCAATCATTCTGAGCAAGCCTGCCAAGCCAGCGCGTGCGGGGTGGGCGGAGGCAGCCAAGGCCGTTGCAGCAGCGGGTGACGATGCCCTGTTGATGGGCGAGTTTTCCAATGCCGCAGATCCGGAGCTGGCATGGTGAAGCGCGGGGACATCTGGCTGGTCAACCTCGACCCCACCATGGATAGCGAAATTCAAAAATCGCGCCCCTGCGTGGTGGTGTCACCTGCGGAAATGAACGATGCATTGCGCACCGTGATCGTGGCACCGATGACCTCCAAAGGCTTCGCAGCACCATTCCGGATACCGGTGACGCATGCCGGCACCAAGGGCTTGATCGTGCTGGATCAGCTCAGAACCGTGGACAAGGTGCGACTCGCAAAAAAGCTGGGCGCTGTGTCTGCCAAGACCTTGGGCACGACCTTGGCCGTTCTTCAAGAAACATTCTCAGAGTAAGAAAAGACCTCTGTTGCCGATTCCGGAAATGACCGAATCGGCAAGGTCTCTGCACCGCGGCTGACTGCTTCCAGGCCGTGCCAACGACGCGAGTTCACCAGCCCGGCTTGCGCCCCGGCTGCGTGGTCCGTCGTTGCTGCTGCTGGGCCTTGGTCAGGCTTTCGACCAGATAGTCGCGCGAGGCCTGGCGCGCGAAGTCCACGGCCGTCCAGCCGCGCTGGTTCTTGGCCAATGGATCGGCGCCGTATTTCAGCAACTGGGCCACCACCTCTTCCGAGCTGTACTGCGCGGCCATCATCAGCGGCGTCGTGTCGTTGGGCGAGGGGTCATCCACGGGCGCGCCCTTGCGCACCAGCAGTTGCACGATGGCCAGGCTGTCGGGCCGCGCGGCCGACGCCGCGTAGTGCAGCGCCGTCCAGCCGTCCTTCTCTACGGAAGCGCCGCGGTCCAGGAGTTCGCGCACGATCGCCAGGTGGCCTTTGATCGCCGCCAGCATCAGCGCGCTTTCGCCCTGGCGGCTGGTTTCGTCCAGGCGGATGCCCGGCGACTTGAGCAGCACGTCGAACACGCGCAACGAATCGCGACTCAGCGCCGCGACCAGGCCGGGACGACCACGCGAGTCCAGCGTATTCGGGTCGGCGCCGCGAAATATCAGGTTGACCATGGCCCGGTCGTCGTCGCGAATCACCGCCCGCTCGAAATCCTCTTGCGCGTCGGCCCGCGCCTGCCCCACCAGGCCGGCAAGACCCAGGGCCAGGCCGCCTTGCAGCCATTGGCGGCGGGCGCGCAGCCCGCTCATGACACCACGCCCTTGAACAAGGCGTCGAAGTTGGCGCTGGTCAGCGCCGCGATCTCTTCCACCGGCAGGCCGCGCACCGCGGCGATCTGCTTGGCGACGTAGGGCACGTAGGCCGGGCTGTTGGTCTTGCCGCGATAAGGCATGGGTGCGAGGTAGGGGCTGTCGGTTTCGATCAGCATCCGGTCCAGCGGCACGAAGGCCGCCACATCGCGCAGGTATTGCGCATTCTTGAACGTGACGATACCCGAAAAGGAGATGTAGTAGCCCAGGTCCAGCGCGGCACGGGCCACTTCGGCGGTTTCGGTGAAGCAGTGCAGCACGCCGCCCGCCTGGCCGGGCGAGCCGTCTTCGCCCTCTTCGCGCAGGATGGAAAGCGTGTCGTCCGAAGCGCTGCGCGTATGGATCACCAGCGGCTTCTGGCAGGCCCGGGCCGCACGGATGTGCACGCGAAAACGTTCGCGCTGCCATTCGAGGTCGGCGATGGTGCGCCCGCCCTTGCGGTCTTCCATGCCGTAGTAGTCGAGACCGGTTTCGCCAATCGCCACCACGCGCGGCAGCGCGGCGCGATCGAGCAGGTCCTGCACGCTGGGCTCGGTCATGTCCTCGGTGTCGGGGTGCACGCCCACCGTGGCCCAGAAGTTGTCGTACTGCGTGGCCAGGGCGTGCACGTCGGCAAACTCTTCCATGGTGGTGCAAATGCACAGCGCGCGGTCCACCTGCGCCTCGGCCATGGCGGCGCGGATTTCGGGCAGACGGGCCGCCAGGGCTGGGTAGTTCAGATGGCAGTGGGAATCGGTAAACATGGAAAAACTCTCAAAAACAAAAATGCCGACCGGCAGCGGGTCGGCATGCAGCCGCGGGTGGGCGCGCCGTCACTGCACTCACACGGTCTGCGTCGCCTTGTCCCAGGCCAGCGCATCACCCAGAATCCGCTCGATCTTGTCCTTGAGCTGGCTGGATTTCTCATCCTTGGGAAATTTCAGGCCAATGCCTTGCGTGCGGTTGCCCGCGGCGCGCGCCGGCGTGACCCAGGCCACCTTGCCGGCAATGGGGTAACGCTGCGGGTCGTCGGGCAGCGTCAGCAGCACATACACATCGTCGCCCAGGCGGTAGTCGCGCGGGGTCGGCACAAAGATGCCCCCTTCGGCAAAGATGGGGATATAGGCCGCGTACAAGGCGGCCTTTTCCTTGATGGCCAGTTGCATGACGCTGGGACGCGGCGTGGTAGGTGTCAGGCTCATGGATGTGGTGCAGGTGGGCAACGGGCAGGCAAAGCGCCGGCCCTCATGCCCGCGAGTTTAGGACGCTTCTGGCTTGCGCGACAAGCGCTTCCAGCATCAGGCCCGCATTGAAGGGGTGTTCGGCCGTGCGCAAGGCCTGGGACAAGGACTTGCTCCAGGCAGCGAGCTGCGGCAGCGGCGCGGGCACGGGCAGATCGGCCGGCGCGAAATAGCGCGGCTGGGCACCGGTGGCCCGGGCCAACTGGTCATGGCAGATTTTCTGCAGCACGCCTATCGCCTGGGCCGGCGACAGGTCGGCCAGCGCCGAGACATCGCCCTGGGTCACGGCCCGGGGCAATTGCGTCCAGGCCTGGGCCGGCTTGCCGCTGCGCGCCAGGGCCAAGGCGTCGTCGGGGCGGCCGCCCGAAGCCTTGAGAAAGGCCTGGGCCGCGGCCGCGTCCAGGCCCTGGGCCTGCAGCCAGTCCTGCATGACCGCTTCCTGCGGCCAGGACATGGTGTGGATCAGGCAACGGCTGCGAATGGTGGGCAGCAACTGGTGGGCCGACTCGCTGGCCAGCACGAAGCGCACGTCGCCAGGCGGCTCTTCCAGCGTCTTGAGCAGGGCATTGGCCGTGATGGCGTTCATCTGCTCGGCCGGGTAGACCAGCACGGCCTTGCCGCGCCCACGGGCGCTGGTACGCTGCGTGAACTCGACGGCGTCGCGCATGGCATCGACGCGGATTTCGCGGCTGGGCTTGCGCTTCTTGTCGTCGATGTCGGACTGGGCTTTTTCCGACAGCGGCCAGCCCAGCGCCAGCATATGGGTTTCGGGCATGAGCACGCACAGATCGGCGTGGACACGCACATCGATGGCGTGGCAGCTGGCACAGCGCCCGCAGGCCTGGCCGTCGGTGACCGCCTCGCACAGCCAGGCCCGGGCCATTTCCAGGCCCAGGGCGTACTGGCCCAGACCCGAAGGCCCTTGCAGCAGCCAGGCGTGGCCGCGCTGGGCCAGCAGGGTCTGGCGCTGGGCGGCGATCCAGGGCGCGACCGGCGGGCGCTCAGGCGCCGTGCTCATGCCGCGCCTTCGTGCGCGGCCGCGGCACCCGGGCCCCAGCCCCGGGCCACGAGCACCGCCTGCAGCTGCTGCCAGACAACGCCGCGCTCCTGGTTGGCATCGATGCGCGCAAAGCGCTGCGGTGCGCCCGCGGCGCGATCGGCATAGCCCTGGGCCACGCGCCTGAAAAACTCCAGCGGCTGGGATTCGAAACGGTCGGGCAGGCGCGCATGCGACAGGCGCTCGGCAGCGACTTCGGGCGGCAGATCGAACCAGACCGTCAGGTCGGGCTCGCGCAGCCGCATGGGATCGGGCGCCACGCCAGTCTGCACCATGCGCTCGAGCACGGCCAGCGGCCCGCAATCAAAGCCACGGCCCGCGCCCTGGTAGGCGAATGTGGCGTCGGTGAAGCGGTCGCACAGCACCACATCGCCGCGCGCCAGCGCCGGCTCAATCACCTGCACCAGGTGGTCGCGCCGGCCGGCGAAGGCCAGCAGGGCTTCGGTCAGCGGGTCCATGGCATCGGCCAGCAGCAGCGCGCGCAGCTTTTCGGCCAGCGGCGTGCCGCCGGGCTCGCGCGTGAGCAGCACGCAACGGCCTTGGGCGCGAAACGCGTCGGCCACTTCGCTGATGTGCGAGGACTTGCCCGCGCCATCAATGCCTTCGAAAGAAATAAACAGGCCAGTACGGCTCATGGTGACAAATCCTCAATGCGGCGGACGCTGGTTCAGCGTCCGCGCTGGTAACGGTTCACCGCCCTATTGTGCTCGTCCAGCGAAGCGCTGAAATGGCTGCTGCCGTCGCCCTTGGCAACAAAGTACAGGGCTTTCGTCGCTTCGGGTTGCACGGCCGCCATCAGGGAAGCCTTGCCGGGCATGGCAATCGGTGTGGGCGGCAGGCCCGGGCGGGTGTAAGTGTTCCACGGCGTGTCGGCGCGCAGATGGCCGCGGCGCAGATTGCCGTCGAAGGCTTCGCCCAGGCCGTAGATCACGGTCGGGTCGGTTTGCAGCAGCATGCCTATGCGCAGGCGGTTGATGAAGACGCCGGAAATCTGCGCGCGGTCGCTGCCGCGGCCGGTTTCCTTTTCGACGATGCTGGCCAGCACCAGGGCTTCCTCGGGCGAGCGCAGCGGCAGGTCGGAGGCCCGCATCGCCCAGATTTGCGCCAGGCGCCGGTCCATGGCGTGCACCGCACGGCGCAGCACGGCCATGTCGCTGCTGCCCTTGGCATAGGTGTAGGTGTCGGGGAAGAAGCGCCCTTCCGGGGCCACGCCGGGCTTGCCCAGGGCGACCATCAGCGCTTCATCGCTGAGCGCTGCGCTGTCCTGGCGCAAGGACTCCTCGCGGGCCAGCGCCGCGCGCACCTGGCGCCAGTTCCAGCCTTCGACCAGGGTCAGGGCGCGCAGCGACTCCTCGCCGCGCGCGAGCTTTTGCAGCAATTGGTAGGGCGAGGTGCCTGCGGGAATCTCGTAGTTGCCGGCCTTGATCAGCCTGTCCTTGCCCGACAGGCGAAACCAGGCGTACAGCAGGCGCGCATCGGTGTGCACGCCGGCCTGCACCACATTGCGGGCCACGCCGCGCGGCGTGGTGCCGGGCTCGATCTCGAGTTCGAGCGTCGGCGCGCTCTGGCCCAGCGGCTGGGTCAGCCACCATGCGGCAGCTCCTGCCGCCAGCACAGCCATGAATCCCAGACACAGCAACCATTTGATGATTCGACACACAACCTTTTCCACCCTATGAAAATGACCGGGCATCATAATTCACCCATGACCCAGTCCCTCCATGGCATAGCCCCCATTTCCCATCTTGGCGTGATCCGCGTGCAAGGCGAAGACGCCGCCAGTTTCCTGCATGGCCAGCTCACGCAGGACTTTGCATTGCTCGACATGCAGCATGCCCGCCTGGCCGCGTTTCTGTCGGCCAAGGGCAGAATGCAGGCCAGTTTCATCGGTTTCAAGCGCAGCGCCAGCGAAATTCTGCTGATCTGCAGCCACGATCTGCTCGCGCCCACGCTCAAGCGCCTGTCGATGTTCGTGATGCGCTCCAAGGCCAAGCTCAGCGACGCCACGGCCGAATTCACGCTGCACGGCCTGATCGGCGACGCCGTCGCGACCGCCGGCGGCCCGCCTCAGGCCGCGCCCTGGGACAAGCAGGATCTGGGCGAGGCCCAGTTGGTCCACCTCTACCCCGCCGCCGGACAGCCGCGCGCGCTGTGGATCGCCCCCGTGGGCACGCCCGCACCGCAGGCTCCCGCCCTGGCCAGCGAGGCCTGGCTGTGGAGCGAAGTGCAAAGCGGCGTGGCCACGCTGAGCGCGCCGCTGTTCGAGCTGTTCGTACCGCAGATGCTCAACTACGAATCGATCGGTGGCGTGAACTTCAAGAAGGGCTGCTACCCCGGCCAGGAAATCGTCGCCCGCAGCCAGTTCCGCGGCACGCTCAAGCGCCGCGCCTATCTGGTGCGCACTGATGCCGCGCTCACGCCCGGCATGGAAGTGTTTGCGGCCCACGATGCCGAGCAACCCACGGGCACCGTCGTGCAGGCCGCGCAGGCGCCGGACGGCGGCTGGCTGGCACTGGTGTCGATGCAGATTGCTTCGGCCGGTGAAGCCCTGCACGCAGGCAGCGCCAGCGGTCCGGCGCTGAGCGTGCAGCCACTGCCCTACGCCCTGCTCGAAGATATTTGAGCGACTGCGCGTTTCAGCGCGCGCCGGCGGTCCGCAAGATGCGCTCGATCTCTGTCTGGCCGCGCTGGATGGCGTGCTGCAGGGGGCGCACACCGTCGGCGTCCGCCAACTGCACATCGGCCCCCGCATCCACCAGCATCTGGACAATCTGCTGGTGGCGCGGTCCGCCGTCGCTCAAGACGATGGCTTCGAGCAGTGCCGTCCACCCCAGGCGATTGACATGGTCCAGTGCCACGCCAGCGTCGATCAGGCGGCGCACGGTTTCCACATGGCCACGCTCGCAGGCCGGAATCAGGGCCGTTCCGCCATAGCGGTTGGTGCTGCGCAAGTTGGCACCCTGGGCCAGCGTCATGGTCAGTATCTCCAGATAGCCGCTCGCCCCCGCAAAAAGGTAGGGGCTGTCCTGGATGCCGTCCTTGGCATTCACGTCGGCGCCGGCACCGATCAGGGCGCGGGCGGCGCGGATACGGTTGCCCTGGGTCGCCACCAGCAAAGGCGTGCGGCCCTGTGCATCGCGCGCGTCTATGGGCATGCCCTGGGCCAGCAGCTGCGTGATGGCGCTCACATCGTCACGTTCGGCCGCCTGGTGCAGCGGGGTGGAAACGGCCCCAGCCGTCGCCGAAGTAGCAGCCGCTGGCCCTGCGGCAGCCGGCGCTGCGCCCTGTGCCTGCGGCAAGCCCAGCGCCAGGGCTGCAGCCCCCAAAGCCAGCGAATTGCGCATGGAATGCTCCCGGTGAAATCTCAAAAACTGCGCACCATGGTGATGTGCGCAATCCCCGCTTCGTCATATGGCTCGCCTTGCGGCGTGAAGCCGGCACGGCGGTAAAAGCCTTCGGCCGCGCACTGGGCATGCAGCTGCACTTCGTGGTCGCCACGTGCCTGCGAAGCTTCGACCAGCGCGTCCAGCACCTGGCGACCCAGCCGACTGCCGCGCAGGTCCCGGTCCACGGCCAGGCGGCCGATGCGGCCCACGCCCGGCGCCTCGGTGATCAGGCGGCCCGTGGCCACGGCCTGGTCCAGGCGGTTGTAGACCACCACATGGCGCGCCGCTTCGTCGCGGCCGTCGACTTCCAGGGCCGGGTCGATCTGCTGCTCGCGCACAAACACTTCCATGCGCAGGCGCAAGGCATCGCGGCCCAGCAGATTCCAGTCGCCCGAGCGCAGCTCGGTCACGCTGCGGCCGGCCTCGAAATCGTCGATCAGCGTGCGCAGTGCATCCGGCACGGGCTTGGAGGTTTGCGTCGTCGCATCGGCAAACACATACAGCAGCTCCACGCTGGTGAGCAGTTGCATGCCGCAGAAAATGCCCATCTCGAAGCGCATGGACGAGTTGCCTATGCCCGCACAGCGCATGCCCACGTCCAGCACATCGCCATAGCGCGCCGAGCCGTGGTACTCCAGACCCGCCTTCTTGACATACAGCTCGCCGCCCAGGCGCGCGAAGCCGCTCTCGTAAGGCATGGCCAATGCACGCCAGTACTCGCTGATGGCCGTGTCTGCATACATCATGTAATGTGCATTGAACACAATTTTTTGGGCATCGACTTCGGCCCAGCGCACGCGCAGGCGGTGGAAGCAATGAAACATGTCTCGGTTCAGCATAGCTCAGTTCTCCAGTCCAAAAGCCACGCGCAGTGCGCGCGCGCAATCCGCATGGGCCTGGCGCGCTTCGGGAATGGCGCGGCCCATCTTGATGAATTCATGGGTCACCCCACGGTAGATTTCCAGCTCCACCGCCACGCCCGCGGCGCGCAGCTTGTCCGCGTAGGCCAGGCCTTCGTCGACCAGCGGATCGCACTCGGCCAGGCAGACAAAGGCCGGCGCCACGTCGTCCAGATCGTGTGCGTTCAGCGGCGCGAAGCGCCAGTCGTCGCGGTCGGCGGGGCTGCGCACGTATTGGTCGAAGAACCAGGTGATGCTGGCCTCTTCCAGCACCATGCCATGCGCAAAGCGGCGGTGCGAGTCGGTGTCCTGGTGGGCGGTCGTGCCCGGGTAGATCAGCAATTGCAGGGCCAGCGCCAGGCCGGCATCGCGCGCGAAAATGGCGTTCACCGCGGCCAGCGTGCCGCCGGCGCTGTCGCCGCCCACGGCCAGGCGCGTGGTATCCGCGCCCAGCGTCAAGCTATGGGCCGCCAGCCACTGCAAGGCATCCCAGGCGTCATTGCTGGCCGTGGGAAAGCGCTGTTCGGGCGCGAGCCGGTAGTCGAGCGAGACCACCATGCAGCCCGCTTGCCGGGCGAGTTCGCGGCACAGCACGTCGTGGGTTTCCACGCTGCCGATGGTGAAGCCCCCACCGTGCAGGTAGAGCAGCACCGGCAAGGCGCCAGCCGCCGCGGGCGCTGGCGCATACAGCCGCGCGGGCAGAGCATGGCCGTCGCGCGCCGGTATCTGCAGGTCTTCGACCCGCGCCAGCGGGGCCTTGGCGATCTCCAGCACGCCCGCGCCGGCCGCGTAGGCCGCGCGTGCCGCCTCGGGGCTCAAACTGTGCAGCGGCGGGCGCGCAGCCCGCTCCATGCGGCGGATCACATCGCGCATCTGCGCGGTCAACAGGGTCTGGGGATCTACAGGGTTCACGGTCGGCTTGGCGGCAGCGGTCTGCCGCCAAGCCCAGTGCAGGCGGCCGCGGCAGACCTTGAAAACAGAGGATTTGCCGGCGCTGACCGGCAGTACGCCCGCCATCATGCCGCAAGCGCTGCCCCGCCAAGGACTCCCAGGAGACGCAGCCGTGTTCTGCATGGGGAAATCACGGCCCCAACTGCCCTGCCAGGCACAGCCTCACCAGCACCTGCGCTCAAAATTCACGGCCACGGGGCTGGAATAGGCATAGCCCAGCAAGACCGCCACGCCCTCATAGACACAGCGCGCGGAGGTGGCGTACTCGGGCCAGCGGCCCTGCGCGCCGTTGGACACACCGTGGCCCGGTCGAAACGACTGCCGTCTGCGTCGCAACGGAGTCGCCACGGGCTCGCGCGCATATTGCGGCCAGCGCAGGGGCTCGACAGCGGGCTCGGCCGTGAGCGGCGCGCTGCCTATCCTGAAGGCCGCACTGTGGTGGACACCCTCGATGCCGCGGCAGTCCCGACCCAATCCCCGAGGGCTGTGCAATTCGGGCTGGGAAATGGCATTCAGCGGAACCTGATGGGTCCGCATGCCCAGCCGGTAGGCAATCTCCCTGGCCATGATTTGCTTGATCTGGACCGGATCCGTGGGTGGCAACACGCAGGCCATGCTGGAGACCGACAGCGTGACGACGGCAGCGCCCACCAGCGTGGCCGAGAAATGGCGAATTCTGAAAGTCATGCAACTCTCCTTGCAAGCAACGTGGAAGGACGAGAAAACGCCCTCCTTCGGTCACGGAACAGGAGCCGCCATGGCCCGGCAGGACCGGCGGCCCCGCCTTGCATCAGAGCCAGGGTCTGGCGGCCCACATCCGCGGCTCCATGGGTTCGGGAACCGGGCCAGGCCCGGGCCAAGGCTTTTCCGGGTCGGGCCAAGGCCAGGGCCAGGGCTTGGGCCTGGGGGAAGGCACTGGCCATGGCCTGGGTTGAGGTTCGGGTCTAGGCCAAGGCCCGCCCACCGATTGCCCTGCCTGGCTCCAGCGCATGTCCGCAAGCAAGGTCATGGGTCCGCGGCGTTGCGCGCCCGGCGGGAAAGCGGCCTGGCGCTGAACCGGCTGGAGTGGGACTCCCAACCGATGGACGATCTCCCTGGCCGAGATGGGCTTGATCTGGCCTGGATCCGTGGACGCGAGTGAGCAGGCCATGCCGGATACCGACACCGTGACTGCGGCAGCGCCCACCAGGATGGCGGTGAATTGGCGAATGGTGAAATACATGCAACGCTCCTTGTGAACAACAGGCACAGGCCAGGAAACCGGGCCTCCACCTGATTCATGGCAAGGCCGGTCATGGCACGCGGCACTTACGCTCGAAATGCACGGCCACCGGACTGGAGTAGCCATAGCCCAGCACCACGGCCACCCCCTCGAAGCTGCACTGCGTCCCTGAGGAAGGTGGCGGATAAGGGAAGGGATACGGCCAGGGCCTGGGATGAGGCCAAGGCCTGGGGCGGGACTCCGACTGCGAGACTTCGCCCAAGCGGAAGCCTGCACTGTGGTGATAGGTCGCCAGCCCGCTGCAATCCGCACCCAACGGGTACGGGGTGTGCAGTTCGGGCTGGGAGATGGCAGCGAGCGGAATTCTCTGCGGGCTGGTCCCGAGCCGGAAGGCGATCTCCTTGGCCATCATTTGCTTGATTCGGACCGGGTCCGTGGGCTGAAGTGAACAGGCCGCGCTGGATACGGAAACCAGCGTGGTGACAGTCCCCAGCAACGCCACGGCCAGATAACTGATTTTTTGGCTCATACCGTTCTCTCCTTGCAGAAAAAATGCGTCCATGACTGCGACGGATGCCCTCCGGCTCCCGGGGGGACCGTCGTTTTCAGTATCGGCAAGGGGGTGGATAGAACCCGCAAGAACAACTATTGCCAACGATGCCATCACCAGGGCCGTCAGCACGCCTGGGGCAGCGGCAATGCCCTCCTCTCCCTCTGGCGCCGGATGCAAGAACCGTTCGCGCCAGCGCGGGAGCCGGCGCCAGCGCCCTGACCTGTTTTTGCAACACGCCGGGCACGCTTGTCCAGCCGGGCGCCGAGTCCCATCCGCGACTCGCAGGCCCGCCCTCACGCGCGCGCCCAGGGTTTGCCGTGTTGGCTCAGCACCCGTCCGGGGCTAAAGTTTTGGGCAGCTTCTTACCTTCAGCCCGGAACCGCACGATGGCCTTGATCCACTACATCACCCAGATCCAATTCGACTTCGGCGCCATCGCCCTGCTGCGCCAGGAATGCGAGCGCACAGGCATCACCCGGCCGCTGATCGTGACCGACCCGGGCATCGTCGCCGCGGGCGTGCTGCAAAAGGCACTGAACGCCCTGGGCGACCTGCCCTACGCGCTGTTCGACCAGACGCCCGCCAACCCCACCGAAGCGGCCGTGCGCGCCGCCGCGCGGATCTACCAGGACCAGCGCTGCGACGGCCTGATCGCGGTCGGCGGCGGCTCGGCCATTGACTGCGCCAAGGGCGTGGCGATTGCCGCCACCCACCCCGGGCCGCTGTCGCACTACGCCACCATCGAAGGCGGGTCACCGCGCATCAGCGAGCGCACGGCCCCGCTGATTGCCGTGCCCACCACCAGCGGCACGGGCAGCGAAGTCGCACGCGGCGCCATTCTCATCGTCGACGACCACCGCAAGCTGGGCTTTCATTCCTGGCACCTGGTGCCGCGCGCGGCGATCTGCGACCCGGAACTGACCTTCGGCCTGCCGCCCCTGCTCACGGCCGCCACCGGCATGGATGCCATCGCCCACTGCATGGAAACCTTCATGTCCAGCGCCTTCAATCCGCCCGCCGACGGCATTGCGCTCGACGGGCTGGCCCGCGGCTGGGGCCATATCGAACGCGCCACGGCCAACGGCCGGGATGCCGAAGCCCGGCGCCAGTTGATGAGCGCCAGCATGCAGGGCGCCATGGCGTTCCAGAAAGGCCTGGGCTGCGTGCATTCGCTCAGCCACAGTCTGGGCGGCGTCAACCCGCGCCTGCACCACGGCACGCTCAATGCCATGTTCCTGCCGGCCGTGGTGCAGTTCAACAGCCAGGTGCCGGCCGTAATCGCGGAGAAACGCCTGGAGCGCATGGCCCATGCCATGGGCCTGGCTTCGGCCAGCGATATCCCCCTGGCCTTGCGCGACATGAATGCCCGCCTGGGCCTGCCCAGCGGCCTGGCCGCGCTGGGCGTGGACCGGCCGCTGTTCGCCCAGGTGATCGCGGGCGCGCTCAAGGACCATTGCCACGCCACCAACCCGCGCCTGGCCACGGCCGAGGATTACGAGCAGTTGCTGAGCGAATCCCTGTAGCGTCTCTTCAGGCCATGGCCGGGCCCAGCAAGGGGCCGGTTTCTTGCGCTGGCGGCTGCGCCGTCGGTCCCGCACCCGGTGGGGGCGATACCTCGGTGCGGTGGGACAAGGTGTTCTGCAAACGCCGCGCCATGTCGTGCAGCAGGTCCAGCTCCTCCACGCTCAGGCTGCGCGGTGCCGTGTCCATGATGCAAAAGCTGCCCAGGACCTGACCCTGCCGGTCGCGCAGCGGAACACCCGCATAAAAGCGCAGCGCCGCGGCCTGCAGCAAGGGGTTGTCGGCAAAGCGCGGATCGCGGGCGATGTCTTCGACCTGCAGGTCCGCGGCCTCGGACACCACATAGGCGCAGACCGACAACTCCCTGGGCAGGCCTGGGCGGCCCACGCTGGGGCCACTGGCCGACGCCAGCAGACTGCCAGGCGTGTGAACCCAGTCGGCATCGACCAGCGACACCTGGGCGAAAGGCACATGGAAGGCATTCGCCGCCTGCACGACCGCATCGTGCAAGGCATCCGTGCGGGTCGCGTCCAGCCAGCCGCTGGCATGCAGCGCCGCCACCCGCGCCTCATCCTCTTCGCCCATGGGCGCAAGCGGGTGGCCGCCAGCGGGCTGGGGTGCCAGCAAGGCACCGACGCGCAGCCGTAACTCACGCATGCTGGTGGTGACCGCCTGCACGCCCAACGGGGCAAACCCGTCTTCGGCCAGCAGCGCCGCCGGCGCATTCCACAGCGCCAGCACGATGCGCAGCTGCGGCCAGCGCCGGCGCAAGCGGCGGCAGATCTGGCGCACCTGGGTCTGGGGCTGGGGCGTGAAGACCGACAGGCACAGCAGGTCGACTCCGGCCCAATCGCTGTCCTCGAGCGCCTCCATGCGCGCCGACAGCGCGTGCGGCGAATGCGTCGCGGCCAGGCCGTCCAGGCCCAGGGCATGGGCCATGGCCTGGGCGGCCAGCGCGTCCACCTCCCAGCGGGCGCCAATGCAGTGCACACGCCCGCGCCGCGACGCAGCGGTCTCGGGCAACGGCGGCGGGTACTGCTCCGCCATCTCACCCAGCAGTTCCCCCATGCCATGGGACAGGCGCAGACGGTGGCCGGCCGTGGCCGAGCCCGTATGGTGGCTGCTGGCCATGCGCAGCGTTGGTATCAGGATTTCGTCGTACAGCCGGCCCACGGCCTCGGCCACCTGGCCCGGCGTCGGCTTGGCCGGCAGCGCCGCGTCCACGCCATCCGTGCACAGCTCGATCGCCTCTTCCACATCGCCGGCCAGCAGACGCTGGTAGAGCCGCTGCGGCGCACCCAGCACGGGCGAGTTGCCCAGCAGCACTTCCATGAACCGCAGCGCCGGCAGATAACGCCCCAGCACCAGCAGGCACACGGTCAGCGGCGTCGACAGAATCAGGCCCACCGGCCCCCACAGCGCGGTCCAGAACGTGGCCGCCAGAATGATGGACAGCGTGGACAGGCCGGTGCTCGCACCGTAGAGCCACGGCTCGACGACGTTGTTGCTGATCAACTCCAGCACCAGAATCAGCGCCAGGGTGCCGAGAAACATGTTCCAACCCGGATCGACGGCGAACGCCAGCGCCAGCGGAAACACCGCCGAGACCAGGGGCCCCACATAAGGCACAAAGCGCATGATGGCCGCCACCACTCCCCAGAGAATGGCCCCGGGCACGCCGATGAACCACAGCCCGGCCGCCATGGGCACGCCATAGCTGAGGTTGACGATGAACTGCATGCGCAGATAGCGGCCGATGCGCTCGGACGCCTCATTGAGCGCATCCGTGGCCAGGTGCAGGTTGCCCCCCATCAGCCGCAGCAGGCGGTCACGCAGATCGTCACGGTCGAGCAGGACCAGCACCAGGAACAGCAGCACGATGCCCGCCATGATCACCGGCTCGCTGATCTTGCCCAGCCAGGCCGTGAACTGGGCCAGGGGCTTGAGTTCCACCGGCTGGACTTCGACTTTTTGCACCCGCGCGCCGGCTCTGGCGCCGGGCGGGCTGTCAATTTCCTTTTCCACCGTGTCATAGGTCTTGCGCGCCCCGTCCCACACGCTGGGGCCAGTGGTGAGCTGGCGCAGATTGCGCAGCTTGGCGCTGATGGTGCTCTGGTAGGTGGGCAGGCCGGCGCTCAGATCGCTGACCTGGTTGCCCAGGTAGGCGCCCATGCCCGCGAGCGCGCACAAAGTGATGGCCACCACCCCCAGCGTACCCGCGAGCCGCGGCAGGCCCCAACGCTTGAGCCGGCTCACGGCAGGATCGAGCAGGAACCCCAGCAACAAGGCCAAGGCCAGCGGAATCAGCAGCTCACGCCCGAAGTACAGGGCCGCGATCACCAGCGCCGCGATCAACAGGCCTACCAGCAGCCGCAGAGCCGGCAACATGGAAGCCAGCTGCGCCGCGGCCGAAGCCGCCGCCCCCACACCGTCCGAGGCGTCGCGCTGCCGTATTCCCGCGAAAGGCACTGGCGCTGGCCTGCGGGCCGTGTCCACGGCGGCCGTATCGACAACGGCAGCGTCTGAGTCATTGGGGGTGATGGGCATGGGAGGAGGCATGGGCAGGAAAGACAGACGGGCTGCCCATTGAATCCCAAAGCATGCCGTCTGCCTGTCAGCCAGCGCCGCGAAACATGGGACGCGGCGCGTTCAAATCATCCAGGCGGCGACGGCGACACCGGCCAGCGCACATGGATGCAGACCCCGCGACCCTGTATTCCCGGCCCCGATTGCAGGCTGGCGCCGACCTCACTGGCGCGCTGGGCCATGCTCCGCAGGCCCTGTCCGGCCGACGGTGAGCTCATGCCCTGGCCATCGTCCTCTATGCGCAAATGCCATTCATCCTGCTGCTGCTCGAGCGTCAGCGCGATCTGCCGCGCATGGGCGTGCTGCAGCGCATTGCTCAGCGCTTCCTGTGCAATGGCGGCGATCTGTTGCGCCGCCACACCGGCCTCAAGGCCCGCCGCACCCCACTCGGGAACCTGCCAATGCAAGGCAATGCCCCGGTGGTCGAGCACCGGCTGCAAACGGTGGCGCAAGCCCGCCAGGCGGTCAGTCAGCGCGCTCTGGTCGCAGTCCATGCTGTCCACCAGCAGCCGCAAGTCCAGCAGGCAGCTCTCCAGCACTTCCTGCACCTGCTTTTGCTCCGGCTGCTGGGGGTCCAGCAGCATGCAGGCGTTGACCAGTTGCGAGCCCACGGCATCGTGCAAGGTGCGCGCAATGCGCTGGCGCTCGACCTGAATTTCGCGCGAAGGACGGGGATTGCGGCGGCGCCGCCAGAGCCAGAAGCGCCGCAGGCGCAGGGCCAACCAGGCCCCGACCACGGCCCCGGCCCCCAAAACCGCGGTGCCCCATTCCCGCCAATGCGCTGGCGGCTGCGGCAACTCGTCGAGCCGCCCGCTACCCAACAGCCAGCACAGCATACAAAACGGCAGGCTCCACAGCAACACGCCCAGCAACGCCAGCAGGGCTGCCAGATCGGCTCGGTGCATGAAGTGGGCAGACATGGTGGGAGCAATGCCGGTTCAGGGAACTTGCGCCAGGGACCAGTGTTCCGCTGTCAGAACATCCCCCGCAGCGACGCAAAACGCACGGCCTGGGCACGGGTGCGGACCTGGAGCTTGCGGTAAATGTTCTTGATGTGGGTGTTCACGGTCATGCTGCTGATGCTCAGACGCAGACCGATCTCCACACTGGTATGGCCGCTCGCTACCAAGCGCAACACTTCGCGCTCGCGCACCGACAGCCGTTCGGTCGCGTCCGGCTGGCGTCGAGGCACTTCTTCGGCGACCAGGGGTTTGTCAAAGCGCTGCAGCAGGCGGCGCGCGAGATTGGGCGTGATCGATGCTCCGCCGTTGGCCACCTGCAGCACCGCCTGCGGGTAACTGCCAAACCAGGAATTCTTGACCAGATAACCCGTAGCACCCAGCTCGAATGCGCGCAGCACCAGATCATCGCTGTCCATGATGGACACGACGATGGCCTCGGCCGACGGATGGACGGTTTTCATGAAGTCGATCAGGTCCAGCCCTTCGCCATCGCCCAGGTGGATGTCCACCAGCATGACATCGAAGCTGTGCTGGCGGATCGCCTTGCGCCCTTCCTTGAGGCTGTCGGCCTGCGCGACCAGCAGCGTGCGCTCGTCGCTCATCAGCTCCTGGGAGATCACTCTGCGGATGTGCGGATCGTCATCGATCAGCAGCACGCGCACCGGTTTGTCGGCCTGCCCGATCAGGAAGTCCGGCCAGAGCCCGGGCCCATGACAGGCAGGTGCGGCTGGCACCGCTGGCACGGCGGGAAAAGAGTACGGCTGTAAAGACGCTGCCGCCGCAGCATCTACCGCACCTACAGCCGTCGGTGCCATGGAGCTGTCGATGGACATGATGGGAACTCCTTCTACGGAAACACGCGACTGCGGCTGACATCGGGTGTTCAGTTTCCGCATTCACACGCCATGTAAAGATAATGAAACGAAACTCAACATCCATTTTCGTTTTTGTAAATTAATTACACAAGTTACCTTTAAACATATGTTTAACGGTAGTCGGCGCTGACGCCGCCCTCTCAGGCGTCGCGCTCTGGCACGGACCAGTCGATAGGGTCCTGCTGCAAGACCATGTCCATGTCCAGGCCTAGGGCCTCTCCCACTTCGCCGGGGAAGGACACGGCCAGCGCGGGCGCGCCGAGTGCTGCATGCCGGGCACGCACCCGCCATGCAGCCAGGTGCAGCAGGCCCGCCAAAGGCTCGCAGGCCTCACGCGCCAGCGGCGCCTGCATGTGCTGCAAAGCAGCGATCAAGTGGGCCGGCAATTGCCAGCGACGCGCCAGGCCGGCGCTCACCTCGGAGTAGGCAAAGCCCCACATCTTCTGCTCCAGACCTGCGCGACGCGGGTCCAGCGGCCCCAGGCGCAGGTTCAGCGTCGCCGCGCTGTCCGGCGCCTGCAGGTGGATCACCCACTCACCCAGACCGTGGATCAAGCCCACCGCATAGGCATGCGAGGGGTTGTACCGAACCAGGCTGGCCAGCGACCGCGCCAGCCGGGCCGTCTGCTGGCTGTAGCGCCAGAACGCCTGCAAGTCCACGCCCGGCACGGAACGCGCGGCCCCGCCCTGCTGCGCCGCCTGCACCAGGGCCTGCAAACGCTGGGGAGCCAGCAGCATCAGGGCTTCGGCGATGCCGCCTATGCGCCCTGTCATCTGGTAGAGCGGCGCATTGGCCAGCATCAGCAGGCGCGCCGTCAGCACCGGGTCGGACGCGAACAGCGGAACCAGCCGCGACAGGAGCGGCTCGGACGCAGACAGCTCCGTGCTCAGCAAAGCCACCGTGCGCGGCAGACTGGGCAATGCCACGGGCGTGGCCAACAGATCGGATAAATCCATGGGAGGCAGAAAGCAGGCGTACTTGCAAGCAAATGTTGCGGCATTATCGACGGCCCGCCAACAAAAAGGGCTGCAACTTGCGCTGCAGCCCTGTCATCTGGCTGAAAAACCGCGGCGCTTACTTGTTGCGCCCGGGTTGCAGCTTGGCAAACGCCGAAGCCATGGCGCTTTGCGGCGCGGGCTCGCTGGCGCGACGCGGCGCGGCCGTATAGCCCCGGCCCGCGCCTTCGAAGCGGTTGTCACGCGGGCCGTCGCGGCGCGCCGGCGCGGCGTCGAGCTTCATCGTCAGGCTGATGCGCTTGCGCGCCACGTCGACTTCCAGCACCTTGACCTTGACGATCTGGCCGGTCTTGACGACTTCGCGCGCATCGGTGATGTACTTGTGGCTCATCTGGCTCACATGGACCAGGCCGTCCTGGTGCACGCCCAGGTCGACAAAGGCGCCGAACTGGGCCACGTTGCTCACCGTGCCCTCCAGCGTCATGCCTTCCTTGAGGTCCTTGATGTCGTCGACGCCGTCATTGAAACGCGCGACGACGAAGTCCGGACGCGGATCGCGGCCGGGCTTTTCCAGCTCGCCCAGGATGTCGCGCACGGTGATCACGCCGAACTGCGCATTGGCGAACAGCTCGGGCTTGAGCGCCTTGAGCATGTCGGCCCGGCCCATCAGTTCGCCCACGGGCTTGCCGGTGGTGGCGATGATGCTTTCGACCACGGGATAGGTTTCGGGGTGCACGCCCGTCATGTCCAGCGGGTTGTCGCCGCCGCGAATGCGCAGAAAGCCCGCGCTCTGCTCGAAAGTCTTGGCGCCCAGGCCGCTGACTTCCATCAGCTGCTTGCGGCTCTTGAAGCTGCCGTTGGCATCGCGCCAGCGCACCACCGACTTGGCCACGCTGCCCGACAGGCCCGAGACGCGCGACAGCAGCGGAGCGCTGGCCGTGTTCAAGTCCACGCCCACGGAGTTCACGCAATCCTCGACCACGGTATCGAGCGTGCGCGCCAGCTCGCTCTGGTTCACGTCGTGCTGGTACTGGCCCACGCCAATGCTCTTGGGGTCGATCTTCACCAGCTCCGCCAGCGGGTCCTGCAGGCGCCGCGCAATGCTGGCCGCGCCGCGCAGGCTCACGTCGACATCGGGCATTTCCTGCGAAGCGAATTCGCTGGCCGAATACACCGAAGCGCCGGCTTCGCTGACCACCACCTTGTCGATGGCGCGCTCGGCTTTGCCCATCAGCTTGATCAGCTCGCCGGCGAGCTTGTCGGTTTCGCGGCTGGCCGTGCCGTTGCCGATGGCAATCAGGTTCACGCCATGCTTTTCGCTGAGCTTGGCCAGGGTGTGCAGGGCACCGTCCCAGTCCTTGCGCGGCTCGTGCGGGAACACCGTGGCCGTGTCCACCAGCTTGCCGTTCGCATCGACCACGGCCACCTTGACGCCGGTGCGAATGCCCGGATCCAGACCCATGACGGTGCGCGGGCCCGCGGGCGCGGCCAGCAGCAGGTCGCGCAGGTTGTCGCCGAAGACCTTGATGGCGACTTTCTCGGCGTCTTCGCGCAGGCGCGAGAACAGGTCGCGCTCGGTGGACAGGCTCAGCTTGACGCGCCAGGTCCAGGCCACGCATTTGCGCAGCAGGTCGTCGCTGGCACGCTTGGCATGGCTCCAGCCCAGGTGCAGCGCAATCCGGCCTTCGGCCAGGCTGGGCTGGCCCGGCTCGGGCTCCACGGGCAGTACCAGCTTGGCTTCGAGGATTTCCAGCGCCCGGCCGCGGAACACCGCCAGTGCACGGTGCGAAGGCACGCGGCCTATGGGCTCGTCGTATTCGAAATAGTCGCGGAACTTCGCGACTTCGGGGTCGTTCTCGTTCTTGGCTTCGACCTTCTTGCTGCGCAGCAGGCCTTCTTCCCACAGCCATTCGCGCAGCGACTGCACCAGCGGCGCGTCTTCGGCCCAGCGCTCGGACAGGATGTCGCGCACGCCATCGAGCACGGCCAGGGTATGGGAGAAGTCCGGGCCGGGCTTGCCGTCGTCGAGCACGGTGGCCGGGCGGCAGAACGCCTGGGCCTCGGTGTGCGGATCCAGCGTCGGGTCGGCGAACAACTTGTCGGCCAGCGGCTCGATGCCGAACTCCTTGGCGATCTGGCCCTTGGTGCGGCGCTTTTGCTTGAACGGCAGATAGATGTCTTCCAGTTCCTGCTTGGTCGGCGCGGCGGCGATCTGCGCGCGCAGCGCGTCCGTCAGCTTGCCCTGCTCGTCGATGTTCTTGAGCACCGACACGCGCCGGTCTTCGAGTTCTCGCAGATAGGACAGGCGGGCTTCGAGTTCGCGCAACTGCACGTCGTCCAGGCCGCCCGTGACTTCCTTGCGGTAGCGGGCAATGAAAGGCACGGTAGCGCCCGAGTCCAGCAGCTCCACGGCCGCGATGACCTGCTGCTGGGTGACTTTGATTTCTGCGGCAATTTGCCCGATGATTTTTTGCATGCGGTGCTCGCCCCACGGCGATGGATCAAGGGAAGCCTGTCAGTGTGCCATAGGCATGTGGGTCTTCCAGGTCTGAAGCGACAATGGGGGCCAGGCGACCGCCCGACTCCTGGTAAACGATTGCAACACCACTGTGCAAGACACGCTTTTTGACGACCCGACGCCGCCGCCGGACAAGCCCGCGGCCAGCGCAAGCCCCAAGGCAGCACGCAAGACCGGCGTTCAGCCCGCCCCAGTGCCACCCCGTCTGGCCGCGATGGCCGCGGCCCTGCCGCCGCTGCTGCGCATGGGTGCCTCGACCTGGTCCTACCCCGGCTGGGAAGATCTGGTCTGGGATGGCGCCTATGACGCCAGCGTGCTGGCCAAGAATGGGCTCGGCGCCTACGCCCAGCACCCGCTGCTGCGCACGGTCTGCATCGACCGCAGTTTCTGGCGTCCGCTCACCGTGAGCCAGTACGCGCTGTATGCGGCCCAGTTGCCCGCGGATTTCCGCTGCGTCGTCAAATGCCCGTCCGTGGTGACCGACGCCCAGGTGCGCGCCGAGGACGGTCGCGGGCGCGAAGCCAATCCCGCGTTTCTGGACCCCTTGCTGGCCCAGACGGCGTTTGTGCAGCCCACGCTCGAAGGCCTGGGCGACAAACTGGGCGTGCTGGTGTTCCAGCTCAGCCCCCTGCCCTGGGACTGGCTGAACCGTCCTGCGGCGCTGTTCGCGCGGCTGGCGGCGCTGCTGACGGCCGTGCGCGCCCAACTGGCGTCACACCCCGAGGTCATCGTGGCCGTGGAAGTGCGCGACCCGCAACTGCTGGTGCCGGCCTTCGCCGACCTGCTGCGTGCCGCGGGCGCCACGTTCTGCCTAGGGCTGCACGGCAAGATGCCGCCCATGGAGGAGCAGCTGCCGCTGCTGCGCGCGCTGTGGCCCGGCCCGCTGGTCTGCCGCTGGAACCTGAACCGCAGTTTCGGCCCCTACGGCTATGAAGACGCGCAGCAGGCCCATGCGCCGTTCAGCGAGATCCGCTCGCCCGACCCGCACACCCGCGCCTTGCTGGCGCGCACCATCGCCGGCATCACCGGCGCAGGCCAGCGGGCCTATGTCACGGTGAGCAACGACGCCGAAGGCTGCGCGCCGCGCTCCATCGCCCTGCTGGCCGAAGCCGTGCTGGCCGCGCGCAGCGCCTGATCAACCCGCTGCTACGGCTGGCGCGCCGCCCAGCACCTTGACCAGGGTCACGCGATTGAGCTGCTCCTGCAGTTGCAGCGTGATCAGCGTCTGCTGCGCTGCGTACAGGCTGCGCTGCGCGTCCAGCACCGACAGATAGTTGTCGACGCCCGACTTGAAGCGCGCATCCGACAGATCGAAGGCCTTTTGCGTCGAGGCCACCAGCGATGCCTGGGCAGCCAGGCGCTCGGTCCACTGGGCGCGGTCGGCCAGGGCATCGGCGGTTTCGCGAAACGCCGTCTGCACGGCCTTGTCGTACTGCGCCAGCGCCACCTGCTCATTGGCCTGCGCCACGGCCACATTGGCGCGGTTGCGCCCGCCATCAAAGATCGGCAGTCGCACCAGGGGCACGAAGCTCCAGCTGCTGTTGCCGCTGCCGAACAGCCCCGACAGCTCATCGCTGCCCGTACCCACCGACGCCGTGAGGCTGATGGTCGGGAACAGGGCCGCACGCGCGGCTCCGATGTTGGCATTCATGGCGCGCAACTGGCGCTCGGCGGCCTGCACGTCGGGACGCGCCAGCAGCACGCTCGACGGCAGGGGCACGGGCAAGGCCTGCAGCGCGGCAGCCGGCTGCGCTGCTGTCAGCTGCAAAGGCTGGGGCCAGGCGGCGTCGGGCAGCGGGCCGCCGACCAGCAGTTGCAGCAGGTTGCGATCGCGCACCACCTGGCTGGTGAAGCCGGCCACGTCAGCGCGCGCCGCGTCGACCGTGGTGCGGTTCTGCTCCAGCACCAGGGCCGAAGTCGCGCCCAACTCATGCATGCGCTCGGTCAAGGCAAAGGATTTGCGGCGCGCGTCCAGCGTCTGCTGCGCCAGCTGCAGCCGGGCCTGGTCGGCGGCCAGGGTCAGCCAGGCATTGGCCACATCGGCCACCAGGGTGAGCTGCACATTGCGCTGGTTCTCGCCGGACTGCAAAAAGGCCTGCAGCGCCGCTTCATTGAGATTACGCACCCGGCCCCAGAGGTCGAGCTCGTAGCTGGTCATGCCCAGCTGCGCGGTGTACTGGCTGCCCACCGTCGCGCGGCCGCTGCTGGTCAGATCGGCCGGCGTGCGGCTGCGGCTGCCCTGGCCGTTGGCGTTCACGCCGGGCAGCAGGTCGGCCTGGGCGATGCCGTACTGGGCCCGCGCCTTGTCGATGTTGGCCACGGCCACGCGCAGGTCGCGGTTGTGGGACAGGGCCAGGGCCAGCGTCTGGCGCAGGCCGTCAGACTGCACCCAGGAAAGGGCCTGGGCCGCGTCCAGGCTGGCCTGCGAAGCCTGCACCGCCGGCTGGGTCTGCTCAGGCGCCACGCTGGCGCCGACTTCGGCCGGCACCGCCGGCGCCGGCGTCTGCCAGGCCGGAGCCAGATTCACACAGCCGGCCAACAGGCTCACGGCGGCCAACGCCACGGCACGCAGCCGCCACTGAGAGGAAGTTTGAGTCATCAAGGCTGTCATGCCACGCCCTTTGCATCGCTTGCCACGGGTGCGGCAGGCGCCTCACCTCGGGAGTGCTGCACAAACCAGCTGCGCACCAGCAGGAAAAACACCGGCACGAAGAAAACCCCCAGCACCGTCGAAAACACCGTACCGCCGAGCACGGCCGTACCGATCGCCTGGCGTCCGCCGGCACCCGCGCCCGTGCCGATGGCCAGCGGCAACACGCCGAAGCCGAAGGCCAGCGAAGTCATCAAGATGGGCCGCAGGCGCAGGCGCACGGCTTCCACCGTGGCGTCGCGCAAGTTGCGCCCCTGCTCCTGCAGCTGGGTCGCGAACTCGACGATCAGAATCGCGTTCTTCGATGCCAGCCCCACCGTGGTCAATAGCCCCACCTGGAAGTAGACGTCGTTGTGCATGCCGCGCAGGCCGGTGAACAGCAGCGCGCCCACCACGCCCAGCGGCACGGCCAGAATCACCGCCAGCGGCACGGTCCAGCTCTCGTAGAGCGCGGCCAGGCACAGGAACACGAACAGCACCGAGATGGCGTACAGCAGCGGCGCCTGCGCACCCGACAGCCGCTCCTGGAACGAGGCCCCGGTCCATTCGTAGCCAATGCCCATGGGCATCTGCTTCATCAGGCGCTCTATGGTGTCCATGGCCGTGCCCGAGCTCACGCCCGAGGCGGCATCGCCGACAAACTCGTAGCTGGGGCTGCCGTTGTAGCGCTGCAGCTGGGGCGAGCCGTAAGTCCATTCGGACCGGGCGAAGGCCGAGAACGGCACCATCTCGCCCTTGTCATTGCGCACCGTCCACTGGTTGATGTCCTGGGGCAGCATGCGAAACGGCGCGTCGCCCTGCACGTAGACGCGCTTGACGCGGCCGTTGCTCAGGAAGTCGTTGACGTAGACGCCGCCCATGGCCGTGGACAGCACGCTGTTGATGTTGGCCGTGCTCACGCCTAAAGCGGCGGCCTTGCGGTCGTCGATCGCCACGCCCAGCTGCGAGCTGTCGTCCAGGTTGTTGCTGCGCAGGTTGTTGATGGACGGCTCTTTCTTGGCCAGTTCCAGCAACTGGTCGCGCGCCGCCATCAAGGCGTTGTGGCCCAGGCCGTTCAAGTCCTTGAGCTGGAAGTTGAAGCCGGCGTTCGAGCCCAGGCCGCGCACGGCGGGCGGCAGCATCACGAAGATGCGTGCGTCGCGCAGGCGGCTCAGGTCCTTGGTCGCCTTGCGGGCGATGGCATCGGCGGTCTGGTCCGGGCCCGGGCGCTCGGCCCAGCTCTTGAGCCGCACAAAGCCGCGCGCCGACGACTGGTCGCCGCTCAGTCCGGTGATGGAGTTGAAACTCACCACGTCAGGCTGCTTGGCGAAATACTGCTGGACTTCGGCCATCACCGCTTGCAGGCGCGCGTTCGAGCCGCCCGAAGGCAGCGTGATCTGCACCTGCATATAGCCCTGGTCTTCGACCGGCAGGAAAGACGTGGGCAGCTTGGTGAACAGGAAAGCCGTGGCGGCGCAGATCAGCAGGAACACCAGCGCCATGCGCTTGCTGCGTTGCAGCAGGCGGCCGACCGTGGTTTGCGCCATGTGGGAACTGCGATCGAAACCGTTGTTGAAGCCCTTGAAGAAGCGGTCGCCCAGCCCCATCAGGCCGCGGCGTGGCGCACCCCCATGGTGGCCCTGGCCCTTGACCACGGGCTTGAGCAAGGTGGCGCACAGCGCGGGCGTGAGCGTCAGCGCCACGAACACCGACAACACCATGGCCGAGACGATGGTGATGGAGAACTGGCGATAGATCACGCCCGTGGAGCCGCCGAAGAAGGCCATGGGAATGAACACGGCCGACAGCGTGAGCGTGATGCCCACCAGCGCCGGCGTGATTTCGGCCATGGACTTGCGCGTGGCTTCCTTGGGCGACAAGCCCTCTTCGGTCATCACGCGCTCGACGTTTTCGACCACCACGATGGCATCGTCGACCAGCAGGCCGATGGCCAGCACCAGGCCGAACATGGTCAGGGTGTTGATGGAAAAACCCGCCACCGACAGCACGCCGAAGGTGCCCAGCAGCACCACCGGCACGGCAATCGCCGGGATCAGCGTGGCGCGCAGGTTCTGCAGGAACAGGAACATCACCACCACCACCAGCAGCATGGCCTCGAACAGGGCCTTGACCACTTCCTCGATGGAGGCGCGCACAAAGGGTGTCGAGTCCGAGCTGATGAAAGGCTTGAGGTCGTTGGGGAAAAACGGCTGCATTTGCGCCAGCTTGGCGTTGACCGCATCGGACACCGCCGTGGCGTTGGCGCCGTCGGCCAGCACAATGCCCAGGCCGGCACCGGGGCGGCCGTTGAGCCGCGAAGTGATGGTCAGGTTGTCCGCGCCCAGCTCCACGCGCGCCACGTCCTTGAGCAGCACCGCCGCGCCGTCGGGCGTGGTCTTGAGCAGGATGGCCTCGAACTCGGGCACGGTCTTGAGCTTGGTACGCGCCGTGATGGTGGCGTTGAGCTGCTGGTCCTTGACGGCCGGCAGCGCGCCGAGCTGGCCTGCCGAGACCTGGGCATTCTGGTTGTTGAGCGCGGCGATGATGTCCGAAGGCATCAGCGCGTACTGCTGCAGCTTGGCCGGATCCATCCAGATGCGCATGGCATAGCCCGTGCCGAAGACCTGCACATCGCCCACGCCGTCCACACGACCGATCACATCCACCACGTTGCTGGTCAGGTAGTCGCCGATGTCGACCTGGCTCACGTTCGGGTCGGGCGAAGTGAAGCTATAGGTAGTCAGGTAGTCGTTGCCGCCCTTGTTGACGAACACGCCGCGGCTTTTCACGGCCTCGGGCATGCGGTTCATCGCCGACTGCAGCTTGTTTTGCACCTGCACCTGGGCCACGTCGATGTTGGTGCCAGGGCTGAAGGTCAGCGTGGTGCGCGAACTGCCCGACTGGTCGCTGGTCGAGCCCATGTACAGCAGGTTGTCGATGCCCTTGAGCTGCTGCTCGATGAGCTGGGTGACCGAGTTTTCCACGGTCTCGGCCGAAGCGCCGGTGTAGACCGCGCTGATGGTCACGCGCGGCGGCGCGATATCGGGATACTGCTCCAGCGGCAGGGTGAAGATCGACAAGGCCCCCGCCAGCATGATGACGATGGCAATGACCCAGGCAAAGATGGGCCGGTTGATGAAGAACTGCGCCATGGCGTGCGGCTTTCTCAGGACTTGGCCGCAGGGCCGGAAGCAGCGGGCTGGGCCTTGTCGGCGGCAGGCGGGCTGGCCGCAGCCGGGCTGGCGGCGGCTGGCTTGGCGCGCAGATCAACTTCCAGCGGATCGACGGTATCGCCGACCTTGATGCGCTGGAAGCCGTCGACGACGATTTTCTCGCCCGCGGTCAGACCGCCGATGACCATCCAGCGGTTGCCCACGGCGCGATCCACTTCAATCGGACGGCGCTGCACCTTCTGGCTGGCGGCATCGACCACCAGCACGCTGGCCTTGCCCGCGATGTCGCGCGTCACGGCCTGCTGGGGCACGAGCAAGGCGTCAGGCGCCACGCCCGTGGGCAGCAGGGCCTGGACATACATGCCCGGCATCAGCACGCCATCGGGGTTGGGTACCACGGCGCGCAGCGTCACCACGCCCGTGCTGGGATTGACGATCACGCCGGCGAACTGCAGCTTGCCGGTGTGGGAATACAGGCGCCCATCTTCCAGCTTGAGCTGAATGGACAGCGCTTCGTGGTCGAGCTTCTCGTAGCGCCCGTCCTTGATATCGCGCTTGAGTTGCAACAGCTCGGTGCTCGACTGGGTGAAGTCCACGTACATCGGGTCCAGCTGGACGATGGTGGTCAGGGCGTCAACCTGGTTGGCCGTGACCAGCGCGCCGGGCGTGACCGTGGACAGGCTGGTGCGACCGCTGATCGGCGCCTGGATGCTGCTGTAGCGCAGGTTGATGCGCGCGGTTTCCAGCGCCGCCTTGGCCGCAGCCACGTCGGCCCGGGTCTGGGCAGCCGCGGCCTGGCTTTCTTCATTCGCCTGCTGGCTGATGGCGTCGATCTTCACCAGTTCCGCATTGCGCGCCGCCGTGGCCTGCTGCGTGCGCTGGCTGGCCTGGGCCTTGGCCAGGGCTGCCTCGGCGCTGTCCTGCGCCGCGCGCAGCGCGGAGGAATCGATCTGGTAGAGCGACTGGCCGGCCTTGACGGCCGCGCCTTCGGTGAACAAGCGCTTTTGCACGATGCCCGACACCTGGGGCCGCACTTCGGCCGTCAGAAAGGCGCGCGTGCGCCCCGGCAGGCTGGCATCGAGCTGCTGGCTCTGGGTCTGCAGTGTGACCACGCCCACCTTGGTCGGTGCCTTGGGCGCGGCGACTTCGGCTGCCTTGGGCGAGCAACCGGCCATCACCACCACCACCGCAGCGGCCAGTGCCGCCGTGCGCCAGCCCTTGGCCTGCTGCAGACTGCCCCCGAAAGGATGAGATGGCCAATGGGGTTGCAGGCGCTCACGCAGGGTTCGGGACAGGGCAGACGTCATGGGATGAGGACTCAAGGGATGGAGAAGCGAGCACCATTGTGCAAGCCTAATATTTCTTTTCTGTAAAGCCAGCCGCGCGAACACGGCTGCCGGCCTTTGCGCGCCAAGCCAAGGGCTGCGCAAAAGCACCAGAATCATGCCATCTTGTAGCGTCTAGTTACACAGGAAGTAAACAGATTGCGGCGATCGCGCGACATTTTTTTTGCCGGCCTTCCGGCAACAGTAAAAAGGGCCCGCCGAAGCGAGCCCTTGAATGGCATATGACACTGGCGCACCCCAGCGCAGGGGCAGCGATCAAGCGCCGTCGCGCAGCAAGGCTGCCGTCCCTGCCGCGAAGTCGCTCAGGGGGTGCTCAATTCCCTCCGCGCAAGGCTGCCCGCAGGCTGGCACCGAGCTCGGGTTTGTGCAGGAAAGGATCGGTGGGGTTGCGCCCCTGCACGATGTCTTCCATGCGGACCTGGACCGCACCCAGGGCCTGGGGATGGCTGTAGATGTAGAACTGGTTGGCCTTCACGGCGTCGAACACTTTTTGCGCGACATCGACGGCCGTGACCTTGCCCGACGACACTGCCTTGTCACTCATGGCCTGGCCTATCTTCTGGCTGGCCGTGAGTTCGCCGCCAGCCAGGTTGTCGGGGCGGTTGCGCTCGCTCTGGTTGATGCCCGTGGGCACGAAATAAGGGCACAGCACGCTGGCGCCTATCTGGTCGGTCACCAGCGACAAATCCTGGTACAGGGTTTCGCTCAGACTCACCACGGCGTGCTTGCTGACGTTGTAGATGCCCATATTGGGAGGCGTGAGCAGACCGGCCATGCTGGCGGTGTTGACCATATGGCCCCGGTAGGAAGGGTCGGCCTTGGCCGCCGCCAGCATCATGGGCATGAACAGGCGCAGGCCGTGGATCACGCCCCAGACGTTCACGCCCAGCACCCATTCCCAGTCGGCCACCGAGTTTTCCCAGACCAACCCGCCCGCACCCACGCCGGCGTTGTTGAACACCAGATGCGGCGCACCGAATTGCTCTTGCACGCTGTGCGCCAGTACTTCCATCTGCTGCCGATTGGACACATCCACCTGCTGGGCCAGCACTTTGACACCGGCGGCGCGCATTTCCTCGGCCGCCGCATCGAGCGCCGCCTTTTGCACATCCACCAGCACCAGGTTCATGCCCAGCCGCGCACCCAGGCGTGCGCACTCCAGGCCGAAGCCCGATCCCGCACCGGTCAGTACCGCTGTCTTGCCTTGAAAATCTTGGATCATTTCGCTTGTCTCCTGCGGGCCCTTGCAGGGCCTCTGTACACTGTGGAATAGCCCACGCAACTGGCGCGGCCCAGCAAGGGGGCAGCGAGCAAGGGCCGCCCCGCAGCGATGGTGTCGCCCCCCTCCACCGAAGGATGAGAGGGGGGGTGCCGCGAAGCGGCTCAGGGGGTGACCAGCTTCACCAACTGCTTGCCAAAATTCTTGCCCTTGAGCAAGCCCAGGAAAGCCGCCGGCGCCGCGGCCAGGCCCTGGGCCACGGTTTCGCGGGGGCGCAGCTTGCCCGTGGCCACCAGCGTGCCCAGCTCCTTGAGCGCTTCGGGCCAGATTTCCATGTGTTCGCTGACGATGAAGCCTTCGATCTTCATGCGGTTGATCAGGATCAGCGCGGGGTTCTGCAGCGGCAGCGGCTGGCCGTCGTAGCCGGCGATCATGCCGCACACGGCCACGCGCGCAAACGCATTCGTGCGCAACAGCACGGCGTCGAGGATGTAGCCGCCGACGTTCTCGAAATAGCCGTCGATGCCGTCGGGACAGGCCTGCTTGAGCGCCTGGGACATGGCCTTGACGTCGGTGTGCAGGCGGTAATCGATGCAGACGTCAAAGCCCAGTTCCTCGGTGGCGTAGCGGCATTTGTCCGGTCCGCCGGCAATGCCCACCACGCGGCAGCCACGCGCCTTGGCCAGGGCCGCGAACGCACTGCCCACGGCGCCCGTCGCCGCGCTGACGACCACGGTCTCGCCGGCCTTGGGCGCAATGATCTTCACCAGCCCGTACCAGGCGGTCACGCCGGGCATGCCGACGGCGCCCAGGTAATACGACAGCGGCACATGGGTGGTGTCCACCTTGCGCAGCATGCCGGGCGCGCTGCCGTCGACGACGCTGTATTCCTGCCAGCCGCCCATGCCCACGACCTGATCGCCCTTGGCAAATTGGGGGTGCCGGCTTTCGACGACTTCACCCACCGTGCCGCCCAGCATCACTTCGCCCAGCGGCTGGCTGGCCGCGTAGCTCTTGCTGTCGTTCATGCGGCCGCGCATGTAGGGGTCCAGGCTCAGGTAATGGTGGCGCACCAGCACCTGGCCGTCCTGCAGCGCCGGCACCTCGGTGCGCACCAGCTTGAAATTGCTTTCCACGGCTTCGCCCAGCGGCCGGTTGTCGAGAAGGATTTGCTGATTCTGGGTCATGAACTGTCTCCAATTGATTTCAATTCCACCACCCCAGGACCTGCGCCGCAGGCCTTGGGAACTCTTCTCACCTGCCGCCGCGAAGCTGCCCCGATCAGGCTGCGGCGCTGTCCTGGGCGACAGGGGCCGGGTCCCGGCGCTTGAGCTTGAAGGTGCCCGATGCCTTGCAGCACAACAGACCTTCGGCGTCGTACACCCCGCCTTCGACATAGGCCATGCCGCCGTGCGTCTTGTGCAGCAGCAGTCCCTTGGCCACCAGCGGGCCACGCGCCGGCAGCATGAAGGAAGTCTTCATTTCAATGGTCACGCCGCCGGTGTTCGGTGCCACGCTGCTGGCGGCCTGGGCCAGCGTCACGTCCAGCAAGGCCATCAGGGCGCCACCATGGGTCACGCCGAACGAATTCATGTGCTCGGGACGGGGCGTGTAATGCAATTCGGACTCGCCGCCGGACCGCTTGTGCAGCGTAAAACCCAACTCCGTCACAAAAGGAATATCTGCTTCAAAACTCAACACCGGATCGGCCTTTCTTGTCTCGGGGGCTGCACCCGCCCGCCAGGGGCCAGGCGCACTCCACGCCACGGCAGCGCCATTGTCGGGCCAATTCATGGCCCGCACGCGCAGTGTTCAGCCGCCGGTGACCGCGCTGACGCCGCCATCCACAGCCAGCCACTGGCCGGTGATGTGCTTGCCCGCGTCGGAGGCATACAACAGCGTGATGCCCTTGAGGTCTTCGTCGTCACCCAGGCGGCGCAGCGGCGCATGGGACGCCATTTTTTCCTCGCCCATGCTCTCGATCAGCACCGTGGCCATCTTGGTCTTGAAAAAGCCCGGGCAAATCGCGTTCACGTTGATGCCGTGCACGCCCCATTCCGCGGCCAGGGCACGCGTGAAATTGATGACCGCGCCTTTGGAGGTGTTGTAGGCAATGGTCTTCATCTCCAGCGGATTGCCGCCCAGGCCGGCAATCGAGGCGATATTGATGATGCGGCCGCTGCGACGCGCGATCATGCTGCGCTTGGCGATCTCGCGGCTCAGGAGAAAGTAGCCGCGCACATTCAGGTTCATCACCTTGTCCCAGGCGGCGGTCGGGTGGTCCTCGGCCGGCGCACCCCAGCTCGCGCCGGCGTTGTTGACCAGAATATCCACGTCGCCCACGCGCTGCAGGGTTTCATCCGCCAGGCGCTGGATGTCGGCTTCATCGGCGCAATCGGCGGCGATCCAGCGGGCGTCGATGCCCACAGCCTGCAACTCGGCGACGGCCTCCTCCAGATCGCCGGCCTTGCGCGAACTCAGCACGATCTTCGCCCCCGCTTCACCCAGCGCATGCGCCATCTGCAGGCCCAGGCCGCGCGAGCCACCGGTCACCAAGGCCGTCTTGCCGCTGAGATCGAACAGTTGTTGCACGTTACGCGTCATCTCGCTGTCTCCTGTGGATTTTTTGTCAAAAATGCAGGCCCCGAGGCACTGCTCCACAGCATTGTGCGGTGCACACAGCCGGGGCCATGTCACCTGCGTGTCGCAGCGGATGTCAGCCGTGCGCCTGTCTAAGGCGCAGGCTGCTGCAAGTGCCAGCCAGCACCGCAAAGCCCCCAGCCACGATCAGGGCCACCATTTCCGCCGTCCCGCCATGGCCCGGCCACAGCGCGAACAGGGTGGCCAGGAAAATGGCGCCCAGGGTCTGCCCCGTCAGGCGCGCCGTGCCCAGCATGGCGCTGCCCGCCCCGCTGCGTGCCAACGGCGTCGACGTGACGATGGTGTGATTGTTCGGTGACTGGAACAGCGCAAAACCCACGCCGCACAAAGCCATGCGCCAGACGATGTCGAGGTCCGAAGGCTGGGCCGGCAGCAGTGCCAGCAGCCACAGGCCGGCGGCAAAGACCGCCATGCCCAGGCCGCCCAGCAGCCCGTCGGGGTAGCGGCCTATCAGCCAGCCCGCGAGCGGTGCCACGGTGACGATAGCCGCCGGCCAGGCGGTCATCAGCAGACCGGCTTCGAGCGCCGAGCGGCCATGGGTCTCCAGCAGCAGGAATGGCAGGGCCAGAAACGCCAGGGTCTGGGCGCAAAAAGCCGTCACCGACGACGCCATGGACAGTGCGAACACCGGAATGCGCAGCAAGTCCACGGGGAACAGCGGCCGCGCCTTGCGGCTTTGTCGCCGCAGATGCCAGGCACCGACCAGCAGGCCGGCGCCCAGCAGCACCCAGCCCATAGCCGCATGCCCGCCTTGCCCGTTGCGGGACACCCCCAGGGCATCGACGCCCAGGAACACCAGCGCGAACATCGCCATGTTCAGAACCACGTCCAATACGGAGAACTGCGCCGGCCCGGCGACGTCCGCAGTCCGCGGGTTGTACGGCAAGGCCCGGCTGCCCAGCAGCAGCGTCAGCAGGCCCAGCGGCACATTCAGGGCGAACAGCCAGGGCCAGCTCGCCACGGACAGAATGCCCGCGGCCAGCGTAGGCCCGGCCACCGAAGCAATCGCCACCACCATGGAGTTCATGGCCAGGCCCCGCCCCAGCAGGGCCCGGGGGAAAATCAGCCGCACCATGGCCGCGTTCACGCTCATGATGCCCGCCGCGCCCAAGCCTTGGAGCGCGCGCGCCGCGATCAGCGTGCCCAGTGACGAGGCCAGCATGGCGCCCAGCGACGACAGCGCAAACAAGGCCATGCCCCCCAGGTAGATACGCCGGTAACCTATGCGCTCGCCCACCGCCGCCAGCGGCAAAAGCATCACCAGCGTGGCGATCTGGTAGGCATTGACCACCCAGATCGCATCCGAGGACGCGGCCTCGAACTTGCGCGCAATCGCCGGCAAGGCCAGATTGAGCACGCTGCCGTCGAGCACCGCCACCAGCAGACCCAGCAGGACCACCAGCATGGCCCGCCCTCGCCTGCCGGCTGGCAGACCGTCCGCAACAGCGCTCCCGCCCATGGACACGCCGCCCTCCATCATCTGACCCGGTTTTTCGGCAAACTCTCGCATGGCACTCCTTGGCTTTTATATGCCCCGGCCGCGCGGGCGGCCTGGGACAGCGGCCTATTCTCAAGGGGAACGAATGCCTTTGCATGCCGCATGCACTTCGCGCGAACGCTCTGGCGCCACCGCTGCCGGGGCGAAATACATGTCGCCTGCCCTCTGAAACTCCCCATTTTTCATGGTTTTTTCACCCCCGCCACGGCCGTGCGACCCCGCCATCTTGATCGAGCAGCCAAGGCATCGCCACGCGTGCACGCCAGGCCGGGCCGCGTGCGCGGCGGCACAATGCAGGCTGCACCTGCTACCACCCCAACGCCATGCTGCCTGCTGCCCTGCCCGCCTTTCGTCCTTTTCTCCTGACCCTGGCACTGGCCTTCAGTCCGGTCCTGCTGGCCCAGACGTCCGATGCCAGCAAGGAGGCCTCCACGGAGCTGCAACTGTCCGCCGACGGCAGCGAAGTGCAGGATCTGCGCGCCCGCCTGGTCTGGCCGCGCTGCGTGCATGGCATGGTCTGGCGCAATGAGCGCTGCCAGGGCACGCCCCAGCGGCTGAACTACTCCCAGGCCCAGAAGCTCGCCCAGTCCCTGCACCGGGAGGACGGACTGGGCTGGCGGCTGCCGCGCACCAACGAACTGCGCCGCCTCCAGCAGCGGACCGCGGCGCCGACGGAACAGGCCGCGGCCTTGTTTGCGCAAACGCCAGGCGATTGGCACTGGACAGGCACGGCGGCCATCAATTCCCGCGCCATCAACCGCTACAGCTATGAAGCCACCACCCCGGCCCGCAACAGCCTGCCCGCGCCGCAGGCCTGGGCCGTGGATTGGGCCTCGGGCCAGGCCAGCGGCGAAATGGGCCGGGGCAATGTGCTGCTGGTGCGCCTGGTGCGGCCGCTGCCGGCGACCAAACTGCCGCCGGCCACGCCCTGAATCTGCACGGCGCGGAAGAAGACTGTAAAAAACAACAGCTAAATACCAAAATTTACTGTACATTTTTACAGTCAACTTCACATATCGAACCACCATGGACACCGTTGAAACTTTCTACACTGTTTCTTTGTGCGATTACCCCAGCCTGCCCGAGCAGGAGCGTATGCGGGCCGAGACGCGTTATGCACGCGTGATGGAACGCCAGCTGGGTGGGGCCGAACAGGTGGCACTGGCCCTGGAATGTGTGCTGGGCCTTGAGGACACCCCACCCGAAGAAATCACCGAAGAGGCCAAGGCCATGTTTGCGCGCTGGACCAAGGCCTCCAACGCTGCCGTGCAGGCCGGCATGCAGGGGCTGGGTGATGGCGAATGCAGCTTCTTTGAAGTAAGGTTTACATAAGCCCCCCCTGAGCCGCTGACGCGGCATGGGCCGCCCCGGCTCCCCCCTCTCATCCTTCGGTGGAGGGGGGCGGCAGCCTCGGTGCGGGGGGGCCGCCCAGGTGCGGCCCTTCCTCGCTGCCTCCCTGCTGGGCCACGTCAGTTGCATGGGCGGTGAACAATGCGAGTGCTGAGAAGAAGTACCCGGGCGGCTTGCGCCGCTTCCCCTTGTGACAGGAAACCGAGCGCGCCGCGGGGGCAGCGCCCGCCCCCTCTGCCCGCCGCGCCCTGCATCACTACAATGGCGTCGCGGCATGGACGCCGCACGGAAAACTTCAGCGCCCTGGCGCTTATTCAGCTGCCGTGGAATCCGCACGGTGGTGGTCGCAACCAATCGGAACACCCCATGAGTCTTACTCCTGCACGCCGCCTGGCGCTCAAGCAGGCGCTTAGCTGCGCCCTGGCCGTTTCCGCAATGGGCGCCCTGCCCGCTCTGGCCGCCGACGCGGTGCTGCGGGTTTCGGCCATTCCCGACGAAGCACCCACCGAATTGCAGCGCAAGTTCGCGCCGCTGGGCAAGTATCTGGAAGCGCAGACCGGCATGAAAGTCGTGTTCACGCCCGTCACCGACTACGCCGCCGTGGTGGAATCGCTGGCCACGCGCAAGATCGACCTGGCCTGGCTGGGTGGCTTCACTTTTGTGCAGGCCAAGATCCGCACCAATGGCACGGCCATTCCCATCGTCCAGCGCGCGGAAGATGCCCAGTTCACGTCCAAGTTCATCACCGCCAACCCGCAGATCACGGGCCTGGCCGACCTCAAGGGCAAGACCTTTGCCTTTGGCGCGCCTTCGTCGACTTCGGGCAGCCTGATGCCGCGCTTTTTCCTGCAGCAAGCGGGCCTGAACCCGGACAAGGACTTCAAGAACGTCGCCTTCTCCGGCGCCCATGACGCCACCGTCGCCTTCGTCGCCGCCGGCCGCGCCGAAGCCGGTGTGCTCAACGCTTCGGTCTGGGACAAGATGGTCGAAGAAAAGAAGGTCGACACCAGCAAGGTGCGCGTCTTCGCTACTACGCCGACCTACTTCGACTACAACTGGACGGTGCGCGGCGACCTGGACCCGGCCCTGGTGAAGAAGCTGACCGACGCCTTCCTGGCGCTCGACCCGGCCAAACCCGAGGACAAGGCCATTCTGGGCCTGCAGCGCGCATCCAAGTTCGTCCCGACCAACGCCAAGAACTACGTCGGCATCGAGGACGCCGCGAAGTCCGCCGGTCTGCTGAAGTAAGCCCCATGGGCTTCGCGTTGGAAGGCGTGGGACTGACCCACGCCAATGGCTCCGTGGCGCTGGCCGGCATTTCGCTGGCCGCGCGCCAGGGCGAATGCATTGCCCTGATCGGCCCCTCGGGCGCGGGCAAGACTTCGCTGCTGTCGGTACTGGCCACGGCCTGGACGCCGGACCAGGGCAGCGCCCAGTTGCTGGGCACGGAGCTTCGCGGTCTCTCGGCCCCGGCACTGCGCGCCTTGCGCGCGCGCATAGGCACCGTGCACCAGGCCCCGCCCCTGCCCGGGCGCCAGCGCGTGGTCACGTCCGTGCTCGCCGGACGGCTGGGCCAATGGCCGGCCTGGAAAGCGCTGGCCTCGCTGGCCTACCCCATGGACATTCCCGGTGCCCGCGCGGCGCTGGCCCAGGTCGACCTGGACGACAAGCTGTTTGCACGCTGCGACCAACTGTCGGGCGGCCAACTGCAGCGCGCCGGCATTGCCCGCGTGCTCTACCAACAAGCGGCACTGGTGCTGGCCGACGAGCCCGTCTCGGCGCTGGACCCGACCCTGGCGCAGGCCACCGTGCGGCTGCTGATCGACGATGCCGCCCAGCGCGGCGCAACGCTGGTGGCCAGCCTGCATGCGGTCGACCTGGCGCTGAACTGCTTTGCGCGCATCGTCGGCATCAAGGGCGGGCGCATCGCCTTCGATCTGCCCACGGACCAGGTCCGCCAGGAACATTTGCAGGCCTTGTATGCCAGCGAGGGCCAGACGCCGCCCACGCTTCAGCCTGGGCCGGCCGCGCCCGCACCGGCCACACCAGCCCCGCTGACGCTATGCCGCTGAAGTCCGTGGAGCGCGACCCCGCGGCCTTGCGTCGCCTGGTGCATACGGTTCTGGCGCTGTGCGTTCTGTGGCCGTTGTTCCAGGCCGCCCAGGTGCGGCCCTCCGCCCTGTTCGAGGCCGGCAATCTCAGCGTCATCGGCAACTTCCTCGCCGCCTTCCTGCCGCCGGAAACCGGCAGCGAGTTCCTCGCCTACCTGGGCCAGGCCACGCTGCAGACGCTGGCGATTGCCACGGCCGGCATGGCCCTGGCCTGTTTGCTGGCCGTTCCGCTGGCCTATCTGGCCAGCGCCGCGGGCCGCGACCGGCCCACGCTCAACCCCATCGTCCGCGGCCTGCTAACCATACTGCGCGGCATTCCCGAACTGGTCTGGGCATTGGTCTTCGTGCGCGTCTTCGGACTCGGACCGGCCGCCGGCGTGCTGGCCCTGGGCCTGACCTATGGCGGCATGCTGGCCAAGGTGTATGCGGAAATTCTCGAATCCACCGACCCCGCGCCCGCGCGCGCCCTGGCCCACAGCGGCGCGCGCCGGCCGCTGGCCATTCTGTACGGACTGATTCCCCAGGCTTCCAAGGAGCTGGCCTCGTATACCGTCTACCGCTGGGAATGCGCGATCCGCGCCTCGGTGGTGATGGGCTTCGTCGGCGCCGGCGGCCTGGGCCAGTTGATGGACCAGTCCATGAAGATGCTCAACGGCGGCGAAGCCGCGAGCATCCTGCTGACTTTCCTGGTCCTGGTGTTCGCCGCCGATGCGCTGTCGGGCTGGCTGCGCCGCTCGCTGGACGCTCCCGTGGCCGCCCGGCCTTCGCCCTGGGGCTGGCGCAGCGCCGGCAGCGCGGCCGTCCTGCTGATCGCGGTGCTGGCAAGCTTCGGGCTGCTCGACATGGACTTGCTGGCCCTGTTTTCCGTGGAGTCGGCCAGCTCCATGGGCCAGTTCATCGCCAGCTTCTTCCCACCCGACGTCAGCGCCGACTGGCTGCGCCGCGTGGCCATAGGCATCTGGGAAACGCTGGCGATTTCGGTGGTCGGCACCCTGCTCGCGGCCGTTCTGGGCCTCGTATTCGCCCTGGCGCCGCTCAAGCCCGTGAACCGCTTTGTGCTCAATCTGCTGCGCTCGGTGCCGGAGCTGGTCTGGGCCACCATCACGGCCCTGGCCGTAGGCCTGGGGCCGTTTGCCGGCGCGCTGGCCCTGGCCTTGCACACCACGGGCGTGCTGGGGCGGCTGTACGGCGAAGCGCTGGACAATACGCCCCCGGCACCGGCCGGAGCGCTGCGGCTGAGCGGCGCGGCGCGCGGCCTGGCCTTTTTCTACGGCACCCTGCCCGGCGCCGCGCCCCAGCTGATCGCCTATACGCTGTACCGCTGGGAAATGAACATCCGCATGGCGGCCATCCTGGGCTTTGTCGGGGCCGGCGGACTGGGCCACCTGCTGTATTTCGAGCTGTCGCTGTTCCACTACGCCCAGGCCTGCACGGTGATCATCGCCATGCTGCTGCTGTCCATGGGCGTGGACCAGACCAGCGCCTGGCTGCGCCGCAGGATGCGCTGAGGCAACGGCGGCCGCCGAGTCGCCAAGGTGCCCTTCAACCACTCCTGCGTCTGGCATTCTGCTGAAGCCGTGGCACGCCAGCGTGCCGCGAACGTCCGCTTCATCGCCTTGCCCAACCCAGGAGACATTCCATGAACACCCAGGATCTTTTTTCCCTGAAAGGCCGCTGCGCCCTCGTCACCGGTGGATCGCGCGGTATCGGCCGCATGATTGCCGAAGGCTTTCTGGCCCAGGGCGCACGCGTCTACATCACCGCCCGCAAGGCCGAGGCCTGCGAGGCCACGGCGCGCGAGTTGTCGGCACTGGGCACCTGCGTGGCCCTGCCCGGCGATGTGTCCACGCTGGAAGGCATACAGGCCTTGGTCGGCGAGTTGTCGCAACGTGAAAGCGCCCTCGACATCCTGGTCAACAATGCCGGCGCCGCCTGGGGCGCGCCTTACGCGGAATTTCCCGAGTCGGGCTGGGACAAGGTGGTGGACCTGAACCTCAAGGCCCCGTTCTTCCTGACCCAGGCGCTGACGCCCATGCTCAAGGCCGCCACCCGCGAGCACCTGGCCAAGGTCATCAACATCGCTTCCATCGACGGCATCTCGGTCAACCCGCAGGAAACCTACTCCTATGCCGCGAGCAAAGCCGGGCTGATCCAGCTGACGCGCCGCATGGCCTTGCACCTGGCCAAGGAGCGCATCAGCGTTTCCGCCATCGCCCCCGGCGCTTTCGCTTCCGACATGAACCGCACGGCGCGCGACCATGCCGAGGAAGTCAGCGCGCGCATTCCCGCGGGCCGCGTGGGCACACCCGAGGACATGGCCGGCGCGGCCATTTTCCTGGCCTCGCGCGCCGGCGACTACGTGGTCGGCTCCACCCTCATCGTCGACGGCGGCGTGACCCACGCGCGCTGAGGCGCGGAACCGGCCTGCATCCTGCAGGCCGGGCGGCTCAGAATCCGGCTTCGTCCATCAGCGCGCAAGTCATGTCCCGGCGGCTGACCACCTCCAGCCAGGCGCCGATCTTGGGCAGCTCGTAGCGGAAGAAATAGCGCGCCGCAGCCAGCCGGCCCGCATTCGCCGGCAAGGCCGCATCGGCGCGCAGCGCGGCCCGGGCCACGTCCAGCCACATCCAGGCCAGCACCACATGGCCCAGCGCCTGCATATAGGGCACGGCATTGGCCAGGGCTTCACCGGGCTGGCCCGTGGACCAGGCGGCTTCGGTGGCGGCCAGCGCCTGCCGCAGCGCGGCGGCAAGCGCGCCAGCCTCGACCACCAGCAGCGGCGCGGCTTCGGCGGCCTGGATACTGGCCTGAATGCGCGCCACCAGCAGTTGCAGGCCCCGGCCTTTTTCCATCAACACCTTGCGGCCCAGCAAGTCCATGGCCTGGATGCCGTGCGTGCCTTCGTGGATCATGTTCAGGCGGTTGTCGCGCCAATACTGTTCGACCTGGAAGTCGCGCGTATAGCCGTAGCCGCCGTGGATCTGGATGGCCAGCGAGTTGGCTTCGAGGCAGAACTCGCTGGGCCAGCTCTTGGCGATGGGCGTGAGCACTTCCAGCAGCAGCCGCGCCTCGTCGGCGGCTTGCGGCCCGGCCGTGTGCTGCTCGTCCACCAGGCGTGCGCAGTAGAGGTTGAGCGCCAGCGCGCCTTCGCCATAGGACTTCTGCGCCAGCAGCATGCGCTTGACGTCGGCGTGCTCGATGATGCGCACCTGGGGCTGCGTCGCGTCCTTGCCGCCCGCTCCCATGGGCCGGCCCTGGGGCCGATTCCGCGCATAGTCCAGGCTGGCGTAATAGCCCGCCAGACCCAGCATGGTCGCGGCCATGCCTATGGAAATGCGCGCCTCGTTCATCATGTGGAACATGCACTGCAAGCCCCGGCCGGGCTCGCCCACGAGGTAGCCGATGGCGCCGGCCGCGCCGCGCACGGGGTACTTGCCTTCGCCGAAGTTAAGCAAGGTGTTGGTCGTGCCGCGCCAGCCCAGCTTGTGGTTCAGGCCGGCGAGGGCCACGTCGTTGCGCTCTCCCGTGAGCGCGCCTTCGCTGTCGACCAGTTGCTTGGGCACGATGAACAGCGAAATGCCCTTGACGCCGGGCACGGGCTGGCCGTCGGGGCCGGGGATCTTGGCCAGCACCAGATGCACGATGTTCTCGGTCAGCTCGTGGTCGCCCGCCGAGATCCACATCTTGTTGCCCTTGAGGCGGTAGCGCGGGCCCAGGGCATCGGTTTGGGCGCCTTCGCCGTCCAGCGTTGCGCGCGTGGCGATGTCGGACAGCGACGAGCCCGCCTGCGGCTCGGACAGGCACATGGTGCCGGCCCAGCGGCCGTTGAATTCATTGAGCGCAAAGACTTTCTTCTGCATGGCGCTGCCATGCGCCATCAGCGCGCTGGCATTGCCCGAGGTCAGCATGTTCGAGCCTATGCTCACCGAAGCCGCGGCAAAGAAGCTGTTGGCCGCCGATTCCAGCGTATAGGGCAACTGCATGCCGCCGATCGCGTAATCCTGGGCCGCACTGAGCATGCCCGACTCGGCATAGGCCAGGCGCGCCGCGTGGGTGCAGGCCGGCAGTATGACTTTTTCGCCGTCGAAGCGCGGCTCCTCGGTATCGACCGTGCGGTTGAAAGGCGCGTACTTGTCGCGCGCAATGCGCTCGCAGGTGTCGAGCACCGCGTCGAAAGTTTCGCGCGAATGGTCGGCAAAGCGTTCACGGCCGTTGAGTGCCTCCACCTGCAGCCAGTCATACAACAAGAAATCCAGCGTAGCGCGCAAGCCCATGGTTCACTCCTCACAAACAAAGCGGGCCGCAACATGCGGCCCGGAAAAGATCAGCTAGCAAGCACTGCGCTTACAGCACTTCGAAGACGCCGGCAGCACCCATGCCCCCGCCGATGCACATGGTCACGCAGACGCGCTTGGCACCGCGGCGCTTGCCTTCGATCAGCGCGTGGCCCGTCAGGCGCTGGCCCGACACGCCATAGGGGTGGCCCAGGGCGATGGCGCCGCCATTGACGTTCAGGCGATCGGCCGGAATGCCCAGCTTGTCGCGGCAGTACAGCACCTGCACGGCAAAGGCTTCGTTGAGCTCCCACAGGTCGATGTCCTGCACCGTGAGGCCCAGCTTCTTGAGCACCTTGGGCACGGCGAACACCGGGCCTATGCCCATTTCGTCAGGCTCGCAGCCCGCGACCGCAAAGCCCAGGAAACGGCCCAGGGGCTTGAGGCCATGGCGGCCCGCATAGTCTTCGCTGACCAGCACGCAGGCACCCGCGCCGTCGGAGAACTGGCTGGCATTGCCGGCCGAGATCAGACCGCCGGGCAGCGCGCTGCGCAGGCCGCTGATGGCTTCCACGGTCGTGCCTTCGCGCGTGCCTTCGTCCTTGGAGACCGTGACTTCGCGCGTGATCAGGCCGCGCAGCTTGTCGACCACGCCGGCGGTGACGGTGATGGGCGCGATTTCCGCGTCGAACAGGCCCGCGGCCTGGGCGGCGCAGGCTTTTTGCTGGCTGCCCGCGCCGTATTCGTCCATGGCTTCGCGGCCTATGCCGTAGCGCTTGGCCACGGTTTCCGCGGTCTGCAGCATGCTCCAGTAGATTTCGGGTTTGCTGCGCAGCAGCGCCGGATCCTGCAGCATGTGGTGGTTCATTTCCTGCTGCACGCAGGAGATGGACTCGACGCCGCCGGCCACGTAGACCTCGCCTTCGCCGGCGATGATGCGCTGGGCCGCGGTGGCAATGGTCTGCAGGCCGGACGAGCAGAAACGGTTGATGGTCATGCCCGAGGTGGTCACGGGCAGGCCGGCAGCCAGCGCGATCTGGCGCGCGATGTTGGCGCCGGTCGCGCCTTCGGGCGTGGCGCAGCCCATGATGACGTCGTCGACGGCGGCGGCGTCAATGCCGGCGCGCTGCACGGCGTGGCGCACGGCGTGGCCGCCCAGCGTCGCGCCGTGGGTCATGTTGAAAGAGCCCTTCCAGCTTTTGGCCAAAGGGGTGCGGGCGGTGGAAACAATCACTGCGGAGGTCATGGAATATCCTTGGAATTCGGTTCGTCTGGCGGCGCTTTAGCTGAACGTCTTGCCTTCGGCGGCCAGTCGGGCCAGCAGTGGCGCGGGTTGCCAGAAAGCCGCGTCGTCCCGCGGATTCTTCGCAAAGCGGTGCATGGCCTGGACCACGTTGATTAGGCCCACTTCCCCGGCGTAGTGCATGGGGCCGCCACGGTGAATGGGGAAGCCATAGCCCGTGAGGTAGACCATGTCGATGTCACCGGACTTGCCGGCGATGCCGTCTTCCAGGATGTGCGCGCCTTCATTGACCAGCGAGAACACCAGGCGTTGCACGATTTCCTCGTCGGAAATCTTGCGCGGCGTGATGCCTTCGGCCGCACGGTGGGCTTCTATCATCTGCGTCACCACGGGCGAGACGATGGCGTCGCGCTTGCCTGCCTGGTAGTCGTACCAGCCAGCACCGGTCTTCTGGCCGTAGCGACCCAGCTCGCAGAGCTTGTCGGCCGTGCGGCTGTACTTCATGTCGGCGCGCTCGACGGCGCGGCGCTTGCGAATCGCCCAGCCGATGTCGTTGCCCGCCAGATCGCCCATGCGGAACGGTCCCATGGCAAAGCCGAACTTCTCGATGGCCTTGTCGACCTGCTGGGGCGTTGCGCCTTCGTCGAGCAGGAAGCCGGCCTGACGGCTGTACTGCTCGATCATGCGGTTGCCGATGAAGCCGTCGCAGACACCCGAGACCACGGCCGTCTTCTTGATCTTCTTGGCCAGTTGCATCACCGTGGCCAGCACGTCCTTGGCCGTGTGCTTGCCGCGCACCACTTCCAGCAGCTTCATAACGTTGGCCGGGCTGAAGAAGTGCATGCCTACCACGTCCTGGGGACGCTGGGTGAAGGCCGCGATCTTGTCCACGTCCAGCGTCGAGGTGTTCGATGCCAGGATGGCGCCGGGCTTGGCCACGGCGTCCAGTTGCTTGAACACGATTTCCTTCACGCCCAGCTCTTCGAACACGGCTTCGATGATCAGATCGGCCTGCTTGAGGTCGTCATAGGACAGCGTGGTCTTGAGCAGCGCTATGCGCTCTTCGTACTTCTCGGGCTTGAGCTTGCCCTTCTTGACCTGGGCTTCGTAGTTCTTGCGGATGATGGCCACGCCGCGGTCCAGCGCTTCCTGCTTGGTTTCCAGGATGGTCACGGGAATGCCGGCGTTGAGGAAGTTCATCGCAATGCCGCCGCCCATGGTGCCGGCACCGATCACGCCCACGCTGCGGATCTCGCGTATGGGGGTGTTGGACGGCACGTCGGCAATCTTGGACGCTGCGCGCTCGGCCATGAACAGGTGGCGCAGGGCACGCGACTCGGGCGTGAACATCAGCTGGGTGAACAGCTCGCGCTCGACCTGCATGCCGGCGTCGAACTTGCCCACCGATGCGGCGACCGCATCGACGCACTTGCCGGGCGCCGGGAAATTCTTGGCCATGCCCTTGACCATATTGCGGGCAAACTGCAGATAGGCTTCGGCCTGGGGGTGTTTGCACGGCAGGTCGCGCACCAGGGGCAGCGGCCGCTGGTCGGCGATCTTCTCGGCAAAGGCGCGGGCTTCGGCCATCAGGCTCTCGGCCGAAGCCGTCAACTGGTCGAACAGCTTCTGACCGGGAATGGCCGCCAGCATTTCGCTTTTCACCATTTCGCCGCTGACGACCATGTTGAGCGCGGTCTCCAGGCCCAGCAGGCGCGGCAGACGCTGTGTGCCGCCGGCGCCGGGCAGCAGGCCCAACTTGACTTCAGGCAGGGCCACAGCCGTGCCCGGAGCCGCCACGCGGTAATGGCAACCCATGGCGAGTTCCAGCCCGCCGCCCATGCACACCGAGTGGATGGCGGCCACGACCGGCTTGGCCGACAGCTCCAAGGCCTTGATCACGCTCAGCAGGTGGGGCTCCTGGGTCGCGCGGTCGGTGCCGAATTCGGTGATGTCCGCTCCGCCCGAAAAGGCCTTGCCGGCACCGGTCAGCACGATGGCCCGGATGGAGGCGTCGGCGTTGGCCCGCTCCAGCAGCTCCACCACGGCGCGTCGGGTAGACAGGCCCAGGCCGTTGACCGGCGGGTTGTTCAGAGTGATGACGGCGATGGAGCCGTCCTTCTGGTAATCAGCGCTCATGCGGTTGTCCCTTGGAAAGTGGAAAAGAACGATCGTGCGTTTTTTATTGTAGAAGCTTGCGCGCGCCTGACCAGAGGCGCTTGTCTCGCCTGAGACAAGGCCCGGAGGCCGCGCCTGTGTCAGACATCCACATGGGCGTTTCCTTTCGGCACGACCATGACCAGCAGCCTTCGCAACTGGCGCGCCCCAGCAAGGGGGCAGCGAGGAAGGGCCGCCCCGCACCGAGGCTGCCGTCCCCTCAGGGGGAAGCCGCGAAGCGGCTCAGGGGGAGCCTAAACCTCCAACCATTCCTTGCGCACCCGCTCATCCGCGCGCAGCCCATCCGGCGTGCCGTCGAAAACAATGGCGCCATGGCCCATGACCAGGGCCCGGTCCGAAATGCTCATGGCAATGGTGAGCTTCTGTTCGATCAGCAGCACGGAGATACCGCGCGACTTGATCTTCTGCAGGTACTCGCCGACCAGTTCGACGATCTTGGGCGCCAGGCCTTCGGTGGGCTCGTCGATGATGATCAGGTCCGGGTCGCCCATCAGCGTGCGACACAGGGTCAGCATCTGCTGCTCGCCGCCCGACATCACGCCGGCCTCGGTGTGCTGGCGCTCCTTGAGGCGCGGGAACATGGTGTACATGTCGTCAAAGTCCCAGCGGCTGCCCTGGCCCTTGCCTTTCTGGCCCAGCAGCAGGTTCTGGTGCACCGTGAGATTGGGAAAGACGTCACGGCTTTCGGGCACGTAGCCTATGCCGCGGTGAGCGACCTCATAGGTCTTCTTGCCCTTGAGGCACTCGCCTTTCCACTCCAGCGTGCCCTCCCAGTCCACCAGCCCCATCACGGCCTTGGCCGTGGTCGAGCGGCCCGAGCCGTTGCGGCCCAGCAGCGCGACGATTTCACCGGGCTGGACTTCGAACTCCACACCATGCAGCACATGGCTCTTGCCGTAATAGGCATGCAAATTGGCAATCTTCAGCATCTTCAGTGCGCTCCCGCCTGCTGATCGGCCACGGCAGATCCCAGATAAGCTTCCTGCACGCGCGGGTTCGCGCGCACATTCTCCGGTGTATCGAAGGCAATCACTTCGCCATACACCACCACGGCAATCTTGTCGGCCAGGCCGAACACCACGCCCATGTCGTGCTCCACCGTCAGCAGCGTGCGCCCTTCGGTGACCTGCTTGATCAGCTGGATGAAACGCGTGGTTTCGCTGTTGCTCATGCCCGCCGTGGGCTCGTCGAGCAGGATCACGCTGGCGCCGCCGGCGATGGTGATGCCGATCTCCAGCGCGCGCTGCTCGGCATAGGTCAGGTTGATGGCCAGAACGTCGCGTTTCTTTTCCAGATTGATCATCTGCATCAGCTGGTCGGCACGCGCGTTGGCGTCATGCAGGCCCGACAGAAAGCGCAAAAAGGTGTACTTGTAGCCCATGCTCCACAGCACGCCGCAGCGCAGGTTCTCGAACACGCTCAGCTTGGGGAAGATGTTGGTGATCTGAAAGCTGCGCGAAAGCCCCAGGCGGTTGATCTCATAGGGCTTCTTGCCGTCGATGCGCTGGCCGTGCAGCAGCACCGAGCCGCTGGTCGGGCCGAAGCGGCCGCTGATGAGGTTGAACAGCGTGGACTTGCCCGCGCCGTTGGGGCCGATGATGGCCACGCGCTCACCGGCCTTCACGGCCAGGTTCGCACCGCGGATGATTTGCGTCTTGCCGAAGCTCTTGTGCAGGTCGCACAGCTCCAGCGCGTAGGTGGTTTGTGTCATTACTGCGTCTCCCCGCGCTTGGTCTTCAGCTCTATGTCTTCCTGGATCTGGCTCCACTGCCTGACGAAACGCCGGCGCGCCATTTCGAACAAGGCCCCGCCCACCAGCAGCAGCGCCAGCGCGCCCAGCCAGCTGTTGATGCCGCGCGTATCCAGCATCAGGCCCATGAAGTGCAGGTTGTCACCCATGGCCGCGTTGAGCTGCAGGTGGTAGATCATCTCGACCATGGCCGCGAAGCCGGCCACGCCCACCAAGGCGGTCACGGTGAGCGCCGCATAGGTCGGCAGCAGCTGCTTGAGCTTGCCGAACTTGGCCACGCGCAGGTTCATCATGATCAGGCTGGCAATTCCGCCGGGCGCATACATCACCATGAACATGAAGACCAGGCCCAGGTACAGCAGCCAGGCCTTGGACAGCTCGGACAGCAAAATCGATGCGAACACCAGCAGCACCGCGCCGATGATGGGCCCGAAGAAGAAGGTCGCGCCGCCCAGGAAAGTGAACAGCAGGTAGCCGCCCGAGCGCAGCACGCTCACGCTGTCGACCGCGGTGATGATCTCGAAGTTGATCGCCGCCAGGCCGCCGCCGATGCCGGCAAAAAAGCCGGCAATGATGAACGAGTAATAGCGCACGCGCTGGGTGTTGTAGCCCACGAATTCCACGCGCTCGGGGTTGTCGCGCACGGCATTGAGCATGCGCCCCAGCGGCGTGGCGGTGAAGGCAAACATCAGCGCCGTGCAGACAAAGCAGTAGGCGGCGATCAGGTAGTAGACCTCGATGCCCGGGCCGAAAGTCATGCCGAAGAAAGGCTGACCGTAGACCCGGTCGGACGTGATGCCGCCTTCGCCACCGAAGAACTCGGGGAACATCAGCGCCATCGACGCCACCAGCTCGCCGATGCCCAGCGTGATCATGGCAAAGGTCGTGCCCGACTTCTTGGTCGTCACATAGCCCAGCAAGATGGCAAAGAACATGCCGCCCAGGCCGCCGATGATGGGAATCAGCACCAGCGGTATATGCCAGTCGCCGGCGCCGGCCTTGTTCATCGCGTGGATGGCGATGAACGAGCCCAGGCCGGTATAGACCGCATGGCCGAAACTCAGCATGCCGCCCTGCCCCAGCAGGATGTTGTACGACAGGCAGATGATGATCAGGTAGCCGATCTGGCTGAGCATGGTCAGCGCCAGGCTGCTGGTGAACACATGCGGTGCCACGACCAGCGCCAGCACGAACAGCGCCCAGACCACGAAGCGGCCGATATTCAGCGGTTTGAAGCGGTAGGCCGCCGAACTGGCCGCGGCCGCCGGGGTCGCCGTCTTGTTGGCCGAGAGAGTGCTAGATGGTGTATTCATGGTCTCAATCCTCCCGGGTGCCGAGCAGGCCCTTGGGGCGGAAAATCAGAATCAGCACGAGGAACAGGTAAGGCAGGATGGGCGCGACCTGGGAAATCGTGAGCTTGAGCACGGGATAGCCAAAGGTCTGGTCGGTCACCTTGGCGCCGATGGCGCCCAGCAGATGGACCAGCGAATAGTCCAGGGCCACCGCAAAGGTCTGGACGATGCCGATCAGCAGCGAGGCCAGGAATGCGCCAGCCAGCGAGCCCATGCCGCCGACCACCACCACCACGAAGATGATGGAGCCCACCGACATCGCCATGGCTGGCTCGGTCACATAGGTGTTGCCGCCGATCACGCCGGCCAGGCCGGCCAGCGCGCAGCCGCCGCCAAACACCAGCATGAAGACGCGCGGCACGTTGTGGCCCAGCGCCTGCACCATTTCGGGGTGCTTGAGCGCGGCCTGGATCACCAGACCGATACGGGTACGCGTGAGCATCAGCCACACAGCCGCCAGCATCAGCAGCGCCACCAGCATCACGAACGAGCGCGACTTGGGGAACTGCGTGCCGTACAGCGTGAACAGCGGGCCTTGCAGCTGCGTAGGCAGCGCATAGGGCACGGTGCCCCGGCCCCAGATCAGCTGCACCAGCTCCAGAATCAGATAGGACAGGCCGAACGTGATCAACAGTTCCGGCACATGGCCGAACTTGTGCACGCGGCGCAGGCTGTAGCGTTCGAACAGCGCGCCCAGCGCGCCGACCAGCAGGGGCGCGATGAACAGGGCCGGCCAGAAGCCGACCACGCCGCTGAGCGTATAGGCGAAGTAGGCGCCCAGCATGTAGAAGCTGGTGTGCGCAAAATTGAGCACACCCATCATGCTGAAAATCAGGGTCAGGCCGGAGCTGAGCATGAACAGCAGGAGCCCATAGCTCACTCCGTTGAGCAGCGAGATGGTGAAAAACTCAAGATTCATCGCAAGACTTCAATCACAGAAAAGACCGAGAAATCAGGAACCCAGAATGCCCGGGCTCCTGCGCCGTACTCCCCTTGCTCGCAGCGCCCACGGCCTACGAAACTGGCACACCCCAGCTCAGGGGCACCGAGCAAGCGCCGTCGCGCAGCAAGGGTGCCGCCCCCTCCACCGAAGGATGAGAGGGGGGAGCGGGGGCCGGCCATCCGGCGTAAGCCGCTCAGGGGGTGCTGCTCACGATGGCCGTTTCATCTGGCACGAGGTCGGCGTGCTGGCGACATAGGGCTCGTAGTACTTCACCGGCACGAACGTGTAGCCCGTGTTCTCCGAGTCCATAGGGAACTTGCCAGCGGCCTTTTCCCAGCGGCTGATGTACAGGCCCTGCTGCAGCTGGTGGTCGGTCTTGCGCATTTCGACTTCACCATTGAAGCCCTTGAACTTCATGCCTTCGAGCATGGCCGCGACCTTGACCGGATCGGTCGACTTGGTGCGCACAAAGGCTTCCGTCAGCATGGCGTAGGTGTTGTAGGCCGACGCGGTGTACATGTCGTCGTTGAAACGCTTCTTGAACTCGCCGACCACGCGGCCGATGTCGCCCGGCAGGTTCATGTGGCCATAGCCCACCATGTAGACCTTGCCCGCGGCGCCGGCACCCATGGCCGTGGGCGAGCCGGTGGCGATGGCGTAGTAGGTGTAGAACTTGACGTTGTTCAGGCCGGCATCGTTGGCCGCCTTGATCAGCAGCGCCAGGTCGGACCCCCAGTTGCCGGTGATCACCGAGTCGGCACCCGACTGCTTGATCTTGGCGATGTAGGGAGCGAAGTCGCGCACCTGGGCCAGCGGCGCCAGGTCGTCGCCGACGACTTGCACATCCGGACGCTTGCGGGCCAGCATTTCCTTGGCGTACTTGGACACCTGGTGGCCGTGGGCGTAGTTCTGGTTGATCAGGTAGACCTTCTTCACGTCAGGAAGGTCTTTCATGTACGTGGTCAGCGCCTCCATCTTCATCGACGTGTCGGCATCCATACGGAAGTGCCAGTAGCTGCACTTGCTGTTGGTGAGGTCCGGGTCGACTGCGGCGTAGTTGAGGTAGACCACCTCCTTGCCCTTGTTGCGCGCGTTGTGCTTTTCCAGCGCATCCATGATGGCCAGTGCCGGGCCCGAGCCATTGCCCTGCACGACGAAGCGCACGCCCTGGTCCATGGCCGAGCGCAGCGCGCTGGTGGTCTCCTGGGGGCTGAGCTTGTTGTCGATACCGATGATTTCGTATTTGACGCCGGCCGCGTTCTTCTTGCTGAACTCCTCGGCCAAAAACTGGAAGCTCTTGAGCTGGTTGGAACCCAGCGCAGCCATCATCCCCGACAAGGGATCCAGCCAGGCAATCTTGACTGTCTCCCCCTGCTGGGCGAACGCCCCGCCTGCACTTGCCAGGATCACCGACGCAGCTACAGCCTTGATAGCGAACTTCATAGTTTGTCTCCTTTATGGTGGATTAGCAGGAGCAGAGTAACTGCTTCCTCCAAGCGGGCTGGATGGGGAATGCCCTAGCCGCTATCGCTTAGGTGACTGGCTTGCCGCAGGCGCCGCGCAGCTTCTTTTTGGCTGCGCTGCACCCACGCAAAAACGCCATGCACCGACGCCCCAGCCATCCAGGCAGGCCTGGGGCGAGGTGTCGGCGCATGGCGCTGAAAAGAGGAAATCCTGCCCTTGGTCGGGCTCAGGACAAAGGGTAAGTCCTAGAGCCCCGGCAGCTTGTAGCCGGCGAGCATCTCGCGCAGTCGCGTCTTGAGCATCTTGCCCGTGGCGCCCAGCGGAATGGCGTCGACAAACACGACGTCATCCGGGATCTGCCATTTGGCCGTCTTGCCTTCGAAGAAGGCCAGCAGTTCCTCGCGTCCCAGCACGGCCTGGGCCTTGAGCGCCACGGCCACGATGGGCCGCTCGTCCCACTTGGGATGGAACATGCCAATGCAGGCCGCCATGGCCACGGCCGGGTGGGCCATGGCGATGTTCTCGATATCGATGGAGCTGATCCATTCGCCGCCGGACTTGATCACGTCCTTGCTGCGGTCGGTGATCTGCATGAAGCCGTCGGCGTCGATGGTGGCCACGTCGCCCGTGGGGAACCAGCCCCGGCCCTGTTCGTCGTAGACCAGCGGCGTGCCCTCGCCCTTGAAGTAGCTGTCGATGATCCAGGGCCCGCGCACCAGCAGGTCGCCATAGCTCTTGCCATCCCAGGGCTGCTCCTGGCCCAGCTCGTTGACAATCTTCATGTCCACGCCGTAGATGGCCCGGCCCTGCTTTTGCAGGATCTTCATCTTCTCGTCGGCGGGCAGCTCCAGGTGCTTGTTCTTGAGCGTGCACAGCGTGCCCAGCGGGCTCATTTCGGTCATGCCCCAGGCGTGCAGCACTTCGACACCGAAAACGTCCTGGAAGGTGGTGATCATGGCCGGCGGGCAGGCCGAGCCGCCGATCACCGTGCGCTTGAGCGTGCTGAAGCGTAGCCCGTTGGGCTGCATATAACCCAGCAGCATCTGCCAGATCGTGGGCACGCCGGCCGCATAGGTCACGCCTTCGGCTTCCATCAATTCATACAGCGACTTGCCGTCGAGCGCCGGGCCGGGGAACACCACCTTGGCGCCGGTGAGCGCTGCCGAGTAGGGAACGCCCCAGGCATTGACGTGGAACATGGGCACCACCGGCAGCACCGAATCGCGCGCCGACAGGCCCATGACGTCGGGCAAGGCCGCCGCATAGGCGTGCAGCGTGGTCGAGCGATGGCTGTACAGCGCGGCCTTGGGGTTGCCCGTGGTACCGCTGGTGTAGCACAGGCTGGACGCGGTGTTCTCGTCGAACTGGGGCCAGATGTAGTCGGTGGAATGGCCGCCAATCCAGTCTTCGTAGCTGCAAAGGCCTGGAATGCCGGTATCTGCCGGCAGCTTGTCGGCGTCGCACAGCAGCACCCATTTCTGGACCGTGGGGCATTTGTCGTGAATGGCTTTCACGATGGGCAGGAACGTCGTGTCGAAGCACAGCACGCGGTCTTCGGCATGGCCGACGATCCAGGCGATCTGGTCCGGATGCAGGCGCGGATTGATGGTGTGCAACACCCGGCCCGAGCCGCTCACGCCGAAATACATCTCCATGTGGCGGTAGCCATTCCAGGCCAGGCTGGCCACGCGCTCACCCTGCGCCAGACCCAGCGCCTCGATCGCGTTGGCCAGCTGCTTGGAGCGGGCCGACAGATCACGGTAGGTATAACGATGGATGTCACCCTCGACACGGCGAGAAACAATTTGTGCATCGCCGTGGTGGCGGGCCGCAAAATCGATCAGCGACGAAATCAGCAACGGTTGGCTTTGCATCAGTCCCAGCATGAAGAGTGCTCCTTCGGTGTAATAGTTTGTCCAACCATCCTACCGCGCCGCCTGGGAGCTGCGTCTGCGGGCTGTCACCAATGCGGCTGCGCAAAAGCGGACTTTTTTGACGATGCACGGCGATGCCCCGGCCCGCCTGTGGGCGTCCATGCTGGGCGACAATGCCAGCCATGAACGAGACCGACACCGCCAGCCCCGCCACCGCCCCTGCCAATCGCCCCGACTGGGACTGGCAGCCCGGTTTTTCCGCGCTGGGCCCGGCGTTCTTCACCGCCCTGCAGCCCACGCCGCTGCCGCGCCCGCACTGGGTCGGCGTGAGCGCCAGCGCCGCCCAATGGCTGGGCCTGCCGCCCGGCTGGCTGGACAGCGACGAGGCCTTGCAGGCCTTGACCGGCAACCAGTTACTGCCGGGCAGCCAACCCATGGCCACGGTCTACAGCGGCCACCAGTTTGGTGTCTGGGCCGGCCAGCTCGGCGACGGCCGCGCCATCCTGCTCGGAGAAACCGGGCAGAACATAGAAATTCAGCTCAAGGGCGCGGGCCGCACGCCTTACTCGCGCGGTGGCGACGGCCGGGCCGTGCTGCGTTCGAGCATCCGTGAATTCCTGTGCAGCGAAGCCATGCACGCGCTGGGCATTCCCACCACGCGTGCGCTGTGCGTCACGGGATCGCCCCAGCCGGTGCAGCGCGAAACCCAGGAAACGGCGGCCGTGGTCACGCGGCTGGCGCCCAGCTTCGTGCGCTTCGGCCATTTCGAGCACTTCGCCGCGCGAGACATGCAGCCCGAGCTGCGCGCGCTGGCCGACTACGTGATAGATCGCTACTACCCCGCCTGCCGCAGCCACCCGCCCGCGGGCGCCAATGCCTACGCCGGCCTGCTGCAGGCCGTGGCCGAGCGCACGGCCGTCATGCTCGCGCACTGGCAGGCCGTGGGCTTTTGCCACGGCGTGATGAATACCGACAACATGAGCATCCTCGGGCTGACCATTGACTACGGCCCGTTCCAGTTCCTCGACACCTTCGACCCACAGCACATCTGCAACCACAGCGACGCCCAGGGCCGCTATGCCTTCAACCGCCAGCCCCAGGTCGCCTACTGGAACCTGTTTTGCCTGGCCCAGGCCCTGATGCCGCTGATCGAGAGCAAGGATGCGGCGCTGGCCGCCCTGGAGCGCTACAAGACGGTGTATGCCGTGGCCTTCCTCGAGCGCATGCGCGCCAAGCTCGGCCTGGCCAATCGCCAGGGCAGCGTGCAGCTGAGCGAAAGCGACGGCGCGCTGGTCGAACAACTGCTGGGCCTGCTGGCCGCAGGCCGCGTGGATTACACGGTGTTCTGGCTGCGCCTGACCGAGGCCGTGGCTTCGGGCAATTTCACGCCCGTGCGCGACCTGTTCCTCGACCGCGAAGGCTGGGACGCCTGGCTGCAGGCCTACTCCGCGCTGCTGGTGCACGCCGATGCCGGCGTGGCGGCCGCGGGCATGCGCCAGAGCAACCCGCGCTTTGTGCTGCGCAACCACCTGGGCGAATTGGCCATCCGCGCGGCCGAGCAAGGCGACTTCAGCGTGCTGCGCCAGCTGCAGGACGTGCTCGAACGACCCTATGACGACCATCCCGAACACGCCCAGTGGGCCGGATTTGCGCCAGAATGGGCTTCGTCCATTGCCATCAGCTGTTCATCATGAGCTTCCCCATCCAGAAAACCGACGCGCAGTGGCATGCCGTGCTGCAGGAAAAAGGTGCCGAGCCCGGTGCCTACCAGGTCACACGCCACGCCGCCACCGAGCGCCCTTACACCGGCAAATACGAGCAGCACTGGGCCGACGGCAGCTACCACTGCATCTGCTGCGGCAGCAAGCTGTTCAACGCCGACACCAAATTCGACGCCGGCTGCGGCTGGCCCAGCTTTTCGCAGGCCATTCCCGGCGCCATCCGTGAAATCGTCGACCACAGCCACGGCATGAGCCGCACCGAAACCGTCTGCGCCCAGTGCGGCGCCCATCTGGGCCATGTGTTCGAAGACGGTCCACGCCCCACGGGCCTGCGCTACTGCATGAACTCGGCTTCGCTGGATTTCTCTTCCGACGCATCCTGAACCACTCCGCCCCGCCTTTTTCTTCCTCTGGCTTGCAGGCCCCATGAAATTACTGATCGACTTCTTCCCCATCATCCTGTTCTTTGTCGCCTTCAAGGTCTGGGGTATTTACACGGCCACGGCCGTGGCGATTGTGGCCACCGTGCTGCAAATCATCTACCTGCGCTTGCGCAACGGCCGGGTCGAGCCCATGCAATGGGTCAGCCTGGGCGTGATCGTGCTGTTTGGCGGCGCTACCTTGCTCGCCGAAAGCGAGACCTTCATCAAGTGGAAGCCCACGGTGCTGTACTGGCTCATGGGCAGCGCCCTGCTGCTGGGCCAGTTGCTGTTTCGCAAGAACCTGCTGCGCTCGGTCATGGGTGCGCAACTGCAACTGCCCGACCCCGTCTGGCTCAAGCTCAACTGGGCCTGGACCGCATTTTTCGCCGTGATGGGCGCACTCAACCTGTGGATTGCGTTTCACTTCGACACCAATACCTGGGTCAACTTCAAGCTGTTCGGCGGCATGGGTCTGATGCTGGTGTTCGTGATCGGCCAGGCACTGTTCCTGGGCCGCTACATGAAGGAAGACGGCACGGTCACCAAGGACGGCCAGCCATGAGCAACCTGCCCCCCATCAGCGCCGCGGCCATGGAAGCCGCACTGCGCCAGCGCCTGGCACCGACACACTTGGAAGTGATAGACGAAAGCGCCCAGCATGCCGGCCATGTGGGCGCCAACGACAGCGGCTTCGGCACGCATTTTCGGGTACGCATCGCGGCCCCGGAATTTGCCGCCAAGTCCCGCGTGGCACGCCATCGCCTTGTGTATGATGCGCTGCAAGACTTCATTGACCAAGGTGTTCATGCCATCGCCATTGAAGTGCTTTGACTAAATGCATGCCCCAGCGGGCATGTCAACGTTGTTCCAACAAAACGTTCTCTTTTTCTTTCGGGATTTCGCATGAATAAAAAGTTCTTGTCCAGCCTGGTGACGGCTGCCGTTTTGGGCACTGTGGCCCTGGGTGCCTCGGCCCAAAACCTGGCCATCGTCAACGGCAAGCCCGTTCCCAAGGAGCGCGTTGAAGTGCTCAAGCAGCAGATCGAGCGCTCCGGCCGCCCCATGTCGCCCGAGGTCGAAAGCCAGATCAAGGAAGAAGTCATCGCCCGCGAAGTCTTCATGCAGGAAGCCAACCGCCTGGGCCTTGAAGCATCGCCCAACTACAAGTCGCAAATGGAACTGGCCCGCCAGACCATTCTGATCCGCGAACTGTTCGAAGACTTCCAGAAGAAGAACCCCGTCACCGACGCGGAAATCAAGGCTGAATACGACAAGTTCGTGGCCGCCAACCAAGGCCAGGAATACCGTGCCAGCCACATCCTGGTGCCCACGGAAGCCGAAGCCAAGGCCATCATCGCTTCGCTCAAAAAGGGCGGCAACTTCGCCGAAATGGCCAAGAAGCAGTCCAAGGACACCGGTTCGGGCGCACGCGGCGGCGACCTCGACTGGGCCAATGCCAACAGCTATGTGCCCGAGTTCACCGAAGCCATGATCAAGCTGAAGAAAGGCGCCTACACCCAGACGCCTATCAAGAGCCAGTTCGGCTGGCACGTGATCCGCCTGGACGACACACGCCAGGCCGAGTTGCCCAAGCTTGAGGAAGTCAAGCCGCAAGTGGCCCAGCAACTGCAACAACAAAAGCTGATGCAGTTCCAGGAAGGCCTGCGCGCCAAGGCCAAGGTCGAGTAAGTCCTGACAGCGCCCTGCGCGCTGTCCACGGCATGAAAAAAAGCGGCTTCGGCCGCTTTTTTCATCGCCGGGCCGCCCCAAGATGAAAAACGCCCCCTAGGGGGGCAGCGGCTACGCGAAGCGAGCAAGCGTGGGGGGGGCATTTTTCATGGGCGCCCAGCACTCACATCTTGGAGAGCAAGGAAGGTGGGCACACGGTGGCATGCGCCGCATGGGCCAAGCCGGCGCTGTCCGGCTCGTGCAGGGACGCAAACGCCGGGGTGGCCGAGTTCAGCGCGAACAGAATCCCGCCGTCGCGCGACCCGCCCAGCCGCTGTATGACGATGGACCCGTCGTCATGGATGTAGACGCGTATTTCCGGGGCCTTGGGGCTTTGCCAGTAGCAGGGATTGCAGTCCAGACAATGCCAGTCGTTCTCGGGCGTCATCTTCTTGCGCAACAAGGCATCCAGAGCCGCCTTGTCTTCCAGGTAACAAGACTCCACGGCATGCCAGTGCGCGAGCAAACTCTCGTAGGCCTGCTGTCGCGAACTGCAGGGCGTCATGCCCTCAATGCGCTTCAAGAAAGCGACGGCGCGGCGCTCAAACTCGTAATTCACGCTTTTCTCCCCTCATTTTTATCGATCACGCAATGATCAATTACGTATCGTAGCCAATGTGTCTGTTCTATCAGATGCGCGTCGCAGCTGACGAACAAGGCCCAAGAGTTTCAATCAGTTTCATTTCGCCCTTGCTTTTTCCTTGGGGTGCTGCATCGTTTACAGGCATCGCTTCCCGCCCAGCGCAACCCAGGATGATCCGCCATGCACCGCCAACACCCCACCACCCCGCCCACCCAGCCCCCGCCACCGATTGAACTGCCCGAAGAAAAGCCCATTGGCGACCCACCCCAGAGCCCCGTGACCACGCCGCCGGTGCAAGACCCGCGGCCCCCGCACGAAGCCTGAGCGGCGGCGGCGCCCCGGTCTGGCACAATCGCGGCGCTGGCCGGGCCCGTCCCGGCAGCACCCGCCACGCCAGACGCCCAGCGCAGGCTGGCAGACCCTTTCTGCGCCGGCCAAGCCTCCAGGCCCGCCGCCTGGCATGGCCAGGCCATGCGGGCGGGCAGCCGCTGGCGCGCTGCCTTGTCCGGAGCTTGCATGTCTTCATCCCCCGCATCAGCCGCATCGGCGCGCACCCCCAACGAGGCGCTGTCCCCCGTCGCGGCCAGCCAGCGCGTATTCCAGTGGCACGACCATGCCTCGCTGTGGTTCAGCCTGGGCGTAGGCCTGCTGGTGATGCAAATGGGGGCCTATCTGGTGCCCGCCATGGGCACGCAGCAAGCGCTGCTGGCGATTGTCGCGGGCTCGCTGCTGGGCGCCGGCCTGCTGGGCTGGGTTGCAAAAATCGGCTGCGACAGCGGCCTGGCCAGCGCCGGCTTGATGCATGCCGTCTATGGCCGGCGTTTTGCGCGCCTGCCCATATTGCTGAACATCGTGCAATTGCTGGGCTGGGGAACGTTCGAGCTGGTGGTGATGCGCGACGCCACGGTGGCCATAGTCCAGCAAAGCGCCGGCCTGAGCGCCAGTTATGCGCCGGTGCTGGCCACGCTGCTGTGGGGCGGCGTGGTGATGCTGCTGATCAGCGGCTCCATGGTGACGCTGGTGCGCCGCATCATCTCGCGCATCGCGCTGCCGCTGGTGTTGCTGTCGCTGCTGTGGCTGAGCTGGCAGTTTGCCCACATGGCCCAGGCACAAGGCTGGGCACAGCTGTGGAGCCGCCGCGGCGAAGGCGGCATGGGCGTGATGGGCGCGCTGGACCTGGTGATTGCCATGCCCATTTCCTGGCTGCCGCTGGTGGCCGACTATGCGCGCTACGGCAAGACCAGCCAGGGCGCGCTGCGCGGCACCTGGCTGGGCTATGCCCTGGCCAATATCTGGTGCTATGCGCTGGGCGTGCTGGTGGCGCTGACGCTGCCCAGTGAAAACCTGGTCACGGCCCTGCTGCTGGCCCAGGGCGGTCTGATTGCGCTGTCGCTGATCCTGCTCGACGAAATCGACAATGCCTATGGCGACGCCTACTCCGCAGCCGTTTCCAGCCACAGCCTGCTGCCGCGCTGGAGCGTACGCCGCTGGGGGCTGCTGGTGGCCGCGCTCAGCACGGCCCTGGCCCTGGTGCTGCCCATGCACAGCCTGGAGCCCTTCCTGCTGTTGCTGAGTTCGGTGTTCGTGCCGCTATTTGGCGTGATCCTCGGCCGGCTGGCTTTCGGCACTCCGGTGGCGCAGCGCCTGCAGCAGGCCGCCGGCGTGCACTGGCCGGCCGTGGGCTTGTGGCTGGCAGGCATTGCATTCTTCCACCTGCTGCCCCAGATCACCACGGCCTTCGGCTCGGCCTTGCCGACCCTGCTGTTGTGCTTTGGCCTGTCCTGGGCGACGCGCCCTTCGGAACTGGCGCACGGTGCCCGCACAGAGCCCGCCTAGAAGCAGTAACAAAAGTATCCATAAGTACTCGCGCGCAGGGTTTTTCGCGGCATTCTGACCGGCAAAGCCGCGCAATCACGGGCTTTCCCCAATGCCTCAAAGGCCTGCATTCACAGATCTTTTGCGCGCAGGCCACAGACCTGCGCAAAGATGCGACAGAGCATGGGTGTCCAGAAACTATCAATTCAATAGCAGACACTGTTGATATGCGCTGACAATTTCGAGTAGAAATTCAGAAATTCACGGCAATATCAGGGTTTCACGCTCACTTTTTGATGATCCGCTGGAACTTCGACACCTGGCCAGGGCTCTGACAGGCTTTGACGTTTCTCGATAGGAGCTGTTGCCGTGCTGTCTTTGTCCCGCCGTCTCTCGCATTTCGTCGCCGCTGCCGGCCTGGCTTTGGGAACCGCCTTGCTGCTTCCCACGGCAGCCAGCGCAGCCCCGGAATTTGTCAGCATCCAAGGCAATACGGTCAATGTGCGCGAAAAGCCCCATACCCGCTCGGCCACGCTGTGGGAACTGGGCCGGGGCTATCCGCTGCAGGTCACGCAGCGCCAGGGCAAATGGCTCAAGGTCCGCGATTTCGAATCCAGCCTGGGCTGGGTGCACGCGCCGCTGACGAGCAAGACACCGCACATGGTCATCACCGCCCGCTCCGCCAACCTGCGCTCGGGCCCGGGTGAAAAGTACCAACGCGTGGCCAAGCTCGAGCAACACGAAGTCGTGCGCACGCTCAAGAAGTCCGGCGGCTGGGCCCAGGTGCGCCGTGAGAACGGCCAGCAGGGCTGGATCGCCAAGCGACTGGGCTGGGGCTGGTAAGCCCAACGGAGCAGGTGTTTCGTCCCAGGTGCAGCGCACAGCCTCTGCAACTGGCGTAGCTCAGCAAGGAGGCTGCGAGGAAGGGCCCCCCGCACCGAGGCTGCCATCCCCCTCAGGGGGAAGACGGGGCCCGCCCAGGGCGTCAGCGGCTCAGGGGGGGCCTGATTACCTTCTGCACCCGCGGCGCATAGCCGTGGTTCAGCGGGCCGTGGCCGCTGCCGGTGCGCACATCGGCCCCGGCCGCGATCGCGCCCAGGATGTAAGCGCGCGCGCTGGTCACGGCCTGGGGCAATGTGGCGCCCCCGGCCAGCTCGGCGGCAATCGCCGACGACAAGGTACAGCCCGTGCCGTGGCCGTTATGGGTCACGATGCGCGCCGATTCCAGCCGCAGGCTGGGGGCCTCGCGCTCGGCCAGCAGGTCCACCACCCAGTCGCCGGACAGGTGGCCGCCCTTGAGCAGCACGGCGGGCGCGCCCAGCGCCAGCAATTGCCGCGCCGCGCCTTCGAGCGCCTCGATGCCTTCAATGCGCTGTCCTAGCAGCCAGCCCGCTTCGTCCAGATTGGGCGTCACCAGCTCGACCAGCGGAAACAGCTCGCGCACCAGCGCATCGGAAGTTTCCGTGGCGATCAGGCGGTCGCCGCTGGTGGCGACCATCACCGGGTCCAGCACCACATGCGGCAGCTGGTATTGGCGGATGGCATCGGCCACCACGCGCACGGTCTCGGGCGATGCGAGCATGCCGATCTTCACGGCGTCGACGCCGATGTCCTGCACCACGGCATCGATCTGGGCCTTGAGCATCTCGGCCGGAATGCCATGGATGGCGCGCACGCCGCAGGTGTTCTGCGCCGTGATGGCCGCAATGGCCGTCATGCCGTAGCAGCCCAGGGCGCTGAAAGTCTTGAGGTCGGCCTGGATGCCGGCACCGCCGCCGCTGTCCGAGCCGGCGATGGAGAGAACGCGCAGGTAGCGCGCGGGGCGTTCGGAAGCGGCGTCAGGCAGGTCCGCCGGAGTATGGGTTGTCATACGAAAATTATGGCCCATGTAGGCATGTCCGCCGTGGTCACCCGGCTTGTGCTGTAATTCTGTCTGAACGGACGAAACAGGGGTGTCCCACTGTCGGCCCGGTTGCCCTCGGCAACCGCAGCGGCCAGTGTGCGACTGAGAAACACCCTGGGGCCTGCCGCCCCGCTACCCGATCCAGGTCATACTGGCGTGGGGAGTTTCCTGCAAAGCGTGGTCACGCCTTTTTTGTCCCAGCCGTATTTCGACGGGACTCATCGACGGGATTTCCCATGCCTTGCCTTCAACCTTCTTCCCGTATCGCCATTCTGGGCGCCGGCCTCATGGGCCGGCTGCTGGCCTGCGCGCTCGCACGCCAGGGTCACCAGATTGCGCTGTACGACGCCCATGGCCCGCAAGCCGACGGCGCAGCCGCCCGCGTGGCCGCTGCCATGCTCGCGCCCCTGGCCGAGTCGGCCGTGACCGAGCCCGGCGTGGTCCGCATGGGCCAGCACGCGTTGAACCGCTGGCCGCAAATCATTGCCGAGCTCGACGCCCCGGTGTTCTTCCAGCAGAACGGCACGCTGGTGCTGTGGCACCGCCAGGATGCGAGCGATGCCCAGCGCCTGTGCGCGCTGTTCGACAAGAACCGCCGCATCAACCCTTCCTTGCCGGCCTTGCAGACGCTGTCGGGCCAGGCCTTGCACGACATCGAGCCGGCCACCACCCACCGCTTCAGCCAGGGCGTCTACCTGCCCGGTGAAGGCCAGCTCGACAACCGACAGTTGCTGGCCGCGCTGCTGGCGACGCTCACGCGCCTGGGCGTGGAAATGCATTGGGAAACGCCGCGCGAGTTGAGTGACTTCGCGCCGGGCAGTGCTGGTCAGCCCGGCTGGGTGCTCGACTGCCGCGGCCTGGGCGCACGCACGGCCTGGCCGCAGCTGCGCGGCGTGCGCGGCGAAGTGCTGCGCGTACATGCGCCCGAAGTCACGCTGCAGCGTCCCACGCGCCTGGTGCATCCACGCTACCCGCTGTACATCGCGCCCAAGGAAGACCATTTGTTCGTGATCGGCGCCACCGAGATCGAATCCGACGACATGTCGCCCGCCAGCGTGCGTTCGACGCTGGAGCTGCTGAGCGCGGCCTACACCGTGCACTCGGGCTTTGCCGAAGCGCGGATCGTGGAGCTCTCCGTCCAGTGCCGCCCCACCCTGCCCGACAATCTTCCCGCCGTGCGCCGCCTGTCCGAACGCGTGCTCGAAGTCAACGGCCTGTACCGCCACGGCTTCATGATTTCGCCCGCCATGCTGGACGTGGTGCTGGAGCTTCTCACCACAGGCGATTGCCCGCTGGCCCGCGACTTCGACGTGGCCGTGCACCAGTGAGTGCCTTATTTCCTTGCCCACCATGAACATTCTTCTGAACCAACAGCCGCTGGCCCTGCCCGAAGGCGCGAGCCTGGCTGACGCACTGGCCCAGCAGGCCTTGCTCCCCCCCTATGCCGTGGCCGTCAACACCTTGTTTGTGCCGCGCACGCAATACGCGGCCAAGGCCTTGCAGGAAGGCGATCGCGTGGAAGTCGTGTCGCCCGTGACCGGCGGCTGAGCCCGCTCCCTCATTTCACCGAATTTGCCGCAGATGAACACAGCCATGTCCTCCTCCACCGAAGCCCCAGCCAGCACCGATCCGCTGGTCCTGTACGGTCAGACCTTTCACAGCCGTCTGCTGCTGGGCACCTCGCGCTACCCGTCGCCGGCCGTGCTCGAAGCAGCCGTCAAGCGCTCGCGCCCGGCCATGCTCACCGCTTCGCTGCGCCGCCAGGGCAGCCAGGCGGCGGAGACCGGCGCGAGCTTCTGGGAACTGCTGCGCCGCCTGGACGTGCCGGTGCTGCCCAACACCGCGGGGTGCCTGAGCATCCAGGAGGCCGTGACCACCGCCCAGATGGCGCGTGAAGTGTTCGACACGCCCTGGATCAAGCTCGAACTCATCGGCGACGACTACACGCTGCAGCCCGACACGCTCAATCTGGTCGAAGCCGCATCGATTCTGATCAAGGACGGTTTTCAGGTGCTGCCTTACTGCACCGAAGATCTGGTGCTGTGCCAGCGCCTGGTCGATGTGGGCTGCCAGGCCGTCATGCCCTGGGCCGCGCCCATCGGCACGGGCCGCGGTCCGGTCAACCCCTATGCACTGCAGACGCTGCGCGAACGCCTGACGGTGCCGATGATCGTCGACGCCGGCCTGGGCCGTCCGTCCCACGCCTGCCAGGTGATGGAATGGGGCTTTGACGGCGTGCTGCTCAACACCGCCGTGGCCTTGTCGCAAGACCCGGTGGCCATGGCCGGCGCCTTCGCCGACGCCACGCATGCGGGCCGTGCGGCCTGGCATGCGGGGGCCATGGCCGAGCAGCAGTCAGCCCAACCCAGCACGCCGGTGCTGGGCACGCCGTTCTGGCACCACGACAAGCCTTGATGGACCACGCCATGACCACGACCCATATCGACACCCTGGCCCGGTCCATCCTGGATCACCATGCCGCGGCGTTCACTCCCGAAGGCAGCGACCGCAGCGCGCTGCCGCCCCAGCCCGTGCCGCCCGCGACCCGCAGCGAGCCCGCCTACCTCGCGGCGCTGCAGGCCTGCGCTCAACTGGGCTTCATCGCGGTCGACGCCGAATGCCTGGCATGCGCCTGGCAGGCGCAGACGGAACGCAACGGGCACTTCGATGCGTCGCATTGGCCTGACGACGGCCGCGACTTCGGCCTGATCCCGGCCGACGCAGCCTCGCCCCCGGCTTTTGCCGCCTGCCCCCAGGCGCTGGGCCTGTACGCCGTGCTGCCCGATGCGCAGTGGGTGGGCCGCATGGCCCGCGCCGGCGTGCCGACGGTGCAGTTGCGCTTCAAGTCGGAAGACCCGGTCGCCATCCGCCAGGAAGTCGAGGCCGCGGTGGCGGCGGTGCAGGGCACATCCGCCCTGTTGTTCATCAACGACCACTGGCAGGCCGCGATCGATGCGCGCGCCTACGGCGTGCACGTGGGCCAGGAAGACCTGGACGCCATGCAAGGCCAGAATCTGGACGCCATCCGCGCGGCCGGTCTGCGTCTGGGTGTCAGCACCCACGGCTATGCGGAAATGCAGCGCGCCCAGCGGGTGCGGCCCAGCTACATCGCCCTGGGTGCGGTGTTTCCCACCACGCTCAAGCGCATGGCCACAGCCCCCCAGGGCGTGGCGCGGCTTGCGGCCTATGTGCGATTGATGGGGCAATACCCATTGGTGGCGATTGGCGGCATCGGTGCGGAGCAGTTCCCCGAGGTGCTGGCCACCGGCGCCGGCTCCATCGCCGTGGTCCGCGCCCTGGTCACCGCCCAAGACCCTGAAGCCACAGCACAGCAGCTGATGAATTTCTGGCGCTGAAAGCGCAACGGGCCCTGTACGGGCCCGTTGCGGTAGAAGCTGCTCAAGGTCTCAGCGCGGCGACTTGGGGCCCTTGTCGTCGTCTGGCTTGGGCTTGCCGGCATTCGCCTCGGCGGACGGCGGCGCCACCAGCGCTGTGCGCGCCGAGTTCAGGGCCGTGAAAATGCTCTCCGGCGCATCCTGATCCCAGGGCTCGAGCTCCAGGTCGACAGACATAGGGCGCTTGGGATCGCGCGCATTGAAACCCACGGCCTGGTCATCAGCGGGCGCTGCGACCGTCCAGCTGGGGAACTCCAGCGCATCAAACGGCAAGGGCTCGACTTTGGGCAAATCCAGTGGCGCCAGGCGACCGACATCGCTCAAGTCAATGTCCAGCAAAGGCGAGGCTGCGGGCATGTCGGCGGCACCGTCATTCAGGGGACTCGAGCGCGCAAACGCGCCGTCGGGCACATCAAAGCGCGATGGAATTTCCAGATCCAACTCTGGCATCAGAGGCACGTTCACCAGCGCCGGTGCTGCCGCATTCTTCTCCAGCGTGGCCCAGGGCTCGTCGGCCAGTGCCAGGCCGGCGCCGGCCGCCGCCACAGGGGTGGCCTGCACCTGGTCGACAGGGGCCACCGCCGGCGTGGTGCGCAGCCGTGCATTCAAATTGCCGCGTGCAGCGGCCGGCGTGGTGCGGGCCACGGCTTGCAACAGCAGCAGGTCGTCGAAAGCCGCCAGGTCGAACAGCACACCGCTGTCGGGGCCCTGGTGGCGGAACAGATAGCTTTCCAGCAGATCGCCCACTTCATCGGTAGGCCACAGGGCTTCGATGGTGGCCAGCAATTCGGTGTAATGCTCCAGCGACTTGCCGCGCTGGGCAAACTGGGCCATGTCGGGCACCCGGGCTGCGAAGTGCTGCTCGAACTGCGCGCGCAAGGCATCGAATTCGTTTTTGCGGCTGAGCTGGTAGAACAGACCCAGCAACTCCAGATAGGCCAGCGGCGACGAATCCTCGTGCTGCGCAATGTGCTTGCGCATCACGGCAATCGCTTGCTCGTACTCGCCCACCGAAGTGAAGAATTCCGCCTGCTGGCGCACATCCATCAGCTCTTCGGGCTTGACCACATCGCGCACCCGGGGGGCCGCGGCAACGACGGGCGCGGCCAGAAGCGTCGCCGGCCCGAAGTCGGGCGCTGCGCTTTCCTCATGGACGGCGGCGGGTGCAGGCGGCATCTCGGTGCCGGCCAGCGTCGTTACATGCTCTTGCGCACCGGCCGCTTCGAACGGGTTGCTCGCCACCGGCTCCTGCGCGCCACCGCTCGCACGCAGGCTCGCATCCACCGAATGCAGCCATGCCTGTTGCTGGGGATTTTGTGCCAGTCCGCGCAAACGCAGCAGCAGCCAGCCCAATGCCGCCAGCGCAATCGCCAGGGCAGCCAGCAAGGGAATGGTCCAGATGCTGCCTTCGTCGCGGGCCTGCAAGGCGGCCAGTTCGCTGCGCATTTGCGTCAAGCTGGCGTTCTGGCTGACCTCGCGGGCCTTGAGCGCCAGCATTTGTGCTTCCAGCGCCTGGACCCGCGCATCGGCGGGCTCCCTGGCCGCAGCATCCGCCGCCGAGGCTGCCGGCGGCTGGGCCGCGGCATCGGCATCGCTATGGGGCTTGGTGCCCGGGCTGGCGCCAGCGGCGGTCGGGCCTGACCAGGCTTCGAGCGGCTCCATGCGCAAGCGCGATTCGGGCTGTGGTGGCTGCGTCGCTGCAACAGCGGGCGCGGGCACTGGCGCAGGCGCAGGCGCAGGCGCGGGTGCGGGGGGTTTGACAACGGCCTTGGGGGGCTGTTTGGGCGGCGCCACCTTCACCGGCGCACGGGGGGCGGGCGCCGGTTTTGACACTGCGGCAGGGGGCGTGCGGCGGGGTTCAGCCGTCGCGGGCGACAACGCAGTGCCCGCAGCAGTGGCCGCCACCACGGGCGCGGAGCTCAGCTTTGCCAGATCGACAGGCATGGCGCTGCGGGGAGCAGCTTCGGGCAGCTCCGCAAAAAACGTATAACTGCGCGAAACCCGGCCTTGACAGCCAGCGGAGACTTGCACCACCACCACCGGCTCATCGACCGTGACCGAAGCGCGTACCCGCACGGCAGCGGGTTGACCGTCCCGTGACGGCAGCGGCGTGACAGAAACGCGCCCACCGTCGATGCGGCGGTCACCGAGCTGCAGCGAAGCATTCACGCAGGAAGCGGCTGCATCCTGTCCAGCTTCCGGCTGAAGCTGGAACACCAAATCCAGGGGTGCGCCTAGTACCACGTGGCCCTGGCTCTGGCCCAGAGACAGCGCGGACGCCGTCAGGGACAACGCGAAGAGGCCTGCCCCTCCGAATGTGCAACAAATTTTCACAAATAATTTCCCCCGAGGGATTGAATTTTGGCACACAAGGTTCTGTACAGCATGCTGCGTCATTTTCGGGCCACTTTCAAGCCCTGTTATGAGCCCCGCGCCGCGGCGTCTGAATGGCAGGCCCCGGGCTGCGTTTTTTGCACTCCGGCAAGCCCCATGTCCAGTGCTTCAGGCCCAGCCAGACACCCATGCGACAAGCCAGGGAAGACCAATACATACGAAGGCCGTCCCGCACGCGACAATCAGTCTGTCATCAGTCACGAAAAAGACAGGCCATGGACGACCCGATTCTTACTATCGAAGAACGAGAAGCGATCAACTCAGGTCGCTGGTTTAGCTCTCTTTCACCTTCCCTCAGGCACGACATACTTCGATGCGCATACGTCAAACGGTACAAGGATGGCTCGCTCATCAGTGCGCGTGGCGAGCCGCCCGAAGAGTGGATTGCCTGTGCCAAGGGCGCGGTGCGAGTGAGTTCAACCTCTATCTCGGGCAAGCTCATCACGCTGACCTATGTGGAGCCGGGCATCTGGTTCGGGGATGTTTCCATCTTCGACGGCGACCGGCGCACCCACGATGCCTACGCGCATGGGGAGAGCACCATCCTGTGCGTCTCCAAGGCGGACTTCAAGAAGATTCTCGCGACCCACGCCGAGTTCTCGGAAGCCATGCTGCGCCTGCAGGCACGGCGCATACGCCAGCTCTATGGCCTGGTGGAAGACCTCAACACCCTGCCCTTGCGCGCGCGGCTGGCCAAACAGTTGCTGCACCTGGTGCGCAGCTACGGCGTGCCCAGCCTGTCCGATGGACAGGAAATACGCATAGGCCTGCAGCTGGCACAGGAGGAGCTGGCCCAGTTGCTGGGCGCCTCACGCCAGCGGGTGAACCAGGAACTCAAGTCCATGGAGCGCGAAGAAACCATACGCATCGAGCCAGGCGGCCTGGTGGTGCGCAACCGGCCCGCCTTGATGCGCATTGCGGAAACCGACAACTGACGACAAGGACCCTCTGACCCATGAGCACTTTCGACCACTTTGTAGGCACACGCCCCGTCTCCGAGCAACACGCGTTTGACACCGCCGCCCTGTCGGAATGGCTTTCGCGCCACCTGGACGGTTTTGCCGGACCGCTGAGTGTCGAAATGTTCAAGGGGGGACAGTCCAACCCCACTTACAAGCTGATCACGCCCAGCCAAAGCTATGTGCTGCGCTCCAAGCCGGGACCGGTGGCCAAGCTGCTGCCGTCGGCCCATGCGATCGAGCGCGAGTTTGCGGTGATGAAGGGGCTGTACGGCACCGACGTTCCCGTGCCGCGCATGTTTGCGCTGTGCGAAGACGAGTCGGTGATCTGCCGCGCGTTCTACGTCATGGAGTGCATGCAAGGCCGGGTACTGTGGGACCAGTCGCTGCCGGGCATGACGCCCGACGAACGCGCCGCCATCTATAACGAGATGAACCGCGTGATCTCCGCGCTGCATTCGGTGAAATTCGCCGACCGCGGCCTGGCCGACTACGGCAAGCCCGGCAATTACTTCGATCGCCAGATCGGCCGCTGGAGCAAGCAATACCTGGCTTCGGTCACCCAGCCCATCCCCGAGATGGACCAGTTGATGGCCTGGCTGCCGGCCCATATGCCGGCCAGCGCACGCGACGCCGCCCATGTCTCCATCGTGCATGGCGACTACCGGCTCGACAACCTGATGTTCCACCCCACCGAGCCGCGCGTGATCGCCGTGCTCGACTGGGAGCTGTCGACCCTGGGCCACCCCCTGGCCGACTTCAGCTACCACTGCATGAGCTGGCATATCCCTGCCGCGCTGGGCCGCGGCATCGCCGGCCTGGACCTCGCCGCCCTGGGGATTCCCGATGAAGAAAGCTATATCCGCAGCTATTGCAAGCGCACCGGCATCACCACGCCCGAGGCGCTGCGCCCCGACTGGAATTTCTACCTGGCCTACAACATGTTCCGCATCGCGGCCATCTTGCAAGGCATTGCCAAACGGGTAGAGGCCGGCACCGCCTCCAGCGCCCAGGCCAAGGCCTCGGGCGACACGGCCCGGCCCATGGCCCAACTGGCCTGGTCGTTCGCAAGCAAGAGCGGCGCTTGAAGCGCCTGTGGAAATCATCAAGGAGACCCCATGGACTTTGACTACTCGCCCAAAACCAAGGATTTGCAGGCCCGCCTGCTGCGTTTCATGGACGAGCACATCTACCCAGCGGAAGCCGTTTACGCGGCCGAGCTGGCGGCCAACACGGCTGCGGGCAAGCGCTGGACAGCGCTGGAAACCGTCGAGGACTTGAAGCGCAAGGCCCGGGCCGCGGGTCTGTGGAATCTGTTTCTGCCCGTGGACAGCACGGCCGCATCGGGCTACGAAGGCGCGGGCCTCACCAACCAGGAATACGCCCCGCTGGCGGAAATCATGGGCCGCGTGCCATGGTGCTCGGAAGCGTTCAACTGCTCGGCGCCCGACACCGGCAACATGGAAACCATTGCCCGCTACGGCGATGAGGCCAACAAGGCGCGCTGGCTCAAGCCCCTGCTCGAAGGCCAGATCCGCTCGGCCTTTGCCATGACCGAGCCCGACGTGGCATCGAGCGATGCGACCAACATCGAGACGCGCATCGAGCGCCAGGGCGATGAATACGTGATCAACGGCCGCAAGTGGTGGATTTCCGGTGCCGCCGACCCGCGCTGCGCCGTGTTCGTGACCATGGGCAAGACCGACCCCGAAGCGGCCAAGCACTCGCAGCAAAGCATGGTGCTGGTGCCCGCCGACACGCCCGGCATCCGCATCGTGCGCCCGCTCAACGTCATGGGCTACGACGACGCGCCCCACGGCCACGTCGAGATGTATTTCGAAAACGTGCGCGTGCCCGTGACCAACATCCTGCTGGGCGAAGGCCGCGGTTTCGAAATCGCCCAGGGCCGCCTGGGCCCCGGACGCATTCACCACTGCATGCGCCTGATCGGCCTGGCCGAGCGCGCGCTCGAGTTGATGTGCAAACGCGCCTCGTCGCGCTCCGCTTTCGGCAAGACCGTGGCCCAGCAGACCGTGACCCAGGAGCGCATTGCCGAAGCCCGCTGCAAGATCGACATGGCCCGCCTGCTCACGCTCAAGGCCGCCTGGCTGATGGACACCGCCGGCAACAAGGTGGCACGCACCGAAATCGCCATGATCAAGGTGGTCGCTCCCAGCATGGCCTGCCAGGTCATCGACTGGGCCATGCAGGTGCATGGCGGTGGCGGCATGTGCGACGACTTCCCTCTGGCCTATGGCTACGCGATCTCGCGCACCCTGCGCTTTGCCGACGGCCCGGATGAAGTCCACCGCAACGCCATCGCCAAATGGGAACTGGGCAAGTACGGCAGCTACGGCCGCGGCGCTGAAGTGCCGATCACGCGCGGCTGACCCCACGCCCTCCCCAATCCACCCGGCCTGCGCGCCGGGTTTTTTCATGCTGTTGCGGGTCTGTGGCGCTCTTGCCCAGTCGCAATACGCGCCAATACGCGCCAAAACACGCTGAATAACAATCAGAACCGCGCTGATATGTAACTCTTTCGAAAAATCGATGCAATCCCCTAAGGGTTTCCGTCTGGATTCCGATAAACGAAGCAAGCTTGCACGCACCTCCCCGGCCAATCCGGGTTCGCCAGGCATTCCCCTCTCTTTGTTTCTCTTCGCCCTACCCTGCGGCCCCTCTCACCATGACGTTCTTTCATAACCTCAAGTTGGCCCACAAGCTGCTGGCCTCCTTTGCCGCGATGCTGGTGCTGACCGCCAGCGTCGGGCTTTTTGCGCTGTTCCAGCTCGACCGCGTCAACCAGACCGGCACCGATCTGGCAATGCAATCGATGCCCGCCGCGCGCACGCTGCAAAGTCTCAAATACCAGATACAGCGTTACCGCTCGCTCAGCATGCAGCACGTGCTGTCGGCCACGCCCGACGAGGCCGCCGTGTATGAAAAAAGCATGCCCCAGGAATGGGACGGTCTGCTCAAGCAGCATGCCTCCTATGGCCAGTACGCCAAAACCCCCCAGGAAAAGCAGTTGCTGTCCGAAGTCGGTGCCGAGCTCCAGCGCTATGCGGCGCAGACGGCGCAAATCCTGCAGCTGTCACGCGACCAGCAGGCTGACCAGGCCACGGCCTTGCTGCGCGGCGATGCGCTGCAAACCAGCCGCAACATCAACGCCAAGCTCGACGAACTCGACAAGATCAACAACGCCAGCGCCGACGCCATCAACACCGCGGGCGACGACATGTACGCCGCGGCGCGCTGGTGGATCAGCGCGCTGCTGATCGGCGCCGTGCTGCTGGGCCTGGGCCTGGCACTGGGCGTTGCGCGCATCGTCGCGCGTCCGCTGGAGAACGCCGTCAAGCTGGCCCAGCAGGTCGCCGCAGGCAACCTCAGCAGCCGCATCGAAGTGCATGGCAAGGATGAAACCGGCCAGCTGATGCAAGCGCTCAAGGACATGAACGCCAGCCTGCAGCAGATCGTCGGTCAGGTACGCCAGGGCACGGACTCCATTGCCACGGCCAGCAGCCAGATCGCTTCGGGCAACCAGGACCTGTCGGTGCGCACCGAAGAGCAAGCCAGCTCGCTCGAGCAGACTGCCGCCTCCATGGAAGAGCTGACCTCCACCGTCAAGCAGAACGCCGCCAACGCCCAGCAGGCCAACCAGCTGGCGGGGGTCGCCTCCCAGGTCGCCGTGCGCGGCGGCGCGGCCGTGGGCCAGGTGGTGCAGACCATGTCTGACATCAATGCCTCCTCGCGCAAGATCGTGGACATCATCGGCGTCATCGACTCCATCGCATTCCAGACCAACATCCTGGCGCTGAACGCCGCCGTCGAAGCCGCCCGTGCCGGCGACCAGGGCCGCGGCTTTGCCGTCGTCGCCTCGGAAGTGCGCACCCTGGCCCAGCGCTCGGCTTCGGCTGCCAAGGAAATCAAGCAGTTGATCGACGACTCGGTGCGCAAGGTCGAGGAAGGCAACGGCCAGGTCGAGCAGGCCGGCAAGACCATGGAAGAAATCGTCACCAGCGTGCGCCGCGTCACCGACATCATGAGCGAGATCACGGCCGCCAGCCACGAACAGACCGCCGGCATCGAACAGATCAACCAGGCCGTCACCCAGATGGACCAGATGACCCAGCAAAACGCGGCCCTGGTCGAAGAAGCGGCGGCCGCCACCGACGCGCTGCAAGGCCAGGCCTCGGCCCTGTCCCAGGTCGTCAGCGTGTTCCAGCTGGAGCCGGGTGCGGGCCAGCGCGCGAGCGCCTTGCCCGCCGCCCCGTCCACGCCCCGCGCAGCGCCCCAGGCCGCGCGTCCGGCGCTGGCATCCGCGCGCCAGCCCGCTGCCACACCGGCCCGCAGCACCCCCGTGAAGCGCGCCGCCGCGACCACATCCAATGAAAGCGAGTGGGAAAGCTTCTGAAACTGCCCGTCTTTGGGCCTTATTCCTGCCCCGCGCCCCCCTGCGGGGCAGGAATAAATGCCTGAGACATGGAAGTGTCCGCCGTGCATGAGAAAATCACGGATTAATTCGTAAGAACACTAAGGACACACCATGGAAGCAGAACACATCAACCAAATCGGCAACACCCTCGAAGATCTGACGCAACGTGCGGCAGATTTACGGAGGTATCTTTGACTACGATGCCAAATACGAACGTCTGAGGACTGTCAACGCCTCGCTGGAAGACCCCGCTGTCTGGAACGACCCCAAGAAGGCCCAGGAACTGGGCAAAGAAAAGAAGTCGCTGGACGGCGTCGTGCTGACGCTGGAAAAGCTCACCACCGAACTCGCCGACAACTCCGAGCTCTACGAGATGAGCCGTGAGGAACAGGACGAAGACGGTCTGCTGACCATCGAAGCCGAAACCGAAAAGCTGCGCCCGCTCATCGAAGAGCTGGAATTCCGCCGCATGTTCCGCCACGAAGCCGATCCGCTCAACTGCTTCATCGACATCCAGGCCGGCGCCGGCGGCACCGAAGCCTGCGACTGGGCCAGCATGCTGCTGCGCCAGTACCTCAAGTACGCGGAACGCAAGGGCTTCAAGGCCACGGTGGAAGAAGAAACGCCGGGCGATGTCGCCGGCATCAAGGGTGCGACCATCCACATCGAAGGCGAGTACGCCTACGGCCTGCTGCGCACCGAAACCGGCGTGCACCGCCTGGTGCGCAAGAGCCCGTTCGACTCGTCGGGCGGCCGCCACACCAGCTTCGCTTCGCTGTTTGTCTACCCCGATATTGATGACTCGATCGAGATCAACATCAATCCCTCGGATGTGCGCACCGACACCTACCGCGCTTCGGGCGCCGGCGGCCAGCACATCAACAAGACCGACTCGGCCGTGCGTCTGACACACATACCCACCGGCATCGTGGTGCAATGTCAAGACGGTCGCAGCCAGCACAGCAACCGCGATGTGGCCTGGCAACGTCTGCGCTCGCGTCTGTATGACTACGAAATGCGCAAGCGCATGGAAGAGCAGCAAAAGCTCGAAGACACCAAGACCGACGTGGGCTGGGGCCACCAGATCCGCTCGTACGTGCTGGACAACAGCCGCATCAAGGACCTGCGCACCAACGTCGAAATCTCGGCCACGCAAAAAGTGCTGGACGGCGACCTCGACGCGTTCATCGAAGCCTCGCTCAAGCAAGGCATATAAGGGAGGAACATCACGATGCGTGAAGGACAAGCTAACACCATTCACCGCGCCGACTACCAGGCTCCCGCCTGGTGGATCGACACGGTGGATCTGACATTCGATCTCGACCCCGCCAAGACCCGCGTGCTCAACCGCATGCGCGTGCGCCGCAACCCCGACGTACCGGCCAAGGCCTTGCGTCTGGACGGCGACGAGCTCAACCTCGCACGGGTCATGGTCAATGGGGAAGGCACGTCATTCAAGATGGACGGCAGCGCCCTGGTGCTGGAGAACCTGCCCGAAGGCGATGCGCCCTTCGAGCTGGAAATCTTCACCACCTGCGCACCCGCCAAGAACACCAAGCTCATGGGTCTGTATGTGAGCGAAGGCACGTTCTTCACGCAGTGTGAGGCCGAGGGTTTCAGGCGCATCACCTACTTCCTCGACCGCCCCGATGTGATGGCCATGTACAGCGTCACGCTGCGTGCCGACAAGGCGCTGTTCCCGGTATTGCTGTCCAACGGCAATCTGGTCGACAGCGGCGACCTGCAGGGCCAGGGCAATGAGGGACGCCACTTCGCCAAGTGGGTCGACCCGCATCGCAAGCCCTGCTACCTGTTCGCGCTGGTCGCGGGCCAACTGGTGTCGCGCGAGCAGCGCATCACCAGCCGCGCGGGCAAGGAACACTTGCTGCAAGTCTATGTGCGCCCCGGCGATCTCGAGAAGACCGAGCACGCCATGCACTCGCTGATGGCCAGCGTCGCCTGGGACGAAGCCCGCTTCGGCCTGTCGCTGGACCTGGACCGTTTCATGATCGTCGCCACCAGCGACTTCAACATGGGCGCGATGGAAAACAAGGGCTTGAACATTTTCAATACGAAATATGTGCTCGCCAACCAGGCCACGGCCACCGACGTCGACTACGCCAACATCGAAAGCGTGGTCGGCCATGAATATTTCCACAACTGGACCGGCAACCGCATCACCTGCCGCGACTGGTTCCAGCTGAGCCTCAAGGAAGGCCTGACGGTCTTCCGCGACCAGGAGTTCAGCATGGACCTGGCCGGCACGCCCTCGGCGCGCGCCGTCAAGCGCATCGAGGACGTGCGCGTGCTGCGCACCGTGCAGTTCGCCGAAGATGCGGGCCCCATGGCCCACCCGGTGCGGCCTGACAGCTACATCGAGATCAACAACTTCTACACCGTCACGATCTACGAAAAAGGTGCGGAAGTCGTGCGCATGATGCACACCCTGGTCGGCCGTGAAGGCTTTGCCAAGGGCATGGCGCTATACTTTGAGCGCCATGACGGCCAGGCCGTGACCTGCGACGATTTCGCCCAGGCCATTGCCGACGCCAACCCGGACAGCGAACTGAGCCTGCGCCTGGCGCAATTCAAGCGCTGGTACAGCCAGGCCGGCACGCCCCAGGTCGCGGCCAGCGGCGTCTACGACGCCGATGCCCAGACCTATACGCTGACGCTGCGCCAATGCTGCGCACCCACGCCCGGCCAGAGCGAAAAGCTGCCGTTCGTGATCCCCGTCGAAGTCGGTCTGCTGACGGCCGACGGCGCGGCCCAGACCGTGCAACTGCTGGATGCAGCCGGCATGGCCGGCGGTCTGGCCGACAGTCGCCTGCTGGTGCTGTCCGAAGCCGAGCAAAGCTTTGTCTTCAGCGGCGTAGCGCAGGCACCCGTGCCTTCGCTGCTGCGCGGTTTCACCGCCCCCGTGGCCTTGCAATACGACTACAGCGACGACGCCCTGCTGACCCTGCTCGCGCAGGACAGCGACGCGTTCAACCGCTGGGAAGCCGGTCAACGCCTGGGCCTGCGCATTGCGCTGGGCGCCATCAACGACCCGGCCGTGGTGGTCAGCGCCAGTGGCGAGATCGCGCAGAACCTCCTGCCCGCGAACTTTGCCCAAGCCATGCGCAGCGTGCTGCGCCACCCCACGCTGGACGCGGCCTACAAGGAACTGGTGCTGAGCCTGCCTTCGGAAAGCTACCTTTCCGAGCAACTCGACGTAGTAGACCCGCAGCGCGTGCACGCCGTGCGCGAGACCCTGCGCCAGCAACTGGCCGCGGCCTTGCGCGATGACTGGGCCTGGGCCTGGGAAACGCACCAGACCCCGGGTGCCTACCACCCCGATCCGATCTCGTCGGGCCGGCGCGCACTGAGCGGCATGGCGCTTGCCATGCTGTGCCTGGATGCACGCCAGACCGGCGACACCGTCTGGCCGGGCCGGGCCTTCCAGAGCTTCAAGGATGCGGCCAACATGACCGACCGCATGAACGCGCTGTCGGCCCTGGTCCACAGCGGCCACCCGCTGGCCGCCGACGCGCTGACACGCTTTCATGCGCTGTTCAAGACCGAAGCACTGGTGCTCGACAAGTGGTTCGCGCTGCAGGCCAGCGCCACCGACCGCGGCGGCCAGGTGCTGCCGGCCGTCAAGCAGTTGATGAAGCACCCGGACTTCCAGCTGCAAAACCCGAATCGGGCGCGCAGCGTGATCTTCAGCTACTGCAGTGGCAACCCCGGCGCCATCCACCGCCGGGACGCCGCGGGCTACCTGTTCTGGAGCGAGCGCGTGATCGAGCTTGACGCCATCAACCCGCAGGTCGCGGCACGCCTGGCGCGGGCCCTGGACCGCTGGAGCAAGCTGGCCGAGCCCTATCGCAGCGCCGCGCGCGAAGCGATTGCCCGCGTGGCCGCCCGCCCCGACCTGAGCAACGACGTGCGCGAGGTCGTGACCCGCGCCCTCGCCGACTGAGATGAAACACCCCCTGAGCCGCTTCGCGTCTTCCCCCTCTCAACCTTCGGTGGAGGGGGACGGCAGCCTCGGTGCGGGGCGGCCCTTCCTCGCTGCCCCCTTGCTGGGCCTCGCCAGTTTTATGGGCACTGCCCTTCTTTTTTGTAATTAACGGATTTCCGCCATGAGCAAACGCCCCAGCCTGACCCGCTACCTCGTCGAACAACAACGCGTCGACGGCCGCATCCCTCCCCAGCTGCGCCTGCTGCTGGAAGTGGTCGCCCGCGCCTGCAAGCGCATCAGCTTCGCCGTCAACAAGGGCGAACTCGGTGACGTCATGGGCACGGCCGGCACGGAAAACATCCAGGGCGAAGTGCAGAAGAAGCTCGACATCATCGCCAACGAAGTGCTGATCGAAGCCAACGAATGGGGCGGCCACCTCGCGGCCATGGCCTCCGAGGAAATGGAAGGCATCTACGTGGTGCCCAACCGCTACCCCCAGGGCGAATACCTGCTGATGTTCGACCCGCTCGACGGCTCGTCCAACATCGACGTCAACGTCTCCATCGGCACCATCTTCAGCGTGCTCAAGAAGCCCGAAGGCCACCCTGGCGTGCATGACGAAGACTTCCTGCAGCCCGGCCTCGAGCAGGTCGCTGCCGGCTATTGCATCTACGGCCCGCAGACCACGCTGGTGCTGACGGTGGGCGACGGCGTGGCCATGTTCACGCTGGACCGCGAGCAAGGCTCGTTCGTGCTGGTGCGCGAAAACATCCGCATCCCCGCCGACACCCAGGAATTCGCCATCAACATGTCCAACATGCGCCACTGGGATGCTCCCGTGAAGCGCTATGTCGACGAGTGCCTGGCCGGTGAAGAAGGCCCGCGCGGCAAGAACTTCAACATGCGCTGGATCGCCTCCATGGTCGCCGACGTGCACCGCATCCTGATGCGCGGCGGCATCTTCATGTACCCCTGGGACCAGCGCGAGCCCAACAAGGCCGGCAAGCTGCGCCTGATGTACGAAGCCAACCCCATGAGCTGGCTGGTCGAACAGGCCGGCGGCGCGTCCACCAACGGCAAGCAGCGCATCCTGGAACTGCAACCCACGCAGTTGCACGAACGCGTGAGCGTGATCCTGGGCTCGAAAAATGAAGTGGATCGTGTCACGAGCTACCATACCGGCCAATAACTGGTATATAATTTGAGTCTTCAGCCGGTGTAGCTCAGTCGGTAGAGCAGCTCATTCGTAATGAGAAGGTCGGGTGTTCGATTCATCTCTCCGGCACCAGATAGAAGCCCCTGATTCGCAAGAGTCAGGGGCTTTTTCTTTGGCGGCGTGGAGACCGGCACAAAACGATGTCGCAACGCAAGCGCGGAGCCTGCACACTGGGTGCCACCATGAAAAAAGGGAGCATCACCGCTCCCTTTCATCTTGCAGCCGCCCTGCCCGCCCCTACGCCGCGTCCAGTTCGGCCAGCAAGTCGCTGGTGGTCGCGGCTTCCAACAGCGCGCGCGTGTAGGGCTGCTGAGGCCGGTCGAAGATATCGGCCACGCTGCCCTCCTCCACGATGCAGCCGTTTTCCATCACGATGATGCGATCGGCGATCTCGGACACCACCGCGAGGTTGTGCGAGATGAACAGGCAGCCAAAACCGCGCTCGGCCTGCAGGCGCTTGAGCAGTTGCAGCACCTGCTTCTGAATGGTCATGTCCAGGGCCGAGACGGGTTCATCGGCCACCACGAAGGCCGGCTTGCGCACCAGCGCGCGGGCGATCGCCACGCGTTGGCGCTGTCCGCCCGAGAGGGCATGCGGGTAGCGCTCGCCAAAGCCGGCCAGGCCCACTTCGTCGAGCATCGCATCCACCGCGGCCTGCAGCGCTTCGCGCGTCAGCGGCGGGCCGTGGCGCAGCGGCTCGGCGACGATGTCGCGCACGCGCTGGCGCGGGTCCAGCGAGGAATACGGGTCCTGGAACACCAGCTGGCAGGCCAGGCGGAACTCGCGCCGCGCGGCGGCATCGGCGCTGCCCAGCGGCGTGCCGCGAAAGCACACATCGCCGCCCGCCACGGGCAGCAGGCCTATCATGGCGCGGCCCAGCGTGGTCTTGCCCGAACCCGAGCCGCCGACCACCGCCACCACCTCGCCCGGCTGGATGGCCAGGGAGACGCCGCGCACGGCAAACTTGGGCTCGGCCTTGGACAGCCAGCCCTGACGCGCACCCGGAAAACTCACCTGTACATTCTTGGCCTCGATCAGCGGCGCCTGTGCAGGCCGCGCCGGGCGCTGGGCACCGCGCTGCGGCAGCGCGTCGATGAGGCTTCGGGTATAGACTTGGCGCGGCGCAGTGAGCACGCTGCGCACGGGGCCGGCTTCGACGAGCCGGCCTTTTTCCAGCACCACCACGGACTGTGCATAGCGCGCCACCAGCCCCAGGTCGTGGGTGATGAGCAGCACGGCCGTGCCCTCGGTGCGCGTGAGTTCGGCCATGATCTCCATCACCTCGCGCTGGCTCAGCGAGTCAAGTGCCGTGGTGGGCTCGTCGGCGATCAACAGGCGCGGCTTGAGCAGCATGACCGAGGCCAGCATGATGCGCTGGCGCATGCCGCCCGAGAACTGGTGCGGGTAGGCGGCCAGGCAACCTTCGGGGTCGGCGATCTGCACCCGGCGCAGCATGGCGATGACACGCTCGCGCGCCTGGGCCACACTCAGTTTCTCGTGCAGGCGCAAACCCTCGAAGAGCTGCTCGGCAATGGTCATCGCGGGGTTGAGCGAAACCATGGGCTCCTGGAACACCATGCCCACGTCGCAGCCGCGCAGCGCGCGCAGTTCGTCGGCCGACAAGGCGCCCACATCGCGCCCCTGCAGCAGCACGCTGCCTCCGCTCTGGCGCACCTGGGGCGGCAGCAGGCCCAGCACGGCGCGTCCGGCCATGGTCTTGCCGCTGCCCGATTCGCCCACCAGGGCGACCACGCCGCCGGCGGGCACCTCGAACGAGACAGCGTCCAGCAGCGGACGTGCATGGGGGCCGTGCACCGTGAGTTCATGCACGCACAGCAGCGGCAACGGATTCTTCTCGGTCGTCATATCGTTTCTCCGCCGCGTGGAGCCGCCGGGCATGGAACAGTCGTCAAGGGGTACAGGAATGGCGCGCATCAGCGGTGCTCCATGCGGGGGTCGAGCCAGTCGCGCAGTGCATCGCCCAGCAGGTTCACGCCGAGCAGCGTGAGCGCGATGCAGGCACCGGGCGCGATGCCCAGCCAGGAGGCGCTTTCGATATAGGGCCGGCCCGAGGCCAGCATATTGCCCCAGGTGGGCGCGGGCGGCGGCACGCCCAGGCCCAGGAAGCTCAATGCGCTTTCGGCCAGGATGACCCAACCGAACATGGAGGTGGCCAGCACCACCAGGGGTGCGACGCAGTTGGGCAGGATGTGCGCGAACACGGTGCGCAGGCCGGAGTTGCCTATGACCTTGGAGGCCTCGATGTACTCCTTCTCGCGCAGCGAGAGCACCGAGCCGCGCACCACGCGCACCGCCGTGGGCGCATAGGCCAGGCCCAGCGCGACGATGATGCCCCACTGGTTGGCCCCGACGATGACCATCACACCCAGGGCCAGCAGAATGCCGGGAAAGGCCAGCATGGCGTCGTTGAAGACCATCAGCACCCGGTCCAGCCAGCCGCGGAAATAGCCCGCCATCAGGCCGATCACCACCCCCAGCCCCAAGGCCAGCGCCACGGTGAGCGCGGCCACCACCAGGCTGGTACCGGCCCCGGCCATGAGGCGCGAGAGGATATCGCGCCCGAACTCGTCGGTGCCCAGCCAATAGGTGCCCGAGGGCGGCTGCAGCCGCTGGCGCAATGCCACGCCCATGGGGTTGTACGGCGTCCAGAACACGGACAGCAAGGCCATGGCGCCCACCAGGGCCACCAGCATGCCACCGATCAAGGCGTTGGGACGCAAACGTTGAAAAAGGCGCTTCATCATGACGCGGACACCCGGGGATCGAACAAGGGATAGCACAGGTCCACCACGAGGTTGACGAGCACGTAGACGGCGGCCGTGAACAACAGGCAGCCCTGCACCACGGGGTAGTCGCGTGCAAAGATCGCGTCCACCAGCAGGCGGCCCAGGCCGGGCAGCGTGAACACCGTCTCCAGCACCGCGATGCCGCCCAGCAGGTTGCCCAGCACCAGACCGATCATGGTCCAGGTGGGCGCGAAGGCGTTGGGCAGCACATGGCGCAGCAGCACGCGCCGCTCCGACAGGCCCTTGGCCCGGGCATGCGTCACATACTCCAGGCGCAGCACTTCCACCGCGCTGGCGCGCGCCATGCGGGTGAGGATGCCGAGCTCGATCAAGGCCAGCGTGATGGTCGGCAGGATCAGGAAGGACAGGGCCGAGCGCCAGTCCTCGCTGAAGGGCACATAGCCCACCACCGGCACCAGCCCGAGCTTGAGCCCCACGAAAAGCAGCAGCAAGAGGCCCAGCCAGAAACTAGGGATAGAGAGGAAGAACGTGGCGGCAGCCACCACCATGGTGTCGAGCACGCTGTTCTGCTTCCACGCGGCCAGCAGGCCCGCGGGCACGGCCAGCAGCGCGGCCAGCGCCACCGCCACCAGGACGATGACCGCGCTGACCTGGAAACGCTCGAGCAGCAGCGGCAGAACGGCCTCACCGCTGGTGATCGAGTGGCCCAGGTCGCCCTGCAGCATCTTGCCCAGCCACAGCATGAACTGCATGGGGATGGGTCGGTCCAGTCCGAACTGGGCATGCAGGTCGGCCAGTTGCTCGGGAGTGGCGCTGTCGCCGAGGATGAGCAAGGCCGGGTCGCCCGGCACCAGCCGCATCAGCACGAAGACCATCAGGCTCACGAGAAAGAGGGTCGGCAGCGTCCACAGGAGACGCCGGCCGAGGTAGGCAGGAAAGGAAGAACCCATGGTATGTGGACCCAGTCAGCAGGCAGATGGAGGCATCACGGAGCGCGCAGCGAAATGCCCCAGGCACGCGGCGTGCCCAGTGCCCAGCCCTTGTAGCCCTTGGCGTACGAACGGGAGGCGCTGGTGTTCACGGCCGAGTACATGAAGATGGCGGGCACGTCCTCGCGCATGCGGGCTTCGAGCTTGTCGAACAGCGCCTGGCGCTGGACCACGTCGCTGGTCTCCATGCTCTTGGCCAGCAGTTCGTGGGCCTGGGGAGCGTCCCACACCTTGCGCGGCTGCTTGTCCTTCAGGCCCGTGACCATCTCGTAGGACAGCGCGGGGTCCAGCCGGGACGAAAAGGTGAAAGCCATGGCCTGGTAGTTGCCCTTGTTGTAGCGATCCAGCAAGGTGGCCCAGTCGAGCACTTCCACATCCGCCTTGATGCCGGCCTCCTGCACCATGGCCTGGGTCAGCACGGCGATGTTGAAGACGCTGTTGTAGCGCTTGGTGGCCAGGATCTTGATGGGCTCGCCCTTGTACCCGGCTTCGGCCAGCAGTTTCTTGGCCTGCGCCAGGTTGCGCGCCGGCACGGCGGCCTGCGGCTTCTTGTAGAAGGCGCTGGGCGTGGGAACGACCGAGCGGCTGGGCGGGGCATTGCCCGAGGTGACGGCGGCCACGAGTTCGGGCATGTCCAGCGCGAGTGCAATGGCGCGGCGGATGCGCACGTCCTTGAGCAGCGGATCGCGCGTCTGGAACAGCAGGCCTTGCACGTTCATGGTGGCCTGGGTTTCCATGCGCAGGTCCTTGCGGCCCTTGTACTCGGCCGTGTCCTCGTCGTTGATGTCGTAGTTCAGGTCGATACCGCCCGAAAACAGCGCCGCCTTGGCAGCCGAGGCATCGGGGATGATGACGAAGCGCAGCTTGGAAGTCTCGGCGATCTTGGCGCCGGTGTTGCCATCGCGCGGGCCGGGCAGCGCCGCATAGCCGTCGTTGCGCAGCAGCTCGATGTACTGGCTGCGCTTCCATTCACCCAGCTTGTAGGGGCCGGTGGCCACGGGCTCGCGCCACTTGCCGTCGGCGTCGAGCGAGCTGCGGTGGTAGATGCCGGTGCCGCCGCAGTCCACGCGCGCCAGCATGGCCAGGAACAGGGCCGAAGGCTTGTCCAGCGTGTAGACCACGGTGGCCGCATCGGGTGCGTCCACCTTGACCACCTTGGCCAGGCCACGCCCGTCGAACTCGGCCAGGCAGCGCCAGTTGTTGGCGGGCGTCATGTAGCGGTTCCAGGAGAAGACCACATCGTCGGCCGTGAGCGGCGCGCCGTTGTGGAACTTCACGCCCTGGCGCAGCTTGAAGGTGTAGGTCTTGCCGTCCGCCGAAGTGGCGACCGACTGTGCCAGCAAGGGAGCCACCGACGCATCCTCGCGGTAGGCCACCAGGCCTTCGAGCACATGCATCATGACCGCGTCGGTGTTGTTGTCGCGGTTGATGCCGGGGTCGGTGGAGCGGATGTCGGCATTGAGGCGAATGCGCAGCGTATCGGCCTGCGGCTGGGCCTGGGCCAGGCCTGCAGCGCAGAAACCGGCGAGCACGGCCAGAGCGGAGAACAGCCAGCGCGAGGGGGAGTGGATCATCTTGGGGTCCTTTCTTCGTGGGGCGGCGGCGGATGACCGGCTCAGGCCAGCGCCAGATGGCGCTCCAGGTCCAGCCGATACGACGCGAAGCTGCGGCTGAGCGCCGGCAGCATGGCGACTTCCATCTCCCCCAGGGCCGGCTCCATGACCACCATGGCGACGGTGGCCGACAGGTTGCTGCTGGAGTTGGGGCGTGGTGGGCGGCACACCGACCAGGGCGACTGGAAGTCGTCGAACAGCGCATTCTTGATGTGCTCGCGGGTGAGCGCTCCGATATGCGGCTCCACCAGTTCGCGCACACGCAGGTCGCGGTACAGCGAGTCGGGGGTGTTCACCACGCCCATGTCCTTGAGCTTGGCGAGCGCGATCGGGCTCTGGAAATGGTTGGCATGGACGATGACGCCGCGATCGGTGTGGATCTGGAAGGTTTCATCAGGCGCGCATTCGAAGTCTATGGCCACGCCCGCGGCGTGCGACACCATCACGTTGTTGGACGCCGACTTGGGCGTGCAGTAGACGATGCGCATGGCCAGGGCGAGCTGCACCTGCTCCAGCGCCTTGCGGCGCAGCAGGGCCAGGGGAACACCGAGCTGGCGGTAATCACGGTCGGACTCCAGGTAGTTGGCGGTGATGGAGATGCCAGCAGAATTCATGCCCGAGCGCGCCATGCCGCCCGCCTCGGTGAAGGTCAGGAGGTCCGGGCCGTCATCGCGCAGCACGCGCAGCACCACGGCGGTTTCGGCGCACTCGGCCTTCCAGTCCCAGTTCTGCGCATGGATCACGCGGCCCGAGGCCGTGGCCTGGGGCATGGCGACCACACCGGTACAGCCGTCGGGGTCGATCTGCGCCGGCTGGCCCTTGCGGCGGCGGTCGGCCAGCTTGAGGATTTCGGTGCGCGCATTGAGCATCACGACGGCTTCGTACGAGACGCCTGCGCCCTCGGCGATGCCGCGCATCTCATCCAGGTAGCTGGGCTCGAAGGCCGCGATGGTGGGCTCGAAGGTCTGCACCAGCACGCCGATTTCGGGCCAGCCGAGCTTGCTGGCTTCGAGCTGAATGGAGTAATGTTCGATGCCACGCAGAATGCGCGCCTTGGCCTGCTCGCCATACTGACGGCCCCGCTCACGTGGCGCGCCCGAGACTTCAATCAGAGGGCACGAAGGAATGGGCTGGCCGGCGCCCCAGGAAAATGTGTGGTCCATGGCAAAGGAGATTGGTAGTTACGTGATCGGTGCACAAAGTGTATTTTGTATAATAAAAAACATCAACTCTTTCAACTCATGGTTTACACCCCCCTGCACCTAGAACTGGCCGACCGCATCAGCCGCCTCATCCACCAGGACGGCCTGGCCGCCGGTGCGCGCCTCAATGAAAACCAGCTGGCCGAGCAGTTGGGGGTATCGCGCACGCCGGTGCGTGCCGCGCTCGACCTGCTGGCCCAGCAGGGCTTTGTCGAGCGCAAGCCCCACCGGGGCGTGGAATTGCTGCGCGCGCCGCCCCTGCCCGCCCCCGCACGCGAGGCGGCGGACGGTGGCGACGACCTGCTGCGCCGCATTGCCTACGACCGCCAGCACGGCCACCTGGGCGAGTACGTGTCGGAAAAGGAGCTGATGCAGGCCTACGACCTGGCCCGCCCCGCGATCCGCAATGCCCTGGAGCGCCTGGCCGACCTGGGCGCCATCGAGCCCAAGCTGGGCTATGGCTGGCGCTTCGCTACCGGCGCCTGGGACGCCAGCGTGCGCCATGAGAGCTACCGCTACCGCATGGTCATCGAGCCGGCGGCCATCCGCGAGCCCGGCTTCGCGCTGCCGCCCGCCTGGGCGCAGGACATGCGCGAACAGCACGAAGAGTTCCTGCGCACGCTGTCGGAGGACTCCTCCAGCGTGGCCTTCTTCGAGATGAATGCAGCCTTCCACGAAGGGGTCGCGGCGGCCTCGGGGAACCGCTTCTTTCACATGGACATCCAGCGCCAGAACCGCCTGCGCCGCCTGTCCAACTACGACTGGAAATACGGACCCGCGCGCATGGAAGTGAACTGCCGCGAGCACCTGGAGATGCTCGACCGCATGCAGGCCGGCGACGTGGAACTGGCGGCCCTGCTGATGCAGCGCCACCTGAATGTCGCCAGCCGCCTGCGTCCTCCCGGCAAGACCTGAGCAGGCAGGGCGCGTGATCGCTTCACGCAGGTGTATTGATTTTTGTCAAAACAAAAAACATAATGCAAGACATGCATGGGCCAGCGCCCGCCATGGCGGCGGCGCTGTGATGCCCTTCCCTGTCGCAGCACCCCCTGAAAGCCCCCATGAAACCCGCCACCCACAACGACGCCTTCTGGCTGCCCTTCACCGCCCAGCGCCAATTCCAGCAGCAGCCCATGCTGTTCACCGCCGCCCAGGGCATGCACTACACCACCGACGATGGCCGCCAAGTGCTCGATGCCATGGCGGGCCTGTGGTGCTGCAACGCCGGCCACGGCCAACCGCGCATCACCGAGGCCATACGCGAGGCGGCGGGCCGCATGGACTTCGTCTCGTCGTTCAAGATGAGCCACCCCGCGGCCTTCACCCTGGCCGAACGCATTGCCGCCATCGCCCCCGAAGGCATGGACCATGTGTTCTTCACCAACTCGGGCTCCGAGGCGGTGGACACGTCCCTCAAGATCGCCCGCGCCTACCACCAGGCGCGCGGCGATGCGCGTCGCACCCTGCTGGTGGGCCGCGCCAAGGGCTACCACGGCATGGGCTTTGGCGGCCTCTCGGTCTCCGGCCTCGGCCGCCACAAGCGCGACTTCGGTCCGCTGCTGCCCGACACGGCCCACCTGCCCCTTCCCTATGACGCCGATGCGCGCTTCTCGCACGGCCAGCCCGCTACGGACGCGCAGTACGCGAATGCGCTGGAGCAGTTGTTCGTGGTGCACGACCCGGCCACGATTGCCGCGGTGATCGTGGAGCCCGTCACGGGCTCGGGCGGGGTGTACCCTCCGCCGGTGGGCTATCTGCAGCGCTTGCGCGAGCTGTGCACGCAGCACGGCATCTTGTTGATCTTCGACGAGGTGATCACCGGCTTTGCACGCGTGGGCGCGCCGTTCGCGGCCCAGGCCTTTGGCGTGACGCCCGACCTGATCTGCTGCGCCAAGGGCATGACCAACGGCGCAGTGCCCATGGGTGGAGTGATCGTGGGCAACACGGTGTACGACGCGTTCATGCAGGGCACGTCCAGCGTGATCGAACTGTTCCACGGCTACACCTACTCGGCCCACCCGCTGGCCTGCGCGGCCGGCCTGGCCACGCTGGACGTGCATGAGGAACTGGAACTGGCCGCGCGCGTGCAGGCCATTGCCCCGGTGTGGGAAGCCGCGCTGCACGGCCTGCGCGATGCGCCGCACGTGGCAGACGTGCGCAACATCGGCCTGCTGGGCGCCGTGGACCTGGCATCGCGCCCAGGCGCTGCTGGCGCGCGCGGCAACGCCGTGCATACGGCCTGCTTCGAGGCGGGCGTACTCGTACGCAACTCGGGCGACACGCTGGTGCTCTCGCCGCCGCTGGTGATCAGCGCGGCGCAGATCGGCGAAATTGTGGACAGCATCCGCACCGCCCTGCTGGCCACCGCCTGACGCCAGCGCCCCTCAAATACAGGTCACTCGAAGAAGGCCGCGAAACCCTTCTCTGGCTCGTACCGGCCGTTGCGTATGGCCAGCCTCAACGGACCACGCATGGCACGCAAGGGCTGGTCGTGGTCCGGGTCGCCGGGATAGCACAGTTTGGGGCCGTCCTCACCCTGCAGAATCACCGGCTGCACCAGGGGCGGGACGCGGGAGCGCGCCGCGGCGAGGATGCTCTCCACGTCGCGCTCATCCGAGAAATCCACCAAGGTCATGATTTGCGGCGGCGCCAGCTTGATCTCACCCGCCCAGTACCTGTCCATGGCCTGGCGTGGCCGCATCCAGGCGCTCGCCGTGGTCTCGTGGCCGTCGTGGCGCCCCAACGCGCCTTCAGGCACCCGCGCGACAAAGAAGCGGGTGTCGAAACGCTTCGCTTGAAGCGAGGAGATCGGTGTGATCCAGCGCGACCAGGGCGCCAGCGCCGAGACGCTCAGCATCAGGTTCGACGCGCTCAGCGTCTGACTGAACGACGCGCCCTCACGCAGACCACGCGCGACCTGCTCGCACAAAGGCGCGGTGGCTCCGTTGACCAAGAGAATCCCCGACTCCTCGAAAGTCTCGCGAATGGCCGCAACGAACAAGGCCGCGGCGGTTTCGGCGTCGCAAGCATCGTCGGAGATTCGCTGCTTGAGAAGCGCAAGCGGTTCGTCCAGGGAGATCCGTGGATCCAGCTGGAAATCATCCGCGTCCAGCTTTCCACCGGGAAACACATAGGCATCGCCCAGCACGTCGGACAGACCGCTGCGCTTGAGCATGAGAACCTCCGGCCCTTGCGCCGAGTCGCGCAGCAAGATCAAGGTCGAGGCGTGCTTGGGAGTAACGATAGGAGAAGTAGAGAGGCTCATTGAAACCTTTGTTTACCTTGCAGTGAACCGCTCCAGCTTTCGTGGAAGGCCTGCTGGTTGAAGTCTGGCTGGCGAATTACCGGTCATAGTTTGCCGCAACTCCCGCAGGCCAGATGTCTCCAATGGGCATCTGCCGGCATGGCACGGATCCGGGTGTCATCGGATTGAGAGTTTTTTTGGCAAAGCTAGGGGTTGTAACTATTGTTTCATTTGCGACTTGTCTAATGGATTCAGTCCCTAGCAGGGCATGGCCGATGTCTGGCCCATGCCCCTCAAGGGCCTTCCGATTTCCATACTCACCGTACACAGCATGAAACGACAACTCCTCGCCCTCGCCGCCCTGACCGTTGCCACTGGCGCCATGGCCCAAAGCTCCAGCGTGACCATCTTCGGCGTGGCCGACGTCTCTGTCGCCCATCTCTCGACTTCCGGCAAGAATGTCTCGGGCCTGGCCAACGGTGGCAATTCCAGCAGCCGCCTGGGTTTTCGTGGCGTGGAGGAACTGGGCGCGGGCCTCAAGGCCAGCTTCTGGCTTGAAGGCGGCCTCACGGTCGATGATGGCAATGCTGCCGGCTTCAAGTTCGACCGCCGCTCCACCATCAGCCTGTCGGGCGACTTCGGTGAACTGCGCCTGGGCCGCGACAAGACGCCGGCCTATCAGAACCTGGAAACCTTCCATGCGTTCGGCGACGCCGGCATGGGCGCCATCAACGGCCACAGCCTGATCAGCGGCTCCGCGGCCGGAACGCCCGAAGGCTCCAACCCCAAGCGCGTCTCCAACAGCGTCAGCTACCTGCTGCCCAAGCTGGGCGGCATCTATGGCCAGGCGACCCACAGCTTTGGCGAGCAGGCCGACAACAGCAGCCTGTCCAGCAACACCGGGCTGCGCCTGGGTTATGCCGCGGGCCCTCTGAACATGGCTGCAGCCTACGGCGTTGCACGCGGCGGCACGGCGGCAACAGGCCTGGACTACAAGACATTCAACCTCGGCGCCTCCTACCAGCTGGGCGCTTTCACGCCCATGCTGCTGATCGCTTCGGACCGCGGCAATGCCAAGCGCGTGGACTTGTACAGCGTGGGCTTGAAGATGGATCTGGGCACGGGCGAGCTGCGCGCCGCCTACACCATGTACAAGGACAAGAAGCAAAACGATGCCGACTCGCAGCGCCTGGCCCTGGGCTATGGCTACAAGCTGTCCAAGCGTACGGAAATCTATGCGACCGTGGCGCACATCAGCAATGACGACAAGGCGGCACGCAAGCTTGGTTCGTCGCTGAGCCCCACGCCCAACGTTGGCAAGAACCTCACGGGCTACGAAATCGGCCTGCGCCACAACTTCTAAGCGCCGGGGCATGTGCGCTGTCGCGCATTGAACCGGCCCCAGGAAACTGGGCCATCGTGGAAGGCTGGTCCCTGTCGTAGACAGGAACCAGCCTTTTCAGTTTGCGCGCAGACGCTGAAGCAGAAACTCCGCGAGCCGCTGTGCCGAAGTTTCACTGCCTTCATGCGCCGTGTGCACCACGAGTTCCGCCGCCAGCGGCTCCTCGTAGGGCGAGAACACTCCGGTGAAATCGGGGATCAGGCCCTGCGCGGCCTTGGCGTACATGCCTTTGGGGTCGCGCTGCTGGCACACGAGCAACGGACAGTCGCAATGGACTTCGATGAAATCGCCCTGCGGCAGGCGTTCACGCACCGCGTCACGCGCGGCGCGCAGCGGCGAGACCAGGGCCACGAAGACCACACTGCCCTGCGCGGCGAACAAGCGAGCCACCTCGCCGACGCGGCGCATGTTCTCGCGCCGGTCTTCCAGTGAGAAACCCAGGTCGGCGCACAGGCCGTGGCGCAGGTTGTCGCCGTCGAGCACCGCGGTCTGAAAACCCAGGGCATGCAGCTGCACTTCAGCCCTGAACGCCAGCGTGGACTTGCCCGAGCCCGGCAGACCGGTCAGCCAGACCACGGCGCCGCGATGGCCGTTGCGCTGGCGGCGAGCGGCAGCATCCAGCAGGCCGGTCTGCCAGACCAGGTTCGCCGGCGGCGCGGGATGGACTGACATCAGGCCCGCTCAGGCTGTGCGACAGCGCTGAAACCGGGGTAATAGCGCTCGTAGTACCAGGCACATGCCTTCTCGATCTGCGCCTGGATGCGCGGCGGAATCTCATGCTGGCGCGGCGAGGAAATGCGACCGGACTGCCTATGCATGTACTTCATGCGGTAGTGGCTGTCGCTTTCAGGCGCGCCTATGGGCAGGTTCTCGGGATCGATGGCATAAGGCGCGATGCCCAGCCAGGCGAACAGGTGCGACATGCAGGCCACGGGATTGGCCATCAAGTCCTCGAAGCGCAAAAAAAACAGGCGCTGGCGAACCGCCAGCGGCAAATCGCCAACAGACTGCAGCGACGCCAGCGGCGCGCCAATCACGCGTTCCTTGGTGAACAGCGCATCGGCTCGGCCGAAACGGTCAAGGTCCGCCAATTGGTCGACGAAGTCGAGTAACGGCGTCTTCTGGTGTCGCGCTTCGACCGAGCCATAAACCTGCCCCAGTTCGCGCAGGCAGATGATGAGCCTGGCCTCGGGCGCCAGGGCCAGCAGGGTCTCCACCGAATTCAACCAGGCGCGGCTCTTGTCCACCACCATGGGCTTCTTCACGTCCCGGTACCAGCCACGCAGAAATCCCTGCATGGCCGACTCCAGATGCCCGTAAGCGGTGTCGAAGTCGCCATCGAGCTGCGACAGAAAGAACGGCTCATGGCTGACCTGGCGCCGTATGCCCTGCAGTGTGCTGCACAGCGGCGAGCTGTTGCCCTCGCAATGCACCTCGGGATGCTGGGCCAGCAACTGGCCCAGCAAAGTGGAGCCGGCACGCGGCAGACCGGTGATGCCAACGAAGTTGAAATGCATGGACTTTCCTGTTTAGCGCTGTTCCCGCGTATTGTCATCGACCGGTGCCGGGCGGAATGCGCCGGTGCTGCCCGTAGCGTCACCTATCGCGGGTGAAGCAAATGCCAGATTCACACCATTGCCCACGACATTAAGGCCCATGCCCTGCAAGACCGAAGGCAACACACCGACGTTGGTGCGCACTGCCGATTCGGTGTTGTCGGCCCTTGCCTGTCGGGATACGGACTCGGCCGTGGGCAGCGTGTTGTCGACCGGCAATACCTCGCCTGTCGTGACCGGCTGCTGTGCCAACACGATCTGGGGCGCCACAACGTTGCCGCCCACCGCCACCGGCATCACGACGTTCTGGGCAGCGGCGATGGCATCTCCGACCGCGGTTCTCGCAGGCGCGATGATGCTGGCCGACAGGCCCGCAGGATTGCTCACGCTGTAATTGCTGGCCAGGCCCGTGCCATTCACCAGGCTCAGGCCACTGACGGTGACGGATTTGGCCGTGCCGATATCGGCGTCATCGAAGCGCCCGCTCTGGCCCGTGAAGCCCAGTGTTTCCGAACCCACCAGACCACTCAGCTTGCCGCCAGCCAAAGTGGCGACCACGCTGCCATCGGCGGTCTTGTCCTGGGCCGTCATGCCGGTCACGGTCAAGGCCTTGGGCGTGATATCGGCCGTCACGCCCGTGGCGTTGCTGACCGTGTAGTTGCTGGCCAGGCCCGTGCCGTTGGCCAGCGTCGCGCCGGTCACGGTCACCGTCTTGCCGGCACCCGCGTTCTGGTCGCTGAAGACGCCCGACTGACCGGTCAAGGTCAAGGTTTCGTTACCGACCAGGCCATTGAGCGTGCCGCCCGAGAGCGTGGCCCCCGTCGTACCGTCATAAGTCTTGTTGCCCGCGGTCACGCCGCTGACCGTCAAGGCCTTGGCCGTGATGTCAGCCGTCACGCCCGTGGCGTTGCTGACCGTGTAGTTGCTCGCCAGACCCGTGCCGTTGCCCAATGTGGCGCCAGTCACGGTCACGGTCTGACCGGCGGCGACGTTCTTGTCCGCGAAAGTGCCCGTCTGGCCCGACAGAACCAAGGTCTCCGAACCCACCAGGCCATTGAGCGTGCCGCCCGACAGCGCTGCGGCGGTCGTGCCGTCATAGGTCTTGTTGCCGGCGGTCACGCCGCTGACCGTCAAGGCCTTGGCGTTGATGTCGGC
>NZ_JAODYH010000012.1:0-105450 GCF_025421555.1 Acidovorax bellezanensis
AATGCCCTGAGCAACACGCTGAGCGGCGGTGGCGGCAACGACCGCCTGATCGGCGGCGCGGGCAACGACACGATGGATGGCGGGACGGGCAACGACGTCTTCGTGTTCGCAGCTGGCTTCGGCAACGACACGATCACCAGTTTCGACGCCATCCCGGATGGAGTCGGGGCGCAGGATTGGCTGGACATCTCGGCGCTCGGTATCAATGCGGGGTCCTTCGCCAGTCGTGTGGCGATTACCGATCTGGGTAATGACTTCAGCATCGCAATCGACGGCGTGGACACCATTCTGCTGCAGGGTGTCAACGGTGTCGGCACCAACACCGTCACGCAGGCCGACTTCCTGCTGGCGGCTTGAGCCGAGCGCGCGGTGCGGGGCTGTAACGGTCCTGCACCGCGAGTTCTTCCAAACGATAATGAACCCGAGGAGCCCGACATGACCGACCAAGACAAGACCCCCGCCGGCGCCGCGCAAGCAGGCAGTGCCCCAGCGCAGAGCGAACGCCGCACAGTGTCCGACCCGCGCGATGTGGCGACCCTCGTCATGTCGAGGATGAGCATGGTCAATGCGAAGAAGGACGAGCTCACGATCGCCATCAAGGGATTGAGCGACGTGACCCAGCAACTCGCACACGCCTATGCCGAGCAGATGAAGGCGATCGAAAAGCTGGTCAAGCGCGTCAAGGCGCTGGAGGCCGCTGGCGCCGCTGAAGCCTCCAAAGGCATGAACGGCAGCGGACTGCAATAGGCGACATAACAAAAGGGAGGGCCTGCTCATGAAGTCCCTGTGGACCGAACTGCGTCCGCTGCTGGGTTATATCGCAGCGTTCTCGTTCTTCATCAATCTGCTGTTCCTGGTGCCCGCGTTTTTCACCTTGCAGGTGTTCGACCGGGTCATCTCGACCAATAGCCACGAAACCCTGCTGGTGCTGCTGGCCGGCACCGGCGTGGCGCTGCTGATCCTGCTCATCCTGGACTACCTGCGAACGCGTTTGCAGAACGTGGTGGGCGTGCTGGTGGACGAGCGGCTCTCGCCGCCCGTGGTGAATGCCATCGTGGAGCGCGCTGCACGCACGCCCAACGGTAGCCGGACCGAAGGCATCCGCGACGTGGCGGCGCTGCGCTCGGTGTTCTCCGCCAATGGGCTGATCGCAGTCTTCGATGCCCCCTGGGTGTTCGTCTATGTGTTCGTCATCTGGTTGTTCCATCCGGCGCTGGGGATTGGCGCGGCGTTCTCAGCCCTGCTCATGCTGGCCCTGGCATGGCTTAACGACCGCATCAGCCGCAAGTCGCTGGAGACGCTGCAGAGCGAAGGTCGCCGGGCGGCCCAGTATGTCGAGAGTTCGCTGCGCAATGCGGAAGTGCTGCAGGCTCTGGGCATGACCCAGCGGCTGCTGGTGCGCTGGCGCGCGCTGCAAAGCCAGATCGCCGTGATGCAGACCAGCGCCAGCCGCAGCACGGTGGCCTTCGCGGCCGGCACCAAGGCGGTTCGCCAGGCCATACAGATTCTCATGCTGGCGCTGGGCGCCTACCTGGTGCTCAGTCAGCAGGCATCCGCCGGGGTCATGATCGCGACCAGCATCCTGCTCGGACGCGCTGTCCAGCCGGTCGAGCAAATTGTGGGCAGCTGGCGCACGCTGATCGAAGCACGCGCGGCCTACCAGCGCTTGCGGGAACTGTCGAAGGATTTCGAGCGCCCCGAGCCGCGCGTGGTCATGCCGCGTCCCGTGGGACGGCTCACGGCCGAGAATATTTCCTATCGGCCTCCTGGCTCGGACACCCTGGTGCTGTCGAACGTCGCCTTCGCGCTCGAGCCCGGCGAAGCCCTGGCCATCGTCGGTCCAAGCGCCGCCGGAAAGTCCACCCTCGCGCGCCTGCTCACGGGGGTGAGGGCGCCGAGTGCCGGCCGGGTGCGACTCGACGGCGCCGATGTGTCTTACTGGTCGCGTGAACAACTGGGCCCCTTCATTGGCTACGTGCCGCAGGACATCGAACTCTTCGATGGCACGGTCGCCGACAACATCGCACGACTGGACACTGTCAATTCGGAAAAAGTGGTGGAGGCCGCGACGCGCGCCAACGCGCACGAGATGATCCTGTTGCTGCCCCAGGGCTACGACACGCCGGTCGGCGAACACGGCTCGCGCCTGTCTCCCGGCCAGCGCCAACGCATTGCGCTGGCCCGGGCGCTCTACGGCGATCCTCAGCTGGTGATTCTGGACGAGCCGAACTCCAACCTGGATGGCGCCGGAGAAATCGCCCTGGCGCAATCCATGGGCAGCCTGCGCGAAGCCGGTGTGACGTCGGTGGTGGTGACCCATAGACCCTCGCTGATCGCCCACGTTGACAAGATCCTGGTGCTCGCGGGGGGGCACGTCAAACAGTTCGGCCCCGCCAGCGAGGTCATGCGGGATATGCAGCGCCAGGCACAGGCGGTCGTCGACCAGAAGGTGGCCTGAAGGCCCCAAGGATGCACTATGAACACCGCAACGCTCGCCATGCCTCACTCGAGCCAGGAACAAGCCCGCAGGCTGGCGCGGGCTGGCTGCTGGACCATTGTCCTGTCGGTCATTCCTATCGGCCTGTGGATGAGTCTGGCGCCGCTGTCTATGTCCGTCGTCGCGCCAGCTTTCGTCAAGGTGGATCTGAATCGGCGACCGGTGCAGCACCTTGAAGGCGGCACCGTGCGTGAGGTACTGGTGCGTGACGGCCAGCATGTAAAGGCCGGCGACCCCATTTTGGTGCTCGGTGACGTGAGGGTCGATGCCGACCGCAACCGGCTTGGTTACCGTGTGTTCGTGGAACAGGCCGCGCTGGCGCGTCTCGAGGCCGAGTATTCGCTCGCCAAAACCTTGAAATTTCCAGAAGACCTGCAGAAGGCGGCACAGACCGACGAGCGCATCCGGCAGGCCCTGCAGAAGGAGACCGGCCTGTTCCAGGCGCAGCGCCATTCCCTGGACAGCGGCACGGCGCTGATGTACACGCAGCGTGAGCGCGTGCAGCAGGAGATCGTGGCCGTCAACGCGCAGATCGATCAGGCGAAGAGCTCGCTCAATCTGCAGCGCCAGGACCTGGAGGCCAACCGTGGATTGATTGCCGAAGGCTTCATCTCCGCCAGCCGCATCTCCCAGATCGACTCAACGGTCATGGAGTATGCGGCGAAACTCGAAGAGCGGCGCACGGAGCTCGCGCGCGCCGGCCAGCGCCTGGTGGAGATCGACATGAAGATCCAGACGATACGCAACGACTACGTGAAGTCCGCCAGCGACCAGCTCAAGGCCACCACACAACGCCTGAGCGAGATCGAGCAGGAGCAACGCAAGTCGGAAGACGCCGCCCAGCGCCAGGTCGTATCGGCCCCGGCCAGCGGCGAGGTCATCGACCTCAAGTTCACATCTCCCGGCGCGGTGGTGGGCCCCGGGGACACGATCGCGGACATCGTGCCGAGCAACACCCAGCTCCTGATCGAAGCCCACATCCGCCCCGAAGACATCAGCAACGTCCGCCTCAACCAGAACGCACGGATCAAGTTCACCGCGTTCAAGCACCGCAACACGTCGATGGTGACGGGCACCGTGAGCTACGTATCGGGCGACCGTTTGCTCGAGCGCCAGAGCAACCAGCCTTACTACAGCGTCATGATCCGTGCCGACGCCGAGTCGCTCAAATCCATCAGCGGCTTCACGTTGCAGGCGGGCATGCCCGCGGAAGTCTATATCGCAGGCGTCACGCAGACGGCTCTTCAGTACATTGCCGAGCCCATCACCAGCACCATTCGCCGGGCGGGCCGGCAAATGTGAAAAATCTGTTCAGTATCAACGAGGGGAATGCATCATGCGCAAGAATTCCAAACAAAGCGAGCCAGTGGCTTCTTCCCTCGCTGGTACCCGACGCAGCTGGCTGAAGGCCTCGCTTGCGGCCACGGCGGCGCCCATTGTGCTGACACCGGGCAAGGCGAGCGCACAGCCCACCCCATTGCCGCCCAGCCCGCCGACAACGCCCTGGGTCGAGGAGCTGCCTACGCAGGTCACGCCGCTTTCGCCGCTCGCCGCGCTGAACCCGGCCCCCACCGTCACCGCGAACCTGGCTGGCGGTGAGTGCGGGCGCGCCCCGCACCAGCGCTTCGCCGCCCTGACGGTGCCCGGCTTGGCCGGCACACCGCTGCTCTACCAGCTGACGGCGAAAGAGAACCCGGCCTGGCTGTTCAACGGCAACAACCCCTACTACCCGCCGCAGCCCATCTGGGGCTACGAAGGCCACACGCCGGGCGTGACCACGCCAGGCCCCACAATCCACGCGCGTTACGGCCAGTCCATCATCTGCCGCATCCGCAACGGACTGCCGCAGAACCACATAGGGTTCGGATCGCCCGAGATCTCCACGCACCTGCACAATATGCACATGCCCTCGGAGAGTGACGGCTTCGCCGGCGACTTCTACAGCGCGACCCAACGCGGGTTGACACTGGCGGCGCCGGGGACGTTCAACGACCATTTCTACCCCAATCTGTACGCCGGCTTCGACGAGTTTGGCGGGCGCGGCGACCCGCGCGAGGCCTTGGGCTCGCTCTTCTACCACGACCATACGGACGGCGTGACGGCCCCGAACGTGCTCAAGGGGCTGTTCGGGCGCTACATGATCTTCGATGACCTCGATACCGGCGACGAGACCACGGGGCTGAGGCTGCCCAGCGGCGCCTACGACTACCCGCTGAGTTTCGCGGACAAGCGCTTCGACTCCGGCGGGCGGCTGACGTTCGACGAGCTCAACCCCGAAGGCGTGCTGGGCGACAAGATCATCGTCAACGGCAAGATCGAGCCGGTGCTGCGTGTGGCGGCCCGCAAGTACCGGCTGCGACTGCTCAATGCCGGCCCTTCGCGGTTCTACGAATTCGCGCTGCAGAACACCGGCGCCACCACCGTCTACCCCTATACCCAGATCGCCAGCGACGGCAACTTGCTGCCGGCACCGATCCAGAACGTGTTGCGGCTCCGGATCGCGCCGGCGGAGCGCGCGGACATCATCGTGGACTTTTCACGGTTCCCGATGAACACCACGCTCTACCTCGTCAACCAGTTGACGCAGGTCGACACGCGCAAGCCCGGCGTGCTGCAGGCGCCGGGCACGCGCGTACTCAAGTTCATCGTTGATCGCCCAGCCCCGGCGCCCGACCTGAGTCAGGTGCCTAGCGTGCTGCGCCCGCTGCGCGACCTGCCCAATGCCGCCGCACTCGCGGCGCTGCCTGTCCGCACCTGGGTCTTCGCGCGCAACAGCGGCATGTGGACCGTCAACGGACAGTTCTTCGATTCACTCACGCCGCGGGCCTCGATCAACCGGGGCGGCATGGAAATCTGGGAGTTCGTCAATCCGGACAACGGCTGGCAGCACCCCATCCATGTGCACTTCGAGGAGGGGCGTATTCTCAGCAAGAGTGTCAACGGCGTCAACGTGCCCATACCGATGAACGAGCGGGGGCGCAAGGATGTCTTCGTCGTCGGCGAACTCATGACGGTGCGAGTTCTCTTGCGCTTCCGCGATTTCCAGGGCAAATACATGATGCACTGTCACAACCTCACCCACGAGGACCACGCGATGATGGTCCGGTTTGATATCGTGTGAAGCCAGCGGACGATGCGCGATGAATGCTGATCACTTTCGAGGAGATTTTCATGAACGACCGCAGACATGTACTCGTCGGACTGGGGGCCGCTTCGCTGTGCGCGATCGGCCTGCCCGCAGCCGCCGGTTCCGCCGCGAAAACCCGTGCCGGGCAGCGCTTTCCGAATGTTCCGCTGAAGACGCACACCGGGGCCTCGGTGAACTTCTACGACGATCTGATTCGGGGAAAGATCGTCGCCATCAACATGATGTACGCCGATTGCGAAGGCATCTGCCCGGAGATGACCTACAACCTCTCGCGCGTGCAGGAGCGCCTGGGGTCTCGCGTGGGCAAGGACATCTTCATGTACTCGATCACCATCAGGCCCGAGATCGACACAGTGGAACACCTTGCCGACTATGCCGAAATGCACGACGTCCATCCCGGGTGGCTGTTTCTGACCGGAAGCCGGAAGAACATTGATCTTGTGCGCTATGCACTCGGCTTCTACGACCCGGACCCAAAAATTGACAAGGAGCTCAATCGCCATACCGGCATGGTGCGCATCGGCAACGACGCCTACGACCGCTGGGCTATGGCGCCGGCCTTGGCCAAGCCGGAGCAGATCGTGGGCGCCATCCTGCATGTGGATCGCAAGCTGCTGCCGAAAGCCGGTGGATGAACCGCAGCCTCCAACCCCGGCACCGCGCCGGCGGGCAGGACAGGGTTCTGTCGCCTGCCGCGAAGCTGCCCGTCTTGGCGTTCGCCATGCTGTTCATGGCGGTCCTGCCTGCGCGGGGGCAGAGCCTGATCGAGCTCTACGAATCCGCGCGCGGCTATGACGCCACTTTCCAGGCCGCGCGTGCGCAGCACGATGCCGCATTGGCGCGGGCGGCGCAGTCCAGGGCCGGCCTGCTGCCGACGGTAGGGCTGTCGGCCGGTGTCGCGCACACGCGGCAGGACATCTCGCCCGAGACCGCCTCGTCGGGGCGCGGGGTCAACACGAAGAATGTGGGCATCAACGCAACCCAGCCGCTTTATCGCCCCGCCAACCTGGCCAGCTATGAACAGGGAAAGCGCCAGGTCGACATCGCGCATGCCCAGCTCACTATCGCCGAGCAGGACCTCGTGGTGCGTGTTGCCCAGGCCTACTTCGACGTGCTGGCCAGTCAGGACAGCCTGGCGCTGGTGCGCGCGCAGAAAGTCGCGGTCGCCGAGCAACTCGCTTTTGCCAAGCGCAACTTCCAGGTCGGGACCGCGACCATCACCGACTCGCGTGAAGCACAGGCCCGCTACGACCTCGTCATCGCCCAGGAGATCGCGGCGGAAAACGATTTGCAGGTCAAGAAAATAGCGCTGGACCAACTGGTGGGGCGCCCCAGCAGCGTGCCGACGCCACTGGCGGCGCCGGTGGTGCTGCCCGCTCTCGTGCCGAACGACATCGAGCAATGGGTGGTGCAGGCCGATGCAGGGCATCCTTCCATCCTGCAGGCCCAGTTGGGGCTGGACGTCGCCGGGCTCGAAGTGCGCAAGGCCAAAGCCGGCCACCGGCCCACGGTCGACGCTACCCTGGGCTACAACATCACCCACAATCCGCAGAGCACGACAACGTCTGCGGAGCGCTCGCGCATCAAGGCGACTTCCGTGGGGGTCGTGCTCAATCTGCCTTTGTTCGCCGGCTACGCGACCGAGAACCGCGTCAAGGAAACGCTGGCGCTCGAAGACCAGACGCGCTCGGTGCTCGAGGCCACACGCCGCAGCGTATCCCAGGCCACTCGTGCCGCCTTCCTCGGCCAGGTGTCGGGGGCCGGCCAGGTCAAGGCGCTCGAAGCGGCCGAAGCTTCCAGCCAGGTCGCGCTCGACGCCAACCGCATGAGCTACCAGGTGGGCGTGCGCATCAATATCGACGTGCTCAACGCGCAGACCCAGTTGTTCCAGACCAAGCGTGATCTGGCCGTGGCGCGCTACGGCGTGCTGCTCGGCAACCTCAAGCTGCGGCAGGCGAACGGCACCCTGGCACCCGAGGACCTGCTCGCCATCAATGCAACGCTTGCAACCAACGGCCGCACCGCCGTGGACAGCACGGCACCGGTCGCAGCGCCCGGGCGGCGCTGATGCGAAAACGCTATCGCATTCGGCCAGGAATCCTGCTGTCGCTATGTCGGTCGAGTGACAGAGCCGGCCAGATCATCGCTATAAATGCTACAGGTCGTTAGGGTTACTGCCGAGATAACGCTGTAAAGATATGTATGAAAACCAAGTCAATAGCACTACCCATATGAGAACGGTGCTATTAATTTTAATAAAATAAGTGGGTACTCACCTATTTCCCTGGTCTTTCATCTTCGAACAGATGGTCCACGGGAGCTGGATACATTCGCTTCAAGGCTTTTGATGCATCTATCGAGGCCTCCTGCCCCATTTCATGCGGGCAAGTCTTGACACTCTTATACGGACACCACACATGGAATATGAATTTCTTCGAATGGGAATTGTCTACGCCCACCTGATCGCCTGCTGCGCAGCCATCGGACTGGTTCTCATGAGCGACATTGCGATGGTCAAGCAGCTCATCTCGGGTAATCCCCGCGAGCGCATGGACGAGAAGCATCTGCATGACCTGCAGAATACCGTGGCCTGGGCCCTGGTCGCACTCTGGGCCACCGGCGTGGCTATCATCACGCTGGACGCATCGTCCAAGGGCTGGGCGTACTTCGCCAACCCCAAGCTGCAGGCCAAGATCACTGTCGTCTGCCTGCTGACGCTCAATGGCTTCTTGCTGCACCACCGCGTGCTGCCGCTGATGAAGAAGGTCGGCAACCTGCTGAGCATGTCGTTCTCCCAGCGTAGCTTCGCCGTGTTCGCCGGCTCGGTCTCGGCGGTGTCGTGGTTCTACGCCGCATTGCTGGGCGTCGGTCGTCCACTGAACTGGAAATACTCCCTGACCGAAATCCTGGCCGCCTATCCGGCACTGATTGTCGGTGGCTTTGCCGGCCTGATGCTGCTGCTGGCCTGGGCGCGGCACCGCACCGGCGACGAGTCCCACGCGCTGAGCGGCACCCGATTCGTCGGAGCCCGTTGAACCCCACGCTGCAGTTGTCTGCACGAGGCCACCCGTCAGGGTGGCCTTTTTGCGTGGGCCAGGGGACTCAATAAGCAGAGGCCTCCGTCTGAAACGGGCTGCCATGCCAGGGCAGGCTTCCGTTTTCGTTGGCGTTGGAGTTGGCGTTGGAGTGGCTCTCACGCGCGTCCCACTCGATCTTGATGCTGTAGATGCGCGGCAGAATATCCATGAAGCATTTGAGCAGATACGGGTCAAAATGCGTTCCGGCGCCTTCCTGCAAAGTGTCTATGACCCGCTCGAGCGGCCATGCCTCCTTGTAGGGGCGTTTCATGGTCAATGCGTCAAAGACATCGGCAATCGCCACGATGCGTGCCGACAAGGGAATCTTTTCCCCCGACAGGCCGTCCGGGTAGCCGCTTCCATCCCATTTCTCGTGGTGGCGCAGGGCCACCTCTGCGGCCAGCCGGAAGACCGGGGCCTTGCTCTTGCTGAGGATGTCGTAGCCGATCTGGGTGTGCGTCCTCATGATCATCCATTCGGAATCATCCAGTTTGCCCGGTTTGCGCAGGATGAGGCTGGGGATGCCCACCTTGCCGGTGTCGTGCATCGGAGCGGCCAGTTCGAGCATCTGGCAGTCATGCTCGCTCCAGCCAATGGTGGCCGCAAGCTCCCTGGAAAGGGCCGCCATGCGCCAGATATGCGCACCCGTATCGTTGTCGTTGTAGTGGCCCGCCATGCCCAGCATGTGGACGGCATCGCGATGGCTTTGTTCGAGCTGGCTGGCGCGCACCAGCGAAAGATGGGTCTTGACCCTGGCGCGCACCACCGGCGGCGAGGCCGGCTTGGTGATGTAGTCGACCGCGCCACAGTCGAATCCCCTGGCTTCATCCCAGGCATCGGAGAGGCTGGTCACGAAGATCACTGGAATATGGGCGAACTGCGCTTGTGCCTTGAGCGCAAGGCAAGCGGCATAGCCGTCCATGTGCGGCATCTGGATATCCATCAGGATCAATGAAGGCGCGTGTTTTGCTGCCGCTGCCAGCGCTTCTTCGCCGTCGCGCGCAAACACCAAGGGGTAGTCCCTCTCAAGAATCTGCCGCATGGCGTCCAGGTTCAGCGGTTCATCATCAACTACCAGAATAGGGTTGGTAGGCATGGCTAACACTCCAGAAGAATATTCAGGGTGACCGCTATTTTCCGGGTACAGGCCTCCGCCCCCCGAAAGTCGTAGCGTGCGACCGCTTCGCGCAATTCGTGCCAATGTCCCGTGGACAACAGGGACTCCAAGTCTTCGAGAGCGTGCTCGATGTGACTGGCATCATCACTTTGAAGCGCCTTGACGAAGTGATTCAATTTTCCTTCCCTGTTGGCGGAAGAGGGCGGTGCTTCGGCGGGTGACCGAGCGGGCCGCGCGGCTGCCGCATATTCATGAATCGCTGCCTGCGCGTCACGCATGGCATCCTGCAGTCGGGCCAGCGCTTCGCTCGCATCGCTTCTTGCAATCAACTGCAGCTCCGCCGCCTTGGCGGCCTCTGCCACGGCGCCCAGGCCCAACTGTGCTGCCGCGCCCTTGAGCTTGTGCGCCAGTGCCGCTCCCTCATCATCGGGGGATGAGCGCATGTTGGCCACCGTGTCCGCATGGATGTTGGAGAATTTCAACAAGGCACTGGCCAAGGCCCAGGCATCGGGCCAGATGCGCAGGCCGCTTGCCGTGTCCAGCACCGCAACGGAGGCAGTTTTCTCGTGGCCAGCCTCCAAAGGCGTGGCTTCGTCCACCCGGTTGCAAGCGCGCAGTATGGCCGCGATCAGCTTGTCGACGTCGAAAGGCTTGGCGACAAAATCGTCGACCCCCGCTGCCAGTGCCTGGTCGCGTTGGGCCTGGAAGGCACCGGCACTCAGTGCAATGACGGGAATCGACTGGAGTGCGGGTGTCGCCCGGATTTCACGGGTGGCTGCATAGCCGTCCATGACGGGCATCTGCATATCCATCAGCACGAGGTCGAACGCCTGGGTGCCCGAAACGAGCATGGCCAGCGCGGCGCGACCATTTTCGGCCAGTTCAACCTCGGCCCCTTCGCTGACCAGGATGCGTTCGGCCACGTCACGGTTGATTTCGCTGTCATCGACCACGAGTATCCTCAGCCCCAGCAAAAACCTGTCCTGCGCGCGCGGGGGCGTCGATACACGCAGCTCGTCACGGTGCTGCTTGGCTTCAAAGACCGCGTTGAAGAGGCTGGAGCTGGTGACCGGCTTGTTGACGATGACGTCGACCGCTGCGGATTCAGGGTGGCTGAGGAATTGCTCGCGGTCGTAGGCGGTCACCATGATGATGATGGGCAGCTTCCCTCCCGCACGGCTTTCCTGGATCTGGGTGGCCGCCTGGAGCCCGTCCACGCCGGGCATGCGCCAATCCAGCAGCAAAATGTCATAAGCAGGGGCCCCGGGTGCACATACCTTGGCGATGGCTTGTGCGCCAGACGCCACCGTATCGACCTGCCAGCCCAGGCTGAGCACGGTATCGGCCAGGACCGAGCGTGCGGAGGCATTGTCATCCGCCACCAGCACCCGCTGGTGCGCCAGACCCGGGATCACACAGTTGTTCGAGTTGCTGGTCGCGAAGGCTATCGTGAAGCTGAATTCGCTGCCCTCGCCTGGCGTGCTTTCCACTGTCAGGCTGCCGCCCATCAGTTCCACGAGCCGGCTGCTGATGGTCAGCCCCAAGCCGGTGCCACCGAAACGGCGGGTGGTGGTGGTGTCGGCCTGGCTGAACGACTGGAAGATGCGCGCCTGCTCATCCTTGGGAATGCCTATGCCCGTGTCGGCCACGGCAAAGCGCAACACCACCTGGTCAGGGCTGTCGGACGGCAGTTGCACGATGCGCACCGCCACTTCCCCGCGCTCCGTGAACTTGATGGCGTTGCCCGCCAGATTGATCAGCACCTGGCCCAGGCGCAGGCTGTCGCCGATCAGGAAGTCGGCGCCCGGCGGTGGCGGCGCGACGATCAGTTCCAGGGGTTTGCTGCCCAGGGACGCGGTCATGATGGTCGCAAGATTGTCCAGTACATCGGAGAGCAGGAAAGGCACGGTCTCGATGTCCAGGCGATGCGCTTCGATTTTCGAGAAATCCAGGATGTCGTTGATGATGCCGAGCAAGGAATGGCCCGCGCCGTGCAGACGCATGACCATCTCCATGGAAACGGGCTGAAGATCCTGTCGCTCCAGCAGATAGCACAGGCCGAGGATTGCATTCATGGGCGTGCGAATCTCATGGCTCATATTGGCGAGGAATTGCGATTTGGCCTGGGTCGCCTTTTCCGCTATGGCGAGTGCTGCGTGCAATTCCTGCGTGCGCTTGGTGACCTGCTCTTCCAGCAGCAGGTTGAGCTCGAGAATGCGGTTTTCCGCCGCCTTCTGCGCGGTGATGTCGCGGTTGATACCGACCATCTGCAGGGGCAGACCGTCAGCGCTGCGTTCCACGGTGGCGGCGGCCTGGATGAAGCGCACTTCGCCGGAGTCGAGGACGATGCGGAATACGGGATCGTAGATGCCGTTGCCATGCAGGTGCTGCTGCAGCTTGTCTTCCACCATCGCGAGATCGTCGGGGTGGACGCGGCTGTGCCAGAAATCCCAGTAAAGGCCGCTTTCCCGCAGCGACGCCGGGACGTCATAAATGGCCAGCATGCATTCGTCCCAGGTGAGCCGTCCGTCCGCCAGATTCCAGACCCAGACGCCAAGACCCGCAACGTCGACCGCCTGGCGCAGCCGCTCCAGCGTGGTCTGGAGCTGGGTTTCGAGTTGTCGGCGTCGAGAGATGTCCGCGATGGAGGCGAGAGTGGTGGGCCCTTGCCGTGTGGCGACGGGATTGAGGCCGATCTCCACGGGGATCTCATGGCCGTCCTTGTGCAGGCCGAAGAGGTCCATGCCAAGGCCCATGGGGCGCGCGTTCTGGCTGGACTGATAGTTCCTCACATTGTGCTCGTGCTTGTGCCGGTTGCGGTGCGGAATCAGGGTCTCCAGCGGCATGCCGAGCAATTCCGCGCTGGTGTAGCCAAACAGCTCTTCGGTCTTGTGATTGGTCAGCAGAATCTTCTGCTCCTGGCTGACCATCAGCATGGCGGTGGGGGCGGCTTCCACCGCCAGCTGGAAGCGCTCGTCCGCGGCCACCTGTTCCGAGATGTCGCGAATGGTCTGGGCCGCGCCCACCACCCGGCCATTGGTATCGCGGATGGGGGAGCCGGTGATGGCGACATCGATCAACTGGCCGTCGCTGCGGTGTCGCGTGGTGTGCTTGAGGGGGATGGTTTCTCCGTGCAGGATTCTGGCCAGAATTCCGGACTCTTCGGCGTGCTTCTCCTCGGGCACGATGAGGCTGCTCAGAGGTCTGCCTATCGCGATGCTGCTCGCGTAGCCGAAGATTCTTTCGGCAGCGTGGTTCCAACTGGTCACGATACCTTGCAGATCCTTGCCTATGATTCCGTCGGTGGCGCTGTCGACAATGGCTGCCAGTCGCGCGTCGTTGATCGCGGCCTTGCGGCGCTGCTGGACATTGAGCAAGAAGAAGTACAGCAGGGTGGCCAGCAGGGCCGAGAAGCCGATGATGGACTTGGCGGTGACCGTCGGGTCGGTCAGGTTGAGCTGGCTTAAGAATTCGGGGGAGGCCTTGACTTCGGCCAGCCACTGACGGCCATACAGCGACAGGGGAAGCAGGGTGACCATGCCATCAAGTACGGGCCCGTTGGCGCCTGGGCTGGTGTAGAAGCGATGCGGGCCCTGTGGCGTGTCGTTGTCATAGAGCACCAGGGACAGCTGTTCCTTGAACAGGTCCAGCCCTTCGAGTACTTCGTCGATGGTGAGCGGCGCATACGCCAGGCCCACACCGGCATTCAGCCGCGCCTGTGGCGAATCCAGCGCACTCTCGGGGCCATAGATGGGCAAAAGGATGAGGAAGCCCAGGTTTTCCTTGCCACTGGCCTGCACCAGGGTGATCGGTTGCGTCAATATGGGCTGTCCCGCGCTCAGGGCCTCCAGGGCTGCATCGCGCCGGCGAGGCTCCGAGGCGATATCCAGTCCTATGGACTCGCGGTTGCTGGCCTCGGGCTCCACGTAGTGGATCAACAAGTGGTCGCCATCGTGCGAGGAAAATTCCTTGACCTCAAAATCGGGTCTTTCGGTCGCTTTCGTCGTGTGCACGAAATTGGCCAGGCCAGAGCGCGGGACCAGCCGGATGAAGCCAAAGCCTCGCGCCCCAGGAAACTCCCGTGTCAGTTCGCGCGACTCGCTGTAGCGACGGAACTGCTCCCGCGTGATGCCGATATTCTCCGCGGTGATGATGGCGCCGCGAGCACCTCTTACGCCATCTTCATAAACCCGCATTCGGTCCGACAGCTCTTCGAGGGCGCGGTCGGCGAGGGTGGAGAACCGGGTGGTTTTCAACTCCTGCTGGACGGCAGACAGACGGTGCCACTCGTAACCCGCCAAGGCGCAGCCAAGTGCGAATAGCATGGCCGACCAAGCCAAAGGGGAAGAGAGCTTTTGCATATGTCCATCCGCTGGTGCTGCTGGAATGCTGGAAACACCCAGGGACAAATGGAGGCATAGACGCATGCCCATTCAAATGCACAGGGTGTAACTAAATGAAGATATTTGGCACCAATAGAAATAAAAGTCAATGCACTTGTGAACAAGTGACGACATGTATCTTCAATAGCAGCCCTGCCGTGGAGCTTCGGGTGAGGTCTGCAAACCAGGCCGCCCCGCGTGACGACTGGCTTGTTCGGCTGCTGTCGCCCTGAACGGGCTGCCGACGGCAAATGCCCGCATGCCGCGGGCCGGACTCAGTTGCCCGCAGCCTTCAAGGCCGCCTGGATCCAGCCGTCAAAGGTCTTCTGGTGCGCCTTGATCCACGCATCCGTCTGGCGCTCCACATCCTGCTGGCGGTTCTTGCCTTCGTGCATCAACCGGTTCTGCTGGCTGATGTCGCCTATGGGTAGCGACATGACTTCGAACAGCTTGGCGGCGGCGGGGTTTTTCGCAACGAAGGCCTTGTTGGCCACGATGTATTCGTTGTTGATCGGGAAGCCGTAGTTCCTGCCGTTGGCGAGCTTGGTGTCGGTGCCGGCCTGCACGCCGGGCATGGCCGAGAACGGCACTTCCAGCCAGACCACTTCCTTGCCCGCACGCAGCACATTGCTGAGCCAGTAGGGGGTCCAGCTGTAGAACAGCACGGGCTTGCCTTGCTGGTAGCGGGCCAGGGTGTCGGAGATCAGTGCGGCGTAGTTGCCCTGCGTATAGCTCACCGTGTCCAGCAGCTTGAACGTGGCGAGCTGGTGGTGCACCACGGCTTCACCGCCCCAGCCGGCGCTGGGGCCGACCAGATCGGCCTTGCCGTCGCCGTTGGCATCGAACAGCTTGGCCAGCTTGGGATCGGTGAGCTGGCTCAGGTGGGTGATCTTGTACTGGTCGGCCGTTTTCTTGTCGATCATGTAGCCCTGGGCGGCGCCGGCCGCATACACGCCCTTGCGTGACAGCTTGGCGTCACCGCCCGCGCTCTTGTAGAACTCGGAGTGGTGGGGGTTCCAGTGATTGGCCATGAAGGTGGCGTCACCGCTGGCCACGGCCAGATGCGCCAGCGGGTATTCGACTTCCTGGATGGGCTGCACGTCATAGCCGAGTCGGGTCAGCGCGCGCGTCACCAGCAGGGTCTGGAACGTCTCCTCGGCCAGCGCGCTTTGCAGCGGCAGCACCTTGATGCCTTTGCCGGGCAGGTCGGCGGCGTGGGCGGACAATCCTAGCGTCAACAGGGCGCTGGCGAGCAGGGTGTGGGCGAAGTGGCGGGTGGTCATCATGCGGCGTTCTTCCTTTACGAGAGACAGGGGCGACAAAGGGGGACGGCCCGGACAGGTGCCGTCGTGAAGACGATGCAAGCAGGGGCTGTCGGTCGCCAGGGGGCCTGGGCGGGGCGGGCGCGACGCGGGGCTGGCCGGAGAGTTCGGCCAGGTCGCAGGGCAGGACCCTGCGCGAGACTTCAATGCAAAGGCGGGGTGCAAGGCAGTCCGCGTGTCACATTGAAGTTGTCAATATACTCAATTGACTGTTAAGAAGTGTTTGAATATAACTTTTGAGTCAAAAGAGGTCAAGCCCGCTGACAACTCAGGGAGGGCATGGGCCGCGGTTCAGAGGGCCGGCCGGGCATTGCCATCAACCGAGCTGCCGGGCCAATGCCTGCAGCTGTGGCGCAATCTCGTGGCGCAGCCATTGCAGGTCCAGCGTCCGGCCCTGGAAGGTGCAATTGATGGCCGCCACATCGACGTTGTTGACGCGCCCCAGCGGCACGGCAACGGCTTGTACATCGGGCAGCACTTCACCGACCGAGGTGCAGCAGCCGAACTGTACGAAATCCTTGAGGTTGTCCTGCGCCTTGGCGCTGTAGGCGTTCCATTGCGCCGGGTCCTTGACCCGGATGTGGTTGAGCAGGGCTTCGCGCGCCGAAGCGCTGCAACCCATCAGATAGGCGCGGCCCAGCGCCGTACCCAGGATGGGATGGGTGCTGCCCACATCGTGCGCATAGACCTGCTGGTTGGAGGCGCGGATGACTTCAATGTAGACCATGGACAAGCGGTCGCGTATGCCTATGGATACGGTGCACTGGCGCAGGTTGGCCAGTGAGAGCATCAGGGGGCGTGCAATGCGCCTGAGCGTGAGCTGGGCCAGCAGCGGGTAGCCGACCGACAGCGTGGCGGCGCCGAGCTGGTATTTGCCATAGAACTCCGTGCCCGTGAGATAGCCCATGCACAGCAAGGTATAGGTCAGCCGCGAGATCGTGGCCTTGGGCAGTTGCAGCATCTGCGCCAACTCTCCGTTGCCCAGGATGGGCCTGTCCGGCGTGAAGCAGCGCAGCAGCTCCAGGCCCCGGGCCAAGGTGGTCGCGAACTGCTTGTCGCCGGCAAATTCTTCCAGGCCCGCGGGCACGCGGCTGTCACCAGTAGTGTTCATGGAGTTTGGAATATCGATACCGAATATGGCATATCGAAATTTTAAACGGGCCTGGAAGAAGCCGCTCCTACACTGATTTCAAGCTTCCCTGCAGAAGCACAGTGAGGAGACAAGATGAGTACCACCGAGCTGCCCGAGCATGCCATTGCGGCCTTGAATGGCAACAACGCGCCGGTGTCGGACGAAAGCGTCTGGACCGACCTGACCGTCATCGGCACCGTGCCGGCGGACATGAATGGCCTGTATGTGCGCAATGGCCCGAACGCCCACTATCCCCCGGATTGGCGCTACCACGCCTATGACGGCGATGGCATGCTGCACGCCGTGCAGTTCGACCAGGGCCGGGTCACCTACCGCAACCAGTGGATCCGCACCGCCGGCCTGCAAGAGGAGCAGCAGGCCGGCCATGCGCTGTGGAAAGGCATCAAGGAGCCGCCCCGGGCCGACACGCCGCGGGAGCCGCTGAAGAACACGTCGAACACCGATGTGAAATACCACGCCGGCCAGCTGCTGACCATGTGGTATCGCAGCGGCATGCCTTACGCCGTGGACCCGGTCACCCTGCAGACCTTGGGCCCGGCCGACTACGGCGGCAGCATCGCGCGGATTTCGGCGCATTCCCGCCCGGACGAGCACACCGGCGAGCTGATGTTTTTCGACTACGACACCCAGCCGCCGTACATGCAATACGGCGTGATCGGCCCCGACCGGCAACTGCGCCACCGCATCGATGTGCCCATGGACAGGCCCAGCCTGCCGCATGACATGGCCATCACGCAAAACTATTCCATCCTGCATGACTTTCCTCTGCGGCCCGACCCCGAAGCGCTCAGGAACGGGCGCTACAAGCTGCGCTTTCATGCCGACCAGCCGTCGCGCTTCGGCGTGCTGCCCCGGCATGGCCGTGCCGAGGACATACGCTGGTTCGAAGCCCAGCCCACTTACATGCTGCACGTGGTCAACGCCTGGGAAGAGGGCGACGAAATCGTCATGGTGGGAACGCCTTACCGCATGCACAGCCAGGACGACGGCGCGCTGGATGCACAGCGCCTGGAGCGCACGATCCAGCTGCGTCAGCGCGATTTCCTGCTCTACGAATGGCGCTTTGACCTCAAGACCGGGCGCACGCAGGAGCGGGTGATCGATGACGTGCTCAACACCGAGTTTCCGGTGATCAACAGCGCCTACCAGGGCCGCAAGAACCGCTGGTCCTACCACGTGGTTTTCCCCCAGGGCGGGCGCGAGGAGCCGCGCTTTCCCGGGCTGGTCAAGTACGACCTGGAAACCGGTGGCTACGTGGCCTACAGCGCCGGGCCGCAGTTCTTCTACAACGAGCCCGGTTTTGCCCCGCGCGACAAGGCCCAGGCCGAAGACGACGGCTATCTGGTGATGTTTGTCTGGAACCCGCATGCAAAGCAGTCGGAAGTGCAGATCTTCGATGCGCGCGAAGGGCGCATGGCCAACGGGCCGGTGGCCCGCGTGCTGCTGCCGCGGCGTGTACCCCACGGGTTTCACGCGACCTATGTGAGCCAGTCAACCCTGCAGAAGTGGAAATAAATCATGATCTTGGTCAGTCAGGAAAAAATCGATGCCTTCGTCGCCAAAGGCTGGTGGGGGCGGGAAACCTTGGGCGGCATTTTTCTGGATACGGCGCAGCAGCAGCCAAGCACGTTTGCCGTGGCCGATCCGCCCAACCGCGCCGAGCTGTTCGGCGGCGCCCCACAGCACTGGAGCTGGGCCGAACTGATGGCGCAGGTGGGCCGCTTCAGCGCGCTGCTGCATGCCCAGGGCATGCAAAAAGACGATGTGATCGTGCTGCAACTGCCCAATTGCGTGCAAATGCATGCGATCTATCTTGCCTGTGCGGTGTGCGGCATCGTCGTCTCGCCGGTGCCCATGCAATACCGCGAGCATGAACTCGCCCATGTGGTGCAAAGCACGCAGGCCAAGGGCATTGTTTCCACGCAGCGCCTGGGCAAGTACCCGGCGGCGCAGGAAGTCGCGGCCATGGCCTGCAACTTCCCTTCCGTGCAGTGGGTCTGGTCTTTCACCGACGGCTCGGGCCAGGCCTTGCCCGCGCGGGTAGAGGACCTCGATGCGGCCTTGCAGGCCTGTGCGCCCTGGAGTGCAGCGCAGATGCGCGCCCACATGCAGCGCATCGGCCTGACTGCCGACGACGTGTTCACCATCTGCTGGACTTCGGGCACGGAGTCGCGCGCCAAGGGCGTGCCCCGCAGCCACAACGAATGGCTCATCGTCGGCCAGTCCGTGGCCGACGCCGGCCAGATGCAGCCCGGTGCCCAGATGGTGATTCCCTTCCCCTTCGTGAACATGGCGGGAATTTCCACCAGCCTCATCGCCTGGCTGCTGACGGCCGGCGGCCTGCACCACCACCATCCTTTCGATCTGGAGGTGTTCATTCGGCAATTGCAGGACAACCGCACGGATTACACGGTGGCGGCGCCGGCCGTGCTGAGCATGCTGCTCAAGGAGCCTGAGCTGCTGGCCAACGTCGACCTCAGCCGGCTGCGGCGCATAGGCTCCGGTGGCGGGCCTTTGGCGCCCTGGCTGGTGGAGCAGTTCGCTCAGCGCTTCGGTATCGAAGTGATCAATTATTTCGGCTCCAACGAAGGCGCTGCGCTGTCCTCCACGCCGCAGGACATTCCGGACCAGCAGCACCGGGCCAGCTACTTCCCGCGCCTGGGGGTAGACGGTCTGGTGTGGAAGGCGGTCAACGCGCCCAAGGTGAAAACGCGTCTGGTGGACGTGGATTCGGGCGAGGACATCCTGGAGCCTGGAAGGGCCGGGGAACTGCGCTACCAGGGCCCGATGGTGTTCCAGGGCTACTACAACAGCCCGGAACTCACGGCCCAGGCGTTCGATGACCAAGGCTTCTACAAGACGGGCGACCTGTTCGAAATCGCGGGCGACCGGAACCAGTACTACCGCTTTGCGGGCCGCCACAAGGACATCGTGGTGCGCGGCGGCATGAATATCTCGTGCGAGGAAGTCGAAAGCCTGCTGCTGTCGCACCCCAAAGTACGCGAGGCGGCGGTGATAGGCTGGCCGGACGAGGTGCTGGGCGAGCGGGTCTGTGCCGTGGTCGTGCCGCGCGACGGCCAGCCGCCGCCGGAGTTGGCCGAACTGGTGGCCCACCTGCGGCATGCGGGCAAGGCCGCGGCCTTCAAATGGCCTGAACGCCTGGAACTCATCAGCGAGCTGCCGCGCAATCCCGTGGGCAAGGTGCTCAAGCGGGTGCTGCGCGCGCAGTTGCAGCCTGTGGCGGCTCAGGGAGAGCAGGCATGAGCCGCGCGGCCCTGCTGCTGATCCCCGGCATGCTGACCCATGCCGGCATCTGGCGCGCGGTTTCGGCCCGGCTCCAGCAGGCCATGGGAGCGCGATTGCAGCTGCTCGTGGCCGATGTATCGACCCAGGACAGCATTGCGGACATGGCCGAAGACGCCTGGCGGCTGCTGGGCCAGGTGGCGCCCGAGGTGCCTTGCGGCGTCGTCGGCTTTTCCATGGGCGGCTATGTCGCGCTGGAAATGCTGGCCCATGCGCGGCGGCCGCTGCGGATGGCCTGCCTGGTCTCGACGTCGGCGCGCGCGGAGCCTGCGGAAGGCGTCGCGCAGCGCGAGAAAACCATGGACAGCCTGCGGGCCGACTTTGAGCAGGCGATTGGCGCCACGGCGCTGTACGGCACGCACCGCGCCAACCGCGCCGACCTGGCGTCCTTGCTGGAGATGATGCGCAGCGTCGGCCCTGACACCGCCGTTCGGCAGGTCCAGGCCATCATGCGCCGCCGCGACCTGCGGGCGCAGCTCGCCCGGCTGGATCTGCCCGTGCAGGTGCTGTGCGGGCAGGACGATCGCATCACGCCCTGGGCGCTGTCCGAAGAGCTGGCCGCGCTGATTCCCGGCGCAGGGCTGCAGCAGGTGCCGCAGGCCGGTCACATGCTGCCTTTCGAGCGCCCCGAAGTGCTGGCCGGCAGCCTGCTGGCCCAGCTGCACAACGCCGGCCATTGATTTTTCAACGGAGTGATTCACCATGCCCGCAGAAATTGTGGACCGTATCGCCCCCACGCTGACGCAGTGGGACCATCCCTATACCAGCGGGCCGTTCACGCCCAACTTTGTGGAGTACAACGCCACCGATCTGGAAGTGATAGGCACGATCCCGCCGCGGCTCGATGGCGTCTATCTGCGCAACACGCAAAACCCCGTGCACGATGCCTTGGGCGTGCGCCATGCCTTTGACGGCGACGGCATGCTGCATTTGCTCAGCTTCCACCAGGGCCGGTGTGAGTACCGCAACCGCTTCCTGCGCACCAAGGCCTTCGAGCAGGAGCAGGCCGCGGGACACGGCCTGTACGCCGGCCTGATCGACAAGCCGGGCATCGCGCACCACCCGGGCTGGGGCGCGCGCGGAGGGCTCAAGGACACTTCCGCCACCGATGTGATCGTGCACGCCGGCACGGCCCTGACCACGTTCTACCAGTGCGGCGAGCCCTACCGTTTTGACGCCCGCACGCTGCAACCGCTGGGCGTGGCCGCCTGGGGCAAGGACATCCTCCAGGACAAGGGCATCTCGGCCCATCCCAAGGTATGCCCCAGAACGGGCGACCTGCTGTTCTTCAACTACAGCAAGGAGGCACCGTACATGCATTACGGCGAAGTCGACGCGCAGGACCGCCTGGTGCATTACGTGCCGGTGGCCTTGCCGGGCCCGCGGCTGCCGCACGACATGCTGCTGACCGAGAACTTTGCCATCCTCAACGACTTTCCCCTGCACTGGGAGGAGTCCTTGCTGGCGCAGGGCAAGCACAAGCTGGTCTATGACCAGACCAAGCCCGCGCGCTTTGCCGTCGTGCCGCGCCGGCATGCACCGCAAGACGGCGTGCGCTGGTTCGAGGCCAGTGCGACCTATGTGCTGCACTGGCTCAATGCCTGGGAAGAGGGCGATGAAATCGTCATGCATGGCTACCACCAGAAGTGGCCCATGCCCGAGGCCGGTTTCGACAACCAGGGCGCGAGGATGGGACCGGACCGTTATGGCCCGACCCTCTACGAGTGGCGGCTGAATCTGCGTACGGGGGCCGTGCTCGAGCGCCGGCTGCACGAGCGCCATCTGGAATTCGGCCACGTGAATGCGCGCTACTGGGGGCGCCCCTACCGCTACTCCTACAACATGATCGCGCACCCCGATGCCTTCCTGTTTGACGGCATCGCCAAGTACGACCACATCACGGGCGCCATGCAGGAATACCGCTTTGGTGAAGGCCGCTTTGGCAGCGAGTCGCCCATGGCCCCGGCGATGGGCGCCACCGCGGAAGACGACGGTTACGTGGTCAGCTTCATCACCGACATGCAGGCCGACCGCTCGGAATGCCTGGTGCTGGACGCGCAAGACCTGGCCGCGGGGCCCGTGGCCCGCATCATCCTGCCGCACCGCATCAGCAGCGGCACCCATGCCTGCTGGGCAGACACCGCGGAAATCCGCAGCCCCTTCACCGCATGAGCGGTGGCAACGAACAACCACCAGGAGAGCTACCCAATGACACAAGCTGTTTACGTGCTGGGCGGATACCAGACCGACTTTGCCAAGGCATGGTCGCGGTCCGGCCAGGATATTGCCGACATCGTGCAGGACACCGTGACCGGTGCCTTGCAAGCCTGCGAACTGCAGCCGCAAGACATCCAGAGCATCCATGTGGGCAACGCGTTTGCCGAGCTGCAAAGACAACAGGCCCATCTGGGCTCCATGGTGGCGCAGATGGTGCCCGCGCTGCATGGTGTGCCCGCCATGCGCCATGAAGGCGCATGTGCTTCTTCCTCCCTGGGGGTGCTCGCGGCCACGGCGGAAATCGAAGCCGGGCGCTACGACTGCGTGCTGGTGCTGGGCGTGGAAGAGTTCAAGAACACTTCGGGCCACGAGGCTTCGCGCAATCAGAATGCGGCGTCGTGGCAGGGGCGCGAAGAGATCGATTGCCAGTTCATGTGGCCCGCGGCCTTCGGCCTGGTCGCGGCCGAGTACGAGCGCCGCTATGGGCTGGATCGCCAATACCTCAACCGGATTGCCGAGCTGAACTACGGCCACGCGCGCAACAACCCGAATGCCCAGACGCGCAGCTGGCAATTCAGCGCCCTGAGCTTCACCGACGATGACGAAGCCAACCCCTTGATCGAGCCCGGTACGCGCCGCCAGGATTGCGGTCAGGTCACGGATGGCGGCGCGGCCGTGGTGCTGGCATCGGCCCGGTTCGCGCGGGATTATGCGGCACGCACCGGCCAGGACCTGCAGGACCTGGCCCGTATTTCGGGCTGGGGGCACCGCAATTCCGTGCTGCGCCTCAAGGACAAGTTGGCCTTCAGCCAGGATGCCGCCTATGTGTTTCCCCATGTGCGGCAAACCCTGGAAGACGCCTGGCGCCGTGCCGGAATCCACGGGGTGCAGGATTTGAGCGGCATTGAAACCCACGACTGCTTCACCACCACGGAATATGTGGCGCTGGACCACTTCGGGCTGACGCCGCCGGGCATGGGCTGGCAGGCCGTCGCAGACGGCTCCATCGACCGAGGTGGCCGCTGTCCGGTGAACATGAGCGGGGGCTTGATTGGCGGGGGCCACCCCGTCGGCGCCACCGGTGTGCGCATGCTGCTGGACTGCGCCAATCAGGTCACGGGGCGTGCCGCAGCCATGCAGATTCCGGGCGCACGCCGCATGCAGACCCTCAATATTGGTGGCTCGTTTGGCACCGTGGTCAGCTTTGTGGTCGAACAGGGCACTGCGCTCTGAGATTGCGCCCAAGCAAAAGCCCCGCGTCGAGGACGCGGGGCTTTTTTGCAGGCGCGGCCGATGGGCTTGCTGCTCAGTGGGCTGGAGGCGTCAGAAAGCTGTTGAGCTTGTTCACCACATCCTGGGGATGGACGGAAGAATCGGGCGTATGGGCATAGATGTGTGGGTTGCGTTCCTTGCGGTCAAACCAGATCGCCTCGTCTCTCTTCTGGCTCGGCCGTTCCCGGGCCAGGTAGACGATGGTATCCGCGCCTTTTTCATGGTCGCGCAACACCCTTTTGAGCAGGGCGACAAACCGCGGCATGGAGCGGTTGACACTGGCCGTGTCGACCCAGCCGGGGTGCATGGCGTAGAACTTCTGGTTGAGATGGGCATGTTTTTCCCGCCAGTAGCTCATGACCATGACCTGGGCGCGTTTGGCCAGGCCATAGGCGCGCGAACCCAGGTAACGCGTGGCGTCGGTGATGTTCAGGTCCTCGGGGACCATGCGGTGGTTGTACATGCCGCCCGACGAAACTTCTATGACCGTGGCGTCGTCCTTGAGGATTTTCTCTTCCAGCAAGGTTTTCACCAGCAGATGATGGCTGAGGATATTGGTCACGAACGACGTTTCCAGCCCTTCGTCCGTGATGACGGGTTGGTGCTTTTGTATACCTACGTTGTCGATGAGCACATCAAAGCGTTCGCCCGACTGGCGGATTTGCGCCAGCAATGCGTGCACGTCCGCCGTCCTGGAAAAGTCCGCCGTCAGGTAGCTGATGGGAGTCTGTGAGCGCACACTTTTGGAGAATGCCTTGAGCTTGCCGGCATCGCGGGCGACGCAGATGACATGTGCGCCGCCCTCTGCACCCTGGCGGGCCGCCGCTGCGCCAATGCCTTCGGATCCGCCCGTGACCAGCCAGGTCTGGCCCTGGAAATTGTTGGGGCGATTTTTCCAGAAAATACTTCTGATATGGTAGCCAATGGCGCTATAGCTGGGGGTGAAGCGGATATAGAACTTGATGATCTTGGTAAGAGGTGTCTTGGCCATTTTTTAATACAGGTTAATAAGACGTGAGGCGGATGCGCTCAATGGGGGCCGAGTTCCTGTATCGCATTGAGCATGGTGGCGCGATCGTAGTATTCTTTCCAATGCGAAATCTTGTCGCCGGAAAAATCAATGATGCCTACGGTGGGAATTTTTTTGGATTGGCCATCAATAATGATTTCGTCCTCGCGTTCCACAAAAAGAGTACCGCCAGAAACACCTATTTTAAGAATATGAAGTTTCACAATCTTGTTGGGGCGCTCGGTACTCTTGATGCGTTCGTAGAAGTTTTCACGACCGACACAGGGCGTGAGCATGACGGAATGCAAAACTCCTTGCTCTGCCATGAGGTCTGCGCAGGCGCGCCAATCCTTGGCTTCCCAGGCATCTTTCATTTGCGTGAAAACACGGATTTTCGTTTCATCGCTGACTTGGTGGGAGTTCATCAAACGCCTTTCATTTCGGTGTGAATATTGCGGGAGGAGGGAAATATGCTTTCCCTTGGGCTGGCTTTGATTTGAGTTGGTTTGCCTTATTTCAACAACGTGAAAACATGGAATTTCCCAATGGGTGAGAAAAAAACAGCAGCGATCACCGGCACCCAAAGCGCCGCCAAGGTCTTGCAGTTGCTGAGAATGGTGGGCGCGCACCATGCCAGCGGCATCCGGCTGAGTGAGTTGGTGGAGTTGTCGGACATTGACAAATCCACGGCGCACCGGCTGCTGCAATGCATGCTGGAGGAGGGGTTCGTGGAGAAGATCGGCACGTCCAAGGCCTATCGCCTGGGCATGGAGACTTTGCAGTGGGGCTTCTCCTCCGCCGGAATGGAAGCCTTGTCGGAGCGCTTTCGCCCCACCTTGTTGCGGCTGGCGCGCATCACCGACGATGCCGTGTTCCTGATGGTCAGAAGCGGCGATTACGTGGTCTGTTTGAGCCGGGTGGAAGGCGGGCACCCGACCAAGGCCTATGTGGTCGAGGTGGGAGTTCGACGGCTGCTGGGAGCCAGTGCCTGCGGTATCTCCATGCTGGCGCAAATGGACGATGCCGAAGTCCACAGCGTGTTGTCCAGGCACGAAGCGGAGTATTCCCGCAACCACCAATCCATCACCACCATCAAGAAAGCCGTGCTGCAAGCCCGCGCCGTGGGCTACTCGGAAGTTTCGGACGTACTGATCGATTCGAACGGCGTGGGTTGTGCGTTTCCCATGACGCAAAGCTGGTGGGCCGGACTCAGCGTGGCCGTGTCCCAGCACCGCTCCAGCCCCGAGCGTCTGCGGCACATTGCCGATCTGCTGCTCAACGAAGTGGCGCAGGTCAGCTGAGCGGAATGAATAATGGCCCCCACGCTTGCTCGCTTCGCGTAGCTGCGCTGCCCCCCAAGGGGGCTTTTTTCATCTTGGGGCGGCCCGGCGATGAAAAAAACCCTCTTCAGCCTTTGCCCCACCAGGCGCCGAAGAGGGTTGGAAGCAACGCCGAAAGACGTCAGAAGCGGTGGCGGATACCCACGGCCGCGCCCGTCTGGCTGTTGGCGTTGCCGCCCAAGGTGTTGAGCGCCGCGAAGTTCACACCGGCGTTCTTGGCATGGGCCAGGGCGGCGTACAGATCCGTGCGCTTGGAGAGCGCGTAGATCGCCTGCAGCGTCAGCTGCTTGGGATCCGCCGGGTTGCCCGGAGCTGTCTTGATGTTTTGCTGGTAGTAGGCCGCGTTCAAGGTCAAGACGCCTGTGGGCTGGTAATTCACGCCCAGCCACCAGAAGTCATCGCGCTGCGTCACTGCACCGACGGCACTCTTGTTTTGCCCCCAGCGATAGCCCGTGGACAGGCGCAGCTGGGACGTGAGCTGGTAGGCCGCGCCCAGCGCCGTCTTGCGAGCGAGCGGATGCGCGCCATTGACGTCCAGGCCGTTTTGCTGGTCATAGGCCAGGGCGACGTTCAGCTGCTTGCTGCCGTAGCTGACATTCCCGCCCCAGGCGGCATTGGAGGATTTGGATGAAGTCTGCTCGCCAAAAGCGTAATGCAGCTGCGCGCCCCAGCCGTTCATGTTGAAGCGGTATTTGACCGAGTTGTCGTTGCGCAGACCGCCCAGCAGAGGGCTGAACGGCTCATAGGCGCCGGAATAGGCCAAGGGCACGACATACAGCAGGCCGTCGAAGAGCGAGGTGTACTGGCGGCCCAGGGTGACTCGGTGGTTCGCATTCTCCAGCCCGACGAAAGCGCCGCGGTTGAAGAAACGGGTGGTATCGGCATTGGTGCCGGTGTCCGAGTTGAAGCCGTGTTCCAGCGTGAAGACGGCCTTGAGGCCGCCGCCCAGATCCTCGGCTCCGCGAAATCCCAGGCGAGGCCCTTGTAGGCCGGAGTTCCCCATGCGCAGCAGGGAGCTGGAGCCGCCGCCGTTCTTGGGCGTGTGGGTGAGGTATTCGATATTGGTGTCGATGATGCCGTAGAGCGTCACCTGGGATTGGGCCCAGGCGGCAGGGGCCAGTGCGGCTGCGGCGAATGCCAGTGCTGTCATTTTGGTTTTCATGGCTTGTCTCCTCTTTGTATGGTTTTTCCGACTCAGATCTCGATGCCGCTGCCCTTGATGAGGCGGCCCCAGCGGATGTTTTCTTCATCCACCTGCTTTTGAAATTCCAGCTGCGATTTGCCGCCGCCCACATAGCCCAGATCCTTGAGGCGCGGCTGCACTTCGGGCAAGTTGATGACTTTGACGGTGACGTTGTGGATTTTTTGAACGATGTCGGCAGGGGTGTTCTTGGGGACGAAAAATCCCGCCCAGGTCGGCAGCTCGAAGCCGGGGTAGCCCTGCTCGGCCAAGGACGGAATATCGGGCGTCAATGCCGACCGCTCGGCCCCCGTGACCGCAATCAGTTTCACTTTGCCCGTAGGCAGCAGCGACCCCAGCGTCACCAGATCCAGGATGGTCATGGTGACTTCGCCCGAAGCCAGCGCCATGCTGACCTGGGCCGAGCCTTTGTAGGGCACGTGCAGCATGTCCAGCTGGGCCACTTTGTTGAGGTGGTTGCCAAGAATATGGGAGGAGGATCCATTGCCGATGGAGCCATAGACATGGGTCTTGGGATTGGCTCTGACTTCCTTGACCAGTTCGGCGATATTGGTGGCCTGGGTTTTCTGGGTGCTGACGGCAATCCACAAAGGGCTTTTGACCAGGTCCACTACCGGCACGATATCCTTGAGCGGATCGTAGGGGAGTTTCTTGAAGAGATAAGAAGTTTGCAGCAGCAGGGGAATGGTCAGCAAAATGGTATTTCCATCAGGCCTGGACTTCGCCACAACGTCCGTGCCTATGGTGGTGCTGCCTCCCGGTTTATTCTCGACAATAATGACGCGTTCCAGCAGAGGCGCCATTTTCTCGGCAAAGAGACGGCCCAATACATCGCCGCCGCCGCCTGGTGCAAAAGGCACGACGATGCGCATGGGTGCGCCATTCGCCCAAGCCTTTTGTCCCGTGGCCAATGCGATACCCGTGCCTGCCAATATCTTGGAGAATTGTCGACGGTTGAAGTAATGCATTTCTTGTCTCCATTGAATTGGTTGAGAAATATCCGCTTGAATGTTTTTTGCGATGAGCGGAATTTAGGGGGAGTCGGGGAGCGGGCGGCGAGGAGAAAAAGACTTTTCTCACCTGATGGGAATACTCGGTGTTTGTACTGATTTTTCGCCCCATCGAGGCGGGACGTCGGCGGCCTGCGGCTGCTGACGTCCGTGGATCTCGCGCAGGGCGTCAGGCCCTGGAATGCCCGTCGCTTTGACATGAGCGGCGGGTCGGTGTAACCTTATGGGCTTACTGAGAAACAGGTGCTTTCTGTTCACAGCACACGATTTTGCACCCGCTGCAAAACACGTGAGGCATCACATGCCGTCGCTGACCAGGTCTTTCTAGCCACCGTTTCTTTGACCACCTTGCGTGGTATTTCCCCTGTCCCCAGCCTTGACTGGCTGCCAGCGTTGGACGGGCCTGTTTGCAGGCTCTCCAACCCGGACATTTTTCACAATTGAATTGCTTTCGCCCTACGGCCTGTCCATGCCATGGGCAGGCGAAGCGCAGCCTCCGTGGGCATTGGCCGTCTATGCAAGTTCTTGCATGCATGCCCAGTGCTGCCACGCCTATGGGGCTGCGCCGCGAAAGCTGAACCGGAGCATGCATGCACCAGCTATCGCTGACCACTGTCCTTCTTTTGTTGTTGGGCTTCTACGGAATCTCTTTCTTGCTGACCTTGCGAATAGGGCGGAAAGACGAGAGTGCCGATGGATACATGACTTCCAACGGATCGATAGGCTTCGGCATGTCGGCGGCGAGCATGACCGCCACCTGGGTGTGGGCCGCGTCGATTTATGCGGCAGCCAGCTCGGGCTTTCAGTACGGCCTTTCGGGTGCTCTGCATTACGGCTTCTGGGGCGCGTTGATGATCATGTTCGTCTACCCCTTCGGGCGGCGCTTCAGGGAAGTGGCGCCCCATGCGCACACGCTGGCCGAGATCATGCACGCACGCCACGGGCGCTGCAGCCAGATGATTCTGGCGCTGTCGAACGTGCTGGGCAGCGTGATCAGCCTGATGGTCAACTTCACCGCGGCCGGCGCGCTGGTGTCCATGCTCTCGCCGCTGAGTTTCCTGCAAGGCGTGCTGATCGTGGCCCTGGGCGTGCTGTCGTACACGCTGTGGTCGGGGTTTCGCGCTTCGGTGCTGACGGATTTCGTGCAGCTGGTGGCGATGATCCTGGCCGCGGTGATCATCATTCCCTTCATGTTCTACACGCTGGGCGGGGCGGAGCTGTTCGTCACCGGCTGGCACCGGCTGGATGCCGAGCAGGCCGACTTCTTCTCGAAGAAAGCCATTCTGGAGCAGGGCGCGCCTTACTTTGTGGCGGTGCTGGCCTATGCCATCGGTAACCAGACCATTGCCCAGCGCCTGTTCGCGGTGCGTGAAGACCTGATCAAGCCGACGTTCATCACGGCCACGCTGGGTTACGGCGCGATTGTGATCGGCCTGGGCATCCTGGGTTTTCTGGCCTTGCTCGCCGGCATTGTTCCGTTGGGCGGCGACCTCAACAACCTGGTGCCCCAGATGGCGGCCACCTATCTGCCGCTGGCCCTGATCTGCCTGTTCTTCATCCTGATCATTGGTTCGCTGTCGTCCACGGCCGACTCTGACCTGGCGGCCCTGGCGTCCATCGTGATGACCGATCTGTATGGCAAGAACCTGGCCAGGGGCAAGCCCGATCCACGGCGCATGGTCTGGATCGGTCGCCTGACCATGCTCGTGGCCACGGCGCTGGGCGTGGGCTTTTCCTACCTGCGGCTCGACATCCTGTCCATGCTGGTGTTTGTCGGCGCGCTGTGGGGCGCGATCGTGTTCCCGGTCATCGTCAGCCTCTACTGGGATCGCGTGAACAACAGCGCTTTCACCTGGTCGGTGCTGGCGGCCTTCGCGGTCTTCTTGTCGGTGCGTTTTGCCTGGTTGCCGCTGACGGGTGGCACGGCCTATGCCTTGGAGCTGGTGGCCTGCGTGGGCGCGGGCGTGGTCATAGGCCTGATGGCCTTTGGCCTGCTGGGCAGGCGCGTGGGCATGGTCTGCGGCCTGCTGGCGGCATTGGCCGTGCTGCCCTGGGCCTGGGGCGAGATGCGCGACTACCCCGTGCTGCTGAGTTCGCTGCTGGCCTATGGCGTCAGCGCCATCGTCTGCACGGCGATCAGCCTGCGCAATGCCCAGCGTTTTGACTTCGCGCTGATCGGCCAGCGCGTGACGAATTTTCAGGCTGCCTGAGTTCTTTCCATCGTTTTTTGACAGGAGATATTCCCATGAACACTTCTTTGCTGACTTTGTATGTTCTGGTCTGGCCGGCGCTGGCCGCCATTGTGCTGCTGGTGCTGTCGGGCGGTGTCTGGCATGACATGCGCGCGGCCAAGGCCAGGGGCGAAAGCCTGGTCTGAGCCCTGGCGGCTCTCGCCGGATGCCGACAACGGGTCTGCCCTGCAAGGGGCAGGCCCGTTTTTCCTGGCGTGCGAACGACCGGTTTGGGGCAGCCCGAGATAGCGTAAGATTCGCAGCGATCACAGGTGTTTCTTGGCGTGTTCTACGCCTGAAATGAAACGGGAAGCAGGTGAGTGGATCTCCACAAGCCCTGCACTGCACCCGCAACGGTAATCAGAGTGTCTGTATACAAGCCATTGCCCACGGTAATGGCCGCCACTGCGCAAGCGGGAAGGTGTATCCAGGCGTCAGCCCCCCTGGGTTGAGCTCTGTAAGTCCGGAGACCGGCCTGATGTGAACAAGACGCAGCGGGAGTGCCTGTGACTTGGCGGGCGGCTGTCTGTACAGCCGACTTCTTCAGTTTCCACCCCTCTGCACAATTCATTCATTCGGCCCGGGAATCGGCCAGACTGACGATTGATTTTGCATGTTGCAAGGATCTGGCTATCTGTCCGCCAGGGCAGGGGTATGCCGCGCCCACGGCGGGCTGCGGCATGTCTTGCGTGGGGCCGGGCGATGACGGATGCCATCCAGGTCCAGGGCTGGTGCCCCAGCGCGTGGCAGCCCATGCGCGCCCAAGACGGCTGGATGGTGCGCGTGCGCCCCCATTGCGCCTCCATCAGCGCCGCGCAATGGCGGCTGCTGGCGCAGCTCGCCTTGTCGCAGGCGCATTCCCAGATCGAGTTGACGCGGCTGGGCAATGTGCAGCTGCGCGGCGTCAGCGAGCCGCAGCAGGTGCGCTCGCAGTTGATCGCGGCGCAGCTGGTGCCTGTCGATGCGGATGCCGATCTGGCACCCGCCGTGCATTGCACGCCGCTGTACCGCTCGGGGGATGCGACCCATGCCTTGGCCTTATGGCTGTCGGCGGCAGTGGTCGAGCGCTTGAGTCCCCACGCGCTTGCGCGCCAGGCCGTGGCGGCCCTGCCCGGCAAGTTTGGCCTGCTGGTGGACGACCCGGACCGGCACATGCAAAGCATCGCCGCGGACCTGCATTTGTGGGTGGCCGCGGATCAAGGCTACTGCCTGGCGCTCGGCGACGCGGCGGATTGGTACTGCTTTGCGCACGCGCAAGATGCGGTGGAGGCGGCCGTGCAGGTCGCTCTCTGGTTCGCCAGCGCGCGCGCGACGATCACTCCCGCGCCCACCCGCTTGCGCGGCCTTTTGCCCTATCGCCAGCCGGATCTGCCCGCCTTGCGGGCGGCGCAGCGGCGGGCGGCTGTAGCCGATGGGGGCAGCCCCGCCCAAGCCCTTTCTCCCGGCCAACATGCAGGCCAGGGCTGGGTGATGGCGGCTCCGCTGGGGCGCATCGATGCGGCCGCGATGCACCAGCTGGCCAGCGATCTGCCGGCGCACACCGCTATCCGGGTCACGGCCTGGCGTTCCCTGCTCGTGGACGCGCCCGCCATGGAATCGCACATTGCGCGGCTGGACCCGGCGCACTGGATCACGCAGCCTGACGATGTGCGCTTGCGGGTTTCCGCCTGCACCGGCGCGCCGCGCTGCACCCAGGCCCTGATACCGGCCCAGGCCATGGCCTTGGCACTGGCTGCCCAGGTGGCAGAGAACAAGCACCTGCATGTGAGCGGCTGCGCCAAGTTTTGCGCGCTGGCTGCGGATGCCTCGGGCGTGCTCTACGCCAGCCGGGGCGCTGGCGGCGAAGTGTTGCTGAACGCCAGTGCCGTGGACCAGCGCGCCCGTCCGGGCCCACCTATTTCCTCTCTGGCGCATACCGAAGCGCCGGAAAAAATACAAGAACTACTCCATGACCTACACCTATGAAATGCGCGGTGAAGAGATTTACCGGCAATCGTTTCGCATCATTCGCAGCGAGGCCGATCTGGCCCGCTTCACGGCGCTGGAAGAGCGCGTGGCCTGCCGCATGATCCATGCCGCCGGCATGGTGGAGCTCGCCGCGCACATCCATTTCTCGCCCGATTTTGCCGAGGCGGCAGAGGCGGCGCTGCAACGCGGCGCGCCCATCCTGTGCGACGCACGCATGGTCAGTGAAGGTATTACGCGCAAGCGCCTGTCTGCCGACAATGCCGTCATCTGCACCTTGCAGGATCCGCGCGTGGTGGAACTGGCCGCGCAGATGGGCAATACGCGCAGCGCCGCCGCGCTGGAGCTGTGGCGCGAGCATCTGGGCGGTGCGGTGGTGGCCATTGGCAATGCGCCCACGGCCTTGTTTCACCTGCTCAACATGCTGGAAGACCCGGCTTGTCCGCGGCCCGCGGCCATCATCGGCTGCCCGGTGGGCTTTGTGGGAGCGGCGGAATCCAAGGACGCGCTGCGTGCCTGGGGCCAGATCCCGTTTGCCATCGTGCAAGGGCGTCTGGGGGGATCGGCGATCACGGTGGCGGCAGTGAATGCTTTGGCCACGTCGGTCGAGTGAAGGGGGCCACGATGAACAGCGGAAAAATCGTTTGCGTGGGCCTGGGCCCCGGGGATCCGGAACTGATGAGCGTCAAGGCCGATCGTCTGCTGCGCAATGCACGCCATGTGGCCTATTTTCGCAAGCGCGGCCGTCCAGGCAAGGCGCGGCAACTGGTCGATGGCATGCTGCATGGCGAGGTGAACGAGTACGCCATGGAGTACCCGCTCACGACCGAGATTCCACACGATGACCCGCGCTACGTGGCGCAGCTGTCCGATTTCTATCTGGAGTGGCAGTCGCGCCTGACGGAGCTGGCGCGTACCGAGGACGTGGTGGTGCTGTGCGAGGGCGACCCGTTCTTCTACGGCTCCTTCATGCATTTGTATGTGCGCCTGCAGCAAGCCGGCGTGGTGCCGGTGGAAGTGCTGCCGGGCATTCCCGGCATGGTGGGCTGCTGGCACGCCACGGGGCTGCCCATCACCTGGGGCGACGATGTGATGAGCGTGCTGCCGGCAACGCTGCCCGATGTGCCGCTGCGTGAGCACATCGAGCGCTCCGATGCCTTGGTCATCATGAAGGTGGGCCGCCATATGGGCCGCATCCGCACGCTGCTCACCGAGTCGGGCAAGCTGGACCAGGCCTGGCTGGTGATCAATGGCACCATGGCCGATCAGCAGGTCATGCCCTTGCGCGATGCGCCCGAGCCCTGCCCGTATTTTTCCATCGTGATCGTGCACGGCCAGGGCCGGCGTCCGGCCAACGACATGTGAGGGCAGGAGTATGAATACTTCAGCGCCAGGGCGTGGTCGCCTGTGTGTAGTGGGACTGGGACCGGGAGACGACGCGCTGCTGACCGAGCAGGTGCGTGCCAGCATCGCCAGCGCCACCGATGCCTTTGGCTATTTCCCCTATGTCGCGCGCCTGGGCGGAATGGAGCACCTGCAATTGCATGCCAGCGACAACCGCGAGGAGCTGGAGCGCGCGCGCCAGGCCTTGGATCTGGCTGCGCAAGGCCGGCAGGTGCTGATGCTGTCCTCGGGCGACCCGGGCGTGTTCGCCATGGCCAGCGCCGTGTTCGAGGTGCTGGAGTCGGCCGCGTCCGAAGACAAGGCGCGCTGGGCCGCCGTGGACATCGAGGTGCAGCCCGGCATCACCGCCATGTTGGCTGCCGCTGCACGTCTTGGCGCGCCCCTGGGCCATGATTTTTGCACCATCAATCTGTCGGACAACCTCAAGCCGGCGGCGGTGATTGCGCGCCGTATCCGGCTCGCGGCGCAAGCCGATTTCGCCATGGCGTTCTACAACCCCTGCTCCACATCGCGGCCTGAAGGCTTTGTGCGGGCGCTCACGGTGCTGCGCGAAGAATGCGAGCCAGAGCGGCTGATCTGCTTTGCGCGCAACGTGAGCCGGCCGGGCGAGACGCTCAAGGTGCTGCCGCTGCATGCCGTGACGGCCGACATGGCCGATATGCGCACGGTGGTCATCGTCGGCAACAGTCTGACGCGCCAGGTGGGCAAGCATGTCTACACGCCGCGCAGCTACGGCTTGCCCGCCCATGAATGAAACGGGCCTGATGCCCTCAGCGCTGGCTGCCGAGCCACTCCATGGCCTGCTGCGGCGTTTCGCATTGCCTGCGCGCGGGCAGGTGCGGGCGATCGACCATGATGACCGGAATGCCCAGCGCGCGCGCCGCTTCGATTTTTGCGTAGGTATCGGCGCCGCCGGCGTTCTTGCTGACGATGCAGTCCACGCCATGGCGCTGCAAAAGCGCGAGTTCATTGTCCAGCTGAAACGGGCCGCGCGCGATCAGCAGTTCGTAGCTGGCTGCGGGCAGCGGCAAGGCCGCATCGGGTGGATCGACGACGCGCAGCACGAAGTGGTGCCAGGCCGCCTGGTCCGCAAAGGCCGCGAGTTGCTTGCGGCCTATGGCCAGAAAAACGCGCGGCCCATGCGCCGCCAATGCCTGTGCGGCAGCCTCCATGTCGGGCACGTGGGTCCATTGGTCCGCGGGCGTGGCTTGCCAGGCGGGGCGCTCCATGGACAGCAAGGGAATGCCCAAGGCGCTGCAGGCGCTGATGGCGTTGCGGCTCATCTGCGCGGCAAAAGGGTGGGTGGCATCGATCACATAGCTGATGCGCTGCTGTTGCAGGTATTGCGTCAAACCGGCGACACCGCCAAAGCCGCCGACGCGCGTGGGCAGGGCAGGGGTGCGACGGGTTTGCGTCACGCCCGCATACGAATAAATGGCCTGCACGCCTGCCGCATGCAGCAGGGTGGACAGAACATGGGCATCGAACGTGCCGCCTAACAGGAGAACTTTGGTCATGGCCAATCCGTGGCTTTCAATCATCGGTATTCATCCTTCGGGTCTGGAGGGATTGTGCGCCGCCGCCAGGCGGGATCTGGATGATGCCAGCCTGGTGTTCGGCAGTCCGCGCCACCTGGCATTGGCCGAGGTCGGCGCGCGCGGCCGGCCGTGGCCCCTGCCGTTCAGCGTGGAGCCGGTGCTGCAACTGCGCGGGCAAACGCGGGTAGCTGTGCTGGTGTCGGGCGATCCCTTCCATTTTGGCGCGGGCGCATCGCTGGCCAGGCATCTGGACGTGGGCGAATGGCGCAACCATCCGCAGCCGTCCACATTTTCATGGATTGCCGGGGCGCTGGGCTGGTCGCAAGAGCACAGCCATTGCCTGGGACTGCATGCGCGCAGTTTCGAGCATCTGACGCCATTGCTGGCGGCGGGCCAGCGTTTCATCTGCCTGCTGCGCGACGGCGCGGCGGCGCAAGGCATCGCGGCCTGGTTGCAGGCGCGCGCCTGGGGCGAGAGCCCGATGTGGCTGGTGTCGCAGGCCGGCAGTGCCGAGCAGCGCATTCGCCATGGTACGGCCGAGGAGCTGGCCAGGAGCTTGATCGACGAGCCGGTGGCCGCTCCGGTGGCTGCGGCTTTCGAGGCGCGCGGCGGCAACGGCCTGATGCAGGTGCCGGGCCGCGGCATTGACGCCTTTGCCCATGACGGCCAGATCACCAAGAGCCCCGTGCGGGCGATGACGCTCGCCGCCCTGGCGCCGCGCCGGGGGGAGTGCTTGTGGGATCTGGGCGCGGGCTCGGGTTCGGTGTCCATCGAATGGTGTCTGGCGGGCGGTCAGGCCGTTTGCGTGGAACAGCATGCAGCCCGCGTGGCCAATATTGCCGAGAATGCCGCGCGCTACGCGGCGGCGTTGCAGGTAGTGCACGGCGAGGCCTTGTCTGCGCTGGCCGGCTTGAGCCCCGAGCCGCAGGCGGTGTTTGTCGGTGGTGGTTTCGACAGGGAACTGTTCCAGGCGCTGCGCGCGCGGCTGACCGGCCCTTGGCGCCTGGTGGTGAATGCGGTGGCGCTGGAGACCCAGGCGCTGCTGATGGAGCTGCATCGCGTGCATGGCGGGCAATTGCTGCAGCTGCAATGGAGCGAAGCCGTACCGCTGGGGCGCATGCAGTCGTGGAGCGCGGCGCGGCCCGTGGTGCAGTGGGCATGGCAAGCATGAGGCCTTGGTTCGCCGGCTGGGGCTTTCGGGCCGGGGCGCAGCCCTCGTCGTTTGCCAGTTGCTGGGAGCAGGCATGCCAGCAACTGGCGCAGCCGGGCAGTGCGCCTGGCGGCTGGACTTTTGCGCTGCTGGCTTCGAAGGCGCAGACACCGGGCGCGAGCGCGTTGCAGGATTGGGCCGCTGTCGCCATGCCGCAAGCGGTCTGGCTGAGCTGCGCGGAAGCCGCCATCCGGCAGGTGGCCACACCGTCGGTGTCCGAACGGCTGCTGCAGCGCTTTGCGACCGGCAGCGTATCGGAAGCGCTGGCCTTGCATGCCGCCAGGGCGCATGCCGACAGCCGTCTGATCCTGCGCCGCATCGTGTCCGCGGACCGGCACGCCACGCTGGCCGTTGCCGGGCTGCCCTAGATCGCAAACACGTTCTCATCTATTGGAAACAGGAGGTCTTTCTTGACAGTTCACTTCATTGGCGCCGGCCCCGGCGCGGCCGACCTTATCACTGTACGCGGACGGGATCTGCTGGCGTCCAGCCCCGTCTGCCTGTATGCCGGATCGCTGGTGCCGACCGAATTGCTGGCGCATTGCCCGCAGGGCGTGCGCCTGGTCAACACCGCGCCCATGTCCCTGGAAGACATCGTGGCCGAAATGCGCCAGGCCCATGCCCAGGGGCTGGATGTGGCGCGCCTGCATTCGGGTGACTTGAGCATCTGGTCGGCCATGGGGGAGCAGTTGCGCAGCCTGCGCGAACACGATGTTCCGTACACGGTCACGCCCGGCGTGCCGTCTTTCAGCGCGGCCGCGGCGGCGTTGGGCGTGGAGCTGACCTTGCCGGGATCGTGCCAGTCGGTGGTGCTGACCCGCACCTCGGGCCGCGCATCGGGCATGCCCAGCGGCGAGACCCTGGCCGCATTCGCGGCCACGGGCGCCGTGCTGGCGATTCATCTGTCGGTGCATGCGGCCGAGCAGGTGCAGGCCGAGCTGTTGGCGTACTACGGCGCGGACTGCCCGGCGGCCATCGTGTGGCGGGCGTCCTGGCCCGATGAACTGTTGGTGCGCACCTGCGTGGGCGAGATTGCCGCGGCCGCGCAGGCCAATGCGCTGCAGCGCAGTGCCCTGATTCTGGTCGGGCCCACGCTCAGCCAGCAGGACTTCGGCCTGAGCCGGCTCTACGCCAACGATTACGACCGGCGCTACCGCCCGCGTGGCGATGAGCCCCGGTTTCCCACAGGCAGCGAGGGCGCCTGATGCTGCAACTGTTTCTGATCGGCATAGGCACGGGCAACCCCGATCACATCACGCGCGAAGCGGAAAATGCGATCCGCGGCGCGGATCTGGTGCTGTTGCCGCACAAGGAAGACAACAAGGCCGAGCTCGCGCAGGTGCGCCTGTCGCTGTTGCAAAGCCTTGCGGTCGCCAGCGATCGCGTGGCCCATTTCGACATGCCCCAGCGCCGCCAGCAAGGCGATGATTACGAGCTGCAGGTCGACGAATGGCATGACGCGATTGCACAGCGCTGGCAAGCCAGCCTGGCGGCGCACCTGCCCTCGGGCAAAGGGCGCGTGGCCCTGCTGGTCTGGGGCGATCCGGCCTTGTACGACAGCACCTTGCGCATTGCCGCGCGCCTGGGGCTGGCGCAGGAGCAGGTGCATGTGGTGCCGGGCATCACTTCGATGCAAGTGCTGTGCAGCGCGCACGGCATTGCGCTGAACGCGATAGGCGCGCCCTTTCTGGTGACTACCGGGCGCCAGCTGCGCGACAACGGCTGGCCGCGGGGCGTGGACACCCTGGTCGTCATGCTCGACGGGCAATGCTCGTATGAACAGGTGAGCGAGCCGGATGTCGATATCTACTGGGGCGCCTACCTGGGAATGCCGCAGCAAATCCTGATGCGAGGCAGGCTTGCGGACATGGCGCAGCGCATCACGGCGCGACGCGCGCAAGCGCGCCAGGCGCACGGCTGGATCATGGACATCTACCTGTTGCGCAGGCACTGACTTCGCCCGCAAGCCATGCGGGCGAGTCCTGCAGGCCTCAGTCGCCGACGTCTTCCTCGAACACCAGCGCGGGTCTGGCCATGACCCGGGCCACATCGCCCAGGTTGCCGATCAGGTGCTGGGCAAAGAAGCTGTATTCGGTGTCGGGCTCGAGCGCCGCGGCCACCAGGTGGGCGCCGGACTGGTTCATGGGCACGTAGAAGCTGCCTGGCGCGGCATCGACGGCGCCGCGCGTGGGCGTGACCTGCACCAGGCGCGCGTTGCCGGCCGTCGCCAGGGGCATCTGTGCCTGAGGCGTGGGCGTGTAGGTATCGGCGATCAGCGGCGCGGATTCCGCCACACGCAGCACCTGCAGGCCCAGCTGTTCCAGTCGCTCGACGGCGGCCCCCGCTTCGGCCGACAGCCAGTAACCGCAGGGCCGGGGCCGGGATTTGAGCGAGCGCAGGGCCAGCGAGGAATTCCAGTCGACCTTGATCGTGTAATCGGCGCCGGTCTGGGGGTGCAGGAAAGTGACTTCACGCTGTCCGGGTGTTTGCGCCGCCTGCACCACCAGCTGCTGGCGGCAGCTCTGGGCCGCGGTGTCGCGTCCCACGTAAGCCTGTACTTTGGTCAGGTCGGGCGCGCGTTCGGCGGTGCTGCGCAAGGCGCTGCTGATGGCAACGACCTGGCTGTGCACGCGCCGCTGGATGTGGGTGCGGCCGATGCCGATGCCGCGCGTTTGCACCATCATGCCCAGCGCATTGCGCAGCGCATTGGTATTGGACAGGCTGTCGGGCGCGATCGAGGCCATGGACAAGGCCAGGTCCTTGGGGTCGGCGGAGGTGGTGGCGTACCAGTCGCTGCTCAGCTTTGCGCCTTGCAGCGCGGCCGTCATCGGCTCCTGCAGCCATTCGCGGGCGGCCTTGGTAATGAACTCGTGCGCGTTGGGCGTGCCCGCATATTGCAGCAGGACGTCCTGGCCGCGCAGGGCCTGGTATTTCTGCAGATAGGGGCCGGCGACGACGAACTCATGCGCATCGAGCACGACGGTCGTGCGATAGTCGCGCGTGAGCATGGCCAATGCCTGGGCCTCGGGCGTGCGCAGCAGCAGGTGGTCATGCTCCATGTCCACGCCGTTGGCGGTGGCATGCAGCCCGGTGAGCGCACCGTCGGGATTGGCGCGCGGGACGATCAGTACATTGATGCGCGCCAGCAGCGGTTCGAGCAGCCCACCGGGCGCGAGTTCGCGGGCAATGATCAGCAAGGCTTCGCTGCCCGCGGGCTCGTCGCCATGCTGCTGGCCGACGAGCAGCACCGTGGGCCGGTTGACGGCGTCCAGACCCTGGGGCGTGATGTTCTTGGCGCGGGTGGCAACCAGCGCCTGAATCGGTTCGCCACGTTGCGAGGTGCCGGCCGTGACCAGTCCGAGCAGCGTGCCGCTGCCCAGCGAGCGGTTGGCCAGCTGGCGCAGCCATTGGGCCATCTCAGCCTGCGTGGTGAAGTTGCTGCGGCCGTCTTCCAGGCCTGGCGTCGCGTAGTGCACCGCAGGGTCGGGAAAGCGCGCCGCCACGGCCGCACTGTAGGGCAGGGGCGCCATGGAACGTGGGGGGGCGATGGGCTGGCTCTGGGCTGTTTCTACAGGCTGCGCCGCGGGCCGCGCCTTGGAAGGCGTGGCAGCGACGGGACCGGCGGACGTTCCTGGCCAGGGTGGCAAAGGCGTGCTGCTGCAGGCCGCAAGAAGGCCTGCCACAGTGATGGCGGAAAGACGCACCGTCCAGGACATCTGCGGCGTGCGATTGGGCAAGCCAACGGGAGCGGGAAGTGGTTTCATGGTGAGGTAGGCCTTTGTATTCCGAAAGGCGCCCGGATTAGTGAGCGTCAGAGGTTCAAAGATGTTACCCGCCGCAAGCGTATGCAACGTGTCAGCGGACAACGCCTGTGCGCAGATTCCCACAGGGAACTGGCGGACAGGTCCGTCAGCGGCCGCTCACCATGGAGGTCCCAGGACCGGGCAGGTCGGCTGCGCGGCAGGCAAAAAAAATCCCGGAGCCGCTGCGCTGCAGCAGGTTCCGGGAACATTGTCACAGGGGCTTAGCGGCTGAAACCGCCGCCACCGCTGCGGCCACCGCCGCCGCCGCCACTGCGACCGCCGCCGAATCCACCGCCGCCGCCGCCGCCACTGCGGCCGCCACCACCACCGAATCCACCACCACCGCCGCCGCCGCCGCTGCGGAAGCCGCCGGTGCGACGGCCGCGTTCGGCCATGCTGTCCACGCTGGTGCGCATGGGATCAGGCTGACCGCCGCCGGCAGGAGCGCGGGGCGTCATGGGGCGACCCATCTGGGTGCCCAGGTGCGCGTTGGCGCGAGGGGGTTGGTCGTCAAAGCGGGCATTGCCGCCGTCGCCACGGGCCGGACGGCTGGAGGGGCCGCGGTTGTCGTCGTGGCGCGCATCGCTGTGGCGTTCGCCGCCTTGGCGGGGTCCGTTGTTGCGTGGAGCCGCGCCGCGAGGAGCTGCACCACGGGGGCCGTTGGCGCTGCGGGGGCCGCGGCCTTCGCCGTTGCCTGCAGGTGCCTGCGAGGCACCGCGGGGCTTGCCGCCGCCGTTGCCTTGGGGCTTGCCGCCGCGGTCACCCGCTGCAGGCTTGTTGGCGCGAATGCGGTCCATCATTTCGGTGCGGGCGGCCTTGGCGGCTGCCTGCATCACGTCGCGGCTAGGCGGCTTGCCGGCACCGCCCCAGATGGTCTGGCGACCCATGGCGATGGGTTCGGCCTTTTCGCCTTCTTCCGGGCCGAAGCCTTCGAGCAGCTGGACGGGGATCTCCTGCTTGGTGAAGCGCTCGATGTCCATCATGAAGCCTTCTTCGTCCATGCAGACCAGGCTCACGGCCTGGCCTTCACGACCGGCGCGACCCGTGCGGCCGATGCGGTGCACGTAGTCTTCCGAGACGTTGGGGATTTCGTAGTTGACGACGTGGGGCAGCTCGTCGATGTCGATGCCGCGGGCAGCGATGTCGGTGGCGACCAGGGCGCGGATGTCACCGCTCTTGAAGCCGGCCAGAGCCTGCGTACGTGCGCTCTGGCTCTTGTTGCCGTGCAGCGCCATGGCGTTGACGCCGTTCTTGGTCAGGAAGTCGGCGACGTTGTTGGCGCCGAACTTGGTGCGCGTGAACACCAGCACCTGGCTCCAGTCGTGTTCCTGGATGATGTGCAGCAGGGCTTGCTTCTTCTTGCCGCGGCCCACGGGGTGGATCACCTGGGTGATGCGCTGCACCGTGGTGTTGCTGGGCGTGACCTGGATGCTTTGCGGGTTCTTCAGCAGGGTGTTGGCGAGTTCGCGAATTTCGTCGCTGAACGTGGCCGAGAACAGCAGGCTTTGCTTGTTCTTGGGCACCAGGGCCAAAACCTTTTTGACGTCATGGATAAAGCCCATGTCGAGCATGCGGTCGGCTTCGTCCAGGATCAGGATTTGCACCGTGGACAGGTCCAGGAAGCCTTGCTGCTGCAGGTCCAGCAGGCGGCCGGGAGTGGCCACCAGAATGTCGACGCCGCGCTTGATGCGGTCGATCTGCGGGTTCATGCCCACGCCGCCGAAGATCACGGTGGAGCTGATGTTGTCCAGGTACTTGGCATAGCCGCGCACCGATTCCTCGACCTGGGCCGCGAGTTCGCGGGTAGGCGTCATGATCAGGGCGCGCACGCCCTTGTTGCCAAACTTGTTGGTCGCGGGTTCGCTTTGCAGCAGGCGATGCAGCATGGGCAAGGCAAAGGCAGCGGTCTTGCCGGTGCCGGTTTGCGCGCCGGCCAGCAGGTCCTGGCCTTGCAGCACGGCAGGGATGGCCTGGGCCTGGATAGGCGTAGGCGAGTTGTAACCCTGTTCGAGCACGGCCTTCAGGAGGGCGGGAGCCAGGTTCAGTTCTTCAAATGTCATTTGGTCAGATGCGCCCATCCTGGGCGCGGGGGGTATCAGCCTGTCGTGGCAACCTTTGGGCGGTTGCCGGCCAGTCCTAGGCAGATGAGGTTCAAAGATGGGAGCCCGGCACTGCGTCCATTGTCCCCAGCTGGAATGCTGATGTTACGGACAACTGGAGCCCGTAACTCAGGGTATTGTCGCATGCGCCGATAATCATGGCTGGCGTGCAAGCATTTTCTTGCCCAGTTTTTGAAGAATCAACAGACAAATCCATGGCCCAATACGTTTTTTCGATGAACCATGTCACCAAGACCGTGCCGCCCAAGCGGCAGATCTTGAAGGACGTTTCTCTCAGCTTTTTCCCCGGTGCCAAGATTGGCGTGCTGGGCCTTAACGGCTCCGGGAAATCCTCTCTGCTGAAAATCATGGCAGGTGTGGACAAGGAGATCGAAGGCGAAGCCATCCCCATGGCTGGCCTGACCATCGGCTATCTGCCCCAGGAGCCCCAGCTCAACCCTGAGCACACCGTGCGCGAAGCGGTGGAAGAAGCCCTGGCCGAAGTCAACAACGCGCGCAAGCGCCTGGACGAAATCTACGCGGCCTACGCGGAAGAAGATGCCGACTTCGACGCCCTGGCCACCGAGCAAGGCGAGATGGAAGCCATCATTGCCGCGGCCGGCACCGACTCCGAGCACCAGCTGGAAATCGCCGCCGACGCGCTGCGCCTGCCCGCCTGGGACGCCATCATCGGCAAGCTGTCGGGTGGTGAAAAGCGCCGCGTGGCCCTGTGCCAGCTGCTGCTGTCCAAGCCCGACATGCTGCTGCTCGACGAACCCACCAACCACTTGGACGCCGAATCCGTGGACTGGCTGGAGCAGTACCTGCACCGCTTCACCGGCACCGTCGTGGCCATCACCCACGATCGCTACTTCCTCGACAACGCCGCCGAGTGGATTCTGGAACTTGACCGCGGCCACGGCATTCCCTACAAGGGCAACTACTCCGAGTGGCTGCTGCAAAAGGGCAACCGTCTGGAAGCGGAAAACAAGGGCGAGGAAGCCCGCGCCAAGGCCTTGAAGAAGGAATTGGAATGGGTGCGCCAGAACTCCAAGGGTCGTCAGGCCAAGTCCAAGGCGCGTATTGCCCGCTTCGAGGAACTGAGCGATTACGAATACCAGCAGCGCAACGAAACACAGGAAATCTTCATTCCTGTGGCCGAGCGCCTGGGCAGCAAGGTCATCGAATTCGACAAGGTCACCAAGAGCTTTGGCGACCGCGTGCTGATCGACAACCTGAGCATGAACGTGCCTGCGGGCGCCATCGTCGGCATCATCGGCCCCAACGGCGCGGGTAAGTCCACGCTGTTCAAGCTGATCGCCGGCAAGGAACAGGCCGACAGCGGCACGGTCGACATCGGCTCCACCGTGAAGATGGCTTTCGTCGACCAGTCGCGCGACTCGCTGGCCAACGAAAAGACCGTCTGGGAAGACATTTCCGGCGGCCTGGACATCATCAACGTGGGCAAGTTCCAGATGGCTTCGCGTGCCTACGCGGGCCGCTTCAACTTCAACGGCCAGGACCAGCAAAAGAAGGTCGGCAACCTCTCCGGTGGTGAACGCGGCCGTCTGCACCTGGCCAAGACGCTGATCCAGGGCGGCAACGTGCTGCTGCTCGATGAGCCGTCGAACGATCTGGACGTGGAAACCCTGCGTGCGCTGGAAGACGCGCTGCTGGAATACGCGGGCACCGTGATGGTGATTTCCCACGATCGCTGGTTCCTGGACCGCATTGCCACCCACATCCTGGCCGCTGAAGGCGACTCGCAATGGGTGTTCTTTGACGGCAACTACCAGGAATACGAAGCCGACAAGAAGCGCCGTCTGGGCGAAGAAGGCGCCAAGCCTAAGCGCATGCGCTTCAAGGCACTCAAGTAAGCACCCCCTGAGCCGCTTCGCGGCTCCCCCCTCTCATCCTTCGGTGGAGGGGGGCGACACCATCGCTGCGGGGCGGCCCTTGCTCGGTGTCCCCTTGCTGGGCTGCTCCAGTTGCGTGGGTCGTTGATCGACGCTAAGAAAACAGGCTCCCTTGTGGAGCCTGTTTTTCATGGTGCGGCGATATCGGCCGCGGCGGGGAGGTGCAAGCCCTCGGCGGTGGTGAGGCTGCGCGCGCAGAGCACGGCGCGCAAGGTGGCCAGGGCCGTGGCTTCTGCGGCCATGGTGGCCAGGGTCATCATGCCCAGGGTTTTTCCGCTCGCACCCGTGCCCAGCGTGAACAAGGTGTCGCCGTCCGACATGGTGTGCACCGGGTTGATGGCGCGCGCCAGGCCGTCGTGGGACACCACGGCCAGGCGATGGGCCTGGGCCTTGGTGATGCGGGCATCGGTGGCGATCACGCCGATGGTGGTGTTGCTGCCAGCCAGGATGGGGCGGGGCGCGTCACCGCGCAGCAGGGCGCGGCGCGTGTCGAGCAGTTGCCGGCCGTCTTCGCTGCGTGCACCGGCGACGACCTGGGCCGTGTCGGGGTCGAGCACATCGCCCAGCGCGTTGCAGGCAATGATGGCGCCCACGGTCACGCCGTCGACCGTGACGGACGCCGTGCCTATGCCGCCTTTCATCGCGCGCGCCATGCCGAACACCTTGCCCACGCAGGCTCCCGTGCCCGCGCCTACATTGCCTTCGGCAGGCGCCGCGCTGCTGGCGGCCGCGCAGGCGGCGTAACCGGCCTGCGCATCGGGGCGGATGCGGGCATCGCCCACGCCCAGATCAAACAGCACCGCGGCCGGCACCAGGGGCAGTCTGGCGTAATGCACATCCAGGCCCACACCGTGCTCTTCCAGCCACTGGACGGCACCGGTGGCCGCATCCAGCCCCCAGGCGCTGCCGCCGGCCAGCATGACGGCATGCACCTGTTCGACCAGATTCGTGGGGTGCAGCAGATCGGTCTCGCGCGTGCCGGGCGCCGCGCCGCGCACGTCGACGCCGCCTACCGCGCCCGCGCGCGCCATGACCACCGTGCAGCCCGTGGGGCGTCGCGCGTCGGTGTAGTGGCCGACTTCGATGCCTTGCACGCGGGTGATGCCGCCGTCTGCGCGTGCGCAGCGATCAGCGAAGGAAGAGGGGGAGGAGAGGCTCATGGCGCCATTATGGACAGCCGCGGCCCGGGCTGCCCGGGCGCGCCGGCGGCTCAGTGGCGTGGCGTCTGCAGGCGGTTGCGCTGCGGGTCAAACAGCAGATCGGCGGCAATCGTGCAAGCCATGCCCACGGCCAGCGTGATCACCAGCAAAGGCAGGTCCATCACGCTGATCACGCTAGGACTGCTGGGGATTGCCAGTCGGTTGGTGGTGGTGCATATGAACTCCGCGGCCGACATGCCGGTGTAGTGCATGGCGGACACGGCCAGTCCCATCACCGCCGCCGCACCGATGCGCGCAATGGCACTGCTGGTATTGAAGGCCAGCCACAGCGCCGCGGTGGCCGCGACAATGGCAATCAGGACCGAGATGGCGACCACATCCAGGGACCAGACGAAATAACCGCCAAAACGCATGCCGTACATCCCCAGGTAATGCATGGTGGCGGCACCCAAGCCCAGCATGGCGCCGGCGGAGACCAGGCGGCTCCAGCTGTGCGGGTTCTTGGCGACGATGGACAGCGCCCAGGCTGCTGCTGCGCATGCGGCCACAAGGGAGATCACGGTTTCGATCATGGAGTAGCCCAGACCGATGTCCATCTTCAGAGACAGCATGCCGACGAAGTGCATGGACCACACGCCAATCCCGCCCAAGGCAATGCCTGCAATGCTCAGATGGACCAGGTTGCTCTTGCTGGATTGGGCTTGCATTCGATGCGTTGCGGACAGTGCCGCATACGAGCCTACGACCGAGATCAGGTAAGCCAGAATCACCAACGGCGCGCTGTACGTCGTTTGAATCACTTCGTTCATGGTTGCTCCTTCAAGAATGCGGGGGACGCTTTGTCGGGCCATGGGTGCATGGGTGCATGGGTGCACCAGAGGTTTCTGAAACAGAAGATACCAAATGAATTAAATTTTTCGTTTAATAACATTTTTAATAAAATGTTTATTCGCGATTATTGTTGGTAGCTATTAAAGGCATGGATCTCTATTGATGTATTCAATGGATGCGGTGCATTGCCAGGGTGGCGCCAATCCGTGCAAGGGCTTTTGGGGGCCAGGTTGATGTGCCCGCATGGGACTGTTTTGGTGCCCAGTGCAACACCTGGTCGCCTGTAGCCTGCTGCATCACGGCAGCGACGGGTTACCCCACTCCAGACCTGCCGCCTTGCGCGCCCGCTGGGAGGAGACGTCTGCCCCGCATCGCAGGAATGTTGCAAATTGTTTCAATTTTGGTCGGGGTTTACGGAAGAGCCCTGGGCTCAGTCCCGTTGACGGTCGACTATGCAGAGACGGAGTCGTTTAAAAATCAGCGGCAAGTATTTGATTTTCTTATCGAGAGTCTCAATTGAGAATCGTTCAATAAATTCCCGGGAATCCACGGTGGCATGCCCGATAGTTTGTTTTTTTCAGGGTGCATGGGGAATATCTGCATAATCACGGAAGCATGTCGATACACCGTTCGACAGTTGGGGACAATACTATGTTGCGCAGCAAGGGATTCACCTTGATCGAACTGATGGTGACCGTTGCCATCGTGGGCATTCTTGCCGCGATAGCCTATCCAGCGTACGCCTCATATCTCGTCAGATCCAATCGCGCCGCCGCTGAATCTTTTTTGCTGGAGGTCAGCAGCCGCCAGCAGCGCTATCTGCTGGATGCGCGCAGTTTTGCCTCGGATTTGAATGCGCTGCAACTGGTCCCGCCGACGGAAGTCAGCAAAAACTACACCATCGCCACGGCGCCCAAGAGCGGCACCACGCCGCCAGGTTTCACGGCCACGGCGGCACCCAAAGGCTCACAGGCCACGAATGACAGCGGCTGCGGTACGCTGACCATTGACGAAGCGGGTACCAAGACGGCTTCGGGCGCGAAGGGGGTGGGCGGATGCTGGTAAATCGCTGCCGTCGGGCCACGTCCCTGCGTGGCTTCACCTTGGTCGAGCTGATGGTCACGATCAGCGTTCTGGCCATTCTTGTCGCGCTGGCATTGCCTTCGTTTCACGACTTCGTGGCCAAGCAGCGCGTGCGCAATGCATCGTTCCAGCTGATGGCGGCACTCGTGCAGACGCGCAGCCAGGCGATTACCCAGAGCGGGACCGTGTCCTTGAAAAGGAGCGGTTCGACGTGGAATTCAGGCTGGTCCGTGACGGATGACACCAATACCTTTGGCCGCCAGGAGTCCTTGGCACGCCTGAGTATTTCCGATTCCAACAATCTCAGCGCCGTCGCTTACGGACGTGACGGCCGCCTCGCCTCGGGGGCCACGAAATTCACCGTCAAGCCGGTCGATGCGACAAACGATGCCGCCACGCATTGCATCCGCATCGATCTCAGCGGCCTGCCTACCAGTGCCCAAGGGGCATGCTCGTGAACACCATGCATCCATTCCTTGCCCGCAGGCGCCACCAGGGCGCGACGCTGATCGAGATTCTCGTCACCTTGGTCATCTTGCTGTTGGGTCTGCTGGGGCTGACGGCGGTCAGCAGCCGCTCCCACATGGCCGAGCTGGAGTCGTTCCAGCGCATACAGGCGCTGGAGCTGGTGCAAGACATGGCGGAACGCATGAACGCCAACCGCAAGGTGGCTTTGTGCTATTCGAATTCCGCCACGGGCGTGCAATTGGGCACGGGGGCCAACCCCACCACCGCCGTGCCGGCCTGTGCCCTGGGCAGCGCGCAGCAGCAAGCACAGGCCGTGGCCGACCTCAAGGCATGGGACAGTCTCATCAAGGGGCAGGCTGAAGTGCTCAAGTCCGGCACCCAGGTCGGGGCCATGCTGGGCGCTGTCGGCTGCATCGTGCAGCAAGCCCCCAATACGTATCTCATCGCGGTGGCCTGGCAAGGCCTGGCGCGCACGGCGGCGCCCACCATCGAGGATGGTTCCACGTTTCCCTGCGGCAGTGGCAAATTCGGCGATGATCGACTGCATCGCGTGGTGACGACCAAGGTGCAGATTGGAGTCCTTTCATGAGCGCGCACGGATCTTCAGCCAGGGCCGTGCAGCGGCCGTCGGCACACGGCGTGCAAGGATTCACGCTGGTGGAGTTGATGGTGGCGATGGCGATCGGCCTGCTGCTGGTGGCGGCCTTGGTGGCGCTGGTCGTCTCGACCATCGCCAACCGCAGCGAATTGGATAAAAGCGCACGCCAGATCGAGAACGGCCGCTATGCGCTCAAGGTGCTGAGCGAAGACATCGCATTGGCAGGCTTCCTGGGGACCTCGGGCTTGTACAGCTGGGATCGCGTCGCACCCGTGGCCTGCCCCGCCAGCGTCGCCGACCTGGGCTATGCGACCAGCACCTTGCCGCTGGCCGTGCAATTGCTCACGGCGACACCAGGCTGCGTGACCAATGTCCAGCCAGGTACGGACATGTTGCTGCTGACACGCGTGGCCGTGCAGCCCGTGGCGCCGGCCAGCACCAGCGCCACTGAAGCCTATGTGCAGGTGTCCACCTGCCAGAAAGACACTAAGTCATTCACCGCAGCCGCCGGCGCCCAGGCGGCCGATTTCACCCTGATGCAAAAGGACTGCAGCGACACCCATCTGGCGCAGGTGCGCAAGGCGATCCAACGCATCTATTTCGTCAGCAGCTGCCATGAATGCGGCAAAGACACCATTCCGACGCTGAAGGTGGCTGAATATGTCGGGGGCACAATGACCATCACTCCGCTGGTCGAGGGCATAGAAAACCTGCAGTTCGATTTCGGCATCGACACCGACGGCAACGGTTCTCCAGACTGTTATGTCAGCAACCCCGATGCTCCGGCTCCCGCGCAGATCGACGCCAGTGTGTGCGTGCCGCCAGCGACTGCCTACGACTGGAGCATCGTGGCGGCCAACCGCGCCAATGTCATGGCGGTGCGCGTGAACCTGCTGGCACGCAATACGGAAACCACCGGTGGCTGGACGGACGATCGTACCTACCACCTGGGCCTGGGCGCACCCACTGTGGGTCCGTTCAACGACAGCTACAAGCGCCATGCCTACAGCACGGTGGCGCGTCTGAACAATCCTTCCGGCTTGAGAGAATTGCCATGACCCGTGTTCCTGCCTGCCGCCGGCTTGGCGCTCGCCAGCGAGGCGTCACCCTGCTGGTGGCCATGATCTTTCTCGTGGTGCTGATGCTGGTGGTGGCCTCTGCCGTCAAGGTGACCAACGTCAACACCAAGGTGGTGGGCAACATGCAAACGCAAAACGAAGCAGCGGCTTCAGCGCAGCACGCCATCGAAGAAACCATCAGCTACGACTTCACGAAGCTGCCGGTTTCTCAGACGATCCAGGTGGATATCAATGACAGCGGCAAGGCCGGGTCTGTCTACACGGTCAAGGTAGTGCCGACCTGCATCGCCGTGCAGCCGGTCAAGAGTGTCGATCTGGATGTGGACAGTGCCGCCGACCAGCTGTGTTTTTCCAGCGGAGCCGCGCAGAACACGGGCATCGTGGGTTCGACGCCTTCCGGAAATTCCTTGTGTTCCGCTTCCCTGTGGAACATCGAAGCCACAGCCACCCCACCCAATTCCACCCAGCCTGCAGCAACCCTGATCCAGGGCGTGACGCAGCGCGTGGACCCTGGTGCCAATTGCTGAAGACCGCGACTGGCCCAGGCCATACGCTGTTGACCCTTTCTTGAAGGAGCCACTCCATGCACAAGAACCGCACACCTGACAGGCCGTTGCGCGCCTTCTGGGTCTTGCTCGCCGTTGCCATTCTGCTGCCGACCGCGCGCGCGGAAGACATCGACATCTATGGCGGCCCGCAAGCCGGTGGCGCCAACTCCAATCTCCTCATCGTGTTGGACAATGCCGCGGCCGCAAGCGGTTCGTCATCCTTCACTTGCCCGACTTTTCCCTCACCGGACAACGCCTTCAAACCCAAGGACCCGAGTGCGAATTTCGGTTTCGAGCAGTGCGGCCTGTTCGGCGCGCTGGTGGGCTTGGGGGATATGCTGAAAGCACAGAAAGTCGCCACACCTGCGGTGACTCGGTTGCCGTTGAACCTGGGATTGATGTACTTTCCCAGCGGGGGCATCAATGGCGGTCAGTTCGTGCTGCCCGTGAATCCCGGCAACCCCAGCAATCTCGTGGCCATGGATGCCACCGGCATCGAGGCCTTCAAGACCCGGGTGGCGGCCCTGAGCCTGAGCAGCGACAAGAGCGATAACAACCAGTTCAGCCAGGCGCTGCAGGAAGGCTTTGCGTTCTACAACGGCCTGCAAGGCTTGTCGGGCAAGCAGTACACGGCCCTGCCGGCGGACCTACTGTCCTGTGGCAAGAATTACATCGTCTACATCACGCTGGCGACCAACAACCAGAAACCGCAGGATGGCGGCAAGGTGGCGGAAGCTGCGTTGAAGACATTGAAAGGCAAATTCACCGAACTGACTCTGCCCGCCTACAAACAGAGCTTTTCTCCCAACGCCACCGCCAAGGCCAAGTACCAGAGCGACCCGGCCGACGAATGGTCGCTGTTCATGTCCACCGGCACGGCGGCCACCAAGCAGTACCAACCGGTCACGACCTACACCATCATCCTGTACGACGGGAGCAATCCGGACTACGAACAGCTGATGAAGAACGTCGCGAACCAGAGCAGCACGACGCCTTATTTCGTGAAGCTGGGGGATACCGAGGGGCTCAAGGATGCGATAGGCAGCGTGTCCCGCCAGGTGATGGCCGTCAACAGCGTGTTTGCCGCGCCCGTGCTGCCCGTGAGCACGAATGCCCAGGGAACCTATGACAACCAGGTCTACATGGGCCTGTTTCGACCTGACGCCAACGGTTTGCCGCGCTGGAAAGGCAACCTCAAGCAGTACCAGTTCGGTCTGGATCGGACCGACAAGGTCAATCCGGTGCTGTTCCTCGCCGATTCCACCGGTAAGGGGGCGCTGAGTTCCGCCGGTACCGGCTTTCTGGACCCCGATGCCATCAGCTTCTGGACATCGAAGAACACCGCTGTGCTGCCCGACAGCAAAGCGGGCTTCTGGGTGAATGCCATGAAGGAGCAAGGCGGCAAGGATGGCACGGACCTGCCCGACGGCCAGGTCGTGGAAAAGGGTGGGGTCGGCCAGCAAATCCGCCTGGCCGCGCTGACGGACATCAGCAAGCGCAATGTCTATACCTGTGTGGGCACTGGCTGCGTGGGCAACGCCGCGCTCAGTGGCATGAAGTTCATCACCACCAACACCAGCATCACGGATACCTTGCTGGGCACCGATGCCACCGTGACCAAGGGCAATGTCATCGACTGGGCGCGCGGCAAGGATGTGGCCCTGGGCGTGACGAGCAGCAATGGCGCGGGACCCGAATCCAGCCAGCCACCGGACAGCAGCATCATCGTGCGCGGCTCCGTGCACGGCGACGTACTGCATTCACGCCCCACAGTGCTCAACTACAAGGACTACGGCACGGTGGTGTTCTATGGCGCCAACGACGGCATGTTCCGCGCGGTGAATGGCAACCAGCCGAACAATCCCAGCGACACCACCAAACCCCGCGGCAATTGCCTGCTGTCCAGCACCTGCGCGATCGGCACCACGGATGCCAGTGGTGCCAGCGTCCAGGTGCCGCCGGGCGGGGAACTGTGGAGCTTCATTCCCACGGAGTTCTATGGCAGCCTGAGGCGCATCTACGAAAACAACGTGCAGCTCACGCTGGGCCTGGCGGCCGATGTCGACCACCAGCCCAAACCCTATTTCTTTGACGGCCCGCCCAGCGTCTACCAGAAGGACGGCACGGCGTATCTGTTCATCCCTGCGCGCCGTGGCGGCCGGATCCTGTACGCACTCGATGTGAGCGATCCGCGGGAGCCCAAGTACCTGTGGAAGATCAGCAATGACACGACGGGCTTCGCGGAACTGGGCCAGACCTGGTCCCAGCCCAAGGTGGCCATGATCAAGGGCCACACCGGTCCGGTGCTGATCTTTGGTGCGGGCTACGATCCCAATCAGGACAACGATCCGGTCTCCCTGGCCGACAGCATGGGCCGCGGCATCTTTGTGGTCGATGCCAAGACCGGGGCCCTGCTGTGGCGGGCCACCGTCGGCGGCAGCGACAGCAAGTGCACCGGCAACCCTTGCCTGCTGGGCGAAATGAAGTATTCCGTTCCCGCGGACATCACCCTGGTGGATCGCACGGGCGACGGCCTGATCGACCGCCTGTATGCCAACGACACGGGCGGCAACGTGTGGCGGGTCGACCTGGAGCCCGACGGCACGGGTGCTGTCAGCACCTGGAAGGCCTACCAGTTTGCTGCGCTGGGTGGAACGGGCAGCCCCAAACGCAAGTTCTTCTTCCCGGTCGACGTCACGCTGACCAAGAACTTCGACGCCGTCGTGATGGTCTCCGGTGACCGTGAGCACCCATTGCGCACCAGCGCCGCGAACCAGGTGGTGAACCGCTTCTACATGATCAAGGACAGCAAGGTCGGCCTGGATGGCAGTGCCTGGACGGCGGTGAGCGACAGCACCAGCAGCCTGTTGGATGCGAAGCCTGCAGGGCTGTTCACCGCGACCAGTGCCGTCTACGACGGCAGCGGAAGCGGCTTTTATGTGACCTTGTCGGGGACAGGTGAAAAAGGCGTCAATGCCCCGACCACTTTTGGCGGCATCGTCTACTTTGGCACCAACCGCCCGAAGACGCCCACCTCGACGGTGAGTTGCACGCCCGATCTTGGCGAGGCCCGCGGTTATGCGATGAATTTCCTGACAGGGGAGCGCACGGTCAAGCTGTTCGATGGCGGCGGCCTGCTGCCTTCGCCCGTGACCGGCATGGTCACGATCAAGGTGGATGGTCAGAATTTGCAGGTTCCCTTTGTCATCGGCGGCGGCGGCGGCGTGAATGCCGATGGAAAATCGGCACTGGGCGTCGAGCGCCCGAAGATTTCCACCAAGAAAAACAAGCGTCGCACCTATTGGTATCGGAGTTGATCCGTGCTCGGGCCTCACGCAGTCATGCGCTGAGGCCCGGCCTGTAATTTCCCTGTATTTGTCTCGCCCCATCGCGGGCCTGAGACAATCTCGTCCATGAGTGACCTGAGCGAAAACAATCCCCCCGCGAACCACCCCCAACCCAACACCGAATTGCCGCCAGGCTGGTTCGAAGTGCTGTCCATGGACATGGACGCCCAAGGTGTTGCCCGTCAACCCGACGGCAAGGTGGTATTCATTGACGGCGCCTTGCCTACGGAGTTGGTCAGCGCCAACATCCATCGCAAGAAAAACAGCTTTGAACGCGGCAGCCTGACGGCCATCCACCGTGAATCCTCTCAGCGCGTGACGCCAGGCTGTCCGCATTTCGGCTTGCATGAAGGCGCTTGCGGCGGCTGCAAGATGCAGCATATGCATGTGTCGGCCCAGGTGGCCGTCAAGCAGCGGGTGCTCGAAGACAATCTCTGGCATCTGGGCAAGGTCAAGACGGAAATGATGCTGCGCCCCATCGAGGGACCGGCCTGGGGCTACCGTTATCGCGCGCGCCTGTCGGTGCGCTATGTGATCAAGAAGCAGAAAGTGCTGGTCGGCTTTCACGAGCGCAAGAGCCGCTACATCGCCGACATGGAAGTCTGCCGCGTGCTGCCGCCCCATATCGACAACATGCTGATGCCGCTGCGCGCGCTGGTCGCTTCCATGGATGCGCGCGAGACCCTGCCGCAGATCGAAGTCGCCTGTGGCGATGACGTCACCGCGCTGGTGCTGCGCCACATGGAGCCGCTGTCCGAAGGCGATCAGGAGAAGCTGCGGGCGTTTGCGGCCGCGCAGAATGTGCAATGGTGGCTGCAGTCCAAGGGCCCGGAGACGGTGCAGCTGATGGATCCGCAAGGCCAGCAGCTGTCGTACAGCCTGCCGGACTTCGGCATCACCATGCCGTTCAAGCCCACCGACTTCACCCAGGTCAATCCACACATCAACCGGGTGCTGGTGACGCGCGCGCTGCGTCTGCTCGACGTCAAGAAGACCGAGCGCGTGATCGACTGGTTCTGCGGACTGGGCAATTTCACCCTGCCGCTGGCCACACAGGCCCGCGAAGTGCTGGGCATCGAAGGCAGCGAAACCCTGGTGGCCCGTTCGCACGAAAACTACCAGAAAAACCAGGAGCAGCGGCTTGCGGGCGATGCGCTGGCGCCCACGGATTTTGTGGCGCGCAACCTGTTTTCCATGACGCCCGAAATGCTGATCGCCGACGGCGTGGCCGACAAGTGGCTGGTGGATCCGCCGCGCGAAGGCGCGTTCGCGCTGGTACAGGCGCTGGCCGACATCCACCAGGCGCGCATCGGCGCCGAAGATGCGCCAGCCTTGCCCGAAGGCAGCGAATCCTGGGAGTTTCCGCAGCGCATTGTCTACGTGAGCTGCGCCCCGGCGACGCTGGCGCGTGATGCCGACCTGCTGGTCAACAAGGCGGGTTACCGCTGCACCTCCGCCGGCGTGATCAACATGTTCCCGCACACCGCCCATGTGGAAAGCATGGCCGTGTTCGAGCGGGCCTGAGCTTGCGTCTGGCCAGGCAGCGCCGCCTGGTCATGTTCCCGCCGACGAAGTCGTGCGCGTCCTGCTCTTGTGTGTTCTGTTTCACGAACGTGCCCAGCTCCTGAGTTTCTGGGTTTCTCTCAGTGCCATGCGGGGAGCCTTTTCAGACGCGCCACCGTTTGAAACCCCTTGGTTTCGAGGTGGGACTGAGGGTTGTGGTTCTCAGGAGTTGGGTCTTGTCCTGTGAAGAGATTTCACGCGGGATTGCAGTGCTGACCGGACTCCGGGGGCTGGCTACCGGGCCTTGTTGACATGGTGTGTGCTGTGGATTTTCCCGCTTCCATGTGCTGCAGCATGTGCCTTGGCGATTTCTTCTCGGGACATCCGTTGTTCCAATGCAGCGCCCGGGTTTCGTGGATCCAGACCATGTTGCGCATGCAGGCGTAAAACGGCTGTTTGAATTTTCTGGGCTTCGTCTATGGATTTTTGTAAATCCTGTACGAGTTGGGACAGCATGTGGAGACTCATGGCGATTTCCTGAAAGTGTGGCGGGCGTTGACGCCCGGCATGACAGCAAGAGATTCGTGCCAAATTCCACCGGGCAGTTCCCCGCAGCGCGCATATTCAGAAAGGGCAGACAGCCCATGCTTGGGGCAGGTGCCTGAGCCCACCTGTGCCGTGGTGCGGGAGAGCCTGGCCCTGGTGCCGGCGGCCAGCCACCCGCCGTGAGCCCTTGCGCAGGGCATTGGGCTGTCAGGCGCGCATCAGCTGCGGTTGCGCTGAGTCGCTGGGCGCAGTTCCGTTTCTATGTCGGCATCCTGAGCCGAGGCCCGTGCCGGCTTTTCATGCTGGGTGATGACCGAAGGCGTGCCTTCGATCTTGTTCTCGCGCATGTATTGGTCCATTTCCTTCCAGCCGGCAAAGACCAGCGCCTTGGTGGACTTGGGGTTGAGCGAGTAACAGTCCTCAAGCCCGCGCAAGGCATGACGGCAGGCGCTACCTACGGCCTTGGCCTCGTTTTCCCGCGCGATGGCCTGTGGCGTGGGCCCGAGGCCGGGGATGTCGCAGCCTGCCAGAAGCAGCAGGGGTATGGCGAAGAGAGCAGACCGCATGGTGGTGAGGGCGTAATTGGACATGTCTGTTCCTTATCGGCAGCCGGCGCGCAAAGTTGAGGGCGGTCTGTGTTGCTTCAAATTCTCGTCCGCGATGAAAAAAGGCCCCGCAGGGCCTTTTTGAGGGGGCAGGGGCGGGTTTAATCGCGCTCGCCACCCATGATGCCCAGCAGGCTCAACATGAACTGGAACACATTGAACAGGTCCAGGTACAGGGCCAGTGTGGCGCTGATGTAGTTGGTCTCGCCGCCGTCCATGATGCGCTTGAGGTCATACAGCATGAAAGCGCTGAAGATGCCGATGCCGGCCACGGAAATGACCATCATGCCGACCGTCGAAGCCACAAACATGTTGACCACGATGCCGACCAGCAGCACTGCCGCACCGACAAACAGCCACTTGCCCATGCCCGACAGGTCGCGCTTGATCACGCTGGCCAGGCTGGCCATCACGAAGAACACGCCTGCCGTGCCGGCGAAGGCCGTCATGATCAGTTCGGTGCCGTTGCTGAAGCCCAGTATCGAGCCGATCAGCCGCGACAGCATCAGGCCCATGAAGAACGTGAAGCCCAGCAGCACGGGCACGCCCGCGGCCGAATGCTTGGTCTTCTCGATGGCGTACATGAAGCCGAAGGCGCCAGCCATGAATACGACGAGGCCGACCACGCCGCCCAGCGATGCCGTGATGCCCGTGGCAACGCCTACCCAGGCGCCGAGTACCGTTGGCAGCATGCTCAGCGCGAGCAGCCAATAGGTATTGCGCATAACTTTGTTGCGCTCTTGCTGCGAGACACCGTAGCCCGCAGAGCCCAGTGTGGTGACTTGATCATTCATTCGGACGCTCTCCTTGAAATATGCATGATTGCATAGCCCATTCTAGGTGGCGACGCCAGCCCTATTTTGCAATACCCTGTTGCCGACATGAGGTTTTAGTGTCGAATGTTTTGCGCAGAAAGTGCCCAGTCATGAGCCGCTTGGCGGCTATGCTGTGGTTTTCGCGGATACCTTGCCTTACAACGGAGCCTTTGCATGAAGACCAAGCACGAACTCGAATTTGCCGACGTGAAAGCCATTGCCGCTGCAGCCGAAGCCGAAGCCCTGAAAAACCATTGGGCCGTCACCATTGCCATCGTCGACGATGGCGGTCACCTGCTGTGGCTGCAGCGCCTGGACGGCGCCGCCGCCATCTCGGCACAGATCGCTCCTTCCAAGGCCAATACAGCGGCACTGGGCCGGCGTGACTCCAAAGTCTATGAGGACATGATCAATGGCGGCCGCACATCCTTCCTGAGCGCGCCTGGCCTCAACGGCCTGCTTGAAGGTGGCGTGGCCATCGTCAAGGACGGCCAGGTCCTGGGTGCCGTGGGCGTCAGCGGCGTGAAGTCGCACGAAGATGCGCAGATCGCCCGCGCCGGCATTGCCGCCATCGGCCTGTGATCCACAGCTGAGCGCCTGGATGTGCCCTGCGGGGCGCACGCGAAAAAGCCGGTCTGATGACCGGCTTTTTTGTGCGTGAAGCGTGGAAAAAAAGCCTGGCTACGCGGAAACAAATCCGTTGGCTGGCAAAACGACCGGACCGGCATTGCTGCCAGGGAGTCGCCCCACGATGAAACTTGTTTTGCTTCCCTATCAAACGTGCACTTTGTCGGCTTCGCTTGATCTGGAAACGGAATTGGAATTATTTGGTGAGAATCAGCTTGCCCAGCTTGGTGGCCTGCAGACGGTAAGGCATGCCGTTGTGCAGGATGGTGACGCACTTGCGGCCTTGCAGCAGATCTGTGCTGTCCATACCCAGAGCACTCTCGGCCAGCAGGGGTGCCAGCTGGATGGGGCTGTTGTTGGCGAGGCCTGTGCGTGGCAGCGAGGAGGCGGTAAGGGTTGCGGGCATGGGTTGATTCCTCAGTACGATTGCTGAATGATATTGATTCTCAATAACAAGTCAACGCCTTGTAGCCCCAAATTTGTAAATAATTGAACAAATCCGGCCCCATCCGCTGGACGGCCCTGGTTTGGGGCATGAAAAAACCCTGCCGTCTCATGCGAGAGGGCAGGGCTGTCTGGGTGGGCTGACGCTTATTTCACCGGATCGGTCACAAAGCCGATCTTGCGCACGCCCGCGCGCTGGGCGGCGGCCATGGCCTGGGCCACGCGCTCGTAGCGCACGTTCTTGTCGCCGCGAATGTGCAGATCCGGCTGGGGATCCTTGGCGCCTTCGACCTGCAGCTGCGTCACCAGCGCTTCGTCGGAGATGGGCTGCGCGTTCCAGTGGTACTGACCGTCGGCGTCGATGCTCAGGTTGACTGTTTCGGGCTTCACGTTCTCGGGCTGGTTGGTCGCCCGCGGCAGGTCCACATTCACCGAATGCTTCATCACCGGAATGGTGATGATGAAAATGATGAGCAACACCAGCATGACGTCGACCAGGGGCGTCATGTTGATTTCGTTCATCACCTCATCGGTATCGTCCTGTGTTCCGAACGACATGGTCAGGCACCTTTCTTCAGCGGCAGCACCTTCGCGGATTCGCCATCGTTTTGCACGTTCACACGGGCGCCGGTCACGAAGTAGGCGTGCATGTCGTGTGCAAAGCTGTTGAGGTTGTTGAGGATGGACTTGTTGCCGCGCACCAGGGCGTTGTAGCCCAGCACGGCGGGAATGGCCACGGCCAGGCCCAGGGCCGTCATGATCAGGGCTTCACCGATGGGGCCGGCCACCTTGTCGATGGTCGACTGGCCCGAAGTGCCAATCGCGACCAGCGCGTGGTAGATGCCCCAGACGGTGCCGAAGAGGCCGATGAACGGCGCCGTGGAACCCACCGAAGCCAGGATGGCCAGTCCGCCTTGCAGGCGGGCGGTGAATTCGTTGATGCAGTTGCGCAGGCAGCGCGTGACCCAGTCGCTCACGTCCAGTGCGTCATGCAGGTGGGCGCTGGACTTGCGGTGGTGGGCCGTGGCTTCACGGCCTTCGAGCGCCAGGTGGCGGAAAGGGTTGCCTTGGTCGGTGCCGAGCTTGGCCAGGCCGGCGCTGAAGTCTTCGCTGTGCCAGAAGTCATTGGCGGCGCGGGCATGCTTGCGGTATTTGTAGATGTCCAGGGCCTTGAGGATGATCACGATCCAGGACACGAGAGACATGCCGATCAAGATGATGGCGACAGCGCGGGTGACAAAGTCCCCTTGGGTCCAGACGTTGGCAATGCCGAATTGGGAATCCATGAATACTCCTGAAAATTATTCGAGAACAAAGTTGATGGGCACGATGTTCCACATGGCTTCGGGAACACCATTGCGCTTGCCGGGCACGAAGCGCCAGCGCTTGACGGATTCAATGGCTTGCTGGTCCAGGCGCTCATAGCCACTGGACTGGCGGATTTCTATGGTCTGCGGCTTGCCTTCGGTGTCGATGAAGACACGCAGCACGACCTTGCCCTGTTCGCCCATGCGCCGGCTGATGGAGGGGTAGCTGGGCTTGGGGTTGTTGAGGTAGGCCGCATTGCTCGAAGGCAACTGGATCACCGGCGGCGCGGGTGGGGCCGGCGGCGCTGGCGGTGCGGGAGGGGCGGGCGGAGCCGGGGGTGCCGGCGGCGCATCCGTCACGGGTGCCGGATCAGGCTCGACCACGCCCTTGGGCGCATTCGGCGAGGGTTTCGGGTCGGCAATGGCCTTGGGCAGAGGGGCCTTGCGCACCACGGGCTGGGGTTTGGGCGGCGGTGGTGGTGGTGGCGGTTTGGGCGGAACGACCTCGGGGGCCGGCGGGGCAATGAACTCGGCCAGCACTTCTGCGGGCACGACGAGTTCCACGGCCTTGCGCATCAGGCCGCTTTGCAGCGCCCAGAGGCCGGCCACGTGCAATACCACCACGGAGCCCACGATGATCATCGTGCGGCTCGTGCCCCCGGCAGGGGCAAATCTATCAGTCTGGGACATATACGGGGAAGGCGGTCAGCGGGCACTGCACGAGGGCAGGTGGAGGAGAAAAGCCAATTTTATTGGCGGCAAATCCACCAGGTGCATCCAACGACGAGGATCAGGCTGCCGAGCAGAACGGAGAGGAGGGCCATGCTTTGCTTTCCAGGATGTTGTTGGCAAGCTGGATCGGCTGGGGTGCTGACATGTTCTGGATGTGAGCAACCGCGCCCGCGGCACCGCACTGCGCGACCACGTCACGGGCGCAGCCTTCGCAGCGACCGCACTGGGTGGCAACACCGAGTTCGAATTGGATTTCGTCGAAACTCATTCCCGCATGCGCGTGGCGTGCGATTTCGCGGTCAGAAACCCGGCGGCAAACACAGACGATCATGGCAGTAGCAGTTGTGGCTGGCTATGGAAGGGATAGCTGGAATTATAAATGAGAACTCATCGCATTCTCAATCGTCTTTTCAGGCCCTTGATGAAATAGGTCTTTCGCCGCCTGGCGGGATCAGTCGGTGAACAGGGCCGGCGTGGCGTCGGCGAGCGTGGCGCAACCGGTCAGCGCCATGGCGATTTCGAGTTCGTCGCGCAGCAGGCGCAGTACATGGGCGACACCGGCCGCGCCGGCGTTGGCCAGGCCCCAGACGATGGGGCGGCCGACCATGACCGCGCTGGCGCCAAGGGCCATGGCCTTGAGCACATCGGTGCCGCGGCGAATGCCACCGTCGACGATCACGGGCAGCTCGGCGCTGGCGCCAGGCATGGCACGCAGTGCCTGCACGATGCGCGGCAGGGCGATGGCGGTGGCGGGGGCGGTGTCCAGCGTGCGCCCGCCGTGATTGGAGACAATCAGGCCATTGACCTGCAGGCGCGCAGCCTGCAAGGCATCCAGGGGATGAAGAATGCCTTTGAGCAGCACGGGCAGACGGGTCTGGGCTTGCAGCCAGGCCAGGTCTTCCCAGCTGGGTGCGTGATGCAATACGCCGGCGCACAAGGCATTGTGGTTGGCAGCGGCGGTCGGTGCACCAAGCCCTTGCAGGTTGACGGCGGAAATGCCTGTCGGGAGATGAAAGCCTGCACGACGCTCGCGGTCGCGCGCGCCGGAAACGGGTGCATCCACGGTCAAGACCAGTGCCTCATAGCCTGCGCGCTCGACGCGCTGTACCAGTTCGCGTGTGAAGCCGCGGTCATGTTGCAGATATAGCTGGAACCACAGGGGGCCGCGGCCGGCGGTGCCGAGTACGGCCTGGGCCGGCACTTCCAGCGGCAGGCTGGCCTGGGTGCTCAGGGTAAAGCCCGCGCCCAGGGCGGCGGCGGCATAGGCGCTGGCCAGTTCGCCGTCGGCATGGGCCAGGCGCTGGTAGGCCATCGGTGCCACCAGCAGGGGGTGGCCATAGTCCTGACCCAGCAGGCGGATGCGGGTATGGCCTTCGGCCAGGGGGCGCAGAACGCGCGGCCACAAGGAAAGATGGTCCCACGCGCTGCGGTTGGCCCGCAGGCTGTGCTCGTCGGCAGCGCCGCCGCTGAAATAGGCCCAGGCATTGGCGGTGAGCACTTCGGCCGCATGCCGTTCGTGGTCTGCGAGGCAGACGATGTCGGGAGAAACGGGCTGGATCGCGGGAAGGGCAGAGGTCATGGGGAAGTGGTGCGCTGGTGGCAGGGAGCACTATGCCATGACGGGTGGCAGCGTCAGACGTCGGCCCACATGCGCAGCAGGTTGTGATAGGTACCCGTGAGCTGGACCATGCTGTGGTGCTTTTCGCCCACTTCGGCGCGCAGCTTGAGCAGGGCCATGTCCATGTCGAACAGCATTTGCCGCTGTTCGGTGCTGCGCACCATGCTTTCGATCCAGAAGAAGCTGGCAATGCGCGCGCCACGGGTCACTGGAGCGACCTGGTGGACGGTGCTGCTGGGGTAGAGGATCAGGTCGCCGGCCGGCAGCTTGATGCGGCGCTCGCCCAGGGGCTCCTGGATCAGCAGTTCGCCGCCATCGTACTCATCGGGTTCGCTCAGAAACAGGGTGCAGGAGATATCGCTGCGTACCCATTGCGCCGGGTTCTGGGAATGCAGAACGGCGCCGTCGATGTGGGCGCCGTAGAAATTGGAGTCACCGCTGTAGCGGTTGAACAAGGGGTTGAAGATGCGCTTGGGCAGGGCCGCTGAGAAAAACAGCGGGTCCCTGCCCAGCGCGGCCCGCACGCTGGCCTGCAACTGGCGCGCCGCATCGCTGTTTTGCGCCAGTTGCTGGTTGTGCTTGAAGGCTTGGGCCTGGCCGCCCGCGCTGGTCTTGCCATCCATCCACGGCGCACCCTCTCCGAGGAGTTGGCGTGCGGCGTGGATTTCCTCGGGGGAGAAAACCTGTGTCAGATGCAGGAACATGGCAGGGCAAAGATCAGGCGGAAGGCCTTGGAGGGCAGTTTAGAAGCGCGACTTCAGAGTCACTTGCACCGAGCGCGCAGCGCCAGGCGTGTAGAAGCCACGATACAGCGAATCCGCGTACAGCTTGTTACCCAGGTTGCTCACGTTGAGCTTGACCGAAGTCTTCTGGTCGAAAGTGTACTCAGCCATGGCATCGACGGTTGCAAATCCGCTGGCCATGATTTGGCGCGCGCCTTCGGGGCTTTGCGTGCTGCGGTAGGTGACGCCGCCGCCCAGGCGCAGTTTGGGAGTCACTGCATAGGTGGACCAGACGCTGCCGCTGTGCTTGGGAGTCAGGCCGGGGCGGTCGCCTTGCTGCTGTGCATTGCCGTTGGGGTTTGCCGCGGTGGTGGTGCTCTTGTCGATCTTGGCGTTGGGGATCCAGGTGTGGTTGTAGAAGATGTCCCACTTCGGCGTGATGTGGCCGGCCAGGTTGAGCTCCATGCCTGCAGCGTGGCGCTTGCCCGACAGCAGGTAGCCTGGGTTGTCCGGGTCGGTGTTGCGCTCGTTGAACTTCTCGCTGTAGAAAGCGGCGACGCCCAGCAGTGCACGTTGTTGGAACAGCTCCCACTTGCCGCCGATTTCCAGGTTGCGGCTCTTTTCCGGTGGTGTGTCGGCCAGGGAGCCCGTGGCGGCGCTCACATTGCCATACTGGTAGGTGTCACCCGACGTGTTGTAGGAAGTGCCGAAAGACACGTAGTACGAAGTCAGGTCATCGGGTTGGAAAATGGCGCCGACGCGCGGGCTCCACAGGCCTTCGGAGCTGGAATCGCCCAGCGAGCCGCTGGCATTGCGGTAGGTGGCCTTGAACTGGTCGTAACGCAGGCCGCCGACCAGCTTGACGGTGGACGTCAGCGACATCGTGTCTTGCATGTACAGGCCCAGGTTCTGGGCCTTGAACGTGTTGAAGGCTACGGGCAGGCGCCTGTCCGGAGCCGAAGCGCCGTTGTTGGGCGTACCGACCGAAGTGATCAAGCCGGGGTTTGTCGAGGAGTTGCCGGCGGCGTTGGCATAGCTGGCGTTGCGGTCCGCGTCGTCATGGTAGTAGTCCAGGCCGGCGATGATCTGGTGCTTATTGCCGCCCCAGTTGAACTCATTGGTGTAGTCGCTCTGAACCTGCGTCATCGTGCTTTCGCCGATGCGGCCCTTGGAGGTGCGCGAAAGCAAAGTGCTGGAGTTGATCTGGTCCAGCGATGTAGGGCGGGTGCCTGCAAAGCCGATCACGCTGGCCAGCAGGTCGCGCTTGTACGTGCCGTGGCGCAGGCGTGTCTGCAGTTCGCCGCCATTGTCAAAGCGGTGGATGTGACCCAGGGTCAGGTATTGGGCCGAGGTGTTGAGGTGGTCGCTGTTGAGACCGTAATAGTTCTTGGCGGGCAGCGTGGGAACGATACGGCCGTTGCTGGCGATCCAGGGGCTGTTGTAGTTGGGACGACCCTTGATGTCCAGGTAGTACAGGCCGACCGAGAACTCGTCGCGCGTACCGATGCCCCAGGAGAACGTTGGAGCGATACCGCGCTTGTCTTGCGTTGCGCCGTAGTTGTCCGAGTTGTGAATCATGGCGTTCACGCGCAAGGCCGAGTTTTCGCCGGTCTTGAAGTTGAAGTCGCCCTGCAGACGGTGGGTTTGGCCGGTGCCCAGGGTGTACGAAGCTTCGTGCTGGTCGATCAGCAGGGGAGCCTTGTTGACCTGATTGACCACACCGCCGGTCGAGCCCTTGCCAAACAGCATGGAGGCCGAGCCTTTGAGCACTTCGACGCGGTCATTGTTGAAGGTGTCGCGCTCGTACAGCGGAGCGTCCTTCATGCCGTCGACGTAGATGTCGCCGGCCTGGCCCAGGGAGAAACCGCGCAGGCGCACGTCTTCTTCGCCGGTTTCGCCAGCCTGGAACGTGACGCCGGCCGTGGTGCGCAGCACTTCACGCAGGTCGTCCTGGTTGCGGTCGGTCATCAGGCGCTCGGTGAACACCGTCACCGATTGGGGGATGTCCTTGATGTCCTGCTTGCCTTTGCCGACCGTGGTCTGCTTGACGCGCAGCGTGTCCTTGCTTTGCACTTCCGCAGCCTCACGCACGGTCACCGTGCCCATGGTCGCTTCCGGTGCGACAGGGGCCTGGGCCCAGCTGCTGACGGAAGCGGCAAGCATCAACGCGCCCAGGGGCAGCAAGGCCTTGTCGGCTGTGGACGCAGGAAAGGCGACGGTGCCGAGAGCGGCATCCGACGTGATGGCGGTTTTTTTCAAGGTAAATCTCCGGAAAAGGAATTCGTTGGCTCAGAGGGCACAGGGGGCTTGTCGGACATCTAGCCGCAGGGCGTGTCAGGAATTTCCCCTTTTTTGTGTCTCTTTGCAGTCGATGCGAATCATAAATAGAAATGCGATTAATTCGCATTGCTTGCGTTTGTTTTTCGCAACGATTCTGGCAATTTCCCTTTTTCCGGACGAAAAAAAGCCGGCGTAGAGCCGGCTTTTCGAGGCACGCGTGAATTACTTCACGTGCTTGCCAATCAGGCCTGCCATTTCGAACATCGAAACTTGGGGCTTGCCAAAGACTTCCTTGAGCTTGGCGTCGGCATTGATCATGCGCTTGTTGGCTTCGTCCTGAAGCTTGTGGGCCTTGATGTAGACCCACAGCTTGCTGATGACTTCCGTGCGTGGCAGCGGAGCCGAACCCACGACCGCGGCCAGGGCCGGGCTGGGGGTCAGCGGTTTCATGAAGGCGGCGTTGGGGGTGCGTTTCTTAGCGGGTGTCGCAGATGCTGCGGCCGGTGCCTTCTTTGCAGTTGCCATGTTGCTTTTCCTAGTTGGGTGAGAATTCTTGACCAATGCCAAGCGTGTGCTTCTTATCGGCTCAGCAGATGCTACTGGGAAATTTTCCGCTTTCCAAGTAGCGCAAGCGCTTTTTTGCCTCGAATTGTTGCGCTAGTGCACTGTAAATGCCTCCGAGGCCCCGGGGAAGGCCATTTCACCCTCGTTTTCCCGGGTCTGGCACGCATCATTGTCATGCGCAACTGCCGTTGCGCAGTGCGCGCCAAGGCCTGTCGCAGCGCAAAAGTGGTGGCTGAATGTCGCTCCGGCCTTGTTCAGGGGCATTTCACGCCGCATGCCGATCGCCACTGGCCATCTGCGTGACGACCGTCCATGGCCGCTAGGCACCGGCGAAATCATGGGCCGCTTCGAGCAACCATTCCCGCAGCCTGGCCACCGCGTCGCTCATGGGGCGAGAGTCGGGTGTCACGAAGTAGTAAGCGTTGGGCGAACGCAAGAAGTGCTTTACCGGCGAGAGCAGTTGGCCCTTGACCAGGTATTGCTCGACCAGGAAGCGCGGAACCAGGCCTACGCCCAGGCCTGCGAGCACCCCGCTGATGACCATGGTGTGGTGCTCGAAGCGCGCGCCGCCCATGGGGTTGGCCAGGTCGATGCCCGCGGACTCGATCCAAAGTTTCCAGTCGAGGGCGCGCGAAGCGAGGTGCAGCCGGGGGGCGGTGGCCACTTCCAGCTCGGACACCGTCGTTCGGCCCGCGAAATAATCAGGGCGACAGACAACAATCGACTCCTCGCCGAACATCAGGTCGGTACGCGCTCCCGGATAGACATCCGAGCCGAAATGGATGGATGCATCGTAGGGCGCGCCGTCAAAGAAAAAGATGCTTGTCATGGCGCTGATGTTGACGACCACTTGCGGATGCTTCGCGTAGAAGTCGGGCAGTCGCGGAATCAACCATTCGACGGCGAGCGTGGGGACACAAGCCAGCTCAACGATTCCCCCGGACCCCTGGTGGGCCATCAGGTCGAGGGTATTGCGCTCGAGCTGTCCCAGCAGATCTCGGACCTGACGGCTGTATGCGGCGCCGGCCGTGGTCAGCGTCACGCGCTTGTTGGCCCGTCGAAACAATTCCACGCCCAGGAATTTTTCCAGCGCAATGATTTGTCGCGACACCGCGCTTTCTGTGATGAACAGGTCTTTTGCCGCGCGGCGCAGATTGAGGTGCGAGGCCGCAGCCTCGAATGCGCGCAGGCTGCTGAGGCTGGGAATGCGTTGTCTCATGGCATGTCTACTTGATGACTTTTAGTCATCATTGTAGGTAAATAATTCGCTTTTGACAGTTTGCTTGATGAGCAATGATTCCGCCTGTCACCGCTCGACAGAGCGCGTGATGTCGGTGCCGAGCAACCCGACCCAACCCACAAGGAAATAAAAATGAAGCGCCTCGTCCGTTCTCTCGTCCAAGCCAGCGTAGTTGCCGGCACACTGGTTTCAGCACTCGCGGTGGCCGCACCGTTTCCTGATAAGCCGGTGCGCATCATCGTCCCGTATCTGGCGGGAGGCTCTACCGACATGGTGACGCGAGTCGTCGGCGACCAACTGTCACTGCTGTGGAAGCAGCCCGTGGTGGTCGATAACCGCTCCGGCGCGGCAGGCATGGTCGGCACCAGCGTTGCCGCCAATTCTCAGGCGGACGGCTATACGCTTTTGGTCGGCTCCGTCGGCGAGTTCGCCATCAATCCGGCGCTGTACAAAAAAATCGCCTACAACGCCGAAACGGACTTTTCCCCTGTCTCGCTGATTGCCCGCGTGCCGAATGTGCTGGTGATCTCGCCGGTGTTTGCCGAGCGCACGCGCATCCAGACCCTGGCCGATCTGGTCGCCTATGCCAAAGCCCACCCGAAAAGCGTGAACATGGCTTCGGCGGGCGCGGGCACGTCGACCCATCTGGTCGGCGAGCTTTTCCAGCGCATGACCAAGGTCGAAATGAGTCATATCCCCTACAAGGGAAGCAGTGCTGCCCTCGCCGACCTGCTGGGCGGCAGTGTGGACGTGATGTTCGACAACCTTCCATCTTCGCTGGCGTTCATTCGCTCCGGCAAGCTGAAGGCGCTGGCCGTGACCACCGCGGTGCGCTCGCCTGCGCTGCCCGACGTTCCCACGATTGCCGCCGCCGCCGGACTGCCCGATTACGACGCCGGACCGTGGTTTGGCGTGCTGGCGCCCAGCAAGACGCCGGATAGCGTCACGAAGAAGATCAATGAAGACCTGGTGCGGGTTTTGCAGCTGCCGGTGGTGCAGGCCAAGATGCGCGAAGTGGGTGCGGAGCCCAGCCCGACAACGCGTACGGAGTTCGCCGAAATCCTCAAGCGTGACCGCGTGAAGTGGGGCGACATTGTGAAAGCCTCCGGCGCCACAGTGGATTGAATCGGCAACGGCGGGGGCGCGCAGCCCCTGCCATCTTTGGTTACATGATGAGCAATATGAACAGCAACTCCTCCTTTGTCGGTACAGACCAGGTCCGTGCGCGTTTCTCGCACGCCATGTCGGCCATGTATAGACAGGAAGTGCCGCAGTACGGGACCCTTGTGGATCTGGTGGCCGATATCAACAGCCACGCGCTGAGCGCCGAGCCCGCGCTGCGCGCCCAACTGGCGCGCGCTGGGGAACTGGAGCGCCTGGACGTGGAGCGCCACGGCGCCATCCGGGTGGGCACGGCGGCCGAGCTGGAAACGTTGCGGCGTCTGTTCGCCGTCATGGGCATGGAACCCGTGGGTTACTACGATTTGTCCGTGGCGGGAGTTCCCGTGCATTCGACGGCCTTCCGCCCGGTGGACGATGCCGCGCTGCTGGTCAACCCCTTTCGTGTGTTCACCTCGCTGCTGCGGCTGGAACTGATTGCGGACCCGGCGCTGCGCCAGAAGGCCGCCGACATCCTGGCGCGGCGCAGCATCTTCACGCCGCGGGCGCTGGAACTGATGGTCCAGTGTGAAACCGAGGGCGGACTGTCCGCCGCGGACGCCGACGCCTTCGTGCATGAAGCCTTGGAAACCTTCCGCTGGCACAGCACGGCCACGGTGGATGCCGGCACCTACCGCGCGCTGCAGGCATCGCACCGCCTGGTGGCGGATGTGGTGTGCTTTCACGGGCCGCACATCAATCATCTGACGCCGCGCACGCTCGACATAGACGCCGCGCAGGCCGCGATGCCCGCGCGCGGCATGGACGCCAAGGACGTAGTCGAAGGCCCGCCGCGCCGCAACTGTCCCATCCTGCTGCGCCAGACCAGCTTCAAGGCGTTGCAGGAAACGGTGCGCTTTACCGACGGCGAGGGCGCCCATACCGCGCGCTTCGGCGAGATCGAACAGCGTGGGGTCGCGCTGACCCGCAAGGGCCGCGCCCTTTATGACGCCTTGCTGACCGAAGTCCGCGAGATGGGCAATGCCGGCAGCGCCGCACCCGACTATTCGCAACGGCTGGAGCAGGTGTTCGCGTCCTTCCCCGACAGCCATGACGCGTTGCGCGTCCAAGGGCTGGCGTTTTACCGCTACAGCCTGACCGCTTCCGGTCGGGCCGCGTCCGGCCGGGCCCAAGCCGGGGCGGGTGCGGACCATGCCGAGGCCGGTCTGGAGCAACTGCTGGCCAAGGGCTGGGTGCAGGCCGACCCCATCACCTACGAAGATTTTCTGCCGGTGAGCGCGGCAGGCATCTTTCAGTCCAATCTGGGCGGCGCGGAACAAAAGCAATACCAGGCCAATGCCGCGCAGCAGGCCTTCGAGGCTGCGCTGGGTGCGCGCGTGCACGACGAAATCGCGCTGTATGAAGCGACGCAGCAAGCCTCCATAGCGCAGTTGCGCGCGCAATTGCGCGGCGCCACCGCCGGGGCCGCGGCAGCCACAGGCCGGAATGCACAGGCCGGCATGCCGGCTTTCGCCGCCATGTTTGCGCAACCGGCGGGCTCTCCCATCCGGGAGCTGTTTCCCTACCTCAGCCAGCCGGGCATGATCTCTCTGGCGGGCGGCTACCCTTCGCCCAGCCTGTTTGATGCCGAGGGGCTGGCGCTGGCTGCCACCCAGGCCATGAGCAGCGGCCCGCAGGCGCTGCAGTATTGCGCCACCGAAGGCTTGCCTGCGCTGCGCGAAGCGCTGGCCGCGCAGACTCGCGAGCGCGGCATGCAGGCCAGCGCCGAGCAGTTGCTGGTGACGACCGGATCGCAGCAGGCGTTCGACCTGCTGGTACGGGTGCTGATCGAGCCGGGCGATACGGTGCTGGTGGAAGTGCCCGCCTATCCCGCGACGCTGCAGGCCTTGCGCTTGGCGCAGGCCCGCATTCTGCCCGTGCCCATGGACGAACATGGCCTGCAGACCGACGCGCTGGCCGAGTTGCTGCGCGATCTGCCCCTGGCGCAGCGTCCCAAGCTGCTCTATACCGTGCCGAACTTCTCCAACCCGCGCGGCACCTTGCTTGCGGCGCAGCGGCGTGAGGCGCTGGTGCAATTGGCCAGCAGCCATGGCTTCTGGGTGGTGGAGGATGACCCGTATGGCGAGCTGTGTTTCGACGCGGCGGACGGCAGCACGCCGCCCATGCCCACGGCGCTGCGCACGCTGGGCGACCGCTTGGGCGCTGCCGTCAACCCCGTGGTCTACCTCTCCAGTCTTTCCAAGACCGTGGCACCCGCGTTGCGCGTGGGCTGGATGCTGGCCGACGGCGAGTTGCTGCGCCGCTGCACCATTGCCAAGCAGACGGTGGATCTGTGCACGTCGCCGCTGGCGCAGATGGTGTCGGCCTGTTATTTGCAAAGCGGGCGCTATCCCGCCACCGTGCAGCGTGCCCGCGCCGAGTACCAGCGGCGCATGCAGGCGCTGGTGCAAGGCATAGCCAGCCAGCTCGACGGCCTGGTGCATTGCACGCCGCCGGCGGGCGGCATGTTTGTCTGGGCGACGTTTGCGCAGTCGATAGACCCGCAGGCGCTGTTCGATGCCGCCGTCTCGCGCCAGGTGCTCTACGTTCCCGGCAAGGCGTTCTTTCCCGAGAGCGCGCAAGTGCACGCCATGCGGCTGTCGTTCGCGGCGCCCGAGGTGCCGCAGATCGAGCAGGCCGTGCAGCGGCTGGCGCAGGCGGTGGCACAGGTCAGGCGCTGAGACGGCGGGAGCGTGGCTTCGCCGTCCTGGTGGCAGGCGGCGAGTTCAAGGCAGGGGTGCGGCCGCTACCCCTGCTGACAAAAAACTCTTCCAGGCACGATTAACAAACGGGGTGCGCTCCGCCACAATGAGGGCTCACGATCGGGAGTCCCATGCAATCCACTCAATTTGCTTTCCTGCCTCTCGTTTTCGCCCTGGCCGCCGGCGCCCTGGTGCCCGGCGCAGCAATTGCGGCCAAACCTGCTGTCCACAAGAAGTCCGCCGCCGAAGTGCCAGCCCCGGCGCCGTTGGCCGGGCAATCCGCCGTAGAAGGTGGCGTGCCGGCCATCCCCGCCAAGGCATGGCTGCTGATGGACTTCGACTCCGGAGAGGTGCTGGCCTCGGCCAATCCCGATGAGCCGCTGCCGCCCGCGTCGTTGACCAAGATGATGACCAGTTTCCTGGTCGAACAGGCGCTTCGCTCGGGCAAGCTCAAGAAAGATGATCTGGTCTCGGTCAGCGAGAACGCCTGGTGCCGGGGCTCGAGTACCGAGTCGTGCATGTACCTGCCGCTGAACAGCCAGGCCACGGTGATCGACATCCTGCGCGGCATCGTCATCCAGTCAGGCAACGACGCGTCCAAGGCGATCGCCGAACACATGGCCGGTTCGGAAGAGGGCTTCGCCAAGCTCATGAACGCCGAAGCCCAGCGCCTCGGCATGAAGCACACGAACTTCGTGAACGCCACCGGCCTGCCCGACCCGGCGCACAAGTCCTCTGCAAGCGATCTCGCCATTCTCGCGCGGGCGATCATCCGCGACAGCTCCGACTACTACCCGCTCTATGCCGAACGCGAGTTCAAGTACAACGGCATCAAGCAGGGCAACCGCAACGCCTTGCTCTACACGGACTCCACGGTGGATGGACTGAAGACCGGCCACACCCAGGAAGCCGGCTACTGCCTGGTCACGTCCTCCAAGCGCAATGACATGCGCCTGATCACGGTCATCCTCAATACCAACAGCGCAAAGGCGCGTGCCGACGAGAGTCGCAAGCTGCTGGGCTGGGGATTCAGCCGCTTCGAAAAGGCCTCCCCCATTCAGCCGAACGCCGTGGTCACGAATGCCAAGCTCAGCTATGGGAAGGCCGACACGGTCGCCGCGGGCCTGGGAGCGCCGTGGACCTTGACCGTGCCGCGCGGTCAGAAATTGCAGACCTCGGTGCAGTTGAAGCCTGACCTGGAGGCACCGGTCAGCAAGGGCGCCGTGATCGGCAAGGTGATCGCGGAGTCCAACGGCAAACCGGTGGGCGAAGCGCCGCTGATTGCGCAGGCGGATGTGGAGCGCGCAGGCTTCATGCTGCGCATGTGGCAGTACCTGATCAAGTAAGGCGCGAGTGCCCCCAGGCGGGTGCATCAGTCAAGGCGGCAATGAGCGGCTTGTTGAGTGATGCAGCCTGCCTAAGGGAAATTCCTGGTCTGGCTTACAATACTCGCCCCACCAATCCGCCAGGTCGCCCTGCGAAAAACAAATGAGATCAGATACTTTTGACGCAGTCGCGACGTCTGCCAGCGCCCAGATTCCGAAGATCGGCTTCGTGAGCCTGGGTTGCCCCAAGGCCCTGACCGACTCCGAGCTCATCCTCACGCAGCTCAGCGCAGAAGGCTATGCCACGTCCAAGACTTTCCAAGGCGCGGATCTGGTCATTGTCAACACCTGCGGCTTCATTGACGATGCCGTCAAGGAAAGCCTGGATACCATCGCCGAGGCGCTGGCGGAAAACGGCAAGGTGATCGTCACCGGCTGCCTGGGCGCCAAGACCGGCACCGATGGCGGCAACATGGTTCGCCAGGTCCACCCCAGCGTGCTGGCCGTCACGGGCCCGCATGCGACGCAAGAGGTGATGGACGCGGTTCACACCCACCTGCCCAAGCCCCACGATCCCTTCCTCGATCTGATTCCGGGTGCATTCGGTGAAGCCGGGCTCAAGCTCACGCCGCGCCACTATGCCTACCTGAAGATCAGCGAAGGCTGCAACCACCGCTGCACGTTCTGCATCATCCCTTCGATGCGCGGCGACCTGGTTTCGCGCCCTATCGGTGATGTGCTCAAGGAAGCCAAGGCGCTGTTCGAAGGCGGCGTCAAGGAGCTGCTGGTGATCAGCCAGGACACTTCGGCCTATGGCGTCGACGTGAAGTACCGCACGGGCTTCTGGGACGGCAAGCCGGTCAAGACGCGCATGCTGGAGCTGGTGCAGGCCCTGGGCGAGCTGGCCGAGCCGCATGGCGCCTGGGTGCGTCTGCACTATGTCTACCCTTACCCCAGCGTCGACGAGATCATTCCCTTGATGGCTTCGGGCCGCGTGCTGCCCTACCTCGACGTGCCGCTGCAGCACAGCCATCCCGATGTGCTCAAGCGCATGAAGCGTCCCGCCAGCGGCGAGAAGAACCTCGAGCGCATCCAGCGCTGGCGCGAACTGTGCCCGGATCTCATCATCCGTTCGACCTTCATCGCCGGCTTCCCCGGTGAGACCGAGGAAGAATTCGAGCACCTGCTGGACTTCATCCGTGCGGCCGAAATCGACCGCGCCGGCTGCTTTGCCTATAGCGCTGTCGACGGCGCTGCCGCCAACGACATTCCCGGCATGCTGCCGCTGGAAGTGCGCGAAGAGCGCCGTGCGCGTTTCATGGCCGTGGCCGAGGAAGTTTCGGCCAATCGCCTGCGCCGACGCATTGGCTCGACCATGCAGGTGCTGGTGGATTCGGCGCCTGGCCTGGGTCGCAAGGGTGGCGTGGGCCGCAGCTATGCCGACGCGCCAGAGATCGACGGCGTGGTGCACCTGCTGCCGCCAGAGAAGATCAGCAAGACCATGAAGGTCGGCGAGTTCACGCGTGCGCGCATCGTCGGCACGCAAGGCCACGACCTCGTGGGCGTGCCGATCTGAGCCTGATGGCTCTACCCGCTGCGGATGGCAGCGGGACGTAAAAAAGGCTTCCCGAGGGAAGCCTTTTTTGTGGGCGAAGCAGCCATGGGGCCGCCGGCCTTAGACGCGCTTGCGGTATTCGCCAGTGCGGGTGTCGATTTCGACCTTGTCGCCTTGGGCGACGAACAGGGGCACGGCCACTTCGAAGCCGGTAGCGATCTTGGCGGGCTTGAGCACCTTGCCGGACGTGTCGCCCTTGACGGCGGGTTCGGTCCAGGTGATTTCGCGCACAACGCTGGTGGGCAGTTCGACCGAGATGGCCTTGCCGTCATAGAACACCACTTCGACGGTCATGCCGTCTTCGAGGTAGTTCAGTGCGTCGCCCATGTTTTCGGCTTCGACTTCGTACTGGTTGAACTCTTCGTCCATGCAGACATACATCGGGTCGGCGAAGTAGGAGTAGGTGCACTCCTTCTTGTCCAGGATCACGTTGTCGATCTTGTCGTCGGCCTTGAACACGTTTTCGGTGCCCATGTTGCCCAGCAGGGCCTTGAGCTTCATGCGAACGGTCGCAGCGCCGCGGCCGCCACGGGCGTATTCGGTCTTGAGGACGATCATGGGGTCCTTGCCGTGCATGATCACATTGCCGGCGCGGATTTCTTGTGCGATTTTCATAGCTAGATTGCTGGGGTTGGTAGCCGCTCAACGCGTCCAGCTGCGCCGCCCGGTGGGCTGCTGCATTGAAACATGTTCCGCGGCGGGGGGAGTGAGGCGCGCAAGTCGTCGTGCGGCCTGCGCTAAAACCATGATTTTAGCTTTTTTCCGCCACAAACTGCTGTAGTTGGCTGATGAGATCGCAGGAATTCCACTGGCGGGCCCGGGCCGCCTGTGCGCAATCACGCCATTCGGCCAGGATTTGCGGGGTGATGGAGGGCAAGCTGGCCCCTGTGACCATGCCATTCCAGAGGTGGTGGAACAACCGTAACGACGGCGGGGCCTCTAGCCAGTCGAGGAAGGCATCGAGCTTGGCGTGGTGGGCATTGTCGTGCTGGGGGTAGATGTGCCAGACAAAGGCTTCGCCGGCCCACAGCGCGCGCACCAGCGAGTCTTCGCCGCGCACCAGGTTCAGGTCGCTGGCCCAGAGCATTTCGTCAAACGCAGGCTGCGGGCAGTGGGGCAGCCAGGTGAGGGCGGACGGGGCGAGTGCATCCGGCCGGTCGGCCAGCGCGGCCTGGACGGCCCGGGTGGCGCGCCCCGGCGTGACCAGCAGGTGGCAGGGGGTATCGCTGCCCTGCAATTGCGCCAGCAGCGCGGACAGGGCGGGGGGCTCGTAGCAAAACAGCGAGACCAGGCGCGTGTCCTGGGCGATGCCGCGCGCCGCGCGCCAGGCCTGCCGGTCGAAGGCCGACTGGCGCTGGGCCAGGTCGGCTTCGCGCAGCAGTCCGCCCGTGCGCTCGGTAAAGCCGGGGTAGAAAAACCAGCGCGTCATGCCGGCGGCCGGGCCGCTCATCAGCAGCGAAGGCAGGCGGTGGCAGCGCTCCACATAGGGCTCGGCGCTGAGGTATTCGAGGTTGATCCACAGTGGCGCGCGCGTCTGGCCGTTGGCGGCGCTGGCCTGGCGCTGGGCGATGGCCTGCACAAAGACTTCGGGAATCGTGCAGCCAAAGGCCTCGATCACCACGTCGCCAGCGCCTTGCGCGGGCAGCAGCGCGGCGTGCTCGGGCCAGGGGTGCACGCTCAAGCCCGCGGGGTGGGGCTGGGGCGCCATCCAGGCCAGTGCGCTGGCATCGTCCAGCCACAGCCGCACCTGCTGGCCACGCGCGGCCAATTCGGCGGCGGCGCGCCAGCACACGCCGACGTCACCGAAGTTGTCGATCACCTGGCAAAAAAGGTCCCAGACGAGGGGGCGGTTCACGGTCATCGGGAAAGCTTCAAAGTAAATGGGAAAGGCTGGGCGCTGATGGTACTGCGCTGGTGTTGGGAATGCGGCCCCGGCACCGCCACAATACGGATATGTCTGAAATGCATTCCGATGAACTGTTGGCGCAGGTCGCAGCCCTGCCTTCCCTGCCGGGGGTGTACCGCTATTTCGATGCCGAAGGCGGCTTGCTGTACGTGGGCAAGGCCCGCAACCTCAAGCGTCGCGTGGCGAATTATTTCCAGAAAAACCATGGCGGCACGCGCATCGGCCACATGGTCAGCAAGATCGTGCGGCTGGAGACGACGGTAGTGCGCTCCGAGGCCGAGGCGCTGCTGCTGGAAAACAACCTCATCAAGACCCAGCACCCCAAGTACAACATCCTGTTTCGGGATGACAAAAGCTATCCCTATCTGATGATTTCCGGGGTTTCGGGGCGCGACGGCGAAGGCCCGCAGCCAGGCCAGAAGTTTGCACGCATGGCTTACTACCGCGGCAGCGTCGACAAGAAGAACCGCTACTTCGGCCCTTACCCCAGTGCCTGGGCGGTCAAGGAAACCATTCAGCTGCTGCAAAAAGTGTTCCGGCTGCGCACCTGTGAAGACACGGTGTTCGCCAATCGCTCGCGCCCCTGCCTGCTCTACCAGATCAAGCGCTGTACCGGCCCCTGCGTGGACCTGATTTCGCCCGAGGCCTATGCAGTCGATGTGCGCAACGCCGAAGCCATGCTGCGCGGCGAAACCCAGGCCCTGCTGCAGCAACTCGAAGCCCGCATGCTGGCGCACTCCGAGGCGCTGGAGTTCGAGCAGGCGGCCGAAGTGCGCAACCAGATGACGGCGCTGGCGCGGGTGCTGCACCAGCAGTCCATAGAGACCACCTCGGACAAGGATGTGGACATCCTGGCCGTGCGCGTGCAGGGCGGGCGGGCCTGCGTCAACCTGGCCATGGTGCGCGGCGGCCGCCACCTCGGCGACCGGCCTTATTTCCCGTCCCAGCTTGGCGATGCCGCCGCCGTGCATGCGTCGGAGCAGGCGCTGGAAGAAGGGGATGCGCCAGCCCAGCCGGTGGAAGTGATGGTGCTTGAAGCCTTCATGGCCCAGCACTACACCAGCGTGCCCGTGCCGCCCGTGCTGGTGCTGAGCCATGCCGTGGACAAGTCGCTGGTCAAGGCCTTGTCCGAGTCCAGCGGCGTGCGCGTGACGGCCTTGCACCAGCCGCGCGAGCAGCGCCGCGCCTGGCTGGACATGGCGCAACAGAATGTGGAGCTGCAACTGGCGCGGCTGCTGGCCGAGGAAGGCTCGCAGCAGGCGCGTACGCGGGCCCTGGCCGAGGCGCTGGATCTGCCGACCCATGACCTCGACAACCTGACCATAGAGTGTTTCGATATTTCCCACACTTCGGGCGAGGCGACCAAGGCTTCGTGCGTGGTGTTTCACCACCACAAGATGCAGGGCAGCGAGTACCGGCGCTTCAACATCGACGGCATCACGGGCGGCGACGACTATGCCGCCATGCGCCAGGTGCTGCTGCGCCGCTACAGCCGTGTGGCCGAAGCCCAGCGCGAGGCCGGCGGTGCCGAGCCGTCCGCGGGGCAGGCGCGCTTGCCCGATCTGGTGCTGGTCGACGGCGGCGTGGGCCAGGTCAGCATGGCGCGCGAAGTGTTCACTGCGCTGGGCCTGGATCTGTCGCGCATCGTGGGCGTGGAGAAGGGCGACAAGCGCAAGGTCGGCCTGGAGGAGCTGGTGTTCGCCGACGGCCGCGAAAAAGTCTATCTGGGCAAGGATTCGGCGGCCCTGATGCTGGTGGCGCAGATTCGCGACGAGGCGCATCGCTTTGCGATCACCGGCATGCGCGCGGCGCGCGCCAAGGTGCGCATAGGCGGCGGCCAGCTCGAGGAAATCGCCGGCGTGGGCCCGAAAAAACGCGCCCGTCTGCTGCAGCGCTTTGGCGGCGTGCGCGGCGTGGCAGATGCCAGCGTGGAAGACCTGATCACGGTGGAAGGGATTTCGCGCGAGCTGGCCGATACCATCTACCGCGCGCTGCACTGAAGGCATGACACAATCACGCCATGTTTCTGACCATCCCCACCTTGATGACCTGTACGCGCATTGTCGCGATACCTTTGATCGTGGGAGTGTTTTACATCCCTGTGGAACCAGCCACGCGCAATCTGATTGCGACGCTGATGTTCATCGTGTTTGCCGCCACCGACTGGCTCGACGGCTATCTGGCGCGCAAGCTCAACCAGACTTCGTCCTTTGGGGCCTTTCTGGACCCTGTGGCCGACAAGTTCCTGGTCTGCGCGGCGCTGCTGGTGCTGGTGCATTTGCAGCGTGCCGACGTGTTCGTCGCGCTGATCATCATTGGCCGCGAGATCGCCATTTCGGCCTTGCGTGAATGGATGGCGCAGATCGGTGCCAGCAAGAGCGTGGCCGTGCACATGCTGGGCAAGCTCAAGACCATGTCGCAAATGGTGGCCATTCCCTTTCTGCTCTATGACGGAACCGTGTTTGGCGTGATCGACACCGGTGTCTGGGGCCATGTGCTGATCTGGATCTCGGCGGTGCTCACGGTCTGGTCCATGGCGTACTACCTGCAGAAGGCCTTGCCCGAGATTCGGGCCAAGGTGCCCAAATAAGTCGGGCTGCCCCCGCAAAGCGCCTGCCCGTCAGGCGCTTTTTGCTGTCTGCTGCGCAAGGGCGCTGTCAATCCGTAAAGCCTCTAGCGGCGGCGCACCATAAAAACCGCCACGGATGGCCAGACCACTGCACAATTGCAGCTAGAATCGCTGCAGCCGCTGGGAATACAGCGGAGTACATTGACACTTGGAAAGTCGATGGCGTGCAACGCATCCACCCAAAGTGTTTGCGGGCCGATGCGGACAGTCCCAGGACTGCTCAGGCGTCAGGCAAGAGACATTCCATCCACCATTTCCCGAGAGGCCTCTTGTGAATAAGACAGAACTGATTGAGCACATCGCTAACAATGCCGACATCTCCAAAGCCGCCGCTGCGCGCGCTCTGGAATCCACGATCGAAGCAGTGAAGAAAACCCTCAAAAAGGGTGGTACAGTATCGCTCGTCGGTTTCGGAACATTCACTGTCGGTGAGCGTTCCACGCGTACCGGCCGTAATCCCCGTACCGGCGCCACGATCGAGATCAAGGCCGCCAAGGTGCCAAAATTCCGTCCAGGCAAGGCATTGAAAGATGCGTTGAACTGACAAACCGGTTGTGATGGGGTGCTTAGCTCAGATGGTAGAGCGGCTCCTTTACACGGAGTAGGTCGGCGGTTCGATCCCGTCAGCACCCACCACCCATCAAGAAATCAAGGGCCTGGAGCAATTCCAGGCCCTTTTTCTTTGCCCGCGGTGCGCGTCAGCCATATTCTTGCTGCCGGGCCCGGGTTTTACCTGCGTATGGATGTGCGCCCAAACCCGGGCCTGCAAGCGCAACAGGTAGAATCGCCGTAGTTTCCTTCACCAAGGTGGCGTGGGTCGTTGGCAGGCATTGTCATGGTTGGATGGATGAGGGATAGCATCCCTTGCAAGGCGTACTTCCACAGTCTGATTCCGTTGGCACCCCGCACCGTACAAAGGCGAACGTTGGTTCGCCTTTTTTATTGCTTCCACAGAAAGATTGACTATGTTTGAAGCCATCCGCAAGCATTCCAAGTTCGTGATGATCTTGTTGTTCTTGCTGATCATTCCCTCTTTCATCTTCGTTGGCATCGACCAGAACTATTTTTCGGAATCCAGTCCGACGGTGGCGCGGGTGAATGGCAACGATATCAAGCAATCGGACTGGGACAATGCGCACCGTGCGCAGAGTGACGAGATCCGAGCCGCCAATCCCGGTATTGACGCCAAGCTGCTGGACACGCCGCAGGCGCGCTATGCCACACTGGAACGCATGGTGCGCGACCGCGTGCTGGCGGCCGCGGCGCAGAAGATGCACCTGGTGACCAGCGATGCGCAACTGGTGCGCACCCTGCAGCAGATTCCGGCGATCGCCGCGCTCAAGCGGGCCGACGGCACGCTGGATGCCCAGGCCTATCGCGCCCTGGTCGGTGCCCAGGGCATGACGCCTGAAGGCTTCGAAGCCAACTTGCGCAGCAATCTGTCGGTCAGCCAGGTGTTGGGCAGCGTGCTCAACTCCTCGTTTGCGACCGACGCTGAAGTCAAGCTGGCCATGGACGCGCTCTATCAGCGCCGTGAAGTGCAGGTGGCCCAGTTCAGCGCCAGCGACTTTGCCGCCAAGGTGAAGCCCACGCCCGAGGAGCTGCAGGCCTATTACAAGGCCCATCCCGACAAGTTCCAGCAGGCCGAGCAGGCCGACGTCGAGTACGTGGTGCTGGATACGGCGGGCGTGCAGGCTTCCATGGTGCTCAACGAAGACGACCTGCAGACCTATTACAAGGAAAACCTGGCCCGCCTGGCCGGCCAGGAAGAGCGCCGTGCCAGCCACATCCTGATCAACGTCAGCAAGGAGGCATCGGCGGACGACCGCGCCAAGGCCCGCGCCCAGGCGCAGGCGCTGCTGGAGCAGTTGCGCAAGGAGCCATCGTCCTTCGCCGCCGTGGCGAAGAAATCTTCGCAGGACAGCGGCACGGCCACCAATGGCGGCGATCTGGGCTTCTTTGCCCGCGGCGCCATGGTCAAGCCTTTTGAAGACGCGGCCTTTGCCTTGAAGAAGGGCGAGATCAGCGATGTGGTCGAAAGCGATTTTGGCTTCCACATCATCCAGCTGACCGACATCAAGACACCGCCACAGCCTAGCTTCGCTGAAGTGCGTCCCCGCCTGGAGAAGGAGCTCAAGGAGCAGCAGGCGCAGCGCAAGTTCGCTGAAGCGGCCGAGCAGTTTGCCAACAGCGTGTACGAGCAGTCGGACAACCTGCAGGCCGTGGCGGAAAAGCTCAAGCTGCCCGTGCAGACGGCCAAGGCGGTGGCACGCGTGCCGGCCGCTGGCGTGCAAGGCCCGCTGGCCAATCCCCGCTTCCTCGAAGCCCTGTTCTCCGCCGACTCGCTGGCGAGCAAGCGCAATACCGACGCCGTTGAAATCTCTCCTGGCGTGATGGTGGCTGGCCGCATCGTGTCCTATTCGCCAGCGCATACGCTGCCTTATGAAGCCGTGGCCGCCAAGGTCCAGACGCTTTATGTGGCGCAGAAGGCTGCGGAACTGGCGCGTGAAGAAGGCCAGGCCAAGCTCAAGGCCTGGAAGGAACAGCCTGCCAGCGTGGCGCTGAACAAGGCGCTGGTGGTGGGCCGTGACCAGACCGAAGGTCTGTCGCGCGCCATCATCGATGCCGCCTTGCATGCCCCCGTGGATGCCTTGCCCGCATGGGTCGGCGTGGATTTGGGTGACCAGGGTTATGCCGTGGTCAAGGTCAATGCCATCGTTGCGCGCCCTGCGCAAGACGCCCAGGCCATGGCCGCGCAAAAGCAGCAATACGCTCAGTTGTGGGCCAACGCTGAAGCTGCAGCCTATTACGAGCTGCTCAAGACGCGCTTCAAGGTGCAGATCAAGGTCGACCGGCCTTGAGTTTTTGCAGCCGGGCCGCCCAGCGCGCCTGGTGGCCATCTTTTTGAGGCCAAATCACGTAATTCGAGATTTGGCCTCAATTGTTGGCTTACAATAGATGCTTCTACGGTGGCTGTAGCTCAGTTGGTAGAGTCCAGGATTGTGATTCCTGTTGTCGTGGGTTCGAGCCCCATCAGCCACCCCAAAATTTGAAAACGCCCTGAACGCAAGTTCAGGGCGTTTTTTCGTTGTGCGCGCCGCAGCATGGCTCCGCCATGCGCTGGTCACGGTGTTAGAAGCGCAATTGCGCGGGGCCGACCGGGCGCGGGAAGGGGGCTTGGAGCGTAAATCGCGAGCCGTTTGACGCCCTCCATCAGGTCGGTCGGGCGTGCGAGGATTTCCACTGCCTCTGTGCCCCGCTCGGTCTTGGGCTGCGTGACTTCGTCGCCGGCTTGCAGCGCGGTCAACGTTCAAGATGTCTTGCCTCGGTGGCGGCCATCGCGACCAGTTCCGCCATCATGGCCGAGCTCGATATCCTGGTAGATGCAGTGTCAAAAAATGTCTGCACGGGAGCCGCTGGCCGGTATTGTCCGCATTGTGTAACAATGCCCTTATATACTGCGGGGGAGATGCCGCTGGTATTTTTTTGGCTGGCCTAGGGTATTTACCAGTGGCCAAATGGTTCTAATAAATGACTTTTAAAAAATCATTTGTTTGAAGTGGGGTTCACTTGGCAAGTGAACAATTTTATTATGATAAATAATTAGAAACGTAAATTTCCATGCGAACCATTGCTTATAAGATGGAGTATTCCATTCTTGAGTTAGTTTTTGGGCTCATTGGGCCGGCAATTATTCTTGCCTCCATTTTTTATCCTATCTCTGATCTGAAAATTGGCAGCTTGCGGCTTAACCTTCCGGCGGGCTTGGCTAATATAATTCTCGCTGTCTTGGGTGCTTATGTCACGTACCTGACCGTCGGAACACTTTTTAAAAAACGTGCAGTCAATAGTCAAGGCGCCAGTATTGTTCTTGATGATGAGAAGATGACCTTCACGACAGTTCAAAAATTCCGTGGCGTGCTGAATTCCGTGAATTATGGCTCCATCGATAAGGTCGTTGTCACGAATGTTCCGGAAACCAGTACATCAGTGGAGGAAAAAACGGTAGAAATCAGAGTGCCGTCAATGACGCCCAAAAAACATGAATTCGATGCCATCCATATGGCGGAATCCTCGGATTTTGATGCGCTGGTGGATACGCTCAAGCATCGGGCCGTCAATGCCAGTTTTGAAGGGGGCTAGATCTTGAACCTGCTGAAAAAGCTGTTTGCGGCAGTTTCTGGAAAGAAATACAGGAAATGTCCCGGTGGAGCGGTGACGAACCAGGCAGAGCAGAGGGCGCTCAAAGCCGGACTCATCAACTCCGAGCAGATCATGGCGTATTGCGATAGTTATGCAACCGGACTGACGCGCGATGATCTGAAGGACGCGCTTGAGTCAAATTGGGACATACGTTCGCCTCAGGACGCTGCCACAGTATTGGATTCGCTCAGTCGGTACGGTCACCGCTTCTTCTATGACATCATTTTCAGGGTTTACAGTGAGGCTGCTCCAGAAGGTGGGCGTCATGAAGTTCTCCAGGCATTGGTGGAAAGCGGTCGATACGGCGACCCCGCAATGCTGCGGGAGCGGATTGCTGCGCAGGAGCCTTCCGCGGAGAAATATCTCGTTTTCTCAGCGCTGGAGAGCGCCATGGACATGCTGGAAAACTTGAGATCGGTTTTTCGCCTTCTTAAAGACAAAGTCAATGGGGCGTATCTTCCAAAGGATTATGGCGCTGGGGTGCTTGCCTGGGATCTGGGGCGCCTCGTCACGGTGGCAAGAATGTCATTCGACTGCGATTACATAGAGGAACGGGAACTCAGCCGAATTCTTGCGCATGTTGATAGTGAGGTTCGCTCAAATTTCTCCTCTTGGCAACATTTTGCGAAAAGCTACATTGTTGGTCGGGCGAGCTGGGCGGGTGAGAACATGATGCTGGGCGGTATTATTGGCATAGCTGAAGATCTTATGACTGATAAAAATAGTCCTTGGGTGCTGTCGCCCCTGTGAGTCGCCGAATAGGAATGGGTGTGAGGTAGCTATCTATCACGCATGGATTGCGTGTCAGCGTTGGGTAGGTGGCGCCAGACTTCGACACAGGTGTGACCTGCGGGTGCAAGGCGAAAGGCGCTAGCCGGGTCCGTCAAGGCGGCGTTCCGATGGCAGGCATCCACTGAAATCTGTCGTACATGCTCGCCGGGAGCCGCTTACAATCCGAAAAAAACGTCGGGCATTGCGTCTGGCGTGAAGGAGCGCGCCATGATGGTGACACGACGGATTCTCCTGTTGTTCGCGCTGGCATGGAGCTTGTCTGCCCGTGCCTCCTTGCTCGAAGGTGAGGCGCTGGACGCGCTTGCCAACGGCATCGCCTGGGCCGCCCTGGTGATCGTGCCGCTGGTGCTGATCGGCGTGTTCTGGTGGGTGCACATCATGCCGGAGAAGATCGCGGAAAAGCGCCAGCATCCGCAGCTCGCCGCAATCAAGATCATCTGTCTGCTGTCACTGGTGTTTGGTGGCCTGCTGTGGCCCATCGCCTGGGTGTGGGCCTATACGCGGCCCGTGCTGCACAAGCTCGCCTACGGCACCGACACGCTGGACGAACACGGGCACGGGGGTGACGCCGTCGGTCTCGAGCCTATGCCGGCGCAAGCACCCCAGGGGGCTGCCGAGCCCACGCCCGTGGTCGAAGACACGGCTGAATTGCATAGGCGCATCCAGTCGCTGGAAATGCAACTCGCTGCAGCGCGCGCGCCGGCACCAGGCCAGAGCGGTGTGCAAGAAGGGGGTGTCTGATGGAAATCATTCTTCTGCTGATCTACGCGGGCATCGTCTGGCTGATTTTCTTCAAGTTCAAGCTGCTGCCCTGGAATTTCATCAGCCAGGTGATCGTGATCACGCTGCCCATCTTCGGTTTGACCGCCTTGATCCTGATCCTCAATGTGGTCGCTCCTTCCACGGCCGACGTGCGCGTGGTCAATTACGTGGTGCAGGTCACGCCGCGCGTCACCGGCCGGGTGATCGAGGTGCCGATAGACGCGAATCGCCCGATCAAGAAAGGGGAAGTTCTGTTTCGCATCGATCCGGAACCGTTCGAGCAGAAGCTGCGGCAGCTGCAGGCGAAGCTGCCGGAGTTCGAGGCCAAGATCGATAGCGCGCAGGCCTACCAGCGCGAACTCGACGAGCAGTTGAAGGGCGCGCGCGCCGCGCGTGCCGCGCAGGAGTCCAAACTGGCGCTGGCCGTCAAGCGCCAGGGGCAGACGCGCGATCTGTCGCGCACGGGAGCCGGCCCTCAGTTCGACTACGAACAGGCGCAGACCGATGTCGCGAGCCAACGCGCCGACCTTGCGCGCACGACGGCGAGCGTGGGACAGGTGCAGCAGAAACTCTCGGCGCGTACCAAGGACGGCGACTTGTCGGAAGTCGCGCAAGCGCGCGCCGCGCTGCAGCAACTCACGGCGCAGATCGCCTACGCGACCTGGGAACTCGACCAGACCGTGTTCCGCGCGCCGGCCGACGGCACGGTCGTGAACCTGCAATTGCGCCCTGGCTCCTATGCTGCGCAGTTGCCTATGGTGCCGGTGATGTCCTTCGTCGAGAACGAGCAGTGGATTCTGGCGATGTATTCCCAGAACGAGCTGCGCAACATCCAGCCAGGCGATGAGGCCGAGATCGCGCTGCAGACGTTTCCGAACCGCATCATCAAGGCACAGGTGGATTCGATCATCTGGTCGTCGGGAACCGGGCAGCTGCCGATTTCCGGCAGCGTGCCGCAGACGGGCACCATGCCGATTCCTCCGGGCCGTTTTGCGGTGCGTCTGAAGGTGGTGGGGCGCGATGCGGATACCTTTCTGCCCATGGGCGCGCAGGGTGTGGGTGCCGTGTACACACAGCATGGCCATATGGTGCACATCGTGCGCAAGGTGATCCTGCGTGTCGGCACCAAGCTAGACCTGTTCGTGCTGAAGCTGCACTGAGGCCACAGCCATGTCGCGATCCCCTGTTTCGCTGTCGCTCGGGCTGGTGGCGATGCTGTTTGCCGGCTGTGCCGTGTCGCCGGAGCCAGGGCCTGGAGATACGCGCGCCCAAGCGCTCAGCCAGGTGCAAGTGCCGCAGACCTGGTCCATGCCCTCGAACCCGGCGCCCGTGGCAGCCGGGTGGCTGGCGACGTTCGACGATCCACAGCTGAGTGCGCTGGTCGCTGAAGCGCTCGCCCAGAATCCCAACCTGGCCGTGGCGGCCGCACGCGTGGAGCAGGCCGAGGCACAGGTGGATCTCGCCAATGCCCAGCTCAAGCCGGCGATCGGCATCCTCGGGCGCGCAGGATCGAAGTCCACCTCCGACCTCGTGTCCTTGCTCAGCGGCGTGATGCTGCGCATCTCCTGGGAAGTCGATCTGTGGGGGCGTCTGCGCTACCAGCGCAACGCGACCATGGCGCAGCGCGATGCCAGCAGTGCCGATTTGCGCTTCGCGCAACAATCTCTGGCAGCGTCGGTGGCACGCGTATGGTTTGTCGCCACGGAAACCGCGCAGCAGGCCCAGATTGCCCAGAGAATGGCCGACGATGCGCAGCAGCTGATCGGCCTGAGCAATGATCGACTGCGCATCGGCGCGGGCACCGAGATGGACGTGATGGCGGCACGCGCCAGCCATGCGAGCTATCGCGACGCGGCCCAGCAGGTGGCACTCGCGCACCGCAGCGCCTTGCGTGCCTTGGAAATCCTGGTGGGGCGCTATCCCGCCGCAGCCATCTCATCGCGCGCAGAACTCGCGCCATTCCCCGCTCCTGCGCCAGCGGGCATGCCCTTGGAGGCGCTCGATCGCCGGCCAGACCTATGGGCGGCGCAACGCCGGGTTGCCGCGGCCTTCGATCTGGTGGGTGATGCGAAGGCGTCGTTCTGGCCTTCGCTGTCGCTGTCTGCGGGTTATGGCCACCTCTCTCGCCAGGCCAGCGAAATCCAGCAAAGCCTCGATCGCACGACCACCAGCGGCAGTGCGACCGTCGCCGTACCGCTTTATACCGGGGGGCGCCTGACGGGCAGCGTGCGCTTGCGCACCGCGGAGCAGCGTGAAGCCGTTGCCAACTATGCGCGTCTGGCGCTGAAGGCATTGGAGGATGTCGAAACCGCGCTCGATGCGGAAGTCAGTCTGGCCACGCGCGAGGAATTGTTGCGCGCGGCGGCCGCCGACAGTCGCCGGGCTGCGGGTTTGATGCAAACGGCCTACCGCGTCGGCAAGTCCGATCTGCGCGACGTGATGAATCGCCAGCTCTTTGCGAATGCCGCCGAGATCGCCTTGCTGGCCGTCAGGCGCGAGCGCCTGGTGCGCCGCGTCGACCTGCATCTGGCGTTGGGCGGTGATTTCGTGGCCGCACCGTAGTCACGGGGTCAATGCACTGGTGTGCACCATGGACTACTGGATGGGTTTTTTATGCTTCCCGTGAAGGGGAAGGGCCTGCGCGCAGCGCAGGGTGTTGCTCTGTCCACAGTTCAGTCACCGTTCCGCCCGACAGCGCACTGGTGGCTTCGCGGCAGCGCTCCCGCAGGTCTTCGTGCAATGCCTTCAGCGAGTTGCTGGAGAACTGCGTGGAAAATCCCACCGCGCTGACTGCCATCAGCGGGCGTTTTTGCGCGTCGATGATGGGCGAGGAAACGGTGGTCACGCCTTTGACGTAGTTGCCGTTGTCAATGGCGAAGCCGTGCTGGCGCACGTTTTCCACTTCTTGCATATAGGTCTCGAAACTGGGGCCGTCTTCCCAGCGCAGCTCGCTGAGTTTGCGGCGCAGTTCCATGGCGTTGAGGCCCGAGTAGGCGGCAAAGCAGCGGCCGAGCGCGGCGACATACATGGGCAGGCGTTGGCCTATGCTCATGTGAATGCGCATGGTCGAGCCGCTTTCGGCCAGGTCGACCAGTACCACGCGTTCGTCGCGTGTGCGTTGCCAGAGGGTCGTGGTGACGTTATGGCGCTCGGCCAATTCCTGCAAATGGGGGCGCATCAGGCGCACATAGGATGCCTTCTCAAGCGAGCCCTTGGCCAGCTCCACCAGACCCAGTCCGATGTTGTAGGTCTTGGTGGATTCATCGAAAGTCACCAAACGTTCGTGCACCAGCGTCTTGAGCAGGTTGAAGCAGGTGCTCGGGTTGATGTTCAGGTCCTTGGCAATGCGCGATACACCGTGCGCGCCGGATGCGCTGGCAAGATATCGCAGGACCTTGAGACCGGCACTGAGAGCGCCCACCAGTTTTTCGGGTGGGGATGTGTCTGTCATGGAAGGCTGGCCTTTGTCTGATGGGTCCGTGGAATTGTGTCTGCGCTTGCCTGCGGGGTTGTGCAGGCAAGCGGCAGTTTCTGGCCTGCGCAAATTTTAGCAAAGCAGATGGACGCCAGCGTACCTGCACCTGGCGCTTCAGGCCTTGGCGGGTGCCATCAAGGCATCCAGGGCCCATGCATGGCTGCCTTGGATGGCCAGCGGGTTGATCTCCAGTTCCTGCAGCGCCTGACCCATGAACCAGGTGCACAGTCCGGTGATACGTTCCGCGAGCGCCTCCATGTCCGCCGCCGGCCGGCCTCGAAAGCCATTGAGCAGCCTGGCGTAGCGCAGTCCCTGCAGAGCGCGAAGAATCTCGTCCTCCGATGCCGGCAAAAGCACGTTGGCGACGTCAGGGTCCGCCTCGGCCTCCACGCCGCCGCGGGCGATCGTCAATACCGGGCCGAAGCGCTCGTCGTTGCGCAGGCCGAGCAGAAGTTCGTGGTCGAACGGCAGCATTTGCTCGATCAGCACACCTTGCACCGGGATCTTGAGTGCCCGGCCAATTTTGCAGAGGCGGGAGATGGCGGACTCCAGCGCTGCCTGGTCCTGGATTTTCAGGATCACACCGCCGGCATCGCTCTTGTGAAGCAGTTGTGCGGATTGCAGCTTGGCGACCAGCGGGTAGGGCAGATGCTCGGGAATGGCCTCGCCTTCCTGGAGCAGCCAGCCCTGGGGCATGCCGACCCAGGATTGGCCGCGGAGCAACTGCTTGCCATCCCATTCGCTGAGGTGGGCAATCGCTGCTTCGGTGGCGGTGGTTGGCTGGCCGCGTTTGAGAGGCGTTGAAGCATGCGCGCTGTTGCGGGCCTGTGCTTGCAGCTGGGCCAACTCCCGCGTCGCGTGCAGCGCGCGCATGGCCTGCGGAATGTCCCCGAACACCGGGATGCCCGCGGCCTCGACCCGCTGAATGGTTTCCGGCATGGCCCCTATCCAGATGACGATGATGGGCTTGGGGGTGAGCCGGCGCGCATCGGCAAGCGCATCGGTGAAAGCCCCCGCGATGCTGTGCATGAGGCCCACGAAAAGCACGATGGCGTCCACGCTTTCGTCGGCGGCAACGGCGGTCAGGGCGGTCGAGATGCTGGCCGTGTTCTGCACGACGTTGCCCGTGAGGTCCAGCGGATTGGACGTATGGGCGAACGAAGGCAGGACGGTCTTCAGCACGGCATTGGTTGCATCGCAGAAGCCGGGCAGCTGCATTCCCAGTGCCTCGGACTCATCGGCGATCAGGACGCCAGCACCGCCGGACACGGACATGATCGCCAGCCGGTTGCCCTGAGGCACGCTTTTGCAGAGGTACAGGCGTGCGGCATCGATCATCTCGGACAGCGAGCCCACGCGCAGCGCGCCGAACTGGCGCAGGCATGCGTCATAGAGTGCGTCATCACCTGCCAGCGCGCCCGTGTGGGAGGCGGCGGCCTGCGCGCCGGCATTGGAGCGTCCGGACTTGATCGCGATGACGGTCTTGTGGGCCATGGCGGCCCGCTGCAGGGCGCGGCGAAACGACTGCGTATCGCGTATGTCTTCCAGGTACAGGCCGATCACGTCGGTATCGGGGTCATCCACGAGGAAGTCGATGGCCTCGCCCGCATCCACGTCGCATTCATTGCCGGTCGAGATCCACTGGCTGAAGCCCAGTCCGGAGCGCAGCACGATGTCCAGCCAGTAAGCGCCCAAGGCGCCGCTCTGGCTCACGAAGGCGAAGCGTCCTGGCAGCAGCGGGCTGGACTCGAGGGCCGTGGTGAACGATGCGATCAGGCCGGTGGCGCTGTTCGCAAGGCCCAGGCAGTTGGGGCCCAGAATGGCCACGTCGTTGGCGCGTGCGAGGGCACTCAGCCGCTGTTGCAATGCGCGCCCGGCATCGCCCGTTTCCGCAAAGCCGGAGGAGAACACCACGAAGGCCTTGATGCCCACGTCGATGCCTTCCTGGATGATGGCCTCCACCTGTTCGGCGGCGGTTCCCACGATGGCGAGATCCACCGGCTTGCCAATGGCAGCGAGTGAGGGGTAGGCCGGCAGGCCCTGTACTTCCTTGCGGCCCGGATTGACGGGGTAGAGCGCGCCGGTAAAGCCTCGCGCCAGCATGTAGGCCAGCGGCCGGCCGGTGATCTTGCTCGGGTCGGCCGATGCGCCCACGATGGCGACGCTGCGGGCTGCAAAGAGACTGGCGAGTCGCGAGGAACGTGGCGCGACGGCGGTGTCGCCTGCGGTCGACGGGATCTCAAGGGTGTCCAGCATTTCAGTCATTCTTGATACCTGCTTTTTCCACGACGGCGCCGTAACGGCGGATTTCGTTTTCCATGAATTTCTGCGACTCGGCCGGTGATGAGCCCATGGGCACCACCGCCATGGACTGCAGGCGCTTGGCAATTTCCGGGTCTTTCATTGTCTCTGTTATGCCTTGTGCGAGCTTGTCGACGATGTCCTTGGGCGTTCCCGTGCGCACCACCAAGGCCAGCCAGGAGTTGGCGTTGAACGTGGGCAGGCCCGATTCGGCAAACGTGGGAACGCCGGGCATGTCGGGCACGCGTGATTTGTCGCTCACGGCCAGCGCCCGGAGCTTGCCGGCAGCGACATGCTGCTTGACCGAAAGAACGTCGACGAACATGCAGGTCAGTGTTCCGCCGAGTACATCGGTGAGTGCCAGTGCGCTGCCTTTGTAGGGAATATGGTTGAGCTTGACGCCGGCTTCGGTGTTGAAGCTCTCAAGCGACAGGTGGTTCGACTGGCCATTGCCCGCGGAGCCGCAGTTGTACTGACCGGGTGAGCGCTTGGCGAGTGCAATGAATTCCTGCAGGTTGTTGGCCGGCGTGTCGGGGTGCACGACCAGGACGTTGGTCAGGTTGACCACATGCGAGACGGTGGTGAAATCCTTCAGCGTGTCGTAGGGAAGCTTCTTGTAGACGCTGGGGTTGACGGCATGGCTGCTGGCCACCATGCCCAGCGTGTAGCCGTCGGCAGGCGCGCGGGCAACGGCCGCGGTGCCTATGCTGCTGCCCCCGCCGGGGATGTTCTGCACGACCACGGGCTGGCCCATTTTTTCCAGGCCCTTGGCCACGATGCGGCCAATGGTGTCAAGAATTCCGCCCGGCGTGGAGGCCACCACCACGGTGACGGGTTTGCCGGGGTAGCCGGTGGCATGGGCCGCGGGTAGCACGCAGGTGGCCGCAATGAGGGAAAGGGCGACGCGGCGCGTCTGGAGAACCTGGGAGAGCGTTTTCATGGGATTCCTTCGGTGAATGGGATGCAGGCGGATGCGGGGGGCTTATTCCACTGGCAGCCCCAGCTGTTTGGCGATGGCGCGTTGCTGAATCTCCACGCTGCCTACCGTGACGGGCGCCACGAGGGCGTCGAGTGCCCAGCGCATGGCGGGCAGTTCGCTGGTCAGGCCCCAGCCGCCGGCAACGTGCAGCACCGTCTGGGTCACGCGCACGACGGCCTGCGTGCAATGGAGCTTGGCGGTGGAAATATCGAGAATCACATCCTGCAAGGGCACGCCGCTGTCCCAGCGCTCGGCCGCATAGTAGGTCAGGCGCCGGGCCGCTTCTATGTCCAGGTGCGCCTGCGCCAGGGCAAAGGCGATGGACTGGTTGGAGCCGATCGCCCGGCCGAACTGGCGGCGAGTCCGGGCGTATTCGAGCCCCCATTCCAGCGCCGTCTGCATGTGACCTAGCCAGCGTGCGGCGACCATGATGCGCTCGCGGTTGAAGCCGGCCATGATTTCTGCAAACCCGGCGTTGAGCATGCAGCTCGCCGGTACCCGCGCCTGGTTGAACATCACGCGATAAGTCGGCGCGGGGCGGTTCACATAGGTGTCGATCTGGCTGGTCTGCACGCCGGGCGTGTTCCGGTCAATGGCGAAGAAGCGCATGCCGTGGCGCCCGGCCTTGGGGTCGGTCTGCGCGAGCGTCACCAGGATGTCCGCGTCGCCGCCCAGGGTGATGAAGGATTTGATGCCGTCGAGCACCCATTCGTCGCCGTCGCGGGTGGCGCTGGTGCTCACGTTCTGGATGTCGTTGCCGGCTTCCGGCTCGGTGATGGTGATGGCCACCAGGCATTCGCCGGCGATGTTGCGGCGTGCGATTTCACGGTGATGCGCGTCCCCGTACTCGTAAAGGATGGAGCCCGCCACGTTCTGCACGAGCACCGATACGGCCAGGTTGGGGTTGGCCTTGGCCAGCTCCTCCAGCGCGATCGCTTCCTCGTACGCGCCCAGGGCAGCTCCGCCCACCTCCTCGGTCGCCGTGATGCCAATCAGCCCGGCACGCGCGGCGGCACGGTAGAAGTCCATCGGGAACTGTTTGTCCGCATCCGCCTTTTCCCAGCGCGGGCGGATTTCGTGGTCGGCGAATGCCTTGCACATGTCGCGGAATGCGACCCGATCGACCTCATTGGATGGTTTCGCGCGGTCCGTCTTTTGGCTCATGCTTGTCTCCGGTTGATTTTTATGGAGAATAATGTTCTCGTAGTAAAAAATCAAACCAGGGTTTTCCCTTGATGCGAATGAATTCCGGTGGCCGAGGAATCGAGGGATCCCATTTCAAGGAGATCGAGCATGGCTCAAGCGTTGGTGACGGTTCTGGATGAAAAGCATGTCGGGTCAGAGGGGGACGCGGTGCGCGTTCGCCGCATCACGCTGAATCGGGCCGACAAGGCGAATGCCATGACGGCAGACATGATGCGATCGGTGGCGCGCATCGTTGCCGAGCAGGCGGCGGACGTGCATGTGCTGCAAAGCGCCAGCGCCCGGTTGTTCTGTGCCGGGGCGGATATCGCGGAATTCCTGGCGGGCGAGCAGGCGCTTGCCGAGCAGGAGCATGCGCTGTTGGCGCTGATCGAGAGTCTTTCGCAGAGCCAGGTGCCCTTGCTGGCGGTGGTGCGGGGCAAGGCGTCGGGCGCCGGGGTATTGCTGCTGGCGCTTTCCGACGTGGTGCTGGCCGCAGAGGGCTCGCAGCTTGCGTGCCCGGAAATTCAATTTGGCATGTACCCGGTGATCGTGGATGCGGTGCTCAACGCGCGCATCTCTCCCGCACTGGCCAGCCGCATGTGCCTGGGGCAGGCGCTTGGCGCTCTGGATGCCTGGCAGGTCGGCCTGGTCACCGAAGTGATTCCTCAGGCCGATTTCGATGCCGTGGTGGCGCAGCGCCTGGACTACTTCCTGGCGCGCAGCGGCTCGCTGGCGATTGCGCGGCAATGTCGTCAGCGCATGGCATCGGCACAGGCCGTGGTGCAGCGCGTGCAATCGGTGGCGCCGCTGATGGGGGACAACTACCGCGGCGGCGGCGTGCGCGAGCGCATCTCGGGATATCTCTCGGATCTGGCGCGCAAACGCAATCCAGCCGGCGCATGAGTTGACATCTCATTTTTCTGAAATAATAATCTCCATCAAGAATTAAATTTCGCATAAGAAATAACAAGCCAATGTCGGCCACTACCTAGACAGAGCAAAAAGGAGTCATATGGGTCTCGATTTTTCTTTCACGCAAGAGCACGAAGCGGTTCGCGACACCTTGCGCAGGCTGTGCCAGCAAGAGATGTCCGCATGGGTGACGGACGCCGAGGAAAACGAGTGCTTTCCGCGCCAGGCATTCAAGCGCTGGGGTGAGTTGGGGCTGCTGGGGGTGCGCTACCCGGAAGCCGACGGCGGCAGCGGCATGGACAAGATCAGCGACTGCATCGTGCGCGAGGAGCTCAGCTACATGAGCCAAGGCTTTGCGTCGGCGTGGTCCGCGCATTCGCACCTGGGCATCTGGCCGATCTGGAAGGCCGGAACGCCGGAGCAGAAAGAGCGCTTCTTCAAGCCCGCGCTGGCGGGGGACAAGATCGCGGGCTTCGGCTTGAGCGAGCCCGACGGCGGCTCCAACGTGCGCGCGATGAAGACGCATGCCAAGAAAGTGGAGGGCGGCTGGATTCTCAACGGCAGCAAGCTCTACATCACCAATGCGCCGATCGCCGACTTTCTGCTGGTCGCCGCGCGCACGGATCCGGCGCTCAAGTCCGAATCGATCAGTCTGTTCATCGTGGAATTGCCCAACCCGGGATTCGACATCCACAAGCTCAAGAAGGAAGGCATCCGGGCATCCGAGACGGCCTTGATCCACATCGCCGACGCCTTCGTGCCGGACGACTGCCTGCTGGGAGAGCGCACTGGCACCTATCCGGTGATCCTGGAGTCCTTGAGTGAAAACCGGGTGGGCGTGGCGGCGAACGCGCTGGGCATGGCGCGCGCGGCCTTCGATGCGGCCAACAGCTTTGCGCAAGACCGCATTGTTGCGGGCAAGCGCGTGGGCGACTACCAGGCCATCGCGCACAAGCTGGCCGACATGTCGGCGCAGATCGAGGCCGCCAAGTGGCTGGTGTATTACGGCGCATGGCGCGTGGACCAGGGCACGCTGGATGCGCCCACGGCGGCCCGCGTGAAGCTCATCGCGTCGGAGACGGCATTGTCGGTGAGCGAGCAGGCCATTCGCATCCATGGCGGAGCGGGAATCATGCGCGAATACCCCGTAGGACGCATTCACCGGGATGCCCTGGTGTATGTGATCGGCGAGGGCACCAGCGAAGTCCAGCGCAACATCATCGCGCGCGAACTGGGGTACAAGCCATGACCGAATTCGTACTGACAGAGCGCCAGGGCGCGACCCTGGTGATCCGCATCAACCGCCCCGAGCGGCGCAACGCCTTCGATCTGGAAGTGCGTGCAGGTCTGGCCCAGGCCATCATGGAGGCAAAGGACGATGACAGCGTGCGCGCGGTGGTCATCACCGGCTCCGCGGGCGTGTTTTGCGCGGGCGGAGACCTGAAATCGCTGGCGGAGGCAAAGCGTCCGATTTTCAAGGACAGGGACCGTATCCGCCGGCTCCACACCTGGTTCCGTGAGCTGATCAATCTGGAGAAGCCGGTCATCGCCGCGGTGGACGGCCCCGCGTTCGGCGCGGGCTTCAATCTGGCGCTGGCCTGCGACTTCGTGATTGCAACGCCCCGCGCACGGTTTTGCGCGGTGTTCGGGCGCATTGGCCTGGTGCCGGATCTCGGCGGCTTCTTCCTGTTGCCGCGCATCGTGGGCCTGCAGCGCGCCAAGGACATCGTGTTCTCGACGCGTGAAGTCGACGCGCAGGAGGCGCTGCGCCTGGGCATCGTCCTGCAGGTCGTGGAGCCCGAGCAGCTGGAGCAGACCGCCATGGCCATGGCCGAGCGCTACCACAGCGCATCGACGCAGGCCCTGGGCATTGCCAAGAACATCCTCAACCGCTCGTTCGAGCTCGACTACGAAACGCTGGCCGAGATGGAGGCCAATGCGCAGGCGCTGGCATTGCATACCGAATACCACGACGAGGCGGTTGCCAACTTCCTGAACAAGCGGCCCTTGAAGTTCACCGGGGACCAGCGATGAGCATGAATGCTTTCATCACCGGCGCCTACGACACAGCGGTCGGCGAGCTGCCCGGCAGCAGTTGCATGGCACTGCATGCCGAGGCCGCCATCGGCGCGGTGGCCGATGCGGGGCTGGCGCTGTCCGATATCGACGGCGTGCTCTGCGCCTACTCGTTCACCGAGCCGCATCTGATGCTGGCTTCGGTCTTCTGCGAATACCTTGGAATCCATCCAGGCACCTGCCTGGCGATCCAGGCGGGCGGCGCGAGCGCCTGCATCATGATCATGAACGCAGCGGCGCTGGTGGCCAGCGGGCAATGCACGCATGTGCTGGTCGTGACCGGCGACAACCGTTTGACCGGCCTGTCGCGCGATGGCGCGGTGGCTGCGTTGTCCGAGGTGGGGCATCCGCAGTTCGAGCGTCCGTTCGGCATCAGCGTGCCAGCCTCGTATGCCTTGGTCGCCAGGCACTACATGCACCAATACGGCGTGACCTCGGAGCATCTGGCGGCGATTGCGGTCGAGCATCGCCGCCATGCGAGCCGCCATCCCAAGGCGCAAAAGCGCGATCCGATCAGCGTGGCCGACGTGTTGAGCTCCAAGATGATTGCCAATCCGCTGCACATGCTGGACTGCTGCCTGATTTCCGATGGCGGTGCGGCACTGGTGGTGAGCAGCCGCAGCGCGGCGCGCGATACCAAAGGCCAGGCGATAGAGATTCTGGGCGCGGGGCAGGGTCACACCCATGAACACATCATCGCCGCGCCTAGCCTGGTCGATTTCGGCTGCAAGACGTCTTCTGCCACGGCGTTCGCGCGGGCGGGCGTGCAGGCTTGCGACATCGACGTCGCGCAGATCTACGACTCGTTCACGATCACGCTCGCGGTGGAGCTGGAATCCATAGGCTTCTTCGAGCGCGGCCAGGCGGGAATTGCCGCTGCCGCGGGCGAGCTGGGCCTGGGCGGCAAGCTGCCCTGCAACACGCACGGCGGGCTGATGTCCTATGCGCACTCGGGCGCGGCCGGCGGCATGTTTCACGCGGTCGAGGCCGTGCACCAGCTGCGCGGCCATGCCGATGCGCGGCAGGTCAAGGACGCCAAGCTGGCCTTCGTGCATGGCGACGGCGGCATTCTGTCGGCCCATTGTTCGCTGGTGCTGGGAGCCTGAGATGAACCTGAACTACCCACTGCCCCGTGCCAACGCGCAGACAAATGCCTACTGGGATGGCTGCGCGCAGGGCGAACTGCGCTACCAGCGCTGCGGCCAATGCGGCCAGGTGCAATGCATTCCGCGCTCGCTGTGCGACCGCTGCCAGAGCAGCGATCTGCCATGGAGCGCGTCGCGGCGCGAAGGCACGGTGCTGACTTTCACCACCGTGTACCGCGCGCCCTTGCCGGCGTTCAAGGAGATGCTGCCTTACGTCATTGCCATTGTCGATCTGGACGAAGGCTTTCGGGTGATGGCGAATGCGCTGTCCTGCGTGCCGCCGGATGCGCTGGCCATAGGCGCGCGGGTGCGCATCGGCTTCAAGGAAGTGCACGGCATGGCGCTGCCAGTGCTCGAGTCGATTCTGGAGGGGGCGAAATGAGCGAATCCAAGCCAATCCTGTTCGAGGATTTTGTTCCCGGTGCCTTGATGGGGGAGCGGGAAGAGGTCTACGACGCCGCGCAGGCCATGCGCTGGCAGTCACTGTTTGGCGGCGCTGGCGCTGGCGCCGCCGAAGCCGCGAGCATGGCCGTCATCAGCATGATGCGCGGCTACCTGAATCTGGTGACGCCGCGCCCTCCTGGCAACGTGCATGCGCGCCAGCAATTGAAGATGCGCGGCTTGCCGCAACCGGGGGAATCGATCCGCGTCGCCGTGCGCTGTCTTGGCAAGGAGGTGCGCCGCGAACGCAATTATCTGGAGCTCGAGGTCCGTGGCTGCGGAGCGCAAAAACGCGCCTTGTTCGACGCGCAGCTCACGCTGATCTGGGCGGCATGAGCATGGACCAGCAACCAACCCTGGATCGTGCGTTGCAGACCTGCAGCCTGGTGGTGACCCCGGAGTCCATCCAGACCTACGCCGAACTCACCAACGATTTCAACCCGCTGCACGTGGATGCCGAGTTCGCCGCCAAGACCGCGATGGGCCGCCAGATCGCGCACGGAACCATGTCGCTGTGCCTGATTTTTCAGTGCGTACAGCGCAATTTCGGCGGCCAGGCCTTGGCCGATGTCGAACTCGATGTGCGCTTTGTGAAGCCGGTCTTCATTGGCGACACGGTCATCGCGGGAGGCGAGGCGAGCCGCGAGGGGCCCGGTCAATGGAATGTCTGGGTGCGCGGCGCGGATGGCGCGGATCGCATCGTGGGCAGCGCGCGCATCGGGGCATGCGCACTGACACAGCATGGAAAGGCATGAGATGACATCGCAAGACAGTGACAAGAACCGGGTGGAGCAGCTCACGCGGCTGTACCGCAGCATGTGCCTGATCCGCCATGTGGAGACGGCCCTCACGCGGTTGTTTGCCAACGGCGAGGTGCCGGGCTTCATCCACCTGAGCATCGGCCAGGAGGCGGTGGCCGCCGGTGTGGCCAGCGTGCTGGAGCCGCAGGATTCGCTGGCCACCACGCACCGCGGCCACGGCCATGTGCTGGCGCGCGGCATGGATGTGACCGGCTTCATGAAGGAGATCATGGGCCGCGAAGGCGGGCTGTGCAAGGGCCGCGGCGGCTCCATGCACGTGGCCGATCTGAGCCTGGGCATTCTGGGGGCGAACGGCATCGTGGGCGCCGGCATCCCGATCGCGCTCGGCTCCGCCATGGCGCACAAGGCACGCAAGACGGGGGGCGTGGCCGTGGCTTTCTTTGGGGATGGCGCAATGGCCGAAGGCGTGCTGCACGAGACGCTGAACATGGCAGCGCTCTGGAAGAGTCCGCTGCTGCTGGTCTGCGAGAACAATGGCTGGTCGGAGTTTTCGCCCACGTCGCGCCAGTTCGCGGCCAAGCTCGAAAAGCTCGCGCAGGCATTCTCGGTGCGCTACGCGCAAGTCGATGGCAACGATGCCCTGGCGGTTGCCGAGGCCACGCGCATCGCGACGGCGCAGCTGCGTGAAGGAAAGGGACCTTATGTGCTGGAGTGCATCACCACGCGCGTTCGCGGCCACTTCGAAGGCGATGCGCAGAAGTACCGCGACGCGGACGAACTCGAGTCCGTGCATGACAACGATCCGCTGACGGCCGCGCGCAAGCTGCTGCAAGCGGCCGGCGTGGAGACCACCGCCATCGACCATGAAATCAACGCGCAAGTGGAAGCCGCGATTGAAGCCGCGCGTGCCGACGCGCTGCCCAGGCCCGAGGACGCCATCCGCGATGTCTATACCCAGAATTTGCAGGAGGCCCGCGCATGAGCACCGCCACTGAAATGCGTTATGTGAACGCGATCACCCAGGCCATGGCCGACAGCATGGCGCAGGACGACTCGGTGATCGTGATGGGCGAGGACGTTGCGCACGCGGGCGGCTCGTTCAAGGCCACGCGGGGGCTGCTGGAGCAGTTTGGCGAAGAACGCGTGATCGACACGCCGATCTCGGAGTCGTCTATCACCTCGGCAGCCGTGGGCGCGGCGCTCACGGGACTCAAGCCCATCGTCGAAATCATGTTCATGGATTTCATCACGCTGTCCATGGACGCGCTGGTCAACCAGGCCGCGAAAGCGCGCTACATGTTTGGCGGGCAGGGCTCGGTGTCCATGGTGCTGCGAACGCCCCATGGCGGTGGCCTGAGCGCCGGACCGCAGCATTCGCAGTGCCTGGAAGCGTGGCTTGCGCATGTGCCCGGCCTCAAGGTGGTGTGCCCGTCCAACCCGCAGGACGCCTACAGCCTGCTGCGCGCGGCGATCGCCGATCCCGATCCGGTGATGTTCATCGAACACAAGGCCTTGTATGCGCAAAAGGGGCCGGTGGATATCACCCAGGCCGCGCGCATCGGCGAGGCGCGCATTGCCCGCGCGGGCCGCGACGTGACGCTGGTGACCTATGGCGCCACCGTCGGCATCTGCCTGCAGGCGGCCGAGCAACTGGCCGCGGAAGGCGTCGAGGCCGAAGTGCTGGATCTGCGATCTATCCAGCCATGGGACAAGGCGGCGGTTCTCGCGTCGCTGTCGCGCACCCACCGTGCCGTCGTGGTGCATGAGGCCGTTCAAGCCTTTGGTGTGGGCGCGGAGATCGTCGCCACGATGGCCGACGAGGGCTTTGACGAGCTGGACGCGCCGGTGTTGCGCGTGGCGGCTCCGTTCATGCCGGCGCCGTTCGCCAGCTCCCTGGAAAAGGGCTACGTCGTCACCGCGGAGCGTGTGAAAGACGCGGTGCGCAAGACGCTGGCCTGAGCCGGGCTATTCCCCAACAACTGATTCAGGAGAACTCCCCATGTCCGACGAACAAAACCCCATCCTGTGTGAACGCCATGGCGCCGTGGGCGTGTTGACCATCAATCGCCCCAAGACGCTGAACGCGCTGAACGTGCCTACGCTGCTGGCCCTGGAATCCGCGCTGACCGCACTGGAAAAGGATGCGAGCGTGCGCGTGATCGTCATCACTGGCGCGGGCGACAAGGCCTTCGTGGCAGGCGGCGACATCGCCGACCTGAACAGCCGCCAGGGCTTGCAGCACTACGAGGAATTCGCCGAGGTCATTCACCGTGTGTTCCGCCGCTTCGAGCTTTGCGACAAGCCGACCATAGGCGCGATCAACGGCTGGGCATTGGGCGGCGGCACGGAGTTGCTGCTCACGCTGGACCTGCGGCTGGTGGCCGCCGAGGCCAAGCTGGGCCTGCCCGAAATCAATCTGGGCCTGTTCCCCGGCGCTGGTGGAACGCAGCGCCTCATTCGCCAGGTGCCGCTGTGCCGCGCCAAGGAGCTGATGTTCACCGGCAACCAGATCACGGCGGCGGAGGCCGTCGACCTGGGTCTGTGCAATCGCAGCGTTGCGCGCGAGATGCTCATGGAAGAGAGCATGAAGCTCGCCCACCAGATCGCGCAGAAGTCGCCGCTCACACTCAAGCTGCTCAAGCGCGCATTGCGCGACGGCGCGGAAATGCCGCTCGGCGCGGCATTGGCCCACGAGCAGGCCATCATCGGCCTGGTGCTCGACAGCCAGGACGCGCACGAGGGCTGCAGCGCCTTCCTCGAGAAGCGCGCAGCCCAGTTCACAGGGAAGTAAGCCATGCGACGTGAACTTCTTGTGCCCAAACTGGGGCTGACCATGACCGAAGGCACGCTGGTCGAATGGATGGTCCAGCCTGGCGACGCTTTCCAGGCGGGGCAGGGCATCTTTGTCGTCGAGTCCGAGAAGGCCGCGAACGAAATAGGTGCGGATGCCGATGGCGTGCTGCTGGAAGTGGTTGCCGAAGTGGGCACCACGCTGGCTTGCGGTTCGGTGATTGGCTACTGGGATGACGGGGCGGCGGGCGAGGGCGTGGTGGCGCCCGCGGCAACGCCTGCTGCGCAAGCCGTCTGCGCGCCGGCTGCCGAGGTGCTGGCGCCCGCGCCAGCGGCGTTGCAGGCGGGACAACGCGTGCCCGTGACTCCGCTGGCGCGCCGCATCGCGGGCCAACGGGGCGTGGAGCTGGCGCTGGTCACAGGCTCGGGGCCGCGTGGCCGGATTCGTGCGCGCGATGTGCTCGCGGTGAGTGAAGCCCAGCCGCACAGCGATGCCGCAGCACCGACAGGAAATTTGCGTGCACCCACTCCCCTGGAGCGCACGATCGCCCAGCGCCTCACGCAGGCCAAGCAGCAGATTCCGCACTTCTATCTGTCGGTCGAAGCCGAGGTCAGCGCGCTCATGCGGCTGCGCCAGGAGATGAACGCGGCGCAGACGCAGCAGAAGTTCACGCTCAACCATTTCGTGCTGGCCGCGGTGGGGCAGGCACTCGAAGCCATGCCGCAGGTCAATCGCGTGTGGACCGATCAAGGCATTCTGAGTCTGGGCGCATCCGACGTGGGCATGGCGGTGAATACCGACAAGGGCTTGATGGTGCCGGTCCTGCGCGCAGTAGGGCAGCAGAGCCTGGGCGGTGTGGCCAGGCAATCCGCGGCGTTGATTGCGCGCGTGCAGGCCGGGCGTCTGAGCGCGGCGGAAATGCAGGGCGGGGCGATCACGGTGTCGAATGCGGGCATGCACGACGTGAGCTATATGGCGTCGATCATCAACCCCGGCCAGGCCATGATTCTGGGCGTGGGCAGCGTGCGCGAGCTGTTCCGTCCCGATGACGGCGGCCAGCCGGTGATTCGCCGCGAAATGGGCATGGTGCTGTCTGCCGACCACCGCGTGCTCGACGGCGTCACGGCGCTGCAGTTCCTCAAACGCATCGTGCAGGCGCTGTCGCAGCCGGCGGGATTGTTGGTGCAGTGATGGCAGACCACAACACTTCCCCTGAATTCGACGTCGTCGTCATTGGCGGCGGCCCCGGCGGCTATGTGGCGGCATTGCGTGCGGCCCAGCTCCAGCTGCGCACCGCCCTGGTCGAGCGCGAAAACCTCGGCGGCATCTGCTTGAACTGGGGCTGCATTCCGACCAAGGCCTTGCTGCACACCGCCGATACACTGCGGCGCATTCGGCACGCGGAGGCGCTGGGCATCCGCGTGGGGCCGCCGCAGGTCGATTTCACCCAGGTGATGGGCCGCTCGCGCCAGGTGTCGCAGCGGCTCAATCGCGGGGTGACGCATCTGCTCCGGAAAGCCGGCGTGACGGTGCTGATGGGCTCGGCGGAATTGGCTGGCAAAGGCCGGGTCGAGGTGACCGATACCCAGGGTACCAAGCAGTCGCTCAAGGCCAAAAACACCATCATCGCCACCGGCGCGCGCGCCCGTGAACTGCCCATGCTGCCATTCGACGGCAAGCGCGTGTGGGGCTACCGCGAGGCGCTGTCCGCCAAGGAAGTGCCGCAGACGCTGGCCGTGATAGGCGCGGGAGCCATCGGCATGGAGTTCGCCAGCTTCTACGCGTCGCTGGGCGCCAAGGTGACGGTCATTGAAGCCGCGGCGCGTGTGCTGCCGGCCAGCGACGAGGAGGTGAGCGCCTTCGTGCAGCAGGCCATGGCCAAGGAAGGCATTCGCTTCATGACGGAGGCGCGTCTCGTCGCCGCCCAGGTCGGCAGTGCCGGCGTCGCGTTGAGCGTGGAGCAGGGGGCGGACCGCCACCAGATCGACGCGGAATGCGTGCTTGTGGCCGTGGGCCTGGTCGGCAATGTGCAAGGCCTGGGTCTTGAAAAGACCCGCGTGGCCGTGGACCGCGGATGCATCCAGGCCGGCGATTGGGGTCAGACCGCGGAGCCCGGCGTCTACGCCATCGGCGACGTGGCCGGTGCGCCCATGCTGGCGCACAAGGCCAGCCACGAAGGCATTGAATGCGTGGAGTACATCGCCGGCCAGCGCAGCGGCAGGCAGCCGCAGGCGCTGATTCCGGCCTGTGTCTACAGCCATCCGCAGAGCGCGAGCGTGGGGCAGACCGAGGCGCAGGCGCGCGCCGCCGGCACGAAAGTGCGTGTCGGCAAGTTCCCGCTCGAAGGCAATGGCAAGGCCATCGCCATTGATGAAGCGCAGGGCTTCATTAAGACGGTGTTCGATGACGTCACCGGCCAGTTGCTGGGGGCGCACCTGGTGGGTCCCGAGGCGACCGAGCTGATCCACGGCTTCACGCTGGCGGGCACGCTGGAGGCCACCGAGGCCGAGCTCATGGAAACCGTGTTCCCGCACCCCACGCTGTCCGAGTCCATGCACGAAGCGGTGCTGGCCGCTTATGGGCGAGCGATCCACATCTGAAGTGACAGCCACAGCCTTTCGAGCAAACCCCATTCTTCCTGAAAGAGAGACACACCATGGACTTCCGACTCAACGACGAACAGCGGATGATGATTGAAACAGCGCGCCAGATCGGCGAGAGCTTCGGTCTGGAATATTGGCGCAAGCTGGATGCCGCAAAGTCCTTTCCCACGGCCTACTGGAAGGCGGTCTGCGACGCGGGGCTGTGCGGCGTGGCGCTGCCCGAAGCGCATGGCGGCAGCGGACTGGGCATGATGGAGATGAGCCTGATCGTGGAAGCGCTCGCGGCCACGGGCGGGGGCTCGACCGTGGGACAGCTGTTCATGATCAACCCGATTTTTGGCGGGGTGTCGATCTCGCGCTTTGGCAACGAGAAGATGAAGAAGGAGCTGCTGCCCAGGATCATCAGCGGCGACCTCAACTGCTGCATGGCGCTGACGGAGCCCGATGCGGGCACCAATACGCTGGAAATCAAGTCCTTTGCCGCGCAGGATGGCGACGGCTGGCGCCTGAACGGTCGCAAGATCTGGATCACCGGCGTCGAATCGGCCGAAAAGATGCTGGTGATTGCACGCACCAAGAAGCTGCAGGACTCCACGTCGCGCACCGATGGGCTCTCGATGTTCATGATCGACGTGAAGCGGGAAGGGCTGACGCACACGCCTATCGACAAGCTCGGCACCTGCACGCTGGATTCGAGCAGCGTGTTCTTCGACAACGTGCGCATCGGGCCCGACGAGTTGATCGGCACGCTGCACAAGGGCTGGCGCGAACTGCTGGACGTGCTCAACACCGAGCGCATGGTGACCACGGCGGGGCTGGTGGGCACGGGCGAGTTGGCGATCAAGCTGGCCGTGGACTACGCCAACGACCGCAAGGTGTTCGGCGACCGGCCCATCAGCTCTTATCAAGGCCTGCAGTTTCCGCTGGCGCAATGCCATGTGGACGTCGAGTCGGCGCGCCTGCTCAACTACAAGGCGGCCACCAACTTCGACATGGGCCTGCTTTACAGCAACGAGGCCAACGCCGCCAAACTGATTGCCGCGCAGGCCGTGGCGCGTGCCACCGAACGCGCCATGCAGACCATGGGGGGCATGGGCTACGCGAAGGAGTTCCATGTGGAGCGGCTGTGGCGCGATTGCCGTCTGTTCCGCTTCGCTCCGGTGTCGGAAGAAATGCTGCTGAACTACGTGGCCAATCACGAGCTGAAGATGCCCAAGGGGTATTGAGCGCATGTCGTCGGTCGGGTACATACGAATTCAAGGAGACGGATCATGGTGTCAGTGAGTGCCAGTGTGGCCTGGTGGGCGCACACCGAACCCGCGCGTCTGGCGCTGGTCTATGGCGGGCAGCGCCTGAGCTATGCGCAGCTGCAGCAACGCGTGGAGCGCGCGGCGGCATGGCTTGCCGCACAGGGCGTGGGCGCAGGCGACGTGGTCGCGCTGCTCATGAAGAACAGCGCCGCGTTCCTGGAACTGTCGCTCGCCATCAGCCATGTGGGCGCCGTGTTCCTGCCGGTGAACTACCGCTTGGGCAGGGAGGAGGTGGCTTACATCGCCGACCATGCCGGCGTGCGTCTGCTGTTTGCGGACGAGGAACTGCGGGCGTCCGTGCCCGATGCATTGCAGACCATCTGGGTCAACGAGGCGGCGCAGCAGGACTGCGGCGTCCTGTGCAGCGGCCAGCAGCTCGCTGCCGTGCCGCCGCATGTGTCGACGCCGGAGGATCTCTATCGCCTGATGTATACCAGCGGCACGACGGACCGGCCCAAGGGCGTCATGCATACCTACGGCAACATGGCCTGGAAGTGTCTCGATCACATTACCGCCCTGGGCCTGGGCAAGACCGACAAGCTGCTGGTGGTGGGCCCGCTGTACCACGTGGGGGCCTACGATCTGCCGGGCGTCGCGCTGTGGATCGCCGGTGGCTCGCTGGTGCTGGAGCGCGACTTCGATGCGGACCGCGCGCTGTCGCTGATCGCCAGCGAACAGCTGACGGGCGGCTGGATGGCCCCCGTCATGCTCAATCGCTGCCTGAACAGCCCGAACAGTGCGCAGCACGATCTGAGCAGTTTCCGGTGGCTGATCGGCGGCGGTGAACGCACGCCGGAGGAGCGCATTCGCGCGTTCACCGGGCTGTTCTCGCAGGCGCGCTATGTGGATGCCTACGGCCTGACCGAAACCTGCTCGGGCGACACCATGATGGTGGCGGGACAGGAAATCGCAAAGATCGGCTCCACCGGTCGCGCACTCGCGCATGTCGAACTGGCGATTCTTGACGACGACGGCAATGCCTTGGCCGCAGGCGAGCAGGGCGAGGTCTGCTTGCGCGGCCCCAAGGTCACGCGCGGCTATTGGCGTGACGAGGCCAAGACCCAGGCCAGCTTTTGCGGCGATTGGTTCCGGTCGGGCGATGTGGGCTATCTGGACACTGACGGCTTTCTCTATCTCACCGATCGCAAGAAGGACATGATCATCAGCGGCGGCGAAAACATCGCCTCATCCGAAGTGGAGCGCGTGGTCTACGAGCTGCCACAGGTTGCCGAAGTGGCCGCCATCGGATTGCCCGATGCGCAATGGGGCGAATGCGTGACGGCCGCTGTCGTGCTCAAGCCAGGCGCGTCGCTGAGCCTGGAGCAGTTGCGCGCGCATTGCAGCGACAAGCTCGGCGGCTTCAAGACGCCGAAAAAACTCGTGATCTGCGAGGCTCTGCCGCGCAATCCTTCGGGCAAGGTGCTCAAGCGGGAGTTGCGCCTGCAGATGGCGGATGGGAAATGAAGCTCGCGAGATCGGCAAAGTAAAACTGTTTGGAGATACGAAATGAAGGTATTGGTCCCAGTCAAACGCGTGGTCGACTACAACGTCAAGGTCCGCGTCAAGTCCGACGGCACAGGCGTGGACATCGCCAACGTCAAGATGAGCATGAACCCGTTTGACGAGATCGCCGTCGAAGAAGCCGTGCGTCTGAAGGAAAAGGGCGCTGCGACCGAAGTCATCGCCGTCTCCTGCGGCGTGACCCAGTGCCAGGAAACCCTGCGCACCGCCCTGGCCATCGGCGCCGACCGCGCCATCCATGTGCTGACCGACGTCGAACTCCAGCCCCTGGCCGTGGCCAAGCTGCTCAAGGCCCTGGTCGACAAGGAACAACCCGGTCTTGTGATCCTGGGCAAGCAGGCCATCGATGACGACGCCAACCAGACCGGCCAGATGCTGGCCGCGCTGGCCAAGCTGCCCCAAGCCACGTTCGCCTCCAAGGTGGAAGTCGCTGGCGACAAGGCTGGCGCGCCCCGAGTCAATGTGACGCGCGAAATCGACGGCGGCCTGGAAACCCTGGCCCTGGCGATGCCCGCCGTGATCACCAC
>NZ_JAODYH010000013.1:0-78733 GCF_025421555.1 Acidovorax bellezanensis
TCTAAGGAGTTGATGGAAATGACCGCACTGGTAATTGCAGAACACGACAACGCGTCCATCAAGCCCGCGACCCTCAACACCGTCACCGCCGCTGTCGCTTGCGGTGGTGATGTGCACGTGCTGGTGGCCGGCCTCAACGCCGGCGCCGCCGCCGCTGCCGCCGCCCAGATCGCTGGCGTGAGCAAAGTCATCCACGCCGACGGTGCCAGCCTGGCCCACGGCCTGGCCGAGAATGTCGCCGCCCAAGTGCTGGCCATCGCTGGCAACTACAGCCACATCCTGTTCCCGGCCACGGCTGGCGGCAAGAACGTGGCCCCGCGTGTGGCCGCCCAGCTCGACGTGGCGCAGATCAGCGACATCACCAAGGTGATCGCCGCCGACACTTTCGAGCGCCCGATCTACGCCGGCAACGCCATTGCCACCGTGCAAGCGCTGGACGCGACCCGCGTCATCACCGTGCGCACGACCGGCTTTGACGCAGCGGCAGCCACCGGTGGTTCCGCCGCCGTGGAAACCGCCGCCGCCGCGGCCGACGCCGGCCAGAGCACCTTCGTCGGCAGCGAAATCGCCAAGAACGACCGCCCCGAACTGACCGCCGCCAAGATCATCGTTTCCGGTGGCCGGGCGCTGGGCAGCAAGGAAAAGTTCGACGAAGTGATCACGCCCCTGGCCGACAAGCTGGGCGCGGCCATCGGTGCTTCGCGCGCCGCTGTCGACGCAGGCTACGCTGCCAACGACTTGCAGGTCGGTCAGACCGGCAAGATCGTCGCGCCGCAGCTGTACATCGCGGCCGGCATCTCGGGTGCGATCCAGCATCTGGCAGGCATGAAGGACTCCAAGGTGATCGTGGCGATCAACAAGGACCCTGAAGCGCCTATCTTCTCGGTGGCCGATTACGGCCTCGAAGCGGACCTGTTCACGGCCGTGCCGGAGCTGGTCAAGGCGCTGTAAGAACGCTGCCAAAAGAAAGAGGGGCCCTGGCCCCTCTTTTCTTGTCGGGCGACAGACGCACGTTCAGGCGCTGCCGACCCCCCTCGTATAAAAATACTGCAGCGGCGACGCACGCTACAGAGGGAGACAACCGCATGAAATCTATCATCGCATCTTGGCCACGGGCCGCGGCCGCGCTGGCTTGCAGCCTGGCCTGCCTGAGCGCCAGCGCCCAATGGGTCGTGGGGCAGGTGGCGCCGTTGTCGGGCAAGGGGGCCACTCAGGGCCGGGCCTACGCACAGGGCATGCGCCTGCATTTTGAACAGGTCAACCAGGCCGGCGGCATCCAAGGTCAGCCGGTGCAGCTGGCGATGCTGGACGACGGCGGTCATCCCGACGAAACCGTCACACGCACCCGTGAATTGCTGGCCAAGTCCAAACCCGTGGTGCTGGCCGGCTACATGGGCAACAGCAATCTGGCGGGGCTGCTGGGCAGCGGTTTGCTCGAGCAGGAACGCATCAGCCTGGTGGGCTACCAGGGCAATGACACGCAAGTGGCGCGCGCCGCACAGATTTTCAGCACCCGCGCCAGTCTGCAGGACGAAATGGCCAAGATCGCCAGCCATCTGGCCACGGTGGGCATCACCCGCCTGGCGCTGGTGATCGAACCGCGGGCCGACGCCGAGGCGGTGGTCCAACTGGTCACCCAGGCCGTGACACCGGCCGGCGCCAAGCTGGTAGCCCAGCTGACGCTGAAGGACGGGCGCAATCCGGTGACCCAGGCGATTGCGCAATTGCAAAAAACCAAGCCGGCGCCGCAGGCCATCCTGCTGGTCGCGTCCAGCCCCGCGACGGCGGCTTTTGTCGAGGCTTACCGCATGGAGTCGGGGACGGCGCAGATCTATGCCAACTCCGGATCGGACATCGAGCAGTTGGCCAAACGCCTGCCGGTCGAGTTCATGAGCGGCCTGTCCATCGCGCAGGTCGTGCCCAATCCCTACAAGGTGTCCATGCGCTTGAACAAGGAGTTCCGCGATGCCCTGGCGGCCCATCCCAAGGTGGTGGACGTGCCGGTGAGCTACGCCATGATGGAAGGCTATGTGAACGCCAAGGTGATCGCCGAAGCCTTGCGCCGCTCCCAGCCCGTGAGCCGTGAAAAGCTCACCGCCAGCCTGCGCAACTTCAGCGCCCAGGATCTGGGCGGCTACTGGGTCTCGTTCAAGCCAGATTCGCAGTTCGGCTCACGCTTTGTCGATCTGTCCATCGTCAGCGCTTCCGGGCGCATCAGCCACTAGGCTGCGGGCGGGCCTGCCCGCCAATGCATTCAAAGGAAATTTCATGAGTTATTCCGCCCCTCTCAAAGACATGTTGTTCAACCTGGAGCACCTGGCCGGACTCGATCAGGTGGCACAGATTCCCGGCTTTGAAGATGCCGGGCTCGAGACGGCCCAGGCCGTGCTCGAGGAGTGCGCCAAGCTGGCCGAAGGCGTGATCGCGCCGCTGAACCGCGCGGGCGATCTCGCCCCCTCGAGCTGGAAAGACGGCGTGGTCACCACCACCGAAGGCTTCAAGCAGGCTTTTCGCCAGTACGCCGAAGGCGGCTGGCAAGGTTTGCAGCATCCGCAGGATTTCGGCGGCCAGGGCCTGCCCAAGGCGATTGGCGCGGCCTGCATCGAAATGATCAATGCGGCCAACCTGAGCTTTGCGCTGTGCCCCTTGCTCACCGACGGTGCCATCGAAGCCCTGCTCACGGCCGGCAGCGATGAGATCAAGGCCACCTACCTGGAAAAAATGGTCACCGGCGAGTGGACCGGCACCATGAACCTGACCGAGCCCCAGGCCGGTTCGGACCTGGCCCTGGTGCGCACCCGCGCCGAGCCCCAGGCCGACAAGAGCTACAAGGTCTTCGGCACCAAGATCTTCATCACCTACGGTGAGCACGACATGGCCGAGAACATCGTGCACCTGGTGCTGGCGCGCGTGGCGGGCGCACCCGAAGGCATCAAGGGCATCAGCCTGTTCGTGGTGCCCAAGTTCCTGGTGAACCAGGACGGCAGCCTGGGTGCGCGCAACGATGTGCAGTGCGTGTCCATAGAGCACAAGCTGGGCATCAAGGCCTCGCCCACGGCCGTGCTGCAATTCGGCGACGGCATCCAGGGCAGCGTTGCGGACAGCACGGGCGCGGGCGCCGTGGGCTATCTGGTCGGCGAGGAAAACCGCGGCCTGGAATACATGTTCATCATGATGAACTCCGCGCGCTACGCGGTGGGCGTGCAAGGCATTGCGATCGCCGACCGGGCTTACCAGCAGGCCGCGGCCTTCGCCAAGGAACGCGTGCAAAGCCGTCCCGTGGACGGCAGCGTGAAAGCCAGCGCAACCATCATCCACCACCCCGACGTGCGCCGCATGTTGATGGGCATGCGCTCCTTGACCGAAGGCTGCCGCGCGCTGTCGGCCACGGCGGCCGCGGCCTACGACCTGGCTCATCACCACCCCGATGCCGCGCAGCGCGCGCACAACGCGGCGATCTATGAGTTCATGGTGCCGCTGGTCAAGGGCTACAGCACGGAAATCGGCCTGGAAGTCACCAACCTGGGCGTGCAAGTACACGGCGGCATGGGCTTCATCGAGGAAACCGGCGCGGCCCAGCACTACCGCGACGCGAAAATTCTCACCATCTACGAAGGCACGACCGCCATCCAGGCCAACGACCTGGTGGGCCGCAAGACGCTGCGTGATGGCGGCGCCACGGCGCGCGAACTGGCAGGCCAGATCGCGCAGACCGAGCAGCAATTGCAGGCCTCGGGCACCCCGGCCGCACTGTCGGTGGCGCGCCAGCTGCAAAGCGCGCGCCTGGCATTTCTCGAAGTGGTGGACTATGTCCTGGCCAACGCCAAGACCCAGCCCAACGCCGTGTATGCGGGCAGCGTCCCCTATCTGATGCTGGCCGGCAATCTGATGGCCGGCTGGCAGCTGGGCCGCGCCCTGTGCGTGGCCGAGCAGTTGTTGCCCACGGGACAGGATGAGCGCTTCTTGCGCGCCAAAATCGCCACGGCCCAGTTCTACGCCGAGCACATCCTGGTCAGGGTCTCCTCGCTGCGCGACAGCGTGCTGCAGGGCGGAAACAGCGTGATGGCGCTGGCCATCGAAGATTTCTGATCTGAACCGCCACCGCTGCAGGCGCCCGCCAGAGTTGCGCCGCGGCGACCCCTATGTTCCCAAGAGAGGAGACAAACATGTCCAAGCTTCCCAAGGCCTTGCAAGGTCTGTCCTTGCCGGTGATCGCTTCGCCGCTGTTCATCATCAGCAACCCGAAAATGGTGATCGCCCAGTGCCAGGCCGGCGTCGTCGGCTCCGTGCCTGCGCTCAATGCCCGGCCCGCGGCCCAGCTCGAAGACTGGCTGGCCGAGATCACCGAGACGCTGGACGCCTACAACCGGGCCCATCCCGACCAGCCGGCCGCGCCGTTCGCGATCAACCAGATCGTGCACAAGAGCAATGACCGGCTGGACCACGACATGGAAGTCTGCGCCAAGTACCACGTGCCCATCGTCATCACGTCGCTGGGCGCGCGCGAGGACGTGAACCAGGCCGTGCACAACTGGGGCGGCGTGGTGCTGCACGACATCATCAACAACAAGTTCGCGCACAAGGCTGTGGAAAAGGGCGCTGACGGTCTGGTGGCCGTGGCCGCCGGCGCGGGCGGCCACGCCGGTGGGAAAAGCCCGTTTGCGCTGATCCAGGAAATCCGCCAGTGGTTTGACGGCCCGCTGGCCTTGTCGGGCGCGATTGCTTCAGGCGGCGCGGTGCTCGCGGCCCAGGCCATGGGAGCCGACTTCGGCTACATCGGCTCGGCCTTCATCGCCACCCATGAAGCGCGTGCCAGCGAAGCCTACAAGCAGGCCATCGTCGAAGGCAACTCCGACGACATCGTCTACAGCAACCTGTTCACCGGCGTGCACGGCAACTACCTCGCACCGTCGATCCGCGCCGCGGGCCTGGACCCGGACAACCTGCCCGAGTCGGACCCCAGCAAGATGAACTTTGGCGGCGCCTCCACCAAGGCCTGGAAAGACATCTGGGGCTGCGGCCAGGGCATTGGCGCGATTTCGTCCGTGGTCAGCGTGGCCGAGCTCGTGGCCCAGCTGCGCAGCGAATACCAGGCAGCGCGAGAGAGATTGAAATGCACCCCCTGAGCGGCTGACGCCGCTTCCCCCTCTCATCCTTCGGTGGAGGGGGACGGCAGCCTCGGTGCGGGGCGGCCCTTCCTCGCTGCCCCCTTGCTGGGGCACGCCAGTTGCGTAGGCTGTGCGTTTTTGCTGGCGGAGGGCGTCAGTAACCGTAGCGGAGCCTTTGAAAAGACCACGTTCGCCGCCGCCGGGCCGCCCCAAGGCGGCGACGGCCCCCTTGGGGGGCAGCGGCTACGCGAAGCGAGCAAGCGTGGGGGCGACCTTACAACCCATAGCGCAGTGCGCTGGCTTTGCCGTGGAACACGTAGTACATGAAGATCGTGTAGGCGATGATCACCGGCAGCACCACGGCCACGCCCACGCCCATGAAGCCCAGGGCTTCGACCGAAGCCGCGGCCTCCCACAGCGTCATGCGGTCGATGACGATGTAGGGGTAGATGCTGTAGGCCAGGCCGAAGAACGCCAGCACCACGATGCCTGCCGTGGCCACGAAGGCCGTCCAGCCGTAGCCTGCGGCGATGATGCCCGGACGGGTCACCACATGGTGTATGGCCCAGAAGCCCAGCAGACAGGCGATGGGAATCGGCAGCAGCAGGAAGAACTCCGGCATGGTGAACCATTTGTCGAACACCGACCGGCTGACCAGGGGCGTGGCCACCGAGATCAGCGCCAGTGACAGCGCCATGGGCCACAGCGCACGCCGGGCCCAGACGGCGGCCCGGGCCTGCAGGCTGCCTTCGGTCTTCATGATCAGCCAGCCGCAGGCCAGCAGGATGTAGACCGCGGGCAGGGTCAGGGCAATCACGGCCGAGAACAGCAGGCCCCAGGCCGAATGGTCAAAGCCCAGCACGTAGCTGCCCAGCATCCAGCCCTGGGCAATCGACGTGACCAGCGAACCGGCGAAGAACAGTTGGTTCCAGCGCGCCTTGTGCTCGTCGCGCGCCTTGACGCGAAAGTCGAACGATACGCCGCGCAGGACCAGGCCGACCAGCATGGCCAGCGTGGGCAGGTACAGCGCGCTCAGCACCACGCCGTGGGCGCGCGGAAACGCCACCAGCAGCACGCCCACGCCCAGCACCAGCCAGGTCTCGTTGGCGTCCCAGAACGGTCCGATGGAGCTGACCATGATGTCCTTGTCGTCGTCAGGCACCAGCGGCAGCAACATGCCTACGCCCAGATCGTAGCCGTCCAAAATCACATAGATCAGCATGCACAAGCCCATCACGGCCATGAAGGCCATGGGCAGCCAGTGGGCCCAGTCGATAGTCATGGTGTGCTCCTTAAATGGGTTGGGGTGCGGGGGGCTTGACCGCCGCCGTGGGCATGGTCGAATGCTCGGCCATATAGGCCAGCACGGCGATGTAGGACAGCAGCAGGAAGGCGTAGAGCAGCAGATAGACCGTGAGCGACAAGGCCACCGTGACCGGCGCATGCGGGGCCACCGCTTCCGAGGTCTTCAGCAGGCCGTAGACCAGATAGGGCTGGCGGCCGATTTCGGTGACGAACCAGCCCGCCAGCGTGGCGACCCAGCCCGAAAACGTCATGCCGACCAGCGTCCACAGCACAGGGCGGGACAGCTGCAGCGCATCGGCCTTTTGCCGGCGTTGCTGCCAGAGCTTCCAGCCGCAGAACCAGGACACCAGCAGCATCAGGCTGCCTACGCCGACCATCACGCGAAAGCTCCAGAACACGGGCGCGACCGGTGGATGCGCGCCCGGAAACTCGTTGAGTCCCTTGAGTTCGGCATTCATGTCGTGGGCCAGGATCAGGCTGGCCAGCTTGGGAATTTGCAGCGCGTAGTCGGTGCGGCCTTCGGCTTCGTTGGGCCAGCCCAGCAAAGTCAGGGGCGCGCCTTTTTCGGTGTGCCAGATGCCTTCGATGGCGGCGATCTTGGCCGGCTGGTGCTCCAGGGTGTTGAGCCCGTGCTGGTCGCCGAAAAACACCTGCAGCGGGATCGCCACGGCCACGGCCGTGATGGCGGTGCGCAGCGCGCGATAGGTGCCGGGCGTGGCCTTGCCGCGCAGCAGTTGCCAGGCGCTCAGGCCGGCGATCAGAAAGCCCGTGGTCAAGGTCGACGCCAGCAGCATGTGGGCCAGGCGATAGGGGAAGGACGGGTTGAAGATGATGGCCAGCCAGTCGGTGGGGTGGAACACGCCATCAATCAGCGCATAGCCCGCCGGTGTCTGCATCCAGGAGTTCAGGCTCAGGATCCAGAATGCCGACAAGGTGGTGCCGCCGGCGACCAGCAGCGTGGCCGCAAAGTGCACGCGGTCAGACACCCGTCCCTTGCCGAACAGCATGATGCCCAGGAACGAAGCTTCGAGGAAAAAGGCGGTGAGGATTTCGTAGCCCAGCAGCGGCCCGGCGATGTTGCCGGCCCGCTCCATGTAGCCCGGCCAGTTGGTGCCGAACTGAAAGCTCATGGTCACGCCCGAGACCACGCCCATGGCGAAGGACAGGGCGAAGACCTTGGTCCAGAAGTAGTAGGTCTGCTCCCAGGCGCTGGCTTCCGCGGTGTTGTGGGCTGCCTGTGCCCGGTTGTGGCGCACGCGAAAGTAGACCAGGAACCAGCACAGTGCAATGTTGATGGTCGGGAACAGGATGTGGAAGGAAATATTGGTCGCGAACTGTATGCGCGACAGCGTCAAGACGTCCATGGCGAGAGCCTTTCTTAGTCCGTTTTGCTGCTGCGCGCAGCGCTGCTTTTGCCGGTCAGCCGGTCCTTGAGCTCCAGCACCCGCGTCACGGTCGCGCCCATGCCCATCAGCTGCTTGGCGGTTTCCGGCGACAGGCGCTGGATTTCATCGAACCAGGTCATCAGACGGTCGATGAGTTCGTGCATGTCGCGCATGCGTTCCTGCGCATAGCGCTCTTCTTCGCTTTGCGGATCTTCCAGCAGGGCGGCGCGCAGCATGGACTGGGTGGGCTCGATTTCCCGGCGGCGGCGTTCCTCGGCCAGGCGGCGGAAAATTTCCCAGACGTCCTGGGGGGCATCAAAGTATTCACGGCGGTCGCCCGGATGGTGGCGCAAATGCACCAACCGCCAGGCCTGCAGCTCCTTGAGCCCCATGCTCACGTTGGAGCGCGAAAAAGCCAGCGCTTCGGCAATCTGGTCTGCGTTCAGCGCCACGGGCGACAGGAACAGCAGTGCGTAGATCTGGCCCACGGTACGATTGATGCCCCAGCGGCTACCCATCTCGCCAAAATGTGAAATGAATTGACGGTTGAGTTCGGGAAGAGGAGTGCTTTGCGTCATGGAGGCATTGTCCCTTTGTTTATTTGCATTTCAGTAATTACTGAAAATTCAAAACACTAAAGTAGGGTCATTTTTCCGCGATCACGCTCCGGCGCCTGCAATGGATGGGCGAAAAGCGCAAAATCCAGGGCGCATGCCATCGCATGCCTGCTTATTCGGCCATACCGGCGCCTTGGGCGTTGTAGGTTGGCACCGCCACTGTGATCCCTTTTCCCCTTTTATGTCTTCTACGTTACCTGCCTCGCGCAATGCCGTCATCGACTGCACCAAGGGCCTGGCCTGCGCTGCCATTGTCTGGCATCACCTGGCTTTTTACGGCCCCTTGTCGGACGTGCTGCTGCCCTACGCCCCTGGCCTGATCGGCTGGTTGTCCGAATACGCACGCATGGCCGTGCAACTGTTCCTGGTGCTCGGCGGCTACCTGGCCGCGGCCAGCCTGGCCCCAGCCGGCCTGGCCCGGCACAGCCAGGCGCTGCCCCTGATAGGCAAGCGTTTCATGCGCCTGGTCGTGCCTCTGGCCGTGGCGCTGATGATCGCGGTGCTGGTGTCGGCGCTGGTGCGGCCCTGGTTCGCGCATTCTTCGGTGTCAGATGAGCCCAGCCTGTCCCAGCTGCTGGCCCATGCCCTGCTGCTGCAAGGCATTCTGGGCGAGGAGTCGTTGTCGGCCGGTGTCTGGTATGTGTCCATCGACTTTCAACTGTTCGCGCTGTCGGCGCTGATGTTCGCGGCCTGCCGCTGGCTGGCCGCGCGCCGACCCGTGGCCGACCCGGCGGCGCAGCCGGGCTTGACGCCTGGCCAGATGCTGGTCGTGGCGCTGGCGGCCGCCTCGCTGTGGAGCTTCAACCGGGATGCGGACCTGGATAACTGGGCGTTGTACTTCTTTGGCGCCTACGGCCTGGGCATGATGGCCTGGTGGGCCTCGCGCTCGGCCCGTCCCTGGGCCTGGAGCGCGGCCATGGCCGTGCTGCTGGCCGTGGCGCTGTGGCTGGAGTGGCGCACGCGCATCGCGCTGGCCGGTGCCACGGCCCTGGCCCTGGTGGCCGTCATGCGCAGCCCGCGGCTGACCGCCTGGCGCGGTGTGGCGCCCTTGCAGTGGCTGGGGCAGATTTCCTACTCCGTGTTTCTGGTGCACTTCCCCGTGTGTCTGCTGGTCAACGCCGTGGTGGACCATCTCTGGCCCGGTTCGGTGCCGGCAAGCCTGCTGGGCCTGGTGGGGGCGTTTGCGCTGTCGGTGGCCGTGGGCCATCAGCTGTATGAGCGCGTGGAGCGCCGCATGCCCAACTGGCAGGTCGCCTTGCGCTGGCAGGCCGGCCTGGTCGGTGCAGGCCTGGTGACGGCCTGGTTGAGTTGAAGTGAAGCCTTCCCTGGCGGCGAAGCCGCTCAGGGGACTTTCTTTCAGCGGTGCAGTTCGCCCGCGCTTTCGGGCTGATAGATGATGCCGGTCACGCGCACCGTCATGGTCTTGCCGCCGGGGCCGGGCCAGGCGAGTTCGTCACCCACAGCCAGGCCCAGCAGCGCACTGCCAACGGGGGCGAAGATGGACACGCGGTCGGCGCTGCCATCGATGTCGCGCGGGTAGACCAGGGTCAGGCGGAAGTCTTGCCGTGTCTCGAGGATCTCGAACTGCACGGTGGAGTTCATGGTCACCACGTTGGGTGGAATCTGGTCGGGCTCGACCACGTCCGCGCGGTCCAATTCGGCCTCGAGATCGGCCTTGCCGGGAAAGACGGATGCGGGAAGGGCCGCCAGCAAGGCCTCGATGCGGTCGAGATCCAGGGAGGAAATGGTGATCTGGGGCTTGCGTGTCATGGGACAACCTTGCTGAAGACTAACACTCGACTGTAGGGGATGTACCTATGTCGCACTATTCTTGTGCGAATTGGCCGGGCGGCTCAGTTGTTCCTGATGCCACCAGTTTGGGGTGTTTTTCAACGATCGCATAGCCTGCAGTGCTACGCAACTGGCGTGCTCCAGCATGGGGCAGCGAGGAAGGGCAGCCCCGCACCGAGGCTGCCGTCCCTGGCCGGGCGCCCCCCTCCACCGAAGAATGAGAGGGGGAAGCGACGGAGTCGCTCAGGGGGGGTTCAATTGCCTCGCGTGGTGGCGCAAATGGTCGTCGATGAACGTCTGGATGAAGTAGTAGCCGTGGTCATAGCCGGGCTGGCGGCGCAGCGTCAAAGGCTGGCCGACCTGGGCGCAGGCCGCTTCCAGGGCTTCGGGCAGCAGCTGTTTTTCCATCAGGAATTTGTCCGCCAGGCCTTGGTCGACGAGGATGCCGCCGGGGTAGGGCACGGACTCTTGCGCGGCCATCAGCGCGCTGGCGTCATGCGCGGCCCAGGCCGATTCGTCTTCGCCCAGGTAGCCGGTGAAGGCCTTGCGGCCCCAGGCGCATTGGCTGGGGTTGGCGATGGGGGCGAACGCCGACAGGCTTTTGAACAGGCCAGGGTGGCGCAGCGCCAGGGTCAGCGCGCCGTGGCCGCCCATGGAGTGACCGAAGATGCCCAGGCGGTCCATGTCAATCGGCAGCTTGTGGCCCAGCAGCGGCAGCAGCTCTTCGACGATGTAGCTTTCCATGCGCCAGTTCAGGCCCCAGGGGCGGGTGGTGGCGTCGAGGTAAAAGCCCGCGCCCACGCCAAAGTCCCAACTGGCCGACTCGCCGGGCAGGTCGGCGCCGCGCGGGCTGGTGTCGGGGGCGATCAATGCCATGCCCAGTTCGGCCGCCAGGCGCTGGGCACCGGCCTTGGTCATGAAAGTTTCCTCGGTGCAGGTCAGCCCGGCCAGATAGACCAGGGCCGGCACCTTCTCACCGGCCACGGCCTTGGGCGGCAGATAGACCGAGAACTTCATAGGCAAACCGATTTCGGTCGACGCGTGGCGGTAAAAGCGCTGGGCGCCACCAAAGGCGGCGTGGGCGCTGAGCAATTCCAGGGTGGCAGTCATGCAGGTGTTTCCTCAAAATGACACTGCCCGTGCAGTGGGGCGGCACGGGCAGTCGTGGAGCGCTCAGGTGAGCGCTTCGCGTAGCGGTTCTTAGTAGACTACAACTGAACGAATGGACTCGCCCGACTTCATCAGATCAAAGCCCTTGTTGATGTCTTCGAGCTTGAGGTGGTGGGTGATCAGGTCGTCGATGTTGATCTTGCCTTCCATGTACCAGTCGACGATCTTCGGCACGTCGGTGCGACCGCGCGCGCCGCCGAAGGCCGAGCCCTTCCATTCGCGGCCCGTGACCAACTGGAATGGGCGCGTGGAGATTTCGGCTCCGGCTTCGGCCACGCCGATGATGATGCTCTGGCCCCAGCCCTTGTGCGTGCATTCCAGCGCCTGGCGCATCACCTGCGTGTTGCCAATGCACTCGAAGCTGTAGTCGGCGCCGCCGTCGGTGATCTGCACGATGGCATCGACCACGTTGTCGACTTCCTTGGGGTTGATGAAGTGGGTCATGCCGAACTTGCGCGCCATTTCCTGGCGTTCGGGGTTGATGTCCACGCCGATGATCTTGTCCGCGCCGACCATCTTCGCGCCCTGGATCACGTTCAGGCCGATGCCGCCCAGACCGAAAACGGCCACGTTGGCGCCGGCTTCGACCTTGGCGGTGAACAGCACCGCGCCCAGACCCGTGGTCACGCCGCAGCCGATGTAGCAGACCTTGTCGAACGGCGCGTCGCTGCGGATCTTGGCCAGCGCGATTTCAGGCACGACGGTGTAGTTGGAGAAGGTGGACGTGCCCATGTAGTGCAGGATGGGCTGGCCGTCGATGCTGAAGCGGCTGCTGCTGTCGGGCATCAGGCCCTTGCCCTGCGTGGCGCGCACGGCCTGGCAGAGGTTGGTCTTGCGCGACAGGCAGAACTTGCACTGGCGGCATTCGGCCGTGTACAGCGGAATCACGTGGTCGCCCTTTTTCAGGCCGGTCACGCCCGGGCCTACGTCGACCACCACGCCTGCACCTTCATGGCCCAGGATGGCCGGGAACAGGCCTTCCGGGTCCGCGCCCGAGAGCGTGTAGTAGTCGGTGTGGCAAATGCCCGTGGCCTTGATCTCGACCAGCACTTCGCCGAACTTGGGGCCTTCGAGGTCCACGGTTTCAATGGTCAGGGGCTGGCCTGCTTTCCAGGCGACGGCGGCTTTGGTTTTCATGGGGGAGTCCTTGGGACAAAAAAGAGGGGGAGGGTAGGGGACAATGCCGGGGCAGCCGGCGTCCCGCCCGCAGTGGCATGACTGTAGGGCATGGCTGCAGCCTTGAAAAGTGCCATGGCCGACAACGCGGCCGCAATGTCCGAATTCCAGTGACCAGCCCATGGACCATTCCTCTCCCACAGCCCATACCCCCCATTCCGGCGCCCACAGCGTCGACATCCTGGTCTATCCCGGCTTCAAGGCGCTTGAAGCCATAGGCCCGATGTCGGTCTTCGATTACGCCAACGTGCACCTGGCCTTGCAGGGCCGGCCCGCGGGCTATGCGGTGCGCGTGGTGGCCCAGGCCCGCGGCGCAGTGCGCTCGGACACCTTGATGGCCCTGGAAGCCACGCTGAGCCTGGCCGAGGCCGAAGCCGATCCGGCCTGCACGGTGCTGCTGGTGGGCTCGCGCCAATTGGCCCAGACCGTGGATGCGCAAAGCGAGCTCGTGGCCTGGACGGCGCGCGTGGCGCAGCGGGTGGCGCGGGTCATCGCGCTGTGCTCGGGCAGCTTCTTCCTGGCCGCGGCCGGCCTGCTCGACGGGCGGCGCGCCGCCACCCACTGGAGCGTGGCGGCCCTGCTGCAGCAGCGCTATCCGGCGATCGACGTCGATGCCGATGCCATCTATGTGCGCGACGGCCACTTCTGGACCTCGGCCGGCGTGACGGCCGGCATCGACCTGGCGCTGGCCGTGGTCGAAGAGGATTTCGGCCATGCGCTGGCGCTGGATGTGGCGCGCGATCTGGTGATGTACTTGAAGCGCCCGGGCGGGCAGTCGCAGTTCAGCGTGCAACTGGCCAGCCAGGCCACTCAGAACGGCGCCGTGAAGAGCGTGCAGGACTGGGTGCTGGCCCATCTGGCCGAGCCGCTGGGCGTAGCCGTGCTGGCCGAGAAGGCGGCCATGAGCGAGCGCCATTTCCGCCGCGTATTCCAGCAGGAGACCGGCCAAAGCCCCTCGGCCTTTGTCGAGGCGGCGCGGCTTGAGGGCGCCAAGCTGCTGCTGCAGGCCCCGGGCCATCTGCCGCTCAAGACCGTGGCGGCCCGCGTCGGCCTGGGCTCGGAGCAGGCGCTGCGCCATTTGTTCGTGCGCCACCTGGGCATCACGCCCGTGGCCTACCGCGAGCGCTTTGGCGGGCAAAGCCGGTAAAGCAGCGCCGACCCGGGCCTCAAGGGGAAACGAGTTCGTCGCGCAGGCAGTTCAGGATGGCTTCGGGGACAGCCGTTTCGGCCACGACCACCGTGTGAAGCCGGTTGTCGCACTGTCGGGTGAGGCTGTAGCGAAAGGCATCGCGCGTCTGGACCAAGGCGTCAATGGGATGCAGAAAGAGCTCTTGCAGCGTGGCCTGGTCGACGAGGCTCAGGCCATGGGCCATGATGAAGCCGCGGCTGCGCAGGCGCGCGCCCGGCATGCCGTAGCCCGCCAGCCCGCCCAGCCGTTCCACATCGATTCTTCCCCAGCCGCTGACCGGATCCGCGGAAAGTGTGTCGCTTGCCATCACTGTGCCCTCCTTTTTTGGCCGGCGCACCAGGCCCGGGCAAGTCACCTCGGCCGTGGCGCACAGTGCATTCATCGTAAGCCTGCGAGGTCTGCGCCGAAGCCAAGGCCCTGCCGGCGCGGATGACTTCGGCTGGAGGTGCCGCCTTCAATCCGTTGGCATTCCATGCTTTGGAGGCGCGACCATGACAGTCCAGAGCAGGGCAAGGGCAATCACGGCCGAGACGCCAAAAGGCATTGCCCGCGATTGCACGCTGATGAGCCAGGCGCCGATGAGGGGGCCTGCAACCACGGCCGCCATCTGAAGGCTTCGCGCTGAGGTGCTGACCCTGCCCAGCAGATGGGGCGGGCACAGGTTCTGCATGTTGACATTGCAGCCAATCATGAAAATCTCGTATCCCAGCCCATTGATGAACCACAGAAACATCAATGGCACGATGCCGATGGCCTGGGCATAAAAACCCGAAAGAATGGCGGCGCTGGCGGTTGCCGTGAAAAACAAGGCAAGCCCGGTTCGCATGAGCTGGCTGGGATGCGCACTCTTCCCAAAAAAGCGCACCAACAAGGCACCGCAAACGGCACCAAATCCCGTCGACGAAACCAGCAGGGCGAACGCGGTTGCATCCAGCTGGATGGAGTTCAGAAAGGCCGCCAAATGGGGATCGTAGATCGCCAATGCAAGCGATACGCCTATTCCCAGACCTATGCTCACGACCAGACCAGAGGGAAGCGTTCGTATCGACTTCCACCCGTAGGAAAGCCCTTTCCAGGCATCGATCAAAAGGTGCTTTCCCCTTTCTTGGTGCGTCGTTGCCGACTGGGGCAAGAAGAAGAGCCACAGTGCACACACCAATGTCAGGGCGCACGACAAGAGAAAGATCAGCTGCGCATCCATGGTCAATGTCGCCGCGCCTGCAATCAATGGCGTCATGACCTTGGTGACTTGATCGAGCGCGCTGAGGCTGCTGAAGTACTGGACGCGTGCGGCCGGGGCCACCAGCTGCTGGGTCAATATCGCCGTCGCGGGCCAGTAGAAAACGTTGGCCACGCCTTTGAGTAGTACCAAGGCGGCAAAAAATTCAAATCCCGGTGCAAAAGCGATGAAACCGGTGAGGGCGGTCCGCGCCACAGCTGCGCAGCATGCCGCACGTCTTGCATCCAGCTGGTCCAGCAGTGCTCCGATCATGGGGCCCAAAAAAAGACCCGGCAGGCCGAAGCATGAAGCAATGAAGGCAATTTGAGCTGGGGTAGATTCCCAAAGAAATGCTGGTACTGAGAATATCAGTAATATGTCAACCCACTGTGAAAATCCAGCACAAGTTTGAATTATCAGAAGATATCGAGCATGCTCGCGCTGTGGGTGTTTATTTTTGTTTGAGATTGGCATCAGTTTTCTTTATGAAAGTTCTATTTTCGAAAACAAATCCATCGAGATTTTTTTCTAAAGAAAATTTATAAAGATCGCTGAGTTTGTTTAGAAAGCCATTGCCGTTGAAGTTCAAAGATGTATTGCACAGCACGGAAATTCCAGATATCTCCTTGAACTTTAAAAGCAATTGATGGAGGACAGGGTTTTGATAGTTGGAGATGGATTGTGGTCGGGAGGAACCATCGATGTGCGTCACTGCTGGAATTGATGGTGATATGACTTTTCTGAATTCCAGCATGTAGGGGCTGGGGGTCGATGGATAGAAATAATATTCCATATCTTCCTCCAGGCAAACCGGTGCTATTGGTCTGAAAAATTCTCGATTTTTTATAGAGTTCAATCGATTCAACATGCCAGGAGAGACCGGCGAAGCCAGGATGGATCTGGCGCCGAGGGATCGAGGGCCAATTTCATATCGTCCACGCATCCATCCAAATACATTTCCTTTCATTAGTAGGCTGGCAACATGTGCTGGGTCGTAGTCATATTCAATGAATCCTGGGAAATTATTAATATCCGCAGTGGGATTTTCTCCACTGTAGACGTTCCATCTGACTTTTGCTCGCCCTGTTAATTCCAGCATTGCATCTACAGCTGTCCCGATCGCTGACCCACTGTCGTTCGTGCAAGGTGGAATAAAGACATCTGAAAACAACCCGCTTGAGATCCATTTTGAATTCCATTCGCAATTTAATCCGCAGCCTCCAGATATCAGAAGAGGGTATTTTTTGGTTATTACTGAGCGTGCTGCATTTTCGAATGTTTGATAAATTCTATCTGCCAAGAGCTTTGCTAAATCTGCAAAATCAGGATGAGTTATGCCGCAATTGTAGTAGGAGTATGACTTGAAATCCTCCTTGCTGAAATTCTTTGCTTTGACTTGTGGGTCAAGTATTCGATCAATGAGATCCCGCCCCTCTTTGGGAACGGATTTTCCAGTGGAAAAGGCAGAGATGGCCATTAATTTTCCCGCGTCGCTGAGTCTAATTGCTCCTCGGTACATGCTGAAACTTGGGTCAGCCAATGCGTATAAAAATGCATAACGGTGGCCAGGGTTCAGCAGGACTTCCCTTAGCTTCATGATCTCAATATTTTCGTTTATGAAATAAATTGATCCAATGTATCCTTCCCACACCAAGGCATAACAAGGATTTCCTTGTTTGAAAGGGGACAGGCCGTAAGCGCAAAGCAAGTGCGAGCGTTCGTGGCTTGAGGAAAAATAGAATATAGGCTTTCCTGCAAGGGTTGCTTCGTGGTGCGATCCTCGATTGATCCCCAAATATCCCGCTTCGATTGAAGTTCCTTCGGGATCGATGCCTTCGCTCCATCCGCCAGAGGCGATCACATCAGGAATAACGTTTCAGGCTGAGAAAGATTTCAGAAAAGTTTTGCAGTCTATCTCTGAATATCTCTTGCCATTATCCTTTTCACTTTCGTAGGAGAAGTCAAGAACGCCATTAATGATGTGAGCTATTGCTCCATCGTGGCCGTTCTTAATTCCTAAAATTCCAGTTTTTTTGTTTCTTGATACTTTTTCAAGAGATTTGAATTTTGTTGAATTCATTTCGTGACTCTCTGGAGAAAGAACTCCCAGACCCACTGCCAGCTCCGACAATTAACATTGGTTCCTCTTTTTCATGGGGGCAAGACAATAGTTCTGAAATATCTTTGTCATGAAAATATCCTGTAATCCAGGGGTGAAGCCCTTTGGCAGTAATGCACATATTAAGAGTCTGGGAGAGGTGTCCTACATCCATCAGCATTGGCCGATAAGCTCTGGAGTGAGGGTACTTCCACCATAATTTATCCATTCGGCAGGTCATGATAATGGCGAAGGCCAGATCATTGGCCCAATTTTGATTGCAAAGATAGGTTCCTATCGGATATTTTGCGTTGCCTTGAAGTACATTTTCGAGTTTATGTCGGCGCGAGAGGTAATGGTAAATACCTGATGGTAAGCCATTAATGTTAATTGCCCAAAGGTAGGGCTCGGTGCACTGCAGTCCACCGGTGGACGGTGATGTACGACGATACCCATGCACTTTTGCATTAAGTGGCGTGGTGGGGTCAGGGGAGCATTGATCACCAAAGGTTGCGAATAGAATGTCGGATAGGTCAGATAATTCTGCGCTAGAGCCATTAAAATCCCTGCATGTTCGACGATTAATCAAAGTATCCCATAAGGATATTGATTTAAATGAATCGATGTTGGGATCTGGTAGATTGAATATTTTCCCTCCTCTAATGACATCTATTTCAGGTTCGTTATGTGCGATGGATGCGCAATATTCGATGTAACTTTTTGCGTTCTCTGAGTTTGTTTTTTCAAAGCCTCTGAATTCTGGGGGGGAAGGGTGGCAGGTCCCATAGTGGTAAATATGGGCCAGCCAATCCCACCCCCAGTGGGATTCATGCTTCTTCTTTACTATGACAGCCGAGTTAAATATCTCTCTGTCCAGGGATGTGTTTTTTAAAAAACTTCCTTTTGAAAAATCAATTAATCTGGATGCATGCCTGGGTGTTATCTCGAACTGTTCATGTGATTTGTAATTCCAGAATATCAACTTTCCTTTGTCTATTTTTAGAAAGTGATGATCTTCCAGCCAAAATCTGTTGTTTTCTTGGTTGTTAAGCATGATTTATGATTTTGATGAAGTATGTGTTTTCGATTTATATTTTCATATAAAATAATATTTCCAATATGGATGAGTGAAGCGGAGTGGTTTAACCATGTTCCAATGTGTCTTGTAGGCGTCATGAGATTGGCACTTAAGGATGGGTTCGATGAAAACTTTTTTCATGATAGTCCTCGTGGTGGTTGAGTCAGCGAAGTTAATGGAGTTTTTACTTTAACAACAGAGGAAGATGAAATAAAGCTAGAAGTTGCTTGGATTTCCTGGAGAATTGCAACAAAGTGCATTGAGTGGTCTGTGCTTGTGTGAATATTCTCTTTTCTTTTCTTTTCTTTGCTTTAGCGCCAGGAGTCCGCGAGCCGGTGTCACCGCTGACAAAGCAATGCGTTGCGTCATGCTGGAGCGTTTTAGCTCTAAGGACGGTCTGCACAAATGGGTGCGGGCTGTACTTGGGCGGTTCATTTGGCCCAGAGTGCGTCCAGGTGTGCTTCCGGAGGGGGAAAATGCAGTTCGCGTCCGTTTTTGTTCTGTTTGGGCGGACTCATGCCCCCGCTCCCATCAACGACCGGCGTACCATCCACAGATTGAGCAGTACAAACAGCGTGTGCAGTTGAACGGTTTTCATGATCAAGCTGCAGTGGCGCCCCTTGACTTGGGATGGGTGCTCGATCTTGGCTTGAGTGCGGGCCTTGATTTACTCGATGTGCTCAGTCAAGGTGTTCTAAGGCCTGTTCTTGTTCAGCAGCCTCCACAACCTCCGGCGTATGGCGATGTGTCAGCCCACACGGGCTTGGGCGTTCGGCCTCTTGTGCGCCCCTTGGAAACTCGCATCGGCAAGGACATCGCGCTCAAATAGCGAGTCGGCATTCACCATGTTTCTGACGCTGCTTGTAGTGCCACGCACGGTATGTACCAGAGCGGATGTTGCATCCACGCGAATGTGAGCCTTCGCGCTAAAGTAACACTGCTGGCCTTTGCAGCTTTGCTTCATCTGCAGGTCATGCTCACCGCTAGCGTTCTTGGTCGAACTGGGCGCCGAGATCAGCGTGGCTTCGACTACTGTGTCGCTGCGCTGCATCAAGCCCTTGGCTCAAAAAATCGTTGAACATTCCAAGGATTTTCTCGGCGAGCTTGTGCATCTCCAGCACATTTCGAAACCGCAAGATGGCGCTCTATTCTGGCAGCTGATCATCCCAGCCGCCTAAGCTGGCGAAGTCCTGGAACAACTGGATGTCGTGCAGCGTGGGTGCTAAACATGAATCACTGTTGCATGAATTGGATGCGCGGCAACGGTTCAACTGGAAACGGCGGATGACAGCTCTTGCCTTGGGGTATGTAGGGCGCAACCATTGTCACCAGGTTTACCCAAGGCACGACACGCTCCACATCTTCAAGAACCTCTCGACGACGCGTGCACTTCGTCGAAGTTCCTAATCTCAGGCTCATTTGACTCATGAGCCACAATGATTTCAGGCAATCGGGTCTGCCCCAAGCCCATATCTTGGCGACTTGTGCAGACTTTCCCTAGGGGCTGCCAACCCAACCGTTGAGCCGTCGTTGCTTCCATTGTTGTGGTGCCCACACCGTCTGCGGCTGCGGCCCTGGTCTCGAATGCATGCCGGGGGGTGTGAACGGCTCTAAGCACATCGCTCCTCCGTCGACAGTGCACGTTCTGCGTCAAGCTTAGGGCGAACGAATAATTCAGCGGTTATCCAGTGTTAACCATAGCGGCTACGTCGAAGGTGATGTTGATCGCTTGATGCGAAAGCGTTCAAGACACGGGTAAACAGACGCAAAAAAGCCCGCAGGGCCAAAGGCATTGCGGGCTTGCTGTGGGCGCGGCCGGGGCCGCGCGCCGATCAACGCTGGGCCAGGGGCTTGACGTCGCGGCTCACGGAGCCGGTGAACAGCTGGCGGGGACGGCCGATCTTGTACTCGGGGTCACCCATTTGTTCGTTCAGCTGGGCGATCCAGCCGACAGTGCGGGCCAGGGCGAACACGCCGGTGAAGATGTTCACGGGGATGCCCATGGCGCGCTGGACGATGCCGGAGTAGAAGTCGACGTTGGGGTAGAGCTTGCGCTGCACGAAGTAGTCGTCTTCCAGGGCGATCTTCTCGACGGCCTTGGCCAGTGCGAACAGAGGATCGTTTTCCAGGCCCAGTTCGGCCAGCACTTCATTGCAGGTTTCCTGCATCAGCGTGGCGCGGGGGTCGTAGTTCTTGTAGACGCGGTGGCCAAAGCCCATCAGCTTGACGCCGGAGTTCTTGTCCTTGACCTGTTCCATGAACTCACCGACCTTGGCGATGCCGCCGTTGGCCTGGATCTGTTCCAGCATGTTCAGGCAGGCTTCGTTGGCGCCGCCGTGGGCAGGGCCCCAGAGGCAGGCCACGCCGGCCGAAATCGCGGCGAACGGGTTGGTGCCCGACGAACCGCACAGGCGCACGGTGGACGTCGAAGCGTTTTGCTCGTGGTCAGCGTGCAGGATGAAGATGCGGTCCAGTGCGCGTTCGAGCACGGGGTTGACGACATAGTCTTCGCAGGGGTTGCCGAACATCATGCGCAAGAAGTTGCCGGAGTACGACAGGTCATTCTTGGGGTACATGTAAGGCTGGCCGACGCCGTACTTGTAAGCCATGGACACCAGGGTAGGCATCTTGGCGATCAAGCGGATGGCGGCGATTTCACGGTGCTCGGGATTGTTGATGTCCGTGCTGTCGTGGTAGAAGGCCGACATGCCGCCCACCAGGCCCGTCAGGACGGCCATGGGGTGTGCGTCACGACGGAAGCCGCGCAGGAAGAACTGCATCTGCTCGTTGACCATGGTGTGCTGGGTCACGCGCTCGACGAAATCCGCCTTTTCGGTTGCGTTGGGCAGTTCGCCGTACAGCAGCAGATAGCAGGTTTCGAGGTAGTCGCAGTTCTTGGCCAACTGGTCGATGGGGTAGCCGCGGTACAGCAGTTCACCCTTGTCGCCATCGATATAGGTGATGGCCGACTGGCAAGACGCCGTAGAGAGGAAGCCGGGATCGTAAGTGAACATGCCGGTCTGGCCGTACAACTTGCGAATGTCAATCACGTCAGGGCCAATATTGCCTTGGTATACGGGCAATTCAACGCTGGGGCTGCCATTAGTGAACGACAGCGTTGCTTTGTTATCGGCGAGTTTCATTTCCAACTTCCTTCTCTAGTTTGCCTAGCCTACATGCGATAGTGATCCGGGCTTGCGCTTGCGCACCAGCTCCAGTACTTCTTTGATTTCTTCTGTGTCGAGTGCGCCTTCTGGTTCCTTGCGAAGCAGGAACAGGTCCAGAAGGTCGTTGTCTGCCAATTCCATCAGGGCAGACAGGCCAGCTGCGTGTCTGTGCGTCAGCTGGTCTCCGTAGGTGGCGAAGAACTGCTCGATGAAGATATCGTTCTCGACCAGGCCCCGGCGGCTGCGCCACTGAAGCAGGTTGCGTTCGCGTTCGTCGAGCAGGGTGTTCGTCATGTTCATCAGACGGCGCGGCGGACCATCAATTCCTTGATCTTGCCAATGGCCTTCGTGGGGTTCAGGTGCTTGGGGCACACGTCCACGCAGTTCATGATGGTGTGGCAGCGGAACAGCCGGTACGGATCTTCCAGGTTGTCCAGGCGCTCGCCCGTGGCTTCGTCGCGGCTGTCGGCGATGAAGCGGTAGGCTTGCAGCAGACCGGCGGGGCCCACGAACTTGTCGGGGTTCCACCAGAACGAGGGGCAGCTGGTCGAGCAGCTCGCGCACAAGATGCACTCGTACAGGCCGTTGAGCTCTTCACGCTCTTCGGGCGACTGCAGACGCTCTTTCTCGGGCGTGATCGTCTCGGTGATCAGGTAAGGCTTGATCGAGTGGTACTGCTTGAAGAACTGGGTCATGTCCACGATCATGTCGCGGATGACTGGCAGGCCTGGCAGGGGCTTCAAGACGATGGTGCCGGGCAAGGTGTTCATGTTGGTCAGGCAGGCCAGACCATTCTTGCCGTTGATGTTCATCGCGTCGGAGCCACACACGCCTTCACGGCAGGAGCGACGGAACGAGATCGTGGGATCCTGTTCCTTGAGCTTGACCAGGGCGTCGAGCAACATGCGTTCCTGGCCGTCGAGTTCGACTTCCACGGTTTGCATGTAGGGCTTGGCATCCTTGTCCGGATCGTAACGGTAGATTTGGAATTTACGCTTCATGGTGTTTTCTCGTCAGGCTGCGGGGCGATCAGAACGTACGGACCTTGGGAGGCACGCTGTCCACCGTCAGGGGCTTGAGGTTCACGGGCTTGTAGCTGAGCGTGTTGCCAGCGCTGTGCCACAGGGTGTGCTTGAGCCATTCCTTGTCGTTGCGACCAAGGGGGAATTCAGCGTGGTCGGCATCGTGTTCGTAGTCGTACACGGTGTGGGCGCCACGGCATTCCGTGCGCGCTGCGGCCGACGTCATGGTGGCCTGGGCGACTTCGATCAGGTTGTCGACTTCCAGGGCTTCCATGCGGGCCGTGTTCCAGACCATGGACTTGTCCTTGAGGGTCACGGAAGCCACGGTGTCACGGATGGCGTTGATCTTGCCCACGCCTTCGTCCATGCTCTTTTGCGTGCGGAACACGCCGGCATGCTGCTGCATGGTGGTGCGGATGTTGCCGGCCACGTCCTGGGCGTAGGAGCCGTCGGTCGAGTCTTGCAACTGGTTGAGGCGGGCCAGGGTGCGGTCCGCGCCGTCGGCTGGCATGGGCTTGTGCTCCACACCGCTGCGCACGAAGTCGACGATGTGGCGGCCGGCGGCCTTGCCGAAGACCAGCAGGTCGAGCAGCGAGTTGGTGCCCAGGCGGTTGGCGCCGTGCACCGACACGCAGGAGCATTCGCCCACGGCGTACAAGCCGTTGACGACCTGGTTGGCCTGGCCGTCATGGACCACGACCTGACCGTTGATGTTGGTGGGGATGCCACCCATCTGGTAGTGGATGGTCGGCACCACGGGAATGTCTTCCTTGGTGATGTCGACGTTGGCGAAGTTCACGCCGATTTCGTAGACCGAAGGCAGACGCTTGTGGATGGTGTCGGCGCCCAGGTGGCTGAGCTTGAGCATCACGTGGTCCTTGTTCGGACCGCAGCCGCGACCTTCCTTGATTTCCTGGTCCATGGAGCGGGACACGAAGTCACGCGGAGCCAGATCCTTCAAGGTGGGCGCATAACGCTCCATGAAGCGCTCGCCTTCGCTGTTCAGCAAGATGGCGCCTTCGCCACGGCAGCCTTCGGTCAGCAGCACGCCCGCACCGGCCACGCCGGTGGGGTGGAATTGCCAGAATTCCATGTCCTGCAGCGGGATGCCGGCACGTGCCGCCATGCCCAGGCCGTCGCCGGTGTTGATGAAGGCATTGGTCGAAGCCGCGAAGATGCGACCCGCACCGCCGGTGGCCAGCAGCACGGCCTTGGCCTGCAGCTCGTACAGGTCACCGGTTTCGAGTTCCAGGGCGGTGACACCGACCACGTCGCCGGCTTCGTCGCGGATCAGGTCCAGCGCCATCCACTCGACGAAGAAGTTGGTCTTGGCCTTGACGTTTTGCTGGTACAGCGTGTGCAGCATGGCGTGACCGGTACGGTCAGCGGCAGCGCAGGCGCGTTGCACGGGCTTTTCGCCGTAGTTGGCGGTGTGGCCGCCGAACGGACGCTGGTAAATCGTGCCATCGGGGTTGCGGTCGAACGGCATGCCGAAGTGTTCGAGCTCGTAGACCACCTTGGGGGCTTCACGGCACATGAACTCGATCGCATCCTGGTCGCCGAGCCAGTCGGAACCCTTGATGGTGTCGTAGAAGTGATAGTGCCAGTTGTCTTCCGACATGTTGCCCAGCGACGCGGACACGCCACCCTGGGCGGCCACGGTGTGCGAACGGGTGGGGAAGACCTTGGACAGCGAGGCCACATTCAGGCCGGCACGGGACAGTTCCAGGGCGGCACGCATGCCGGAGCCGCCAGCGCCGACGATGACGACGTCAAACTTGCGCTTGGTGATTTTTGCTTTGGTGTAGCTCATTCTTAACCTTCAATCGTGGAGATCGTTGTGTGGATCACAGGCGCCACAGCACCTGGAAGCCCCAGCCTGCACAGGCTGCAAGCCAGACCAGGGTGAGCACTTGCAGCACGAAGCGGATACCCACGGGCTGGACATAGTCCATCCAGACGTCGCGCATGCCGACCCAGGCATGCCATGCCAGGGCAATGATCACGGCAAAAGTCAGGCCCTTCATCCACTGGGCGGCAAAGATGCCGGCCCACAGGTCGTAGCCGATGGCGCCCTTGGAGAAGATCACCTGGGCCAGCAAGGCGACGGTGAAGAGGGCCATGATGACCGCAGTGGCGCGCTGGACCAGCCAATCGCGCAGACCGTAGTGGGCACCGACGACGGTGCGTTTGGAGCCGTAGTTCACGGACATGTGAATTCCTTTGTATGCAGGGAGCGGGGAGCGGATCAGTACAGGCCGAACAGCTTGGCGCCGAGCACCGCTGTCAGGCTAAGGCTGATCACCAGGGTGGCGATGGCCGACGATTTGCCGAATTCCTTGGTCACGGCAGCGTGGCTGATGTCCATCCAGATGTGGCGCAGGCCGGCGGTGAAGTGGTGCAGGTAGGCCCAGATCAGGACCAGTACCACCAGTTTCAGGACGGCGCCCGGCACGAAGCCGATGCCGGCGCGGAAAGCGGCCGTGAAGGCGTCGAACGAAATTTCAGACGTCAGCGACTTGTCGAACATCCACAGGATGAAGGGCAGCAGCAGGAGCATGATCGCGCCGCTGGCACGGTGCAGGATCGAAACCCACGCAGCGACGGGCATGCGGTAAGTGGGCAGGTCTTTGAGTGCGTTGATGTTGCGGAACTCTGGCCGCTTTTTGGCTAACTCTGTCATGGGATGCGCTTTCGTGGGTGGTAACTGCTTCGTAATCGGGCGATGCGATCGACGCAAAATTCTATTGCAATGCAGCGGCAAAGGCTCGCGTGCTGCGGCGTATTTTCGTCATTTGCGTTGATTTTCGCCCGCCTGTACTCAATTCAGGGCGTTTCGGTAGTGGTGGGTGTCGGTGCGGTAGAGCCCGCGCCGTAACTCCATCGGAACATCGTTGTAAGTGTAGGCCACACGCTCGACACTGAGCAATGGCGTGGAATTACTTACTGCCAGCAGTTCGGCCTGCTCGGCATCGGGCAAGACGGCGCGGATTTTCTCGTCCGCGCGCACCATGCGCACGCCGTATTCGAGTTCGAACATGGCATAGGTCGGGCCCTGGTAGGAGCCCATCTGCTCGGCTGTGAGGCCTTTGAAGGCCTGGCCAGGCAGCCAGATTTCCTCGAGAATGGTCGGCACGCCGGCAAACGCCAGCACGCGGCGCACCTGCATCACGGCATCGCCGCTGCGCAGTGCCAGCAGGCGGGCCACTTCGGCGGGCGCGCGCAGGCGCTTGCAGTCGATGATCTGGCGCTGGGCACGGCCTTCCTCGCGCAGGTCGCCGACGTCGGGCTGCAGCTTGAGAAAGCGGTACTGGACCTGCTGGGCGGCGTGGGTGGCGACAAACGTGCCCTTGCCCTGGCGACGCATCACCAGGTTCTCGGCCGCCAGCTCGTCAATGGCCTTGCGAACGGTGCCCTGGCTCACGCGAAAGCGCGCGGCCAGCTCCATTTCGCTGGGAATCAGCTCGCCCGGGCGCCATTCTCCGGCCTCCAGGCCCTGCAGGATCAGTCCCTTGATCTGTTGGTACAGCGGGCTGAAGGCAGGACCCTGGGCTGGCGCGGTCGGCGGCGTGTCAGTGACGGGTGTGGAAGGAAAAGACATGTAGTTTTGTGTAATGGTTAGCGCCGGCGACGCACGGGTGGCGCTCATTGCACAGAGCCTCGATCATATCTTATATAAGACATAAGACAAATTGACCGGAGGGCAAAATCAAGCGTACACTTGCGCCCTGTTTGCGGGGCACAGGCTTGCTGGTAACAACAGATGCTGGTGCAAGAATGCGCCCACCATTTTTTCTGTTTCTGGAGTTATCACTATGAGCAAAGCACCTGTTCGCGTCGCCGTCACTGGCGCTGCTGGTCAAATCGGTTACGCGCTGCTGTTCCGCATCGCTTCCGGCGAAATGCTGGGCAAGGATCAGCCCGTCATTTTGCAACTCCTGGAAATCCCCGACGAGAAGGCCCAGAACGCGCTCAAGGGCGTGATCATGGAACTCGAAGACTGCGCTTTCCCGCTGCTGGCCGGCATCGAAGCCCATTCTGACCCTCTGCAAGCCTTCAAGGACACCGACTACGCATTGCTGGTCGGCGCCCGTCCTCGCGGCCCCGGCATGGAGCGCGCCGACCTGCTGGCCGCCAACGCACAGATTTTCACTGCCCAGGGCAAGGCCCTGAACGCCGTGGCTTCGCGCAACGTCAAGGTGCTGGTGGTGGGCAACCCCGCCAACACCAATGCCTACATCGCCATGAAGTCGGCTCCCGATCTGCCAGCGAAGAACTTCACCGCCATGCTGCGCCTGGACCACAACCGTGCAGCTTCGCAGCTCGCGGCCAAGGCTGGCTTCAAGGTCGGTGACATCCGCAAGCTGACTGTCTGGGGCAACCACTCGCCCACGATGTACGCTGACTACCGTTTCGCCACGGTGAACGGCAAGTCGGTCAAGGAAATGATCAACGACCAGGAATGGAACGCCAACGTGTTCCTGCCCACCGTGGGCAAGCGCGGCGCGGCCATCATTGCCGCTCGCGGCCTGTCGTCGGCAGCTTCGGCCGCCAACGCTGCCATCGACCACATGCGTGACTGGGCCCTGGGCTCCAACGGCGAATGGGTCACCATGGGCGTGCCTTCCAACGGCGAATACGGCATTCCTGCCGGTGTGGTCTTTGGCTTCCCCGTGATCACGGCTGGCGGCGAATACAAGATCGTCGAAGGCCTGGAAATCGACGCTTTCTCGCAAGAAGGCATCAACAAGACGCTGGCCGAGCTGCAAGGCGAGCAAGACGGCGTCAAGCACCTGCTGTAAAAACCGAGCCGCTTGATGTCCGACTGGAATCCCGCGCTCTACCTGCGCTTCGCCGAAGAGCGTACGCGTCCGGCCAGCGAACTGCTGGCCCGCGTTGCCCATCCCGGGCCCACCCATGTGGTGGACCTGGGCTGCGGGCCGGGCAATTCCACCGAACTCCTGCTGCAGCGCTTTCCCCAGGCGCGGATCCTGGGCATAGACAACTCCGCTGCCATGCTTGCTGAAGCACGGCAGCGGCTGCCACAGCTGGCGTTTGACCAGGCTGACATTGCCGATTGGGCGCCTTCGCAGGCGCCCGATCTGATTTACGCGAATGCCGCACTGCAATGGGTGGGCGGACATGAGCAACTGATTCCGCGCCTGTTCGCGGCCCTGGCTCCGGGTGGCGTTCTGGCCATCCAGATGCCGGACAATTTCGAAGAGCCCTCGCACCGCCTGATGCGCGAAGTGGCGGGGATGCCGGCGTTTGCTGCGCATATCGATGTGCAGACCGTCCGCGGGCGTTTTCTGCGTCCTATCCATGATTACTACGACCTGTTGGCAAATCATGCCGCGCAGGTCGATGTCTGGCACACCATCTACCAGCACCCGATGGCCGACGCCCAGGCCATCGTGCAGTGGCTGCGCAGCACCGGCCTCAAGCCGTTTGTCGAATCGCTGCCCCAGGCACTGCAGACCGCTTTTCTTGAAGAATACGAGCGCCGCGTGGCGCAGGCCTACCCTGCACGTGCAGACGGCCGGCGCCTGCTGGCCTTTCCCCGCATGTTCATCGTTGCCCGACGCGCCCCATGAGCCCCACGCCTGCCGATTCTTCCGTTCCCGTTTCCGCTGCCGCCTCTGTCCACCCCGCCACGGTATTGCTGGATGCGCAAGCCAGCGCCCAGCGCCTGCCGGTCTGCGACCATTACAGCGGCGTGGAATTACGCATGCGCAAAAGCCTGCAATTGCAGGCCGAGATGACGCAGGAGTTCGGCACCTGTGTGTTCGACGTCACGCTGGACTGTGAAGACGGCGCCCCGGTGGGCGACGAGGCCGCGCATGCGAGCCTGGTCGCCAGCCTGGCGCGCGACGCAGCCCCGGGCGCCCGGGTGGCGGCGCGCGTGCATGCCGTGGACCACCCCGCATTCGCGCAAGACATGGCGACCATCGTGGGTGAAGCCAGCCACCGCCTGTCGCACATCATGGTGCCCAAGGTCGAGTCGGTCGATGACGTGCTGCTGGCCGAAAAAGCCCTGGAACGTGCTTCGGGCAGCCATTTGCCGCTGCATGTGCTGATCGAGTCGCCCGCGGCCATTTACCGCGCGTTCGAGATTGCCGCCCATCCGCGCGTGCAAAGCATCTCCTTCGGCCTGATGGATTTCGTGTCGGCCCACGGCGGCGCGATTCCGGCTTCGGCCATGGGCTCGCAAGGCCAGTTTGAGCATCCGCTGGTGGTGCGCGCCAAGCTGGAAATTGCCGCTGCCTGCCATGCCCACGGCAAAGTGCCTTCGCACTGCGTGGTCACTGAATTCAAAGACCCTGATCTCATGCAGGCGGCGGCCTCGCGCGCCGCCCGTGAGTTCGGATATACCCGTATGTGGAGTATCCACCCCGGCCAGATTCGCTCTATTTTGGCGGCTTTTGCGCCTGCCCAGCAGGAAGTCGATCAAGCCGCGTACATACTCCAGTCCGCCGCCGCCGTGCACTGGGCTCCTATCAGTGCCGATGGCGTGCTCCATGACCGCGCCAGTTACCGCTATTACTGGCAGTTACTGGAGCGAGCGCACCAAACGGGGCGCAGCCTGCCTGCCAGTGTGCAGCCATGGTTTGCAAGCCCTTCTCTCTGACCTCTTTTTTTGATCGCTGGAGCTCACATGAAATCCTTCATCGCCTCCGTTTTGATTCTGGCTCCTGTCCTGGCCCTGACGGCCGGCAGCGTGGCCGCCGCCACTGACAAGCCTGCCGATGCGAAGTCGTCCGTCCAGGCCAAGAAGGCTGCCAAGCCCGTGGCCAAGAAGACCGTGACCAAGGCCAAGGTGGCGCCCAAGGCCGCTGCTGCCGCCGGCGCTGTCGCCGTGGCCGGTGTTGCCACGGCTGCCGTGCTGCTGACGCCGGACGAACTGTCGATCGCCCAGCGCGTGCACACCGGTCGCATCGCCTGCGAACTCGGCGCCCACGTCAATGTGAATGCCATCCAGCAAAGCCCCGGCCATTTCCAGGTCGACGGCAAGGGCTTCAAGTACAGCATGGTGCCCGTGGCCACGACCACCGGCACGGTGCGTCTGGAAGACAAGCAGGCTGGCGCGGTCTGGCTGCAGATCGCCAACAAATCCATGCTCATGAACCAGAAGCTGGGCCAGCGCCTGGCCGACGAATGCATGAGCCCGGAGCAACTGCAGGTGGCGGAAGCTATCAAGAAGAACCCCCCGCCGAGCGTGTTTGACCCGCTGCCAAGCAGCAAATAAGCCGTCGCTGGCTTAAGGCTTACGCCGCCCCACTTTAGAAAACCATTGGAGAGAGAACCATGTTGAAAGCCTATCGCGATCATGTGGCTGAGCGCGCCGCGCTTGGCATTCCGCCCCTGCCGCTGGAGGCCAAGCAAGTGGCGGATCTGATCGAGCTGATCAAGAACCCGCCCGCTGGCGAAGACGCCTTTTTGCTGGACCTGCTGACCCACCGCGTTCCCCCGGGCGTGGATGATGCGGCCAAGGTCAAGGCATCGTTCCTGGCAGCCGTGGCGCATGGTGACCTCAAGGTTGCTCTCATCTCCAAGGCCCAAGCTACTGAATTGCTGGGCACCATGGTGGGTGGCTACAACGTGCATCCGCTGATCGAGCTGCTCGACGACGCGGAAGTCGCCGGCGTGGCCGCGACCGCGCTGAAGAAGACGCTGCTGATGTTCGACTTCTTCAACGACGTCGAAACCAAGGCCAAGGCTGGCAATGCCAAGGCCAAGGAAGTGCTGCAAAGCTGGGCCGAAGCCGAATGGTTCACCAGCCGTCCGGAAGTCGCGCAGAAGATCACCGTCACGGTGTTCAAGGTGCCCGGCGAAACCAATACCGACGATTTGTCGCCCGCTCCCGATGCCTGGAGCCGCCCCGACATTCCGTTGCACTACCTGGCGATGCTCAAGAACACGCGTCCCGACGCGGCGTTCCGCCCCGAGGAAGACGGCAAGCGCGGCCCGATGAAGTTCATCGAGGACCTCAAGGCCAAGGGCCACATCGTTGCCTACGTGGGCGACGTGGTGGGCACGGGCTCGTCGCGCAAGTCGGCGACCAACTCGGTGGTCTGGGCCACGGGCCAGGACATCCCCTTTGTGCCGAACAAGCGTTTCGGCGGTGTGACGCTGGGCGGCAAGATTGCCCCCATCTTCTTCAACACCCAGGAAGACTCGGGCTCGCTGCCCATCGAAGTCGACGTCTCCAAGCTCGAAATGGGCGATGTGGTCGACGTCCTGCCCTATGAAGGCAAGATCCTGCGCGACGGCAAGACCGTGGTCGAGTTCCAGCTCAAGAGCGATGTGCTGCTGGACGAAGTGCGCGCCGGCGGCCGTATCAACCTGATCATCGGCCGTTCGCTGACCGCCAAGGCACGTGAATCGCTGGGCCTGCCCGCGTCCACGACCTTCCGTCTGCCCCAGGCGCCTGTCGCCACCCAGGCCGGCTTCACCGTGGCGCAGAAGATGGTCGGCCGTGCGGTCGGCCTGCCTGAAGGCCAGGGCGTGCGTCCCGGTACCTACTGCGAACCGCGCATGACCACCGTGGGTTCGCAAGACACCACCGGCCCCATGACCCGTGACGAACTGAAGGACCTGGCTTGCCTGGGCTTCTCGGCCGACATGGTCATGCAGTCGTTCTGCCACACCGCCGCCTACCCCAAGTCGGTGGACGTCAAGACCCACCGCGAACTGCCGGCTTTCATCAGCAACCGCGGCGGCGTGGCCCTGCGTCCTGGTGACGGCGTGATCCACAGCTGGCTCAACCGCCTGCTGTTGCCCGACACCGTCGGCACGGGCGGCGATTCGCACACTCGTTTCCCCATCGGCATTTCCTTCCCCGCGGGCTCGGGCCTGGTCGCCTTCGGCGCGGCCACCGGCGTGATGCCCCTGGACATGCCTGAATCGGTGCTGGTGCGCTTCAAGGGCGAAATGCAGCCCGGCGTGACCCTGCGCGATCTGGTGCACGCGATTCCCCTGTACGCCATCAAGGCCGGTCTGCTGACCGTGGCCAAGGCCGGCAAGATCAACATCTTCTCGGGTCGCATCCTGGAAATCGAAGGCTTGCCAGACCTCAAGGTCGAACAGGCATTCGAGCTGTCCGACGCTTCGGCTGAACGTTCGGCCGCCGGCTGCACGATCAAGCTCAACACCGCGCCTGTGCAGGAATACCTGACCAGCAACGTGGTGCTGATGAAGAACATGATCGCCGAAGGCTACGAAGACAAGCGCACCCTGCAGCGCCGTATCGAAAAAGTCGAAGCCTGGCTGGCCAACCCCAGCCTGCTGGAAGCCGACAAGGATGCCGAGTACGCAGCCGTCATCGAAATCGATCTGGCCGACATCAAGGAACCCATCGTTTGCTGCCCTAACGATCCGGATGACGCCAAGTTCCTGTCCGAAGTGGCCGGCACCAAGATCGACGAGTCCTTCCTCGGTTCGTGCATGACCAACATCGGCCATTTCCGCGCAGCTGCCACGCTGCTGGGCGGCCAGCGCGACATCCCCGTCAAGATGTGGGTTGCGCCTCCGACCAAGATGGACGAGAGCGAGCTGATCAAGGAAGGCCATTACGCGGCGTTCGGCGCATCCGGTGCCCGCACCGAAATGCCCGGCTGCTCGCTGTGCATGGGCAACCAGGCCCAGGTGCGCGAAGGCGCGACGGTGATCTCCACCTCGACCCGCAACTTCCCCAACCGCCTGGGCAAGAACACCAACGTCTACCTGGGTTCGGCCGAACTCACGGCCATCGCTTCCAAGCTGGGCTACCTGCCCACCAAGGAAGAGTACCTCAAGGCCATGGGCATCATCAATGCCGACAAGGCCAGCGTCTACCGCTACATGAACTTCGACCAGATCGAAGAGTACGCTGAAGTGGCCAAGGGCGTAGTCGCTTAAGACACCCCCTGAGCCGCTTCGCGGCTTCCCCCTCTCATCCTACGGTGGAGGGGGGCGCCCGGCCAGGGACGGCAGCCTCGGTGCGGGGCGGCCCTTCCTCGCTGCCCCATTGCCGGGGCGCGCAAGGGGTAGCGCGAGCGCCCTGGATTACCAAGAAAACCCGCTTCGGCGGGTTTTTTTATGCCTGCGCGCAATGCAACAGGAGCTTGGCACACAGCATTTTGGAGTGGTCCGGGGCACAATGCCAGGACAGCACTCTGGAGAGCCTCGATGAAACACGCGTTCGCCCCGACCCTGAAAAACTTTAAAACGGCGTCAGGCACCACCGGCCGCTTTTATTCGCTGCCGGCCCTGGCCAAGCAGTTTCCCAGCGTGCAGCGGCTACCGCAGTCGCTGCGTATCGTGCTCGAAGCCGTGCTGCGCCACTGCGACGGCAAGAAAGTCACGCCCGAGCATGTGCGCCAGCTGGCCCAGTGGCAGCCGCAGGGCAGCCGTACCGAGGAAATTCCCTTTGTGGTGGCGCGCGTGGTGCTGCAGGACTTCACCGGCGTGCCGCTGCTTGCCGACCTGGCAGCGATGCGCAGCGTGGCCGCGCGCCTGGGCAAGAAGCCCGATGCCATAGAGCCGCTGGTGCCCGTGGACCTGGTTGTCGACCACTCCATCATGGTCGACTACTACGGCACGAAAAAAGCCCTGGACCTGAACATGCAGCTGGAGTTCAAGCGCAACCAGGAGCGCTACCAGTTCATGAAGTGGGGCATGCAGGCCTTTGACACCTTTGGCGTCGTGCCGCCGGGCTTTGGCATCGTCCACCAGGTCAACCTCGAGTACCTGGCGCGCGGCGTGCACCATGGCAAGGACGGCGTCTACTACCCCGACACCCTGGTCGGCACGGACAGCCACACGACCATGATCAACGGCATCGGCGTGGTCGGCTGGGGCGTGGGCGGTATCGAGGCCGAAGCGGCCATGCTGGGCCAGCCGGTCTATATCCTGATGCCCGACGTGGTGGGCTTCGAGCTCACGGGCCGGCTGCGCGAAGGCGTGACCGCGACCGATCTGGTGCTGACCATCACCGAGCGGCTGCGGCGCGAAAAGGTGGTCGGCCAGTTTGTGGAATTCTTTGGTGAAGGCACGCAAAGCCTGGCCGTTCCCGACCGCGCGACCATAGGCAATATGGCGCCCGAATACGGCGCCACCATGGGCTTCTTCCCGGTTGACGACAAGACCCTGGACTATTTCCGCGGCACGGGCCGCAGCCCGGCCGAGATCGAGGCTTTCGAAGCCTATTTCCGCGCCCAGGGCCTGTTCGGCGTGCCCAAGTCCGGCGACATCGACTACTCGCGCGTGGTGACGCTGGACCTGGGCAGCGTCGCGCCCAGCCTGGCCGGCCCCAAGCGCCCGCAGGACCGCATCGAGATCGGCCATGTGGCCGCGCAGTTTGCCGACCTGTTCAGCGCGCCGGCCGCGCGCAACGGTTTCAACCAGCCGGCCGCGCTGCTGCAGACCCGCCATCTGGTGCAAGGCAACGGCAACGAAGCCGGCCTGCCGATAAACCGGCCCACGCCCGACGGCGCGGAGCGCCAGGTGGTGGAAATGGAGTCCAACAAGCCGATGCGCGCCACGGCCCATGCATCGGCCAAGGTGCCCACGCCGACCCAGTCCAGCCAGCCGGCCGAAGGGCAGGGCTTTTCCATAGGCAATGGCGACGTGCTGATCGCGGCCATCACCAGCTGCACCAACACTTCCAACCCCAGCGTGATGCTGGCGGCCGGCTTGCTGGCGAAAAAAGCCGTGGAAGCCGGGTTGACGGTGCAGCCGCACATCAAGACCTCGCTGGCACCGGGCTCGCGCCTGGTCACGCAGTACCTGAGCGAAGCCGGCCTGCTGCCCTATCTGGAAAAGCTGGGCTTTGCGCTGGCCGGCTACGGCTGCACCACCTGCATCGGCAATGCCGGCGACCTCACGCCTGAAATCAATGCGGCCATACGCCAAAGCGATCTGGTCTGCGCCGCCGTGCTGTCGGGCAATCGCAACTTCGAAGCCCGCATCCACCCCAACCTCAAGGCCAACTTCCTGGCCAGCCCGCCGCTGGTCGTGGCCTATGCGATTGCCGGCACGGTGCTCACCGACTTGATGACCCAGCCTGTGGGCCAGGGGCATGGCGGCAAGAACATCTATCTGGGCGACATCTGGCCGAGCACGGACGAAATCCAGGCGCTGATGCACCACGCCATGAACGGCCAGGCTTTCCGCGAGAACTACCAGAAGGTCAGCGCCGAGCCGGGCAAGCTGTGGGAGAAGATCCGCGGCGTCAGCGGCGCCACCTACACCTGGCCCAGCAGTACCTACATCGCCGAGCCGCCGTTCTTTGAGCAATTCACGCTGGACCTGGCGGTGCCCGAGGCCGGCGTCGGCGCCGTCAATCCCTATGCCGTGCACGGTGCGCGCGTCATGGCCTTGTTCGGTGACTCCATCACCACCGACCACATCTCGCCCGCGGGCTCCATCCACCCGGATTCGCCCGCCGGCCAATGGCTGCGCGCGCACGGCGTGCAGCAGGCCGACTTCAACAGCTACGGCTCGCGCCGCGGCAACCATGAAGTGATGATGCGCGGCACTTTCGCCAATGTGCGCATCAAGAACCTGATGCTGCCGCCGCTGGCGGACGGCGGGCGCGAGGAGGGCGGTCTCACGCTGTACCGCGATGCCGCGGGCGCGGCCCACAAGATGCCCATTTACGACGCGGCCATGCAATACCAGGCCGAAGGCCGGGGCAGCGTGGTGTTCGCCGGCGAGGAGTACGGCACGGGCTCGAGCCGCGACTGGGCGGCCAAGGGCACGCAGCTGCTGGGCATCAAGGCCGTGGTGGCGCGCAGCTTCGAGCGCATCCACCGCAACAACCTGGTGGGCATGGGCGTGCTGCCGCTGCAGTTCCGTGGCGAGGACAGCTGGAGCCGCCTGGGACTGGTCGGCGACGAGCATGTCGAAGTCATTCCCGACCCGCAGCTCACGCCGCAAAGCGACGCCGAGCTGTGCATCACCCGCGCCGACGGCAGCCAGATCCGGCGCACCGTGACGCTGCGCATCGACACGCCCATCGAAGCCGACTACTACCGTCACGGTGGCATCCTGCCCTTCGTGCTGCGGCAATTATTGGGGAACACCCCCTGAGCCGCTTCGCGCTAGGCGCGCCCCGTCTTCCCCCTCTCAACCTTCGGTGGAGGGGGACGGCAGCCTCGGTGCGGGGCGGCCCTTCCTCGCTGCCCCCTTGCTGGGGCGCGCCAGTTGCATGGGCGATGTACTGCATTATCGTTACCTGAAACCGTCCCCTTGATGGGCAGTTCTTTGTCTTCCCCCCGATCTTTCGCGCAACCGGTTTGCGCTGCTTCATGAGTGTTACCCAGTACCTGTTTTTCTTCGGCGTCGTGGCCCTGGCTTCGCTGTGCCAGAACCTCACCGGCTTTGCTTTCGGCCTGATCCTGGTGGGCCTGGCCGGCGCCCTGCAGCTGATGCCGATTGCCGATGCGGCCAACGTGGCCGGCCTGCTGTCCCTGGTCAATGGCGTGGTCTATCTGCGCAGCCACCCTTTCCAGCCTCAATGGGCCATGCTGCGGCCCATGCTCATCAGCAGCGTGATCGGTGTGATCGGCGGGCTGGCGCTGCTGAACTGGCTCAGCGGCAATGCACTCAGCGTGCTGCGCCTGTTGCTGGGCGTGGCCATTGTGGGTTGCTCGGTGGCGCTGATGGCGCAGACGAAGACGCGCAGCCAGATGTCCGGCCAGGGCTCGTTGTGGACCGCGGGTCTGCTGTCGGGGCTGTTGGGCGGGCTGTTTTCCACGGCCGGCCCGCCCATGGTCTACCACCTCTATCGCCAGCCGCTCGCGCCGCTGCTGGTGCGCCAGTGCCTGCTGGTGATGTTCCTGACCTGCTCGGTGTTGCGCATGGGCGTGGTCGTCGCGGCGGGCGACCTGGGGAGCAATGTGCTCTGGGTGAGTGCCGTGGCCTTTCCGGTGGTGACGGCAGTGACCTGGCTGCATGCCAGATACCCGCTGCCCCTGCCGCAGCGGCTGACCCAATGGCTGGTGTGCGGCCTGCTGCTGGTGGCCGGTTTGAGCCTGATCGCTTCGGCATTCTGAGGGGTATGCAGCACTTGCTGGCGAGCGGCGTAGGACAAGGCCGCGACCTGCGTTCAGCGCGCTGCGGCCAGGAATGTGAATTGTTGTCCTGGAATTAATTCAGGGGATACATTTGCAAGCAACTGCGCAGTACGATAGCCGGCATGACTTCTGTTTATGCCCAACGCCGCGCGCGCTTGGCCGCCCAGCTGGGCGCCCAGGGTGTTGCCATCATTCCCACCGCGCCGGTGCGTTCGCGCAACCGCGACACGGACTTTCTCTATCGGCATGACAGCTATTTCTACTACCTGACCGGATTCACCGAGCCCCAGGCCTGCCTGGTGCTCAGGGGCGATGGCAGCAGCACGCTGTTCTGCCAGCCCAAGGACCTGGAGCGCGAAATCTGGGACGGCTTTCGCCTCGGGCCGGAAGCCGCCGTGGCCGCGCTGGGCGTGGACCAGGCCTATTCGAGCAACGACATAGACACCCGCCTGCCGCGCCTGCTGGACAACACCGACTGCGTGTGGTTCCCGTTCGCCACGCATACCGGCCTGGCCGCGCAGGTGGAAACCTGGCTGGCCCAGGTCCGCGCCCGCGTGCGCCTGGGCGTGCAGTGCCCGACGCAGCAGGGCGACCTGTGTGCGCTGCTCGACGAGATGCGGCTGGTCAAGGACGTGCACGAGCAGGACATCATGCGCCGGGCCGCGCAGATCAGCGCCGGCGCCCATATCCGTGCCATGCAGCGCTCGGCGCGCATGCTGCGTGCCGGCGAGGAGGTGCGTGAATACCACCTCGACGCCGAACTGCTGCACGAATTCCGCCAGCATGGCTCGCAGTACCCGGCCTACGGCTCCATCGTCGCGGCCGGCGCCAATGCCTGCGTGCTGCACTACCAGGCCGACAAGGCCCTGGTGCGCTCGGGCGACCTGGTGCTGATCGACGCAGGCTGTGAGCTCGACGGCTATGCCAGCGACATCACCCGCACTTTTCCGGCCAACGGCAAGTTCAGCGGCCCGCAGCGCGCGGTCTACGACCTGGTGCTGGCCAGCCAGGAAGCGGCCGTGGCGGTCACCCGCCCGGGCAAGCGCTTCAGCGACCCGCATGATGCGACGCTGGCCGTGCTGGCCCAGGGCCTGCTGGATCTGGGCATCCTCGACGTCAACCGCGTGGGTTCGGCCCAGGACGTGATCGCCACCCGCGCCTATTTCCCGTATTACATGCACCGCACCGGCCACTGGCTGGGCATGGACGTGCACGACTGCGGCAGCTACGTCGAAGCCGGCGAGCCCGATGTCGGCCAGGCACGCCGCGATCCGCTGAGCGGCGAAGTCGTCACCCAGCGCCCCAGCCGCATCCTGCGCGCGGGCATGTGCACCACCATCGAGCCTGGCCTGTACCTGCGCGCCAGTGCTGACCTGCCGGAAGCGTTCCACAACATCGGCATCCGCATCGAGGATGACGCCATCGTCACCGACAGCGGATGTGAGTTGATTTCACGCGGCGTGCCTGTCAAGCCCGATGAGATCGAAGCGCTGATGCGCGATCTGGCATGAAGGCTGCTGGCGCCCGCGCACGCCCCGGACTGCGCTTGCTTTTTTGCTGACCGCCTGCCCCATGTCCGACGCTTCCAGCCCGCCCCTCGCACCACCGCGTCTGCAGTGGCGCATCTTCGCCGTGCTTTGGCTGCTGGGCATGCCCGGCATGTCGGCCCTGGTGTGGTCGATTGTTCCGCAGTGGCTGGATTTTCATGCCGTGCCGCTGCGCACGGGCCATCCCCCGGGCCTGCAGTTGCTGCTGCTGGCCTTGGTGCTGGCGCTGGCGGTGGGCATCGGTGTGCTGCTGGCCCCGCGCGTAGGCCTGGCCGCGCCCGTGCTGACGACCTGGATCGCCGGGCGCTCGCCGCGCCTGCCCCTCAAGAACCTGTGGCTGCCGGGCATCGCCGGCGGCGTGATCGGTGCGGCCTGGCTGGTCACCGCGGCCGTTCTGTGGCCTGACAGCCTCAAGGCCGCGGAGCCGCTGTACGCCATGTCGCTGCTGCCCAAGATGCTGTACGGCGGGCTGACCAGTGAATTGCTGATGCGTTGGGGCATGCTGGCCATCGTGTTCTGGGGCGTGTGGCGGCTGGCGGGCAGCAATGCGGCGCCCACGCGGGCCATGGGCTGGACGGCGGTGGTGCTGTGCGCGCTGCTGTGGGCGGTGATCCATTGGCTGCTCGCCGAGTGGCTGCTGGGGCCCTTGCCCTGGCTGATGCTGGTGCATGTGATGATGTTCAAGGCTGTCTATGGGCTGATGGCCGGTTTCCTGTGCTGGCGCTACGGCCTGGAAGCGGCGCTGCTGGCCCATTTGCTGACCTATCTGTTCTCGCACGGGCTGATCGGGCCGGTGCTGTAAGGGCCCTGGGGGGCTTCGCCCCCCAGCGCGACCCACACGCAGTGGGCGAACGTGGGGGCAACTCCGCAGGCGCCGGGCCACACCTGGGCGGCCCCCCCAAGCCAGCGGACGGCCCCCTCGGGGGGCAGCGGCTACGCGAAGCAAGCAAGCGTGGGGGCAACCCGCCGCCGCCGGGCCGCCCCAAGGCGGCGGACGGCCCCCTCGGGGGGCAGCGGCTACGCGAAGCGAGCAAGCGTGGGGGCCTCATTTCGTACCCTCCATGTAACCGCTTCCGTGTGAGAATCGAATTCCGATCACCATTTGCGAAAGCCTTATGTCCAAGCCGTTGACCCGCGCCACCAAGATTGTTGCCACCCTGGGTCCTGCGTCTAGCGATCCGCAACTGCTCGAGCGCATGGTGCGCGCCGGCGTCAACGTCGTGCGACTGAACTTCAGCCACGGCACGGCGCAGGACCATATCGACCGCGCCACCATGGTGCGCGCCGCGGCCCAGCGTGCGGGCCGTGAAGTGGCCATCATGGCCGACCTGCAAGGCCCCAAGATCCGCGTCGGCAAGTTTGCCGAAGGCCGGGTCATGCTCGTGCCCGGCGCGCCTTTCGTGCTGGATGCTTCGCGCACCGCGCCTGGCGACCTGCTGGGCGTGGGCCTGGACTACAAGGAACTGCCGCGCGACGTGAAGCCCGGCGACCTGCTGCTGCTCAATGACGGACTGATCGTGCTCACCGTGGATTCGGTGCTGGGCGAAGAGGTGAACACCACCGTCAAGCTCGGCGGCGAGCTGTCCAACAACAAGGGCATCAACAAGCAGGGCGGGGGCCTCACGGCGCCGGCGCTGACGGCCAAGGACATGGAAGACATCAAGACCGCCATGGGCCTGCTGGCCGACTATGTGGCCGTGAGTTTTCCGAAGAACGCCACCGACATGGAAATGGCGCGCCAGCTGTGCAATGTGGCCGGCGCTCCCTGGGGCCACAAGCCCGGCTTGATCGCCAAGATCGAGCGTGCCGAAGCGATTCCCCACCTGGCCGACATCCTGCGCGTGTCCGACGGCATCATGGTCGCGCGTGGCGACCTGGCCGTGGAAGTGGGCAATGCCGCCGTGCCGGCGCTGCAGAAAAAGATGATCCGCATGGCGCGCGAGATGGACAAGGTCGTCATCACCGCGACGCAGATGATGGAAAGCATGATCACCAACCCCGTGCCCACGCGCGCCGAAGTCAGCGACGTGGCCAATGCCGTGCTCGACGGCACGGACGCCGTGATGCTCAGCGCGGAAACTGCGGCCGGCAAGTACCCACTGGAAACGGTGGAAGAAATGGCCCGCATCTGCACGGCCGCCGAAGCCGCGGAAGATGTGGAGCGCGATGCGGACTTCACCGGTCGCACTTTTGGCCGCATCGACCAGAGCATCGCCATGGGCGCGCTGTTCACCGCCCACCACCTGGGTGCCAAGGCCCTGGTGGCCATGACCGACAGCGGCTCGACGGCGCTGTGGATGAGCCGCCGGCGCATCCACATCCCGATCTACGCCTTGACGCCCAAGGTCCAGACCCAGCGGCGCATGGCGCTGTACCGCAACGTGCGCCCGCTGCTGATGGACACTTCGGCCGACCGTGACACGGCGCTGCAACAGGCCGAAGCCCACCTCAAGGCCCGCGGCATCGTGCAGCAGGGCGACGTCTACGCCATCACCTGCGGCCTGCCCATGGGGCAGCCAGGCGGGACCAATATGCTGCAGATCTGCAGAGCTAGCTAAGAGGCTCCCCCTGAGCGGCTTACGCCGCTTCCCCCTCTCTCGCTTCGCGGGAGGGGGACGGCAGCCTCGGTTCGGGGGGGCCGCCTAGGTGCGGCCCTTCCTCGCTGCCCCCTTGCTGGGGGGCGCCAGTTGCGTCGGTCTTGGGAGTTGCGAGCTCCATGGATAACTGAGTCCGGTCGGGGGCGGCAACGGCAGCACTGGTGCGGGCTTTGCAGCCCGGGTAAAATCTCGGGTTACACAGCGGTTACCACCGCTGGGCCCGGACTCACACCGCGGGCTGTTAACCCACCCTGAATTGGATCCACGACCATGTCCCTCGTCTCGATGCGCGAACTGCTCGACCATGCTGCAGAAAACGGCTATGGCATTCCTGCTTTCAACGTCAACAACCTGGAGCAAGTCCAGGCCGTGATGGCTGCGGCCGATGAAGTCGGCGCACCCGTGATCCTGCAAGCCAGCGCTGGCGCTCGCAAGTACGCCGGCGAAGCCTTCATCAAGCACCTGATCCAGGCTGCGATCGAACAGTACCCGCACATTCCCCTGGTCATGCACCAGGACCACGGTCAGTCGCCAGCGATCTGCCAGGGCGCGATCGACCTGGGCTTCTCGTCGGTGATGATGGACGGCTCGCTGATGGAAGACGGCAAGACGCCGGCTTCGTTCGACTACAACGTCGAAGTGACCCGCAAGGTCGTGGAAATGGCCCACCGCGTGGGCGTGACCGTGGAAGGCGAGCTGGGCTGCCTGGGTTCGCTGGAAACCGGCGAAGCCGGTGAAGAAGACGGCATCGGCGCCGTGGGCAAGCTGGACCACAGCCAGATGCTGACCGACCCCGAAGAAGCCGCGCAGTTCGTCAAGGCCACGCAGCTCGACGCGCTGGCCATCGCCATCGGCACCAGCCATGGCGCCTACAAGTTCACGCGCAAGCCCACAGGCGACATCCTGTCGATCCAGCGCGTCAAGGACATCCACGCCCGCCTGCCCAACACCCACCTGGTGATGCACGGCTCCTCGTCCGTGCCCCAGGAACTGCTGGCCATCATTCGCCAGTACGGCGGCAACATGAAGGAAACCTACGGCGTGCCCGTGGAAGAAATTCAGGAAGCCATCAAGTACGGCGTGCGCAAGATCAACATCGACACCGACATCCGCCTGGCCATGACGGCCGCGGTGCGCAAGTTCCTGTTCGAGAACCCCGAGAAGTTCGATGCCCGCGAATGGCTCAAGCCTGCCCGCGAAGCTGCCAAGCAGATCTGCAAGCAGCGCTACATGGAATTCGGCTGCGAAGGCCAGGCCGGCAAGATCAAGGGCCACAACCTGCAAGTCGTCGCCGGCATGTACGCCCAGGGCGTGCTGAAGCAAGTGGTGAACTGAAGCCGGCCGCGCTGCATCGCCCCCGCAGGGGCCGCAGCCACCGCAAAAGCCCCCAGGCCTCTTGGCCTCGGGGCTTTTTTTGCGTGCGTCGCCGGACCGCGGACCCCTTGTGGGGGCAGCGGCTACGTGAAGCAAGCAGGCGTGGGGGGCATATTCCTGGTTTGCGTTTTTCCCGCGCAGCGTGCAGCATGTGCTCTACTGATAACAATCCGAACCGGCCTGGCAGGCTGCGTTCATGAGCAGGGAGACCAAGGCATGAAGAGAATGGGATGGCCGAGGGCGCGCTGGGCGTTGTGGGGCGCCGGCGTACTGCTGGGCTTGAGTGGCTGTGCTCTGCAAACGCCGGCAACGTCGAAAGCGCCGGCAGGGAACTATGCGGTGGGTCGGGCGCAGCTCGTTTTGCCCGCGGGCTCCTGGGCCGATCTGGGTGCTGCCGATGAGGCCTGGGCAGCCATGCCGGCGGCGGCCGCCAAGGTGGCGCTGCGCAGCCGTGCGCTGGTGCTGCGCGGACCGCAGCGCGAGACGCTGGCGGTGCTGCTGGTGCGCACCAATGCCTCCAACCTGTTCTGGAAACCCGTGACCTGGGGCGTGGGCTGTCCGCGCGAGCTGGACGTGCTGATGCGCGATGACGCCTCCGGCAGTCCCGACCGCCTGGATTGCCTGCGCTTGCGCCGCAATGCCGATGCGCAGCAGTGGCTGCAGCGCACCAAGCCCGAAACCCAGGCCTGGCTGGAGCGCAACCGGCTGCAGCCCCAGCGGGCCTACAGCCACTTGAGCTACCGCTTCGCGACCGAGGACGGGGGCTTTGTGGAGCTGCAAATCGTCGCCGATCAGCGCCTGCTGCAGACCGAGACGGGCAGCCAGGTCCGGCAGCAACGCGCCTGGGCCCTGGCCGTGGCCAGCGCCGCGCGCGACAGCCTGTCTTCGCTGGACGGTCAGCTGGTGGTGCCGGCTTTCCCGGGATCGCCCTGATCAAAGGCGCCCCCTGAGCGGCGGCCCTTGCCGGGCCACGCCAGTTTTGGGGCCGCGGTCCATTGACTAGGGTAATCACAGGCTGCCAGCGTACGGGGCTACGCTGACAATCGTCTGAGCTTTGGCGAACAAACAATGGAGACACAAAGACTATGAGTGATCGTCCCTGGCTGGGCGCGTATCCCCAAGGGGTGCCTGCGGATATCGATGCCTCCCAATACACGTCGCTGGTGGCCCTGATGGAAGAGGCATTCACCCGGCACCGCGACAGCGTGGCGTACAGCTTCATGGGCAAGGAACTGACCTATGCCCAGACCGATGCGCAAAGCCGGGCGTTTGCCGCGTATCTGCAGGGGCTGGGCCTGGTCAAGGGCGATCGCGTGGCGCTGATGATGCCCAATATGCCGCAGTACCCGGTGGCCGTGGCCGCCGTGCTGCGCGCGGGCTACGTGGTGGTCAATGTGAACCCCTTGTACACCGCGCCGGAGCTCGAACACCAGCTCAAGGACTCGGGTGCCAAGGCGATTGTCGTCATCGAGAACTTTGCCACCACGCTGCAGGCCTGCATCGCCGCCACGGCCGTCAAGCATGTGGTGCTGTGCGCCATGGGCGACTCGCTGGGCCTGATCAAGGGCATGCTGGTCAACTACGTGGTGCGCCAGGTGAAGAAAATGGTGCCGCCTTTCCAGCTGCCCGGTGCCGTGCGCTTCAATGATGCGCTGGCCAAGGGCGCGCATGCCAGCTTCCAGGCCCCGCAGCTGAAGGCCGACGATATCGCCTTGCTGCAGTACACCGGCGGCACGACGGGCGTGAGCAAGGGCGCCGTGCTGCTGCACCGCAATGTGATTGCCAACGTGCTGCAGTCCGAAGCCTGGAATGCGCCGGCCATGGGCAAGGTCCCCGCGGGCGAACAACCCACCAGCGTCTGCGCCCTGCCGCTGTACCATATCTTCGCCTTCACGGTGAACATGATGCTGTCCATGCGCACGGGCGGCAAGACCCTGCTGATTCCCAATCCGCGCGACCTCAAGGCCACGCTGCAGGAGCTGTCCAAGCACCGCTTCCACAGTTTTCCGGCCGTCAGCACGCTGTTCAACGGCCTAGCCCACCATCCCGATTTCAATACCGTGGACTGGTCGCACCTCAAAGTGTCGGTCGGCGGCGGCATGGCGGTGCAAAGCGCCGTGGCCCAGCTGTGGCTGGAGAAGACCGGCTGCCCGATCTGCGAGGGCTATGGCCTGTCGGAAACCAGCCCTTCGGTCAGCTGCAATCCCGTCACCGTGAGCCAGTTCACCGGCACCATCGGCGTGCCCCTGCCCAGCACCTACATGAAGCTGATCGACGATGCGGGCAACGAAGTGACCGAACCCGGCCAGCCGGGCGAAATCGTCATCAAGGGCCCGCAGGTCATGGCCGGTTACTGGCAACTGCCCGACGAAACCGCCAAGTCCATGACGGCCGACGGCTTCTTCAAGTCCGGCGACATCGGCACGTTCGATGAAAACGGCTTTTTCAAGGTGGTCGACCGCAAGAAGGACATGGTGCTGGTCAGCGGTTTCAACGTCTACCCCAACGAAGTCGAAGACGTGGTGGCCAAATGCCCGGGCGTGCTGGAATGCGCGGTGGTCGGTATTCCCGACGAGAAGACGGGCGAGGCCGTGAAACTGGTGATCGTGAAGAAAGACCCGGGCCTGACCGAGCAGGCCGTGCGCGACTTCTGCCGCTCCCACCTCACGGGCTACAAGCAGCCGCGCGTGATCGAGTTCCGCACGGAGCTGCCCAAGACGCCTGTCGGCAAGATCCTGCGCCGCGAGCTGAGGAAGTAAGGCCGCTGCCAAAAACCCGCCGGCCGTGGCCGGATGCAATCCACCGCACAATAGGCGCCCGCCGCCCAGTCTCTTGAGGTTGGGCGGCGGTTTCTTTTTGCACGCCTTGGAAGCACATGACGATTGCCATTTTGAGCGCCCTGCCCGAAGAGCAGGCCGGTTGGGTTGAGATGTTGCAGGACGTGCGCGGCACGCGCCATGCGGGCCGGCAGTTCTGGCAAGGCCGCTGGCAGGGCACGGGCCATGGCCATGACGTGGTCTGCGCGCTGTCGGGCATAGGCAAGGTGGCTGCCGCCACCACGGCCGCGGCGCTGATCGAGCGTTTTGGCGTCACGCGCATTGTCTTCACTGGCGTCGCGGGCGGCGTGGGCGCTGGCGTGCAGGTCGGCGACGTGGTCGTGGCCAGCGAATACCTGCAGCATGACCTCGACGCTTCGCCGCTGTTCCCGCGCTGGGAGCTGCCCGGTTACGGCCGCACGCGCCTGGCCTGCGACCCGGTGATGAGCGCGGCGCTGCATGCGGCCAGCCAGGCCTGCGTCGGCAGCGCGGCGCGCGCGCACCAGGGCCTGGTGGTCAGCGGCGACCAGTTCGTCGGCACGGCCCAGGCCTCGCAGTCGCTGCGCGCCGGCCTCGAAGCCGCGGGCCATGCGGTGCTGGCCGTAGAAATGGAAGGCGCGGCCGTGGCCCAGACCTGCCACGACTATGGCGTGCCGTTCGCCGCCATGCGCACCATCTCCGATCGCGCCGACGACAGCGCATCGGTCGACTTCGCGGCTTTCGTGCAAACCGTGGCCAGCCGCTATGCGCAGCACATCCTCACCGGATTCTTGGAACGGCTGCCGCAGCGATAGCCGAACGGGGGCTGAATTTTTGCAGCGCTCGCGCGACCCGCGACCCATGCTACTGGCGCGCCCCAGCAAGGGGGCACCGAGCAAGCGCCGCCGCGCAGCGAGGGTGCCGTCCCCCTTGGGGGAAGCGGCGCAGCCGCACAGGGGGGGGTTATTTCAACCAGCCCCGCTTGCTGAAGTACAGCATCGGTGCGACGGCGCTGATGGCCATCAGCGCCAGTGCGAAGGGGTAGCCCAGCGCCCAGTCCAGCTCGGGCATGAACTTGAAGTTCATGCCGTAGGCGCTGGCCACCAGCGTGGGCGGCAGCAGCGCCACGCTGGCCACCGAGAAGATGCGGATGATCTTGTTCTGGTTGATGTTGATGAAACCGACCGTGGCGTCCATCAAGAAGTTGATCTTGTCGAACAGGAAGGCCGTGTGGCTGTCCAGTGACTCGATGTCGCGCAGAATCTGGCGCGCTTCCTCGAACTGCTCGGCGTTGAGCATCTTGCTGCGCATCATGAAGCTGACGGCGCGGCGCGTGTCCATGACGTTGCGGCGGATGCGCGAGTTCAAATCTTCCTGCAAGGCGATGGCCGACAGCACTTCGCTGGCGCGCGCGTCGTCGACCTCGCCCGACAGCACCTGGGTGCTGACTTTTTCCAGCGCGTCGTAAATGCGCTCCAGCGTGTCGGCCGAGTACTCTGCGTCGGCGTCGAACAGCTTGAGCAGCACTTCCTTGGCATCCTCGAGCAGGCCGGGCGCGCGCCGCGCACGCATGCGCAGCAGGCGGAACACGGGCACGTCTTCGTCATGGATGGAAAATAGCACGCCGCGGCTCTTGAGCTCGGCGTTGTGCTGGTTCAGGATGAAAGCCACGCGCACCGAGCGCGGGTCTTCGTCATCGTCGATCAAGAAGTCGCTGCGGATGTGCAGTTCGCCGTTGTCTTCTTCGTAAAAACGCGCGGATTCCTCGATGTCCTCGTCCATGGCGTCTTCAGGAATCGACAGGCCGTAATGCTGTTTGATCCAGCGTTTTTCTTCCAGCGTAGGCGATTCCAGGTCCACCCAGATAGGTTGAAACCGTGCCAGCTCTTCCAGCGAGTCGATTTCTTCCTGAACCAGGCGGCCATTGGCCAACGTAAAGATGTTGAGCATCGCTCACTCCCATGTCATTTTTTGGCTTGCAGCGGTGAAAGAGGTAGCGCTTTCAACCCCCGCAGCAGGCACGATGGGAGTTGAAAGCTACCAACTAGGGTAGGTTTCCACGGAGCGATCTCCTAGATATTGAAGTCGGGAATTATGGCATTGCCGCCGGGCACTGCCCAACAGAAAAGCCCGGCGCGGGGGGCTTCTTCTTGGCGCTCGAACGACCCACAGTCCCTGTAACTGGCGCGCCTCAGCAAGGGGGAAGACGCGCAGCCGCTCAGGGGGTGTGCAACATACGGGCCCTGCACAGGTCAGCCCAGGCCGCGGGCTTGGCGTGCGCGGCGCGCAGCAGGTAGCCGGGGTCGTAGGTGACCACGGCCGGCAGGCCGGCGACCTGGTGGGGCTCGGCGCGCAGCCGGCCCAGTGCATCGCTGCGGCCGAGCACGGCGCGTGCCGCCGACAGGCCCAGCACCAGGATGCGGGCCGGGCGCAAGGTCTGGACCATGGCTTGCAGGCCGTCGTCCAGGGGCCGGCTGTCTTCGGCCGCTGTGGTCTGGGCGGTTTCGCGCTCCAGCGTGGCACTCCAGACGCGTGGATGCCGGTGCAGCCGCAATGCCCGCAGCATGTTGTCCAGCAAGCGCGCGGCGTCACCCTCGAGCGCCGTGCCAGCGGCCGTCGGGTCGGGGGCGGATGCCGGGTGGGCGGGCAGGCCCGTGGCTGTCGGGTGTTCGAGCAGGATCAGCCAGCCGCCGTCGGCCGCGGCGTCTGCCGTTTCGGCGGGCGCGTAGACCGGGCGGGCCGGGTGCAGCCGCCAGCCCGTGGCTGTCGGCTGGCTGATGCTCGGGGTTTGGGCCGGCAGTTGGGCCGGAGTGCGGGAGGCGGGGGCTGCAGCCGCTGGAGCCCGTGCGGGCGCGGACGGTGCTGGGGCCGCACGGTGGGCCGGGGCCGGCCTGTCGGCGACGGCTACCGCCGCCATCACGGGCGCCATGGGCGCGCTCAGCGCCTCTGGTGGGCCGGGCAACCAGACGGTAATCCCCATTTCCAGCAACATGGCGCGCTGGCGCGCGTCGAGATTCAGGGCCATAGCTTCTTGCTCATGATGATGGCGTGCTCGCGTTGGCCGTCGACTGCCGGGTAATAGTTCTTGCGCTGGGCAATCTGTTGGTAGCCATTTTTTTCGTAGAGGGCGCGGGCGCGGGTGTTGCTCTCACGCACTTCCAGCCATAGCCAGCGGGCATTGCGCTGGCGTGCCCACAGCGTCAGCCCGTCGAGCATGACCCGGGCCCAGCCCCGGCCCTGGTGGGCGGGCGCGACGGTGATGTTGAGCAGGTGGACTTCGTCGAGCACGGGCATGGCCACGAAGTAGCCCAGCAACTGGCCCTGGGCATCCAGCAGCAGCTGGGCTTCATAGCCCGAGGCCAGCGAATCGATGAAGTTGCCGCGCGTCCAGGGGTGGCTGTAGGCCTGCTGCTCTATGGGCAACAAGGCTTCCAGCCAGTCCACCGTCAGGGGCGCAAAGCGGAATTCTTCCTGATCGGCGAAGGCATGCGTGCTGGCGGAACTCATGGGCGGTCAGGGGGCAGGGTTGGCGGCCAGGCGCGCGGCGGCGCGTTCGGCGGTAGTTTGTGCCACTTTATCGCGGATATACAAGGGCAGGGCCGCGCCGGCCGGCAGACTGCCTTGCGTCGCGAGCAGGCCGGGCGCCAGGCGCAGCAGGGCCGCGGCCGTGGGCAGGGCTGCCACATGCAGCGCCTGGGGCGCGAGGCGCTCGCCGTAGGCTGCCTGGGCGTTGCCGGCGACGGTCCAGCCCGCGGGCACGGGCAGGGCTTCGGGCGCGCACAGGCCGAGCTCGCCTTCCGCCAGCCAGGCGCCATCCTGCCAGCGGTAGGGCGCGTGGTAGACCTCGTTCATGCGCGCGTCGAGCACGGCCACGACTTGCGTGCAGCCATGGACCGTGCGCGCTTCCTCGGCCACCGCCAGCAGGGTGTCGACCGGCAGCACCGGTACGCCGGCACCAAAGGCCAGGCCCTGGGCAATCGAGCAGGCCGTGCGCAGACCGGTGAACGAGCCCGGGCCGCGTCCGAAGACGATGGCGTCGAGCGCCTTGAAGTCCAGTTGCGCTTCGCCCATCAGCCGCTGAATGGACGGCAGCAGATGGGCTGACGTCTGGGCGCCGCCCGGCCCGCGGTGCTGCCACAGCGCGTCGGCGCGCTGTACGGCAATGCAAAGGGTGTCGGTGCTGGTATCGAAGGCAAGCAGGTTCATGGGGGGGCGCGAGAAAGGACGGCAAAGCGCAGGTGCGCAAGCCTTTGATTATCGGCGCCGGCGCCAGTCCTTGTGCGCCGCGCCGGCAAAGCCCGGTGCCGCTAGACTGGCTGGCTATGTTGTTGCAGTCTGTTGTGGGGCGCCTGCGGGTCGCCCGTCATCGTGCGCGGGCCGTCCTGGCCTTGTGCTTTTGCCTTGCTGTGCCGGCCCTGGCCGCCCCCCCGTCTTCCTCGGCCTTGCCGCCGGCGGTGGTGGCCGCGCTGGCGCGTGCCCAGTTGCCGCAGGAGGCGCTGTCGGTGGTGGTGGTCGAAGCCGAAGGCGGCAAGGCCCCGCGCCTGGCCTACCAACCCGCGCTGGCCATGAACCCGGCCTCGGTGATGAAGCTGGTGACCACCTTTGCCGCGCTCGACCAGCTGGGCCCGGCCTATACCTGGCGCACCCCGTTTTATCTGGGCGGTCCGGTGCGCGCTGGCGTGCTCCAGGGCCCGCTGTATATCCAGGGCCAGGGCGATCCGCGGCTGGTGATGGAGCGTCTGTGGCTGGCGCTGCGCCGCCTGCAGGCTCAGGGCGTGCGCACTATCGCCGGAGATATCGTGCTGGACCGTTCGGCGTTTGCGCTGGCCGCGCACGACCCGGGACGGTTTGACGGTGAGCCGTTGCGGCCCTACAACGTCTCGCCCGATGCCCTGCTGGTCAATTACAAGTCCTTGATCATGGGTTTCTTGCCGGATGCGGCAGCCGGCCTGGCCCGTATCCAGTACGACCCGCCGCTGGCCGGCATGGCGCTGCAGGCCAGCGTGCCGCTGGCGCCCGAAGGCACGCCCTGCGGCGACTGGCATGCGCGTCTGCAAGGCACTTTGGAGGATCCGGGGCGCATGGCTTTTGCGGGCAATTACCCGCTCTCCTGCGGCGAACGCAACTGGGCGGTGGCGCCGGTCGACAGCGCGCAGTTCGCGGCGCGGGCGATCGAAGGCATGTGGCGCGAACTGGGCGGACAGCTCGGCGGCACGGTGCGTGAAGGGAAGGTGCCGGCTGGCCTGACGCCGGCCATGACTGTCGAGTCGCCAGCCCTGTCCGAAGTGGTCAGGGATATCAACAAATATAGCAACAACGTGATGGCCCAGCAGGTTTTCCTGACCTTGGGCTGGCAGCGCACGGGGGTGGGCAGCTGGGACAGCGCGCGTGCCGTTCTGGACCAGTGGTGGCGGCAACGGGTGGGCCAGCAGGAGCTGCCCGTGGTGGATAACGGCGCGGGCCTGAGCCGCGATTCCCGCATCACGGCCCAGGGCCTGGCGCGCATGCTGCAGGTGGCCTGGGCCTCGCCGGTGATGCCTGAATTCCTGGCCTCGCTGCCCGTGCTGGGCGTGGATGGCACGCTGCGCCGCAATCGGTCGCGTGCGACCGGCGTGGCCCACCTCAAGACCGGCACATTGCGCGATGCGTCGGCCCTGGCCGGCTTTGTGCATGCCGCCAGCGGGCGGCGTTATGTGCTGGTGGCGATGGTCAATCACAGCCAGGCTGCGGCGGCCCGCCCGGCCTTGGCCGCTTTGGTGGAATGGGCGGCCAGCGATCGGGCGGCCAGCGATCTGGCGGCCAGCGACCTCGCGCCTCGATAAGGTGGGGGCGTGCAGGCTGGAACGGCCTGCAGGTTCCGTCACACCAGAATCGGGAGGCACAGCATGAAGACGCAATGGACAGCCATGGTGGTGGCCGGTGTCGTGGGAGCACTGGCGGCGCGCCGATTTTTTCAGCAGGTGATCGCGCAGGAGAAATGAAGCGCCGCGCGCAGGCCATGAAAAAACCGACCCAGAGGGTCGGTTCGTGGCAAGGCCGTGGGCCGGTGATTTACCAGCGTGCCTTGAACTTGTCGTAAGCGTAGGTGCCGAACTGGCGATAGGCCGAAGGCGTGAGGTAGACCTTGTCGGCGAACAGGTAGGCATTCTGGCTGGCGCCGGGGAGCAGCGTCGCCGTGGTGCACAGTGCCGAGTTGATCTGGCCTGCGCCAATGCCAATGCCCGGGCCTGCGTCCACCGAAGTGCAGACCGGCGTGGTGACGTTCGTGAAGCTGTAGCCGCTGGGCGAAAAGACGAGCAGGTTGACGTAATAGGTCAGGTCCACGTACAGCGCGACATTGCCCAGGTCATTGACCCCGATCAGCAGGCTTTCGTTGAAGGCCTTGCTGGCGGCGGAGGCTACGTCGACCTTGCCTTTTTCAATCGCCCACAGCGATTTGCCCAGGTCGTAGGTGCCGGTGAACACCACATGCTTGGCGCCGGCGGTGGTCAGGCGGCGGATCTGGTCAGCGTACTGCTTGCCGAGCGTGCGGGCCGTGGCTTCGATCTGGGTGGCAGTCTGCGAGCCGTCGATCACGGACGACAGGGCGACAATCATGTCGCTGGTGCCGGCGCTGAGCAGCACCACATCGTCATTTTGCAGGGCGCTGCCCGAGGCCAGGAAGCCGTTGATCTGCGCGGCCAGCGTAGGCGTGGCGGCATTGCCGGCGGCGTCGGGCGTGGCCGCGATGCGGGCATTGCCGTAGGCGTAGTTCAGGCCGCCCTTGGACGAAGCGGTCAGCGTCTTGCCGTACTGCTGGGCCACGTAAAGGGCCCAGTTGTTGACCGTGCCGTCATTGACGGAGTAGCTGGAGCCGTTCTGGCCGACATCGATGATGGCATCGCCAAAGCCGATGAAACGGCTGGGCGTGATTGCCGAATCCGTGGTGCTTGAGCCGCAGGCCGCAAGCAGCACAGTCGATGCACAAGCGACGACCAAGGCGGTACGACGCATCCAATTTGCTGCCATGAGATTCTCCAGAAGGAATGTGGACAAGAGTTTAACGAGGCGGATTCGCGGACTTAAGCGGCCGCCGCACGCTGCAGGCGGTCACGCACGCCTTCCCACGCAGGCGTGGACGGCGGTGTTTCTATCCAGATCAGCCGAACACCCGTGGCGTCAAAATGGCGCAACGTGGCGAACAGTTCACGCGCAGCGGCATCGGCATCGTCCGGCATGCGACGCAACTGGACTTTGGCCGAAGCCATCTGCAAAGGAGTTCGAGCATACACCGCCAGATGGGCAGCGTCGGCGCCCAGCAGGTCCAGGCCGGCTTGCAGTTGCTTCGCGTCCATCAGCCGTACCTTGGCATCCGGGGCGTAATGCGCGAGCAAGGTGCCGGATGCGCGGGGCGTGTGCGCGGGCAGCTCTTCCTTTGACAGGGGGGTGATGCCGCAGGCGCGCGCGATGTCGGCGCGCGACACGGCGCCGGGCCGCAGCAGCACCGGCACGCCGCGCGTGCAGTCGATGATGGTCGACTCGATGCCGACCGCGCATTCGCCGCCGTCGAGCACCAGCAGGTCGTCGCCGAATTCGCTTTGCACATGGGCGGCCGTGGTCGGGCTCACGCGGCCGAAACGGTTGGCGCTGGGTGCGGCCACGCCCCATACAGGTGGTTGCAGTTTCGTACAAGCCTGCAACAAGGAATGTGCGACCGGATGCGCGGGGCACCGCAGTCCCACGCTGTCCTGGCCGCCCGTGGCCGCGCTCACCCGGCCTGCCAGGCGCGGCAGGATCAGCGTCAGCGGACCGGGCCAGAAAGCGTCGATCAGTTGCTGGGCAAACAGCGGCACTTCCTTGGCGAAGCGCGTGATCGCCGCTGCGTCGGCGACGTGCACGATCAGCGGGTGGTTGCTGGGCCGGCCCTTGGCGGCAAAGATGGCGGCCACGGCCGCCTCGTTGTCGGCATCGGCGGCCAGGCCGTACACGGTTTCGGTCGGCAGGCCCAGCAGTTCACCGCGTTGCAGCGCGTGCGCTGCCTGGTCGATGGCCGCGGGCAGGTTCCCGTTGAGGATCATGGCAGGCCCTTGGCTAGTACGGCGCAATGCCCAGGATGGCGGCGGCCTGCAAGGCCACGCCACGGGCTTGCTCGGGCGTGGCGGCGGTGATGTTCAAGTGGCCCATCTTGCGCGCCGGCTTGGCATCGGTCTTGCCGTAAAGGTGCAGGTGGGTGCCGGGCAGGGCCAGCACCTGGTCCCAGGCCGGAGTCCGGGGCATGCCGTCCTGGAACCACAGGTCGCCGAGCAGGTTGAGCATCACGGCGGCGCTGTGCTGGCGCGGCTGCACCAGCGGCAGGCCGGTCATGCAGCGCACCTGCAGCTCGAACTGCGAGACATCCATTGCGTTCTGGCTGTAATGGCCGCTGTTGTGCGGGCGCGGGGCGATCTCGTTGACCACCAGGCTGCCGTCGTCGAGCACGAAGAACTCCACGCACAGCACGCCCACGTAGTTCAGGCCGTGGGCCACCGACTCGGCGGCGGCCACGGCTTGAGCGGCCTGAGTTTCAGGCACGTTGCCCGCATGGACTTCGGTCACGGCCAGGATGCCGTCGCGGTGCAGATTGCGCTGCACCGGCAGGTGGACGATGGCGCCGTCGCGGCCGCGCGCCACGATGACCGAGCATTCGTGCACCAGCGGCAGCATTTTTTCGAGCACGCAGTCCACGCGGCCCATCGCGTCCCAGGCCGCAGCCAGTTCGGCGGCCGTGCGTACGCGGGCCTGTCCCTTGCCGTCGTAGCCCATGCGCGTGGTCTTCAGAATGCCGGGCAGCAAATTCGCACCCACGGCCGCGAGCTGCGCGGGCGTGGTGATTTCCGCATAGGGCGCACAGGGCACGCCGCAGCGCACAAAGTGGGCTTTCTCGGCGGCACGGTCCTGGGCAATCGCCACGGCGTCGCCCGCGGGCGAGACCGGCAGCTGGAGCGCCAGGGTGCGCAGCGCGGCCGCGGGCACGTTCTCGAACTCAGTGGTCACGGCCGCGCACAGCTGCGCCAGTTCGGCCAGGCCTTGGGGGTCTTCGTAGCCGCTGCGCACATGCGCGTGGCTGACCAGGCCAGCGGGGCTGGTCGGGTCGGCGTCGAGCACGGCCGTACGGTAGCCCATGGCCTGGGCGGCGTGCACGAACATCTGTCCGAGCTGGCCGCCGCCGAGCACGCCCAGCGTGGCGCCGGGCAAGATGGGCGCGAGGAGCTCGCTCATGGCGCCACCGGCGGCAGGGTCATTGCACGGGCCGCGGCGGTCTGCTCGGCGCGAAAAGCTTCGAGCTTGGCGCGCAGGGCCGGGTCTTCGCTGGCCAGCAAGGCCACGGCAAACAGTGCGGCATTGGCCGCACCGGCCTGACCGATGGCGAAGGTGGCCACGGGGATGCCCTTGGGCATCTGCACGATGGAGTGCAGCGAGTCCACGCCTTGCAGGTGGCGGCTGGCCACGGGAACGCCCAGCACGGGCACCACGGTTTTGGCCGCGATCATGCCCGGCAGGTGGGCTGCCCCGCCCGCGCCGGCAATGATGGCTTTGAGGCCACGGTCCGCCGCCGCCTCGGCATAGGCGAACATATCATCGGGCATACGGTGCGCCGAGACGACCTGCGCTTCATGGGCGATGCCAAATTGCTGGAGAATCTGCACTGCGTGTTGCATGGTGTCCCAGTCGCTGCTGGAGCCCATGACTACGCCGATTTGAATGGGTTTCATGTCAAGTGGGGCGGCCAAGCAGGCGCCCTCCAAAGTGGAACCCGTGATTTTACTTTTCCCTTATCCACCGGCCCGTCAAAGGGCTTCGACCCATGATCGATGTCACTATAGAAAACTTTGAAGCCGAGGTGATCACCGCCTCGATGGCTGTGCCCGTGCTGGTGGACTTCTGGGCTCCCTGGTGTGGTCCGTGCAAGACGCTGGGCCCGCTGCTGGACCAGCTGGAAGTCGCCTATGGCGGCCGTTTCAAGCTGGTCAAGGTCGACTCCGACCAGGAGCAGCAGCTGGCCGGCATGTTCGGCATCCGCTCGGTGCCGACCTGTGTGCTGATGATGGGCGGCCGGCCGGTGGACGGCTTCATGGGCGCCCAGACCGAAGGCCAGCTGCGCGAATTCCTCGACAAGCACCTGCCTTCCGAAGCCGTGCTGGCGGCCGAGTCCGAAGTCGATGCGGCGCAGCAGCTGCTCGAAGCCGGCGACACCGGTGCCGCCCTGCAGAAGCTGGCCGATGCCGTGGCCGCCGACCCGGGCAATGACGACGCGCGCTTTGACTACCTGCGTCTGCTGATCGCCACGGGCGGCTTCGAAGAAGCCGAAGCCCTGCTGCGCGATCCGCTCAAGCGCATTCCGCTGGCGCTGCGCTTTGATGCGCTGTCGCGCTGGCTCGACGCCTTGCAGTTTGTCGACACCAACGAGCGCGGCAACTGGCCGCTCGAGGATTTCGACGCGCTGATCGCCGCCAACCGCCGCGATTTCGACGCCCGCTTCGACAAGGCCCGGGTGCTGGTCGCCGAAGGCCAGTGGACCGAAGCCATGGACGAGCTGCTGGAAATCATCATGCGCGACAAGACCTGGAACCAGGACGCTGCGCGCAAGCTGTATGTGGGCGTGCTCGAGCTGCTGACCCCGGCCAAGCCCAAGGCCGACGCCGGCGTGCCCGGCAAGACGGCCGGCGGCATCGAGTTGACCGGCAAGTCGGCACAGCAGGAAGACGAAACCACGGCCATGCTCAACAGCTACCGCCGCAAGCTCAGCATGGCGCTGAATTAAAGCACCCCCTGAGCCGCTGACGCGCAACCTTCGGTGGAGGGGGACGGCAGCCTCGGTGCGGGGCGGCCCTTCCTCGCTGCCCCCTTGCTGGGGCGCGCCAGTTGCATGGGACAGCGGGCATCGCTGATTCCGCTGAATACCCCTCCAATCCGGCCTTTGCGGCCGGTTAGGTTTTGGGCGGCAAGCCGCCCAAAACCTAACTTCAAGCCGTCAAGCGATCCAGGGCTTCGCGGTACTTGGCGGCGGTCTTGGTGATCACTTCCTGGGGCAGGCGCGGCGCGGGCGCCGTCTTGTCCCAGGGCTTGCCGTTGACCTTGGCCTGTTCCAGCCAGTCGCGCACGAACTGCTTGTCGTAGCTCGGTGGGTTGGCGCCGGCGGCCAGGGCGTCGGCATAGCCTTCCACGGGCCAGTAGCGCGAGCTGTCGGGCGTCAGCACTTCGTCCATCAGCACCAGTTCGCCGTCGGTGGTCAGGCCGAACTCGAACTTGGTGTCGGCAATGATCATGCCCTTGGTCAGCGCAATCGCCGCGGCTTCCTTGTAGATCTGGATGCTCAGGTCGCGAATGCGGGTGGCCAGTTCTACACCGACCATCTCTACCGTGCGCTCGAACGTGATGTTCTCGTCGTGGTCACCCATTTCGGCCTTGGCCGCGGGCGTGTAGATGGGCTCGGGCAGCTTGGCGGCATTGGTCAGGCCGGCGGGCAGCGGCACGCCGCAGACCGACTGGCTTGCCTGGTATTCCTGCCAGCCGCTGCCGGCCAGGTAGCCGCGCACCACGGCTTCGACCAGGATGGGCTTGAGGCGCTTGACCAGCATGGAGCGGCCCTGGACCTGGGGGATTTCAGCCGGCGTGACCACGCTTTCGGGCACGTCGCCTGTCAGGTGGTTGGGGCAGATGTGGCCGAGCTTGTCGAACCAGAACAAGGCCATTTGCGTAAGCAGCACGCCTTTGCCGGGAATGGGCTCGCCCATGATCACGTCGAAGGCCGACAGGCGGTCGCTGGCCACCATCAGGATGCGGTCATCGCCCACGGCGTAGTTGTCACGCACCTTGCCACGCGCCAGCAGGGGCAGCGAAGTCAGGGCGGAAGTGTGCAGGGCGGAAGGGCTGGGCTGGTTCATGGGTACGAATGGTTGCGATCAAGGCCTGGGCAGGGTGCGGGACCCTTTCCCGGCAGGATTCTAAGGCCCGGGCCGGGACTGGGGCTCCGCAGGCGGCAAGCCGGGCCCAGGACGGGCGCCAGGTGGGGCCAGGCCCTTGGATGTCGGGGCCGGGCAGGTTGCATCAACTCCAACGATTGTGCGTGGTTTTCGGGCGCTTGGGAAAAGCCCCCGTAAAGCCTACTGCGGCATGGCGTTATCGCATTGCAATTGGTCGAGGTCGGGCGCATAGTGAATTCAAGCGACGAATGCGCATTCAAGCTTGCAAGCCCTACCGGTTGACTGTGTTGCCGGCAGGGGCTTTCTTTACCTTGGGCACTGGAGGCTTACGTATGAACCTGATTATCAGTGGACACCATCTGGAGGTGACCCCGGCATTGCGCAGCTATGTGATGAGCAAGCTCGAAAGGATTCTTAGGCATTTCGATCAAGTAGTGGACGTAAAGGTCTTGCTGACCGTGGAGAACCAGAAGGAAAAGGAAAAACGCCAGCGGGCTGAATGTACGGTACGGGTCAAGGGCAGCGACCTGTTTGCGCAAAGCGCGCATTTCGATCTGTACGCTGCCGTGGATGCTCTCGTGGACAAGTTGGACCGCAAGGTCGTGGAGCACAAGACGCGCTTGCAATCCGGGCGGTTTGATACTCCCAAGCGCGACGCAATGGTGCTGGCAGACGCTTGAGACGCCGTGCCCATTGCAACGATGGCGAGATATAGACGCCATCTGACAGCAAAAGCCGCCAGCAGGCGGCTTTTTCACATGCCTCGGGTATTCCCGGCACTGGCTGAGCGGAGGGTGCATAATTCCTTCCTAACATCATGAATCGTCTAGCCTCCATCCTGCCTGCCGCTCAAGTCCTTGTGAGCGTCGACGCCACCAGCAAGAAACGCGCTTTCGAAGAAGCCGGGCTGTTGTTCGAAAGCTTGCACGGCTTGTCGCGTGCGTTGATCACCGACAGCCTGTTTGCGCGCGAGCGCCTGGGCTCGACCGGTCTGGGCCATGGCGTGGCCATTCCCCATGGCCGTATCAAGGGATTGAAGTCGCCGATGGCGGCTGTGTTCCAGCTTGCCCGTCCCATCGGTTTCGATGCGCCCGACGAGCAGCCCGTGGGTTTGCTCATCTTCTTGCTGGTGCCTGAAGCGGCCACGCAAAAGCATCTGGAAATCCTGTCCGAGATCGCCGAGCTGCTCAGCGACACCGGCCTGCGTGAAAAAATCAAGGCCTGCGACAACGCCGAAATGCTGCACGGCATGCTGGCCCATTGGCACTCCGCGGCGGCGCCGCTGCCCTGAGCCGGGTTATCCATGCGCCCCAACGCGATTAGCGCCGACCTGCTGTTCCAGGCTTTTCGTGCGTCCCTGCGCTGGGAATGGCTGGCCGGCCTCGGTGCCTCGGAACGGCGCTTTGATGAAATGGCCGTGCGCTCGGCGCGCTCGGGCGCCGATCTGGTCGGTTACCTCAACTACATCCATCCCTATCGCGTGCAGGTGCTGGGCGAACGCGAAATCGCCTACCTGAGCAAGTCCAGCTCCATCGATTGCCAGCGCCGCGTGGCGCGCATCGTGACGCTGGAGCCACCGGTGCTGGTGCTGGCCGACGGCCAGGTGGCGCCGCCCGAGCTGCTGTCGATGTGCGAGCAGGCGCAAATCCCGATGTTCTCGACCGCCGAAAACTCGGCCTTCGTGATCGACGTGCTGCGCGCCTACCTGTCCAAGCACTTTGCCGACCGCACCACCATGCACGGCGTGTTCATGGACATTCTGGGCATGGGCGTGCTGATCACCGGCGAGTCGGGCCTGGGCAAGAGCGAACTCGGGCTGGAGCTGATTTCGCGCGGCAACGGCCTGGTGGCCGACGATGCGGTCGATCTGTACCGCATCAACCAGGCCACCATCGAAGGCAAATGCCCGGATCTGCTGCAAAACCTGCTGGAAGTGCGCGGCATCGGTCTGCTCGACATCCGCGCCATCTTTGGCGAGACGGCCGTGCGCCGCAAGATGCGCCTCAAGCTGATCGTGCATCTGGTGCGCAAGGAAACGCTGGAGCGCGAGTACGAGCGCATGCCTTACGAGCCGCTGACCCAGGACGTGCTGGGCGTGCCCGTGCTCAAGGCCGTGATCCAGGTGGTGGCGGGGCGCAATATCGCCGTGCTGGTCGAGGCCGCAGTGCGCAACACCATCCTGCAGCTGCGGGGCATAGACACTTATCAGGAATTCATCGACCGCCACCGCCGCGCCATGGAGCAGGGCAACAGCTGAAATGGCCCCCACGCTTGCTCGCTTCGCGTAGCCGCTGCCCCCCATGGGGGCCGTCCGCCGCCTTGGGGCGGCCCGGCGACGGCGGGTGCAGCCCTTCTCGGGCGCTCTGCGGCGTTTACCGGCGCCCTCTGCGAAGCAGAAGGGCAGCAAAAAAGGCGCCCAAGGCGCCTTTTTTGTTTGCTGGTGTAACTATTTCAGCGGTGGCCTGGGGTTGCGGTCTTTGCGCAGCTGGTGCACTGGCCGTACAGCGACATGGCGTGGTCATGGATGACCCAGCCCTTGGCCTTGGCGATCTGTACCTGGCGCTTTTCGATTTCGGCGTCGTAGAACTCCTCCACCTTGCCGCAGGCCGTGCAGATGAAGTGGTCGTGGTGCTGGCCTTCGTTGAGTTCGTAGACCGCCTTGGCGCTTTCGAAGTTGCTGCGGATCAGGATGCCGGCCTGCTCAAACTGCATGAGCACGCGGTAGACCGTGGCCAGGCCGATGTCCGAGCGCTCGTCCAGCAGCACGCGGAACACATCTTCGGCCGTCATGTGGCGTTGCGTGCCTTTTTGGAAGATTTCCAGAATCTTGAGGCGTGGCAAGGTGGCCTTGAGGCCCGTGCTTTTGAGTTCGTCGATATTCGTCATGACAGGGTCTTTTTGAGTGCCTGCGATCACGTCCGCGGCGGAGGGCAATGCAGGCAACGGAAATGGCCCTCGCGCCGAGGGTGCGGGGAATGTCGAGTCCTGGAGGGACCAGCCGCTACAATGAATTCCATCATAGCCCTTATGCCATTATCCATGCATGTCCAAGTCCGTTGCAGTGCCCGTCTGGCGCTGACTGTGGTGGTCGCTGCCGTCCTGGCTGCCTGTGGCAGCTTTGACAGCGCGAGCCATTCCATCGCCAGCGCTGCCAGCGCTGTCACCCCTTACAAGGTCGAAGTGGTTCAGGGCAATTTTGTGTCCCGCGAACAGGTCGAGGCCCTGTCTCCAGGCATGAGCCGCCAGCAGGTGCGTGACATCCTGGGAACGCCGCTGCTGACCAGCGTGTTCCACGCGGATCGCTGGGAATACGTGTTCACGCTCAAACGCCCGGGCGTGACTGCCCAGACGCGCAAGCTCACCGTGTTCTTCGAGGGCGACCGATTGCTGCGCCACGAAGGCGACGAAATGCCGCTCGAAGCCGACTTTGTCGCCACCCTGGCGTCGAAAAAGGTCGGCGGCAAGGTGCCGGTGCTCGAAGCCACGTCAGAGCAGCTGTCGCGCTTCCCCGCGCCGGCGACACCTGTCACCGACAACGAACAGCCGCTGCCCGACGCTTCGTCCAAGCAGTACCCACCGCTGGAAGCGGGCGGCCGCTGAGTTTTTTTGCGCGCGCGGCGCTGGCCAGGCGCGGTGCGCGGCTTTCTTGGAATACAGGACATACATGACCGCGAATCAATCGCCTGCCGCTGCCGTTGCAGCGCGCCACCGCATCGCCGTTGCCGGCGCCTCCGGCCGCATGGGCCGCATGCTGATCGAAGCCATCCACAACAGCCCGGACTGTGTTCTGGCTGGTGCGCTGGATGTGCCCGGCAGCCCGGCCCTGGGCCTGGATGCGTCGGCTTTTCTGGGCCACGCCAGCGGCGTGACCATCACTTCCGACCTGCACCAGGGCTTGGCCGAAGCGCAGGTGCTGATCGATTTCACCCGTCCCGAAGGCACGCTGGCCCATTTGCAGGTCTGCACCGAGCTGGGTGTGAAGCTGGTGATCGGCACGACCGGTTTCAGCGATGCGCAAAAGCAGACCCTGGCCGAAGGCGCGCAAAAAGTCGCCGTGATGCTGGCGCCGAACATGAGCGTGGGCGTGAACGTCACGCTCAAGCTGCTGGAAATGGCGGCCAAGGCCTTGTCCACGGGCTATGACATTGAAATCGTCGAAGCCCACCATCGCCACAAGGTCGACGCGCCTTCGGGCACGGCGCTGAAGATGGGCGAAGTGATCGCCGAAGCCCTGGGCCGCGACCTGAACGAATGCGCGGTCTACGAGCGCTACGGCCATACCGGCGCGCGCGACCCTTCGTCCATCGGTTTTGCCACGGTGCGCGGCGGCGATATCGTCGGCGACCACACCGTGCTGTTCGCCGGCATCGGCGAGCGCATAGAAATCTCCCACAAGTCCTCGAGCCGCGAAACCTATGCCCAGGGCAGTCTGCGCGCCGTGCACTTCCTGGCCGACAAGCCGCATGGCATGTTCGACATGTTCGACGTGCTGGGCCTGCGCTGATCCAGCCCATGGACCGCTGGCTCTGGCTCCAACAAGGCGACCTGGTCACTCAGGCCACGGCCTTGCTGTTGCTGGCCTTGTCGGTGGTCAGCTGGGTGGTCATGGCTTACAAGACCTGGCTGCTGGCACGCACCCAGCGCCAGGTGCCGCTGTGCCTGGCCGCGTTCTGGCAGGCGACCGATGTCGCCACGGCCCGCTCCCGGGTGGAGGCGCTCGATGCCTGCGGCCTGGTGCTGCCCATGGTGCAGGCGCTGGAGGCGCATAGAGCGTCGTCAAAGACGGCTTCCGGCGGCAGTTCCGCCCCATTGGCCCAGCAGGGCGCCGCCTCGGCACGGCTCACGCGCGGCCTGCGTGAAGCCTTGCAGGCCGCGAGCGAGCCCTTGCAGTGGGGCCAGGTGCTGCTGGCCACGGTGGCCACGATTGCGCCCTTCGTGGGCCTGCTGGGTACGGTCTGGGGCATTCACCATGCGCTGTCCATGCTGGCCGGCAGCCAGAACATTGGTATTGATCAACTGGCCGCGCCGGTCGGCGAAGCGCTGGTGATGACGGCCGCGGGCCTGGCCGTGGCCATTCCGGCCGTGCTGGGCTACAACCTGCTGGGCCGCAGTGCCAGCCGCATCGAAGCCGACCTCGAAGGCTTTGCCCACGATGTACAGGCCGTCTTCGGCGCTGCGACCGAACCGGCCGCGGCTCCCCGGGCCTGAATCCTGCCGCCGCACCATGGCATTCGGCCGCTTCGACCACAGCACCACGCCACGGCCTGAGCCGCTGGGCGGCATCAATGTCACCCCGCTGGTCGATGTGATGCTGGTGCTGGTGGTGATTTTCATTCTGGCCGCGCCCGTGCTCGCGGCCTCGTTGCGTGTGCGCCTGCCCCAGGCCCAGGGGACGGCACCGGCCACTCCTGCCACTCCTGAACAGGCCCTGGCGCTTACAGTCGACGCCCAGGGCGATCTGTGGGTCGACGGCGCCGCGCTGGACGAGGTCCAGTTGCGCGAGCGCCTGGCGGCCCTGGCCGCCGCTCACCCGCAGGCCGAACTGCAACTGCGCGCGGATGCCGCCGTGCCCTATGGGCGGGTGGTGGCCGTGATGGGCTGGGCCCATGCGGCCGGCCTGGAACGCATCGGCTTCGTGGCCGAGCCGGCCGCGCCGGCCCGCTGATCAAGCCATCAGTCGCCGCGGTGGGCCGCCCCCGTGGCCAGCGGCCGCAGTCCCGACAGCACATCGCTGCCCGAAGGGCGCTGGTACAGGCGCAGGCCGAACTCCGGCAGCACGCCCATCAGGTGGTCGAAAATGCTGCCCTGGATGTTCTCGTACTCGACCCAGACCGAAGTGGAGGTGTAGCAGTACAGCTCCAGCGGCACGCCTTCGGTGGTCGGCTCCAGCGTGCGCGCCAGCAGGTAGGTGTCCTGCTGTATGCCCGGATGGACCCGCAGATAGGCATAGGCGTAGGCGCGCAGCAGCTCCAGATTGGTCAGCTGCAGCGGCTGGAAGGGCGCGGCCTGCGCGAACGCCGAGGCGGGCAGGGCCGCGGTCTGGGCGCGCTTGTCGGCCAGATAGTCCTGCAGCAGCGCCACTTTCGACAACTCCTGCAACTGCGCATCGCTCAGCACCTGGATGGTGTCGGCGTCGATGCGCAGCGCGCGGCGGATGCGGCGCACGCCCGACAGCGACATGCCACGCCAGTTCTTGAAGCTGTCGCTCATCAGCTTCCAGGTGGGAATGGTGGTGATGGTCTTGTCCCAGTTCTGCACCTTGACGATGTTGAGCGCGATGTCGATCACAAAGCCGTCGGCGCCGACCTGGGGCATTTCCACCCAGTCGCCGACCCGGATCATGTCGTTCGAGCCCAGCTGCACGCCGGCGGTGAACGACAAGATGGTGTCCTTGAAGACCAGCATCAGCACGGCCGACAGCGCGCCCAGGCCCGACAGCAGCAGCAGGGGCGAGCGGTCCAGCATCGTGGCCATGACCAGTACGGAGGCGACCAGCACCGCCAGCAGCTTGCCCAACTGCACATAGCTCTTGATCGAATGCGTCGAGTTCTTGATCCGTTCCTTGCGGTCGTGGGTCTCGTTCATCGCATCGAGCAGCGCGTTGAACGTGCGCAGCACCAGCACGATGCTCACCGCGACCGCCAGGTTCAGCAGCAGACCATGCAGCCGCGCCGGCAGGTGGGGCACATCGGCCATGCCGATCTGCACGACCAGCCACGGCACGGTCTGCGTGAGCCGCCGCAGCACCTTGTCGTGCAGCAGGATGTCCGCCCAGTTCGCGGCCAGGCCCAGGCGCACCCGGCGCACCACGCGCTGCAGGAGAAACTGCGCCAGATAACGGCTCGCGACGGCCAGCAGTGCCAGCAGGACCAGACCCATGACGGATTGCATCCATGGGTCCAGTTCGGAAATCAATGACCAAGGCACCAGAAGAGACTCCTCAAGAAGGCGGGAAAAGACGGGGTGAGACCGAAGGCCGCGCAACAAGTTCCATGCGTCGGCCGGACGGATTGCACAGCATAGGCAAGCGCGGCAAAAGCCGGTGAAGCGCGCGTTCAAGACCCTTTTGCCGGCTGCAGCGCAGAGGGACATAGCCAGCCGCGATGGTGCGGTGTGGCGTCCAGCCTAAAATCCCGGTTGACCTTGGCTTTCACCGGCGACCTGCTGCCGGATCCCGCTCTCCATCATGCAAGACAAATACAACCACATCGAGCTCGAGCGCGCGGCGCATGAGCACTGGGCCGCCCGTGACGCTTACCGTGTCACCGAAGACAGCAGCAAGAAGAAGTTCTACGCCTGCTCCATGCTGCCCTACCCCAGCGGCAAGCTGCACATGGGCCATGTGCGCAACTACACCATCAACGACATGCTGGCGCGCCAGCTGCGCATGAAGGGCTTCAACGTCCTGATGCCCATGGGCTGGGACGCGTTCGGCCTGCCCGCGGAAAACGCGGCCTTGAAGAACAAGGTGCCGCCGGCCCAGTGGACCTACGACAACATCGCTTACATGAAGAAGCAGATGCAGTCCATGGGCCTGGCCATCGACTGGAGCCGCGAGATCTCGACCTGCGACCCGGCCTACTACCGCTGGAACCAGTGGCTGTTCCTGAAGATGCTGGACAAGGGCATTGCCTACCGCAAGACCCAGGTCGTGAACTGGGACCCGGTCGACCAGACCGTGCTGGCCAACGAGCAGGTCATCGACGGCCGCGGCTGGCGTACCGGCGCGCTGGTGGAAAAGCGCGAGATCCCGGGCTACTACCTGAAGATCACGGATTACGCCCAGGAGCTGCTGGACCACGTTCAGGTCGGCAACGACAAGGCCACGCTGACCGGCTGGCCCGACAAGGTGCGCCTGATGCAGGAAAACTGGATCGGCAAGTCCAGCGGCGTGCGCTTTGCGTTCACGCACGACATCCGCGACGCCCAAGGCACGCTGATCCAGGACGGCAAGATGTACGTGTTCACCACGCGTGCCGACACCGTCATGGGCGTGACCTTCTGCGCGGTCGCTCCCGAGCACCCGCTGGCCATGCACGCCGCCGCCAGCAATCCCGCGCTCGCGGCCTTCATTGAAGAATGCAAGAAGGGCGGCACCACCGAAGCCGAACTCGCCGTCAAGGAAAAAGAGGGCATGCCCACGGGCCTGTTCGTCACCCACCCGCTGACGGGCCAGCAGGTCGCGGTCTGGGTCGGCAACTACGTGCTGATGGGCTACGGCGACGGCGCCGTGATGGGCGTGCCCGCCCATGACGAGCGCGACTTCGCTTTCGCCCAGAAGTACGACCTGCCGATTCGCCAGGTCGTGGCTGCCGAAGGCGAGAGCTTCTCGACCGAAGCCTGGGCCGACTGGTACGGCGACAAGCAAAAGGCCGTTTGCGTCAATTCCGGCGTGCTCGACGGCCTGAGCTGCGCGCAGGCCGTGGACAAGGTGGCCGAACTGGTCGCCGCCCTGGGCCTGGGCGAGAAGAAAACCACCTGGCGCCTGCGCGACTGGGGTGTGAGCCGCCAGCGCTACTGGGGCACGCCCATCCCCATCATCCATTGCGTCGATTGCGGTGCCCAGCCGGTGCCGGAAAAAGACCTGCCCGTGGTCTTGCCGCAAGACCTGGTGCCCGATGGTTCGGGCAATCCGCTGGTCAAGAGTGAAGTCTTCCACGCCGGCGTGGTCTGCCCCTGCTGCGGAAAGAGCGCACGCCGCGAGACCGACACCATGGACACCTTCGTGGACAGCTCCTGGTACTTCATGCGCTATTGCGACGCCCAGAACGCCGAGCAGATGGTCGGCGCAGGCACGGACTACTGGATGCGTGACCCGCAAGGCGCCCATGGCGGCAGCGGCATGGACCAGTACATCGGCGGCATCGAACATGCGATCCTGCACCTGCTGTACGCACGTTTCTGGACCAAGGTCATGCGCGACCTGGGCCTGGTCAAGTTCGACGAGCCGTTCTCGCAGCTGCTGACCCAGGGCATGGTGCTCAACCACATCTACAGCCGCCGCACGGCCAAGGGCGCGAAGGAATACTTCTGGCCCAAGGACGTGGAGCATGTGCTCGACGAGACCGGCAAGATCGTGGGCGCCAAGCTCAAGGTCGAGGTCGAAAGCGCCGACGGCCTGTTGCCCGTGGACACGGTCATCGACTACGAGGGCGTGGGCACCATGTCCAAGTCCAAGAACAACGGCATCGATCCGCAGGAGCTGATCGGCAAGTACGGCGCCGACACGGCCCGCCTGTATACCATGTTCACGGCGCCGCCCGAAGCCACGCTGGAGTGGAACGACGCGGCCGTCGAAGGCAGCTACCGCTTCCTGCGCCGGGTCTACAACTACGGCTTCAAGCTGCTGGGCAGCGACTACGCGGCCGCCGACGCGGTGAGCGCCAGCGCCGGTGACCTGCAAGGCGTGGCCTTCGGCAAGGACGCCAAGGCCTTGCGCCTGGAAATCCACAGCGTGCTCAAGCAGGTGGACTACGACTACCAGCGCATGCAGTACAACACCGTGGTCTCGGGCGCGATGAAGATGATCAACGCGCTGGAAAGCTTCAAGGGCACGGATACGCCCGAAGGCCAGATCGCGGCCATCGAAGGCTTTGGCATCCTGCTGCGCTGCCTGTACCCGGCCACGCCCCACGTCACCCATGCGCTGTGGAGCAGCCTGGGCTACAGCCAGCACCTGGGTGAACTGCTGGATGCGCCCTGGCCGCAGGTCGATGCCGCAGCCCTGGTGCAGGACGAGATCGAGCTGATGCTGCAGGTCAACGGCAAGCTGCGCGGCTCCATCCTGGTGTCCGCCACGGCGGACAAGGCCGAAATCGAGCGCCTGGCCCTGGCCAGCGACGCTTTCCTGAAACAGGCCGCGGGTGCTGCTCCCAAAAAAGTGGTGGTGGTGCCGGGCCGACTCGTGAACGTGGTGATCTGACATGCGCAAACGCACGCTGCTCTCTCTGGTGTCCGTGGTGCCAATGCTGGCGGCGTGCGGGTTCCGCCTGCGCGGCGTGCCCGAGTTCGCATTCCGCTCGCTGTTCGTCCAGGCCCCGCGTGGCTCGATGCTGGCACGCGAGCTCGAGCGCACGCTGGCCTCGTCGACGGACGCGCTCAAAGTGCTGCGCGACCCCAGTTCGCCCGATTCCGCCGAAGTCATCTTCGTGCTGTTGAGCGAGAACCGGGAACGTGTGGTCGTGGGCCTCAACGCTTCGGGCCAGGTGCGCGAACTGCAACTGCGCCTGCGCGTGCATTTCCTGCTGCGCAAGCCCAACGGCGACGAAATCATTCCCGATACCGAACTGCTGCAGCAGCGCGACATCAGCTACAACGAAACCATCGCCCTGTCCAAGGAGGCGGAAGAGCAAATGCTCTACCGCAACATGCAGACCGATGTGGTGCAGCAGCTGCTGCGCCGACTGGCTGCCGTGAAGACGCTGTGACGCGCCCATGCAGCTTGCTCTGAATCAGCTCAACGCCCATCTGGGCAAAGGCCTGCGCGCGCTCTACACCTTGCACGGCGACGAGCCGCTGCAGCAGCAGGAGGCGGCCGACGCCATCCGTGCCGCGGCGCGTGCCGCGGGTTATTCCGAGCGCAGCAGCCATACCGTCGCCGGCGCGCACTTCGACTGGAGTGCGGTGCTCGCGGCCGGCGGTTCGCTGTCGCTGTTTGCCGACAAGCAAATCCTCGAAGTCCGCATTCCTTCGGGCAAGCCCGGCAAGGACGGCAGCCTGGCGCTGCAGCAGTTGGCCGAAGCCGCGCAAGGCAACGACAGCACGCTGACCCTGGTGATGCTGCCGCGCCTGGACAAGGCCACCAAGAGCGGGGCCTGGTTTGCCGCGCTCGAAGCCCATGGCGTCACGCTGCAGATCGAGCCCATCGAGCGCACGGCCCTGCCGTCCTGGATCGCCCAGCGGCTGGGCGCCCAGGGCCAGCGCGTGGCCGCGGGCGAGGAAGGCCAGCGTACGCTGCAGTTCTTCGCTGACCGGGTCGAAGGCAATCTGCTGGCCGCGCACCAGGAAATCCAGAAACTGGCCCTGCTGTACCCGCCCGGCGAGCTGCAAAGCGCGCAGATCGAGCAGGCGGTGCTGAATGTGGCGCGTTACGACGTGTTCAAGCTGTCGGAAGCCGTGCTGTCCGGCCAGCTCGCGCGCGTGCAGCGCATGCTCGACGGCCTGCAGGCCGAAGGCGTGGCCGAAGTGCTGGTGCATTGGGCACTGGCCGAAGACATTCGCTCCCTCAAGCGCGTCAAGGACGCGATCGCTGGCGGCCGCCCCCTGCCCATGGCCTTGCGCGAGCAACGCATCTGGGGCGTGAAAGAGCGGCTGTTCGAGCGCGTCGTGCCCCGCCTGAGCGACCAGGCCGCAGCCCAGCTATTGCAGTCCGCGCACACCGTGGACGGCATCGTCAAGGGCCTCAAGGCCCCCGGCTGGCCCCAGGACGGCTGGCAAGCCTTGCGCCGCCTGGCCTTTGAAGTCGTTCAATCATTCAAAGCGTAGACCTATAGCGTTCGCATCGTCAGCGACGCATAACACTGGCGCGGCCCAACAGGGGGCAGCGAGGAAGCGACGAAGTCGCTCAGGGGGTGAGTTCCAACGTCTCTTGGGCCTTGTCCGCCCAGCCCTGCAAATGGGCCAGCAGATCGGATTGGCTGAACGAGCAGCTTTCCTCGGTGAACAGGGCGCTGGCTTCGATCCGGTCGAGCAGGTCCATCAGCACCGTGGAATAGCGCGGCGGCAGGCTGGCCAGCAGATGGCTGGACGCGCGGGCCTGGGCGCTGAGTTCCTCGACCGTGATTTTCTCGGCCGCCAGCTGCTGCAAGCCTTGCTGCAGCGCATGCAGTTCAAACAGTGCGGTGTTGACGGTCATGTCTTCTCTCCAGAGGGTGTAGGTGGTCGGGGCGGGCGGCATGGGCCGGCCATGGTGACATTGTGCCAAGCGCTCGGCGCATGGGGAAGTGAGGCTTCTGCGCCACCAGACGCTGTGCGGGCCGCAACTCGGTCAAAATCGCGGCATGAACGCGCTCAATATCGTGGAATACACACACACCCTTGGTGCCCAGGCCAAAGCTGCCTCGGCAAAGATGGCCCGCGCCTCGGCGGCCACCAAAAGCCGCGCCCTGCTGGCGCTGGCACGGCTGCTGCGCGAAAACACCGCGGCCCTGCAGGCCGACAACGCGCTGGACCTGGCGCCGGCCGAGGCCAACGGCCTGTCGGCCCCCATGGTCGACCGCCTGCGTTTGACCCCCAAGGTGCTCGAAACCTGCGCCCAGGGCTGCGAGCAGCTCGCGGCCATGTCCGATGTGATCGGCGAAATCGTCGGCATGAAGCAGCAGCCCAGCGGCATCCGCGTGGGCCAGATGCGCGTGCCCATCGGCGTTTTCGGCATGATTTACGAAAGCCGTCCCAACGTCACCATCGAGGCCGCGAGCCTGTCGATCAAGAGCGGCAACGCCTGCATTCTGCGCGGCGGCTCGGAAGCCATCGCTTCGAACAAGGCGCTGGCCCGGCTGGTGCAGCAGGCCCTGGCCGAAGCCGGCCTGCCAGAGCACGCGGTGCAACTGGTGCAGACCACTGACCGCGAAGTCGTGGGCCAGCTCATCGCCATGCCCGAATATGTCGACGTGATCATTCCGCGCGGCGGCAAGGGCCTGATCGAGCGCATCAGCCGCGACGCCAAGGTGCCCGTGATCAAGCACCTGGACGGCAACTGCCACACCTACGTCGACGACCCTTGCGACCTGGCCATGGCCGTCAAGGTGGCCGACAACGCCAAGACCAGCAAGTACAGCCCCTGCAATGCCAGCGAAAGCCTGCTGGTGGCGCGCGGCGTGGCGGCGCAGTTCCTGCCCGCCATCGGCGCGGTGTTTGCCGCCAAGGGCGTGGAAATGCGCGGCTGCCCCGAATCCCTGGCCTTGCTGCAGACCGTGCCCGGCGCCCAGCTGGTGCCGGCGACCGAGCAGGACTGGAGCGAGGAATACCTCGCGGCCATCATCAGCATCAAGGTGGTGGCGGACGTGGCCGAGGCGATTGCGCACATCAACCGCTACTCCAGCGGCCACACCGAAGCCATTCTCACCACCGACCACCGCCATGCACAGCAATTCCTGCGCGAAGTCGACTCGGCCAGCGTGATGGTCAACACCAGCACCCGCTTCGCCGACGGCTTCGAGTACGGCCTGGGCGCCGAAATCGGCATTAGCACCGACAAGTTCCATGCGCGCGGCCCGGTGGGCATCGAAGGCCTGACCTCGCTCAAGTACGTCGTGCTGGGCGAAGGCGAGATCCGCATCTGACGGCTCCCCGCGTCCTGCATCACCTGCGAATTCCATGAAAATCATCATTCTGGGTGCGGGGCGCGTGGGTTACAGCGTGGCCGAAAGCCTGGTGTCCGAGCGCAATGACATCACCGTCATCGACACCGACAGCCGCCGGCTGCGCGAGCTGGAAACGCGCTTCGATTTGCGCGGCGTGCTGGGCAACGGCACCGATCCGGCCGTGTTGGCCGAAGCCGGCGCGCGCGACACCGATCTGCTGATCGCCTGCGCCGCGCTGGATGAAACCAATCTGGTGTGCTGCAAGGTGGCGCACATGATGTTCAACGTGCCGACCCGGATTGCGCGCGTGCGCTCTTCGGAGTTCGAGCCCGACTCGCCCCTGCTGGGCAAGGACGGCTTTGCGGTGGACCGCATCATCTGTCCGGAAGAGTCGCTGACCCGCTATATCCGCAAGCTCATCGACTACCCCGAATCGCTGCAGGTGCGCGAGTTCGCCGGCGGCCGGGCCTGCCTGGCTTCCGCGCGCGCACGCGCCGGCGCTCCGGCCGTGGGCCTGCGCATCGGCGAGCTGCGCGACAGCATGCCGGAGCTGGCCATGCGCCTGGTCGCGATCTACCGGCGGTTTGCCGAGGAGCCCGACCGTTTTGTGCGCTGTGACGGCATGACGCTGATCGAGCCCGGAGACGAAGTCTTCGTGCTCGCGGCGCGCGCCCATCTGCCCGAAATCCTGAGCACGCTGCACCGCCCGCGCGGCCAGCAGGCCAAGCCCGTGCGCCGCATCATGATTGTGGGCGGCGGGCGTGTCGGCCAGCGTCTGGCCAGCCAGTTGGCCCAGGTGCCGGGCCAGTTCAACATCAAGATCCTCGAGGAAAACGAGCAGCGCTGCACCGAGCTGGCCTCCGTGCTGCCGAGCGACGTGCTGGTGCTGCACGGCGACTCGACCGACGAGGACCTGCTGGGTGACGAAAGCGTGGAAGAGGTCGACCTGTTCCTCGCGCTGACCGACGACGACGAGGACAACATCATGTCCTGCCTGCTGGCCAAGCGCATGGGCGCCACGCGCGTGCTGTCGCTGATCAACCGCCGCACCTATGCCGACCTGATGCACGGCACGCAGATCGACATTGCGCTGTCGCCGGCCCAGGCCATGCTCGGCGAACTGCTGGCCTATGCGCGCCGCGGCGATGTGCAGGCCGTGCACAGCCTGCGCCGGGGCGTGGCCGAAGCGCTGGAAATCGTTGCCCGCGGCGACCGCAAGAGCTCGCGCGTGGTCGGCCGCCGGGTCGAAGAACTGCGCCTGCCGTCCGAAGTGCACATCGGCCTCATCGTGCGCGGCCTGGAAGACACACCGCCCGATCCCGACGCACCGCCCAGGGCGCCCGTGGAGCCGCAGGTCATCATTCCCCGCAGCAACACGGTGATTGAAAGCAACGACCATGTGGTGTTCTTTCTGCCGAACAAGCGCCTGGTGCGCGACGTGGAAAAGCTGTTCCGCGTGAGCGCCACCTTCTTCTGACAGCGCCCCATGCGTGACCTGTTTCCCGTTCTGCGCGTGCTGGGCATGCTGCTGGTGATGTTCGCCCTGGGCATGCTGCTGCCTTTGGGCGTGTCCTGGTTCCGGGGCGAGCATGTGTGGCGCCTGTACCTGCTGTCCATGGGGGTGACGGTCACGGCCGGCCTGCTGCTGTGGCTGGGCATGAACCGCTTTCGCCGCGAACTGCAGCCACGCCACGGCGTGATCCTGGTGAGCCTGGTCTGGATGGTGCTGCCGCTGTGCGCCAGCCTGCCGCTGATGCTGGTGCTGCACCAGGTCGGTGTGCCGATTTCCTTCACCCATGCCTACTTCGAAGCCGTTTCCGGCCTGACGACCTCGGGTGCGACCGTGCTCACCGGCCTGGACAGCCTGCCGATGTCGATCAACATCTGGCGCACTTTCCTGCAGTGGCTGGGCGGTATGGGCATTCTGATCCTGGCCGTGGCCGTGCTGCCGCTGCTGGGAGTGGGCGGCAGCCAGCTGTTTCGCGCCGAAGCGGCCGGCCCCATCAAGGACACCAAACTCACGCCGCGCATGACGGAAACCGCCAAGGGGCTGTGGGGGGTGTACGGCGTGTTTTCCCTGGCCTGCGGCCTGGCCTTCTGGGCCGGCGGCATGACGCCCATGGACGCCTTGATGCACATGTTCACCACCGTGAGCCTGGGCGGGCTGTCGTCGCACGATACGAGTTTTGCCTACTTCGATTCACCGCTGCTCGAAGGCATTGCGCTGATCTTCATGCTGCTGGCCAGCTGCAACTTCGCGCTGTACTTCGTGGCCATGCGCAAAGGCCAACTGCAGGGCTTCTGGCGCGACCCCGAAATGCGCGCCACCATCGGCGTGCTGCTGGGCTGCGGACTGTTCGCGGCGCTGCTGCTGTGGGTCAAGGGCGTGTATGCGCCCCTGGACGCGCTGCGCTACGGCCTGTTCCATGTGGTTTCGGTCGCCACGACCACCGGTTTTGCCACCGTGGACTATCTGCAGTGGCCGGTTTTCGTGCCGGTGATGATGCTGCTTTTGTCCGGCGTGGCGACCAGCGCGGGCTCGACCGGCGGCGGCATCAAAATGGTGCGCATGTTGATCCTGCTCAAGCAGGCGCGGCGCGAATTGACGCGCCTGGTGCACCCTCGCGCGGTACAACCTGTGCGCCTGGGATCGTCAGTAGTGGACAATCGCATGATTTTCTCCGTGCTGGCCTTCATGCTGGTTTACGGCGCCACCGTGATCATCTTGAGCATGCTGCTGCTGCTCACCGACCTGGATCCGGTGACTGCCTTTTCCGCCATCCTGGCCAGCGTGCACTGCATGGGCCCGGGCCTGGGGGGCATCGGGCCAGCATCCAACTATGCCGTCCTCACGGATTTTCAAATGTGGATCTGCACGCTGGCCATGCTTTTGGGGCGGCTGGAGATTCTGAGTTTTATGGCGCTGCTGACACCATCCTTTTGGCGGCGCTGATCCCTACAATCCAATACACCACCGTCTCCTGAGGGTACCAATGGTTCCGCATCTCATCACGGCTCTAACCGGCCCGATCAACGAGCTTGAACAGCGTATTCTGGATTCCATGCCGGCGATCGAACGCTGGTTTCGCCTGGAGTGGATGGAGCACACGCCTCCGTTCTACTCGTCTGTCGACATCCGCAATGCGGGGTTCAAGCTCGCCCCTGTCGACACCAATCTTTTTCCCGGTGGTTGGAACAACCTGACCGACGAAATGCTGCCTCTGGCAGTGCAGGCAGCCATGGCAGCGATTGAAAAAATCTGCCCGGAAGCCCGCAATCTGCTGATCATTCCTGAAAACCACACTCGCAATACGTTTTATTTAAACAACGTTGTGCAGCTCCAGCGCATCTTCAAGATGGCCGGGCTGAATGTGCGCATCGGTTCCATCAGCCGCGAAATCAAGAAGACCACGGTGGTCAATCTGCCCAACGGCGATTCGGTGACGCTGGAGCCGGTGATCCGCAACAAGCGCCGCCTGGGCTTGAAGGACTTCGACCCCTGCACCATCCTGCTCAACAACGACTTGTCGGCCGGCGCGCCGGGCATCGTTGAAGAGCTGTACGAGCAATACCTGCTGCCGCCGCTGCACGCGGGCTGGAGCGTGCGCCGCAAGAGCCGCCATTTCCAGAGCTACGAGGAAGTCTCCAAGCGCTTTGGCAAGCTGCTGGGCATAGACCATTGGCTGATCAATCCGATGTTCACGCACTGCGAAGGCCTGGACTTCAACGACGGCACCGGCATGGACGGTCTCAGCACCCAGGTCGACATGCTGCTGACCAAGATCCGCCGCAAGTACAAGGAATACGGCATCAAGGAAAAGCCTTTTGTCGTGGTCAAGGCCGATCGCGGCACTTACGGCATGGGCGTGATGACGGTGCGCGACGCCAAGGACCTGGAAGTGCTCACGCGCAAGTCGCGCAACAAGATGGGCGTCATCAAGGACGGCCAGGCCGTGCACGACGTGATCATCCAGGAAGGCGTGCTGACCCAGGAGCGCATGAACAATGCCGTGGCCGAGCCCGTGGTCTACATGATGGACCGCTATGTGGTCGGCGGCTTCTACCGCATGCACCCCGAACGCGGCGCCGATGAAAATCTCAACGCTCCGGGCGCAGGCTTCGTGCCGCTGGCTTTCGAGCACAGCACCCAACTGCCCCAGCTCGGCGCCCGCCCGGGTGCGAGCGCGCCCAACCGCTTCTACATGTACGGCGTGATCGGCCGGCTGGCGATGCTGGCGGCGAGCTACGAGCTGGAAGCCACCAACCCCGACGCGGAAATCTACGACTGACCCTGGGCCGCCGCCGGTCACCACAGGCCGACGGCGCACAATGGCGGCTTCATCAAGACAGGGAGCTCCGGGACAATATTGATCCTGGGGGCGTTCAGTGAATCACACAAAATCCTCGCTGGCAGCACTCACTTTGGGTGCCATTGGAGTGGTGTACGGGGATATCGGCACCAGCGTGCTGTACACCGTCAAGGAAGTCTTTGGCTCCGGCCATGTGCCTTTTACCCACGCCAATGTCTACGGCATTCTGTCCATCCTGTTCTGGACACTCACGCTGATCGTCTCGCTCAAGTACGTCACCCTGGTGCTGCGCGCCGACAACAATGGCGAAGGGGGCTTGGTGGCCATGCTGGCCCTGGCCTCTCAGGCGGTCAAGGACCGGCCCCGCCTGCGTTCCGTGCTGCTGCCCATAGGCATTTTCGGCACCTCGCTGTTTTATGGCGACGGCGTCATCACGCCAGCGATCTCGGTGCTGTCGGCGGTCGAGGGCCTGGAAGTGGTCTCTCCGCACTTTCGCCAGCTGGTCCTGCCGCTGACGCTGCTGGTGCTGCTGGCCCTGTTCGCCGTGCAAAAGCGCGGCACCGCTGGCATAGGCAAGTTCTTCGGCCCTGTCACGCTGCTGTGGTTCTTCTGCCTGGCGCTGCTGGGCGTGCGGCAAATTCTCGATCACCCCGAAATTCTCGCCGCCCTGAGCCCTCACCACGCCATCGGCTTCATCTGGCGCCAGCCGGGCGTGGCCTTCATCATCCTCGGAGCGGTGGTGCTGTGCGTCACCGGTGCCGAAGCGCTGTATGCCGACCTGGGGCATTTTGGCAAGAAACCCATCCGCCTGGCCTGGTTCGCCGTGGCCATGCCGGCGCTGACGCTCAATTACTTCGGCCAAGGCGCGCTGCTGCTGTCCCAGCCCGAAGCGGTCAAGAACCCGTTTTTCCACATGGCGCCGCCCTGGGCCCTGTTGCCGCTGGTGCTGCTGGCCACGCTGGCGACCGTGATCGCCTCGCAGGCGCTGATCACCGGCGCTTTCAGCGTGACGCGCCAGGTCATTCAGCTGGGCTATCTGCCGCGGCTGGAAATCCGCCACACCAGCGTCAAGGAAGCCGGGCAGATCTACATCCCCCTGGTCAACTGGAGCCTGTTCGCGGCGATCGTGATGGCGGTGATGATGTTCCGCTCCAGCGGCAACCTGGCCGCGGCCTACGGTATCGCCGTCACGCTGGACATGCTGATCACCACGCTGCTGACCTTCTTCGTGATCCATTACCGCTGGCATTACCCCTGGCTGCTGTGCTGGGCGGCCACGGGCTGCTTCTTCGTGATCGATCTGGCCTTTTTCAGCTCCAACCTGCTCAAGCTGTTCCAGGGCGGCTGGTTCCCGCTGACCATAGGCGGCGTGGTGTTCCTGCTGATGATGACCTGGCGGCGTGGTCGCCAGTTGCTGCACGAGCGCATGCAAAGCGAGGCCATCGAGCTGCCGGGCTTCCTGCGTTCGCTGTGGCTGCACCCACCGCAGCGCGTGGACGGCACGGCGGTCTTCCTGTCGGGCGAGCCCGGCACGGTCCCGCCGGCGCTGCTGCACAACCTCAAGCACAACAAGATCCTGCACATGCAGAATCTTTTTGTCACCGTGCACAACCATGAAGTCCCCTGGGTGGGCATGGAGCGGCGGGTCCAGGCCACGTTCCTGGGCGGTCATTGCTGGCAGGTGGCTGTGCATTACGGCTTCAAGAACGATCCCGACCTGCCCAAGGCCCTGGCCCAGCTGCCGGACCTGGGCTATGCGCTGAACCCCATGAACACCAGCTACTTCGTGTCGCGCGATGTGGTCATCCCCGGCATGCGCCAGGGCATGGCACCCTGGCGCGAGAAGCTGTTTGCGCAAATGCACCGCAACGCCAGCCGCGTATCCGATTTCCTGCGCCTGCCCAACAATGCGGTGGTGGAGCTGGGCTCCAAGATCGAGCTGTAAACCGCTGTCGTCTCGGCGCCCGCTTGCGGGCGTGCCTGCTGCCAGAATAGGGCATGCAGTTCTTCAGAGATTCGAGCCTGTCCACGGTCGCCGCCGGCTTCATCGCCATGCTGGTCGGCTTCACCAGTTCCATCGCCCTGGTGTTCCAGGCCGCGCAGGCCTTCGGCGCCACGCCGGCCCAGACCACCTCCTGGGTCTGGGCGCTCGGCCTGGGCATGGGCCTGTGCACCCTGCTGCCGTCGCTGTGGCTGCGCCAGCCGGTGATGATCGCCTGGTCCACGCCGGGCGCCGCCGTCCTGGCCACCGCCGGACTGGCCGGCGAGGGCTTTGGCATGGCGCAGGCCATTGGCGCTTTCATGCTGGCCGCCTTGCTCACAGTCCTTGTCGGCGCCAGTGGTGCCCTCGAACGCCTGATGCACCGCGTTCCCGTGGCCATCACTTCGGCGCTTTTGGCCGGCGTGCTGGCGCGCTTTGGCATGCAGGCCTTTGCCGCGGCCCAGACCGCGCTGCCCCTGGTGCTGGCCATGCTGCTGACTTATCTGGTGGCGCGCCGCATCGCGCCGCGCTACTGCGTGGTCTGGACCCTGGCCTGCGGCGTGGCGGTGGCGGCCGCGGGCGGCGACATGGTCTGGTCCGCAGTCCACTGGACGCTGGCCGTGCCGGTGTTCACCGCACCCGAATGGTCCTGGTCGGCCGCGGTCAGCCTGGCCGTGCCGCTGTTCATTGTGACCATGGCTTCGCAGAATCTGCCCGGTGTGGCGGTCATACGCGCTTCGGGCTATGACTTGCCGGTGTCGCGGCTGATCACCATGACCGGCTTGGCCACCTTGCTGCTCGCCCCCTTTGGCGCGTTTGCGCTCAACCTCAGCTCCATCACGGCGGCCCTGTGCATGGGGCCCGAAGCCCATGCCGATCCGCGCCGGCGCTACTCGGCTGCGGCCGCCTGCGGTGTGTTCTATCTATTGATAGGGACTTTCGGCGCCGTGGTGACGGGTCTGCTGGCAGCGTTTCCGCGTGAGCTGGTCGCGGCCATCGCCGGCCTGGCGCTGCTGGGCAGCATAGGCGCGGGGCTGACGTCGGCCTTTGCCGAGGAAAAACACCGCGAGGCAGCGCTGATCACCTTCCTGGTCACACTCAGCGGTGTGGTGATTGCCGGCATTGGCTCGGCCCTGTGGGGGCTGCTGGCCGGCAGCCTGGCCTTATTTGTGCAACAGTATGGTCGCCGCCGTGCTTGAGCGCGCGTTGTTCTTGCGCTGCCGGGAAGCATTTCCCCGGCGTCTGGCCTGCCCCCTGGGGCTGCAACTGTAGTGACTACCATGAACTTTCTTTTCATCGCCGACCCCCTCGCGTCTTTCAAGATCCACAAGGACACCACCTTTGCCATGATGCGCGAAGCCCAGCGGCGCGGTCATGCGATCTCCGCCTGCGAAGTGCAAAGCATTTCCTGGCAGCGCGGCAGCAAGGTGTCGGCACTGGTGCGGGACATCACTCTCACGGGCGATGCCGACGAATGGTTTGCCGAGCAGGGCACACGCCGTGTGGATCTGGCCGAATTCGACGCCGTGCTGATGCGCAAGGATCCGCCGTTCGACAGCGAGTTCTTCTACGCCACCCACCTGCTGACGCAGGCCGAGCGCGAAGGCGCCAAAGTCCTCAACAAGCCCAGCGCGCTGCGTGAGCACCCGGAAAAGCTGGCCATCATGGAATTCCCCGAATTCATCGGCCCGACGCTGGTGACTCGGGATGCCGCGGAGATCCGGGCGTTCCATGCCGAGCACCAGGACATCATCCTCAAGCCCCTCGACGGCATGGGCGGCATGGGCATCTTCCGTGTCGGCGCCGACGGCCGCAATCTGGGCAGCATCATCGAAACCCTCAACCGGGAGGGCGCGCAAAGCGTGATGGTGCAGAAGTTCCTCCCCGAGATCGTCGAAGGCGACAAGCGGGTGCTGGTGATTGGCGGCAAGCCCGTGCCCTATTGCCTGGCGCGCATTCCCCAGGGCAATGAAGTGCGCGGCAACCTGGCGGCCGGCGGCAAGGGCGTAGCCCAGCCACTCAGCGCCAAGGACCGGGCCATCGCCGAAGCCCTGGGCCCCATCCTGATGCAGCGCGGACTGCTGCTGGTCGGCCTGGATGTGATTGGCGACTGCGTCACCGAGATCAATGTGACCAGCCCGACCTGCTTCCAGGAGATCTATGACCAGACTGGCTGTGATGTTGCTGCACTGTTTCTGGATGCCCTGGAGCAGGAACTGCGCGACAATTGATGCCCGCATGACAAATGCACCGCAACGCGGTGCGTTTGCCGACCGAAGGTCGGGAAATGGACCGACAAGGTTGATTTCAAATTTCGGGCCAAGTTTGGAAAAACGGTCAAAAAATCGGGCTACAATGCAAGGCTGCGCTGCTGAAACAGTTGTTTAACTGAATCGGCGGCAAGAAACTTAAAGTTGACAGGGTCTTTAAAACTGTTGTAGAATTCGAGGCTCAGCTGATCACAGCGAGTCCAGCAAGAAAGTCAAACTTCTTGCAGATCTTTA
>NZ_JAODYH010000014.1:0-307 GCF_025421555.1 Acidovorax bellezanensis
CGCCGGCCAGGGCCGTCAGCGTGACGACCGTGCCGCCCACGGTGACCACCGGCGTACCGATGTCGCCCGCGTCCGCCTGGCCGCTGAAGGTGAAGCTCAGCGTGGTCGGGGCATCGACCGCATGGCTCAGTGTGAGGTTGAAGACGGCGTTCGCGCCTTCGTTGACCAGGCCGGGGTCGGACACATCCAGCACCGGAATGTCGGCACCAGGACCTTGCATGTCGGTAATGGTCGCATGGCCGGTGTCGGTGATGCCGGCCGGCAGCGGCGTGCCATTGAGCGTCGCGCCGGTCAGCGTGCCCGTCAG
>NZ_JAODYH010000014.1:355-175977 GCF_025421555.1 Acidovorax bellezanensis
CCGCCGCCGGCCAGGGCCGTCAGCGTGACGACGGTTCCGCCCACGGTGACCACCGGCGTACCGATGTCACCGGCGTCCGCCTGGCCGCTGAAGGTGAAGCTCAGCGTGGTCGGGGCATCCACGGCCTTGGTCAGCTCCACGTTGAAGACAGCGTTGTTGCCTTCGTTGACAATGCCGGCGTCGCCCACCAGCAATTGCGGCACGTCGTTGTCCTTGACGGTGAAATCAACAGCGCCACCCAGCACGGGATTTTCGTAATTTCCACCCGTGCTGCTGGTCATGCCGACTTGCAGCGAGCGGTCACCTTGCACGATGTTGTCATCTGGCTGCGGCACATAGGAAACCGTGCCCGTGGTCGCGCCCGCCGCAATGGTGATGACCTGGCCATTGGTCAGCGTGATCACCAGATCGCTGCCCTGCGGCGGCTGCTCTACATGGGCCGTGAGGGTGATGCTCCCGCCCTCGACCACGCTCTCGGGAGCCGTCAGCGTGATATGCACCGCATCGGCATCGTCTGCGACGACGATACTGGTACTGCTGCTGGTGTTGAGCTGATCGTATTGTCCGCCGGTGGTGCCGCTGATGCCGAGCTGCACCGTCGTGTCGCCTTGTCCATAGACATCATCCGGACGGGAATCGATTTGCACGGAGCCGCTGGTCGCGCCCACGGGGATGGTGATCTGCGAACCGTTCGACAGTGTGATCACCAGGTCGCTGCCTGTGACCACATTGCTCACCGTTGCCATCACCGTGAAGGGCGTGCCTTCGATGACGCGGGAGTCGGTGGTCAACGTGATGGTCGAAACAATGGGCGCTGGAGCAGCGAGGACGACTGAGCCAAATGGGTCGTTATCGATATTGTGGCTGCCGGATTGGCCATAGGCCAGGCCCAGGGGCGATGTCAACTCGAGCACGCTGGTCAGGCGCACGAACGAGCCGCCGGCATCGCCGCCGCCCGTCAGCACGGCGGCCGTGGGATCCAGCTGCGCGAACGGATCCTGGCCGGCATTGATGGCGGCAACCAACGCGATGGTGGCCGCATCCGGAGGAACAGCCACAGCCGCCTCGCTGGGCGTGGGCGGCATGAACAGATCAGCGGTGAGCACCGTCGCCTGATTTTCCCCCACCGTCAGCGGCGGCATGCCGTCGGCCTGCAATTGCATGGAACTGCCGGATGCGGTGACGATTTCAGCATCGACAGGAATACGCATGCCCTGATGGATGACGGTCAGGGAGCCATCCGCGGCGCGAATCCAGGCCTGACCAATCAGCTGCGTAACGAGAACTGTAGTGTTTGCCATGTGTGACAACCTCCAGGAAATGTTCTCTGCGCCCTGTTTGCCGCCGCGCACGACCAGCAAACCAGTGCCGCTATGAAACACATCGTAAGAAGGGATGTCTACGACACCAATTGGCGTCGACGCCAATGCCTGAGGTCAACATGGCTGCGCGCGCGCAGCGGGGGATAAGGCCATGGCCGCATCGGCCGGACCCGGAGGCAGAGTCCGGGCCGTCAGCCGTGGATGCCGTGCACCTTGAGCGCCAGCATCAGACGGTCGCTGACCTGGAGCTTTTCGAAGACGGCGGACAGGTGGGCCCGCACGGTGCGCTCGCTGATGCCCAGGCGCTCGGCAATGTCGATATTGCTCTCGCCAATGGCCGCATGGCGCGCCACTTCCTGCTCGCGTTGGGTCAAGCCAATGGCCCAGTCGGAGCCGGCCGCGGGCAGACGGCTGTCGACGTCCTGCAGCAGGCGTTGCAACAAGGTGCGCCCCATCCAGATGTTGCCATCGTCGATGTTCTGCAAGATGCGATCCAGCACCGCAGCCGCCGTATAGGAATGCGCATAGCCACAGGCGCCGCGCGCCAGCGCCTGGCGCCCCGAATCGTCACCCGGCCGGGCACTCAAGACCAGCACTTTCAAGCCCTTGAAGTGCCCATTCCAGGCCTCATCGCTCCAATCGGGCAAGCGGGGCAGCTCCGCATCGAGCACCACCAGCTGCCGTTCCTGCTGCTTCCAGCGCGCGAGATCCAGCAGGGATTGCCCACGCGCGGGCAGCCAGCCCGCGCTGCCAATCTGCTGCCAGTCGCGCCACAAGGCCGCGTCCTGCGTCACCATCAATACCGGTAATACTTGCATGCCCTCTCCTATGGCTTCGCTCTCATTCACTGTGTCCATGTCTGCCTCAGCGTTCGGTCAAGGCGTTGGACTTGGCACGCGAAATGGGCTTGAGGAGGTACTGCATCAGCGTGCGCTGACCAGTCAGGATGTGCACTTCCGCCTGCATGCCAGGGATGATGGGTCTGGAGTCATCCCCCACATGCGTGCGGTCGGTGCGCACTTTCACGATATAAAAGGAATTGCCTTTCTCGTCGGTGATGGTGTTGGCGCCAATCTGCTCCAGGTTTCCTCGCAGCCCGCCGTAAATGGAGAAGTCATAGGCCGTGAACTTCACTTCGGCCTTCTGCCCGAAGTGCAGAAAACCAATGTCCCGCGGGCTGACCTGCACTTCCAGCAGCAACGAGTCATCGGTAGGCACGATGTCCAGAATGTCCTTGCCGGGCTGCACCACGCCGCCCACGCTGTTGGCCATGAGCGTGCTGACGGTGCCGCGCACGGGCGAACGCACTTCGGCCAGCTTCACGCGGTCCGCCAGCGCCAGTTGCCCCTGCTCCAGCGTGGACAGCTTGGCGCGCGTTTCCGACAGCTCGACCCGGGCCAGATTGCGCGTGTTCTGCTCGGATTCCTGGATCTTGCGCTCGGCCTCCTGGATGGCCGCATGGATGCGCCCCATCTGCGCGCTGGCGGCCTTGGCCTCACCGCAAAAGCGCCCGACGTCACGTTGCAGACGCAGCAGGTCGACATCGGAAACGGCACCGCTCTTGAGCAGCGGCCGCGTCATCGTCAACTCCTCCGTCGTCAGGCTGCAGCTCGACGCCGCCTGTTCGCGGTTGGCCTGCGTTTCGCGCAACTCCTGCTGCCGCTGCCGCAACTGGTCGCGCGCGATGTTCAGCGTGGTGTTGAGTTCCTGCGTGCGGGCTTCCCAGACACGGCGCTCCATCTCCATCAATTGGGGCGCCGCGGCCATGACTTCCGGGGATACCTGGAAGTTCTGCCCCGTGGCCAGGGCTTCCAGCCGCGCGGCCTTGGCCTTGAGCGACAGCAGTTCTGCCTTGTTCTCGCCCAGCGAGGAGCTGTATCGGGTCGGGTCAATGCGCAGCAGCACCTGGCCCACTTCGACATGCTCGCCCGGGCGGATCAGGATTTTCTCGACAATGCCCCCGTCCAGGCTTTGCACCACCTGCACCTGGCGGGACGGCACGACCTTGCCCTGCCCTCGCACCACCTCGTCGATGTGGCCAACGCTGGCCCAGACCAGCAGCGCCAGCACGGCCAGCAACGAAGCCCACAGCAACAGCCGCGAACCACGTGCCTGCTGCTGACCGGTGGCCCACTGGGCGTCGGCCTGCAGATCGGACGGCTGGTGCGTGGCCACTACCGCGCTGCCGTCCAGCAGCCAGCGTTCCAGGCGTCTGAACAGTGTGCGCATGCGCGATGGCTTTTTCATGAGCGGCCTCCCACGCGTCCGATGCGGCCTTGCTTCAAGGCCTCGATCACCTGCGCCTTGGGGCCATCGGCCACGATCTTGCCGCCGTCGATCACGATCAAGCGGTCGACCAGCTCCAGCAATGCCGTGCGGTGGGTCACCACCAGCATGGTCTTGCCCACACCCGCCTCCAGCAGGCGGCGCTTGAGCATGGCCTCGCTCTGGTTGTCCAGATTGCTGCTGGGCTCATCGAGCAGCAGGATGGGCGGATCGTTGATCATGGCCCGGGCCACGGCAATCGACTGGCGCTGCCCTCCCGACAGAGAGTCGCCACGCTCGCCAATGGTCATGTCGTAGCCTTGCGGATGCTGGGCCGCGAACTCATCCACGCCGGCAATGCGCGCCGCGTTGAGCATGTCCGCCTCGCTCGCATGCGGGGCGCCGATCAACAGGTTGTGCTTGAGACTGCCGTAGAACAGCAGCGGATCCTGCGGCACATGGCCGATGGCGCGGCGCAGGTCTATGGGGTCGATCTGCCGGACATCCACGCCATCGATCAGGATAGCGCCCTCCGTGGGCTGGTACAGGCCCAGCACCAGCTTCTCCAGCGTGCTCTTGCCCGAGCCTATGCGCCCGATGATGCCGACTCGCTCGCCCGCCTGCATCGTGAAGCTCAGCTGCGACAACGCGCTCTGCTTGCTGTTCGGATAGCTGAAGCCCACCTGGCGAAACTCTATGGCCCCGCGCAGGTCCGGCCGTGAAACGAATTCGCTGCCGGCCGCATGCTCGACAGGCATCTTCATGTAGTTGTCGATGGACGCCAGCGAAATGCGCGCGTTGTGGAACTGCATCATCAGTCCGGCCACCTGGCCCAGGGGCGCGAGGCAACGTCCGGCAATCATGGAGGCGGCAATGATGCCCCCCATCGACATCGTGGCGTCCTGCACCAGGTAGACACCGATGACCACCACGGCCACGGTCACCACCTGCTGCATGGTCTGCACGAAGTTGACGGTGGTCGAGGAAATGAACTTGATCTTGCCGCCGATGTAGGCGATGTACTGCGTGGCGCTTTCCCACAGGCGCTGCACGCCGCTCTGGGCATTGAGGGTCTTGATCGCTTCCAGATTGGTCAGCGACTCGACCAGCAGCGCATTGCGCTGCGACGCGGCCTGGAAAGTCTTCATCGTCAGGCTCTCCATGCGGGCCTGGGCGAAAAAGGACACCACCAGCACCAGCACGATGGCCACGACGGGCGGAATCAGCATCCACGGCGAGATCCAGGCCATCACCGCCAGGAACAGCAGCACGAAGGGCAAGTCCACCAGCGTCGTCAGGCTGGCCGAAGCGATGAAATCGCGCACCGACTCGAACGAGCGCAGATTGGCCGCGAACGAGCCCACGGACGCCGGCCGGCTTTCCAGGCGCAAGTCCAGCACCCGTTCCATGATCTGCGCCGACAGCTGCACATCGACGCGCTTGCTGGCCGTGTCCACCACATAGGCCCGCGCCGACGTCAGCACAAAATTGAAAACCAGCACCAAGGTGATACCGACCGCCATCACCCACAGCGTCTCCACGGCGTTGTTGGGCACGACACGGTCGTAGACATTCATGCTGAACAGCGGCATGGCCAGCGCAAACAGATTGATCAGCACTGCCGCCAGCAGCGCATCGCGGTACAGGCGCCAGTTGTCCAGCACCACCGACCAGAACCAGTGGCTGCTGCGCGGCGCTTCGCCCTGCTCGGCCCGGCGCTCCACGCGGAACTGCGGGCGCACAAAGCAGACCAGCCCCGCATAGTCGTCCTGCAGCACCTCGGCCTCCACCTCGACCGGGCTGCCGGACTCGGGGTACTGGACCAGAAAGCGCCCATCCCCCAGCTCCTGCAACAACAGGCAGGCGCGGTTTTTCTTCAGAATCAGGATCGCCGGCAGCAAACCCGGCGGCAAGCCTTCGAGCTTGCGGCGCACGATGCGGGACGTGCAATGCGCGCGCGCCGCCGCGCGTGCCAGCAGCGACGGCGTCAGCCGCTGATTCACCAGCGGCAGGCCGTTGCTCAGCGCCTGTGCGGTGTAAGGCGTGCCGTGCAGCCGCGTCAACTCGACCAGGCAGGTCAACAGCGGGTCGTCATGCGTCGCATGGGGCGGCAGGCGCCAGCTATCGTCCTGCCCCGAGGGGCTTGGCGGTGCGCCCACAGGCGTGGCGTCTTCCTTGATGAACATGGATGGAATCGATCCGGTCAGATGGGTAAGTCGTCAGTGCTGCTGTCGATGAGATCCAGCGAATCCCGCAGACGCTCCCGCACCTGCTTGCGCTGGTTGAGCTTCTCCAGCGCCAGCGGGGGCAGATCCGTCAGCCGCAGGGTGCCATTCGCCAACAAGGCATCAATCAAATCTTCCAATACGCGAATGAAATCCGCATCCAGCGCAGACAGCTCCTGCCGGGGTGCCTGACTGTCCGTCTGCGCCGGAGTCTTGTTCATAGGTATTTCTTCCACGTTATGGTCGATCGCGCTCAGGGCTTGGGGGCGGCCTTGAGCAGCGGCGGCTCGGCGCCCGGACGATAGGAAGCGATGACAGGCACGAGATTGCTGGTGTCAGGCAGGGGTGCCAGGCAGGCGCGCAATGCATCATCCGCCAACGCCAGGTCCTTGGCCTCCTCCGGCCGGCTGTCCCCATGGGGCTGGGCCAGACCCAGTGCGGGCAACACCTGCCCCGCCATCGTCAGCCACTGGTACTCGATCTTTTTCAGGTCGTATTGCGCGTTGACCAAGGCCCGGCGTGCATCGAACAGCTCGTTCTCGGTGTTCAGCAGATCCAGCAGGGAACGCTGGCCAATCTTGAATTGCTGCTGGTAGGCCAGGCGCACCTTGGCGGTCGAGAGTTCATGGTCGCGCATGAAAGGAATCTGCTGGCGCAGACGCGTCATGTTGTTCCACGCCACCGCCATGTCCTGCTGTACGTTGCGGCAGGTGAAGTCACGCACGTCCCGGGCCGCATAGGCCTGGGCGATGGTCTGGCGCACGCGCGCTTCATCGGCGCCGCCGCGGTACAGGTTGTAGGTCAACATCAACTGCACACGCGAGCTTTGCACATTGCGGTAGAAATCGTCGGGCAGCGTTCGGTCGCGCCCCGTTCCCGCACGCAGGTCCAGCGTCGGCGAGAAGGCCGCATTGGCGACTCTTTCGCTGGCTTCCGCCGCCTGCACCAAGGCCTGCTTGGACAAGAGCGTCGAGTTGACGCGCAGCGCCTCGTTGAAATCCGTGGCCACGCCTGCTACCGGCAGCTTGTCGCTGACGGATGGCACGGGGGCCAGCACCGCCGCGGGAGATGTACCGACGATGCGGCGATAACGCTGCGTCACGTCGTTGAGATTATTGTTTTCCGTCATCAGATTGGTTTGCGCCAGAGAAACACGGCCGCTGGCCTGCTCCAGATCCACGCCCCGACCCACGCCAGACTGCTGACGCTCACGCAACTGATCCAGCGTGATTTTGTGCATTGTGAAATTCTCATCCGCCAGATGAGACATTTCACGATAACGTTGCACGTCCAAATAAGCCGCCACCGCATCACTGGCGAGGGTGTCCGTCGTCGCACGCAGGTCGTAAAACTTCGACAGCTTTTCAAAACCCATTTGTCTGATGTTGTTGCTCACGGCCGCACCATCGAAAATCAATTGGCGCAGTTCCAGACTCCAGCCCGAACGATTCCAATCGGAAGAAGGGGTGTTGGGAACATTGCTGCGCCACTCCCTGCCCGCCCAGCCCTGAGCGGTCACCTGCGGCCGCCAACCGGCGCGCGCTATCTGCTGGCCCTCGAGAGAAGAAGTGAGATCCTGGAAGCGGGCACGCACCTCCGGATTGGTCATGATGGCCTGTTCAACCACTTGCGACAGGGCCGAGCCTGGCGCGACAGGCATGGACACCGCCGCAACGGGCGCCGCCGCAGACTCTGCCGCCGGCGCTTGTTGCGCGCCGGCCCCCACCACCAATGACGAAAGCCCCAATGCTGTAACAAATGGGGAGATCTTCTTGAGCTTCATTTTTTCTCTCCTGGTATTAAGAGGACTGGACACAACTATTCGCTAAGTTGCGTTGATTTACAAAAGCTTTTATCTATTAGCAATGATTAGCCTATTTGTTTATTTTTACTAGCGCTTAAGCGATGAATTTACATTTGTTTGCGTTTTAGTTACACCTTCCAATGAAAAGATAGGTCATTTTTTCAAAAGCCAGCACAGAAGTTGGGGAATATCCGGATGTAAATGGGCGGCAAACATGCCACCGTTATTGCATTCCCCGCAAAAAACAAAAAACCCGCGCTGCCCTGTCAGGACAACGCGGGCCATATGCCGCAATGCGTGTTTTCTCAGTGATGCCCGGGCCTTGCGCTCAGCCCACGAAGACCACCCCATCGGCATCCAGATGGACCCCTTCCCCGGAGGTGATGCGGACCCCTGCAAACGCCAGAACCGGCGACGGTTCGCACAAGACCGAACCACTGGCGCGCCGCGGCACGGCGCCCAGTGCGAACACGGCGAAATCCATGCTGGCCAAGGCCGCGACATCCCGGATTGCCCCGTGCACGATCACCCCTCTCCAGCCGTGGTCCAGGCCCAGCTGCGCCAGGCGGTCACCCAGCAAGGCCACCCGCAGCGAACCACCGCCATCGACCACCAGGATGCGCCCTGCTCCGGGCGTCTCCAGCATGGCGCGCACCGGGCCCGCGTCCTCAAACGCCTGCACGCAAGCCACCGTGCCGCTCGCCGCCTGCAGCCCGCCGTAGGAGCGCCATGGCAAATGACAGACCCGCGCCCTGGCCCCCAGCCGGTCGCACAGGTCGGCCGTCGATTCCTGAATCAGCGCCATGGGACGCTCAATCCAGCGTGGCGCCCGACTGCTTCACCAGCTTCTGGTGCTTGAGCAGTTCGGACTGGAAAAAGCCGGGCGCGGTGTCCGGCCCCATGTCCAGCACCATCAGGCCCTGGCCCATCACCGCCGCGCGCGCCTCGGGCGACGCAATCGCCGTGCTGATCGCTGCCGCGTAGCTGTCCACCAGGGGCTTGGGCAAGCCTGAAGGCCCCATCAGCGCGACCCAGGCATCGAACGCATACTTGGGCACGCCCGCTTCGGCCAGCGTAGGCACATCGGGCAGGGCCGCCGAACGCTGGCGGGTGCTCACGGCCAGCGCGCGCAGGGTTCCGGCCTTGACCTGGGCCGCCACCTGGGAAATCGACACAAAACCCAGTTGCACCTGACCGCCGATCAAATCGGTGATCAACGGCCCGGTGCCGCGATAAGGCACATGCTTGATCTCCATGCCGGTCTCGCTCACCAGCAACTCCCCCGCCAGATGCAGCGTGCTGCCGTTGCCCGCCGAGCCAAAGTTCAGGCTGCCCGGATGGGCTTTGGCATAGGCCAGCAATTCACCCACGGTCTTCACGGGCAGGCCCGCGTGCACCACCAGCACCAGAGGCACGGTAGCCAGCACCGCAATCGGCGTGATGTCCTTGAGACTATCGAAGGGAATCGATTTGTAGATGCTGGGATTGATCACATGGTTGGACGAAATCATGCCCAGCACCATGCCGTCCTTGGCAGCCTTGACCACCTGACTCGTTCCCGGAATGCCGCCAGCGCCCGCCACGTTTTCGACCACCACCGGGTGGCCGGTGGTGCGGCTGAAACTGGGCGCCACGGCGCGCGCAATCGCGTCCACGGTGGAGCCCGCGGCCAACGGCACGATCAACCGAATCGGTTTGGCCGCGGGAGCCGCCTGGGCCCAGGCCCCCAGAGGGGCCGCGCAGGCGAGCGCAGCCGCGCCGGCCAGCGCCCGTCGTGTCAGAAAGAACTTGCTTTTCATCGTCTTGTCTCCTTTGTATTTTTCTCAATCCAGCGTCAAGCGTGGCGCGCCTGCAGTTGTTCGAACGACAGCAGCTCGCCCGCGATGGCGCTGGCCGCCACCGTCGGCGGGCTTGCCAGCCACACGCTTCCCGGTCCGCCCCGCCCGGGAAAATTGCGATTGATGGCGCTGACCGTGACCTGGTCCGCACGGCTGGAGCCGCCCGGCCCGCAATTGCCGCAGGCCCCGCACGAAGGCTGGAGAATGCGCGCGCCCACACGGTCAAAAGCGTCCATATAGCCTGCGGCAATGCAGTGGTCACGCACGGCCGTGGTGCCGAACTGCAGGTACAGGGACACGCCCGGCGCCACGCGCAATCCTCTGTCGGCCGCCCAGCGCAGCACAGCGTGGTAATGCGCGAAATCCTCGCGCTTGCCCGCGGTGCAGGAGCCGCCGTAGGCGATGTCTATGCGTACCGGCCCCGGCACGTCGGCCAACGACCTCCCGTTGCCCGGATCGCCTGGCGCGGCGACCATGGGCGGCACGGCCGCGCAGTCGATGTCCATGACGGCGGCATAGGCCGCGCCGGCATCGCTGTGCATCCAGGACTCGAGCGTGAAGTCCACGCCGCGGCGCTCGCGCAGAAAACGCACGGTCTCGGCGTCGGGCGTCACAATGCCCGTCAATCCGCCCAGCTCCGCCGTCATATTGGTCAACGTGGCACGCTCGTCGGTCGACATCGCGGCCACGGCCGCGCCCGCGAACTCGAACACCTTGCCTACGCCCCCGCCTGCGCGGATGAAGGGCTGCGCCAGCAGGTGCAACACCAGATCCTTGGCCGTGACGCCCGCCGCCAGCCGCCCTTCGCACCGGATCAGCAGCGATGCCGGCATGGTCAGTCGCACGGCCCCCGTGACAAAGGCATTGGCCATGTCGGTGGTGCCCACGCCGAAGGCGACGCAGCCCAGGGCTCCGCTGTGCGGCGTATGCGAGTCCGTGCCCGCCACCAATTGGCCCGGCAGCGCATAGTGCTCGGCCACCATGGCGTGCGAAATGCCGGCCACGTTGCGACCATCGTCGCGCAAGGCCTCGTCTTCGGTCAGCGTGCGGTGCGAGCGCAGGCCGTAGTCGGCGACGAATTGCCGCTGGGCCTGGACCATGCGCTGCACATGGGGCACCAGGCCTGCCCGCACATGGGCCGGGCTCTCCTGGACATAGGAAGTGTGGTCCTCGAACACCACCACGGATTCGGGCGCTTGCAGCGTCAGCGGACGGCCGAAACTGGCGTGCAGCATGTGGGCCGCCATGGCCGTGTAGTACTCGTGAATGAAGCGCCAGTCGGCGCGCACGAAAAGCCCGTCGCCCACGGCGGGTTCGGCCGGCGTGAGCGCCGTGCGCAACGCATGTCGGGCCACGATTTTCTCGAACAGCGTCTTGGGCGCCCCGCCGTCGCCGCGGGGCGCCGTGCGGATGTCGCGCATATGGACCTGGCCGAAGCGCAGCAAGCCGCCACTGCGCACAATGGCCGCCGCCAGCGCATCGCGCCCCGACAGCAGTTCCGACAGCGCAATCGCCTCGCCCGCCTGGATCCGCGCCACCAGGCCCAGATCGGTGGACGTCAACAGCCCTATGTTGTCGGCATTCTGTCGGTAAATGCGCTCAAAACTCTCGGCGATCACCAGCCGCACGCCGGCCAGCCTTTCCGCCGTGGGACTGTGTTCGCGCGACGAACCTTTGCCGTAACGCTTGCCGGCGACCACCACCTCGATGTCCGCCACGGACACCATGCCCGGGCCTATGGGCAAGCGCTCGCCGGCCTTGAAGCCGGTATAGGGGTAGAGGCCCAGCTGCTCGTCATAGTGCGTCAGGATGGGCAGGGGCGTGATCTCGTCCGTGGAGACATCGTCACGCATAGGCATTGCCTGCGCCAGCGTCACCGGCTCGCCGCGGAAAACCGCGTCCACCTGCTGCGCGGATTGACTCAAGAAAAGAATACGGGGACTGAAGCGCAGTGCAACGTCTTCAGTCGTCAACGGGGATAAGGGATCAAAAGCCATGGCCTATGCTCGCCCGCCAGCGCAAGCGGGCCAAGCGCCAAGACAGCACAGGGGGTCTCGCAAAATGCGAGATCGGGCTTACCCTTGCAGGCTGGCGATCAAGGCCCGCGTGGCGCGCGGCTGCGGCGAGCGGCGCAAGGCGTACAAATGCAGGCTGCGCGCGGCCCAGGGCTCGTCCAGCGGGCGGCGCTCGAAGTGGGCGGCACCGGCATAGGCCGCGGCCGCGCTGTGCGGCACGACGGCGATGCCCAAGCCGGCCTCCACCATGCGGCACACGGCATCGAAGCTGCTGACCGAGACCATGGGCGCGAACTGCCGGCCCAGGTCCTGCGCCCGCCCATGCAGCGTCCTGTCGAGCGCGCCGCCCTGGTGGATGCCGATCAAAGGGTGGTCCAGGGCCTGGGCGAAGCCCACGCTGGCCTGCCCTGCCAGCGCATGGCCGGCGGGCATCACCACATGCAGAGCATCCTCGGCAAAGTGCCAGGCATCCAGCCCCGCGGGCACGGGCATCTCGGCGCCGACACCGACATCGGCGCGATCGTCCAGGCAGGCGCGCACCACGTCCTTGGTGTCCATTTCGTGCAATGCCACCCTGACCTGGGGATAGGCGGCCATGAAGCGTTTGATCCGCTCGGGCAGAAAGCCGATCACCGACGACATGTTCGCGTACAAGCGCACGGTGCCGCGCACTTCCTCGCCTTCGGCCTGGACTTCGCGCACCAGCGCCTGCAAGTCCTCGTCGATCTGCAGACCGCGCGCCAGCACCACCCGCCCCGCATCCGTCAAGGCAATGCCGCGCGGCGAGCGCACCAGCAGCGGCGTGCCGAAGGCATGCTCCAGATCCGCCAGACGGCGGCTGAGCGCCGAAGCCGCAATGTGCTCCTGCGCCGCCGCGCGCACGATGGAGCCGGCCTGGGCGGCCGCCACGAAAAGGCGCAGGCTGTAGGGATCGACGCGACGGGTCACAAACGTTGCAGGGTTGGGAAACGGGACGCCATTGTCCCATCCGCGGCGCCGCTTCAGGACTCCGGTTTCAGACCCAGGCCTTGTTGCTGCATGCGCGCCATCGCATCGCCATCAAAGCCCCAATCGCGCAAGGCCGCCGCGCCATGCTCGCCACGCGCCGGCGCGTTCCTGGGAATGCCCGACGGCGTGGCGGAAAACCGCGGCGCTGGGCCGGGCTGCACGACGCCGCCGACTTCCACGAAACTGCCGCGCGCGCGGTGCTGTGCATGCTCCGGGGTTTCGGCAAAGCCCAGCACCGGGGCCACGCAGGCATCGCTGCCTTCGAACACCGTGCACCAGTGGGCGCGCGTGCGGCTGGCGAACACGCTTTCGAAGCGCTCGCGCAGCACAGGCCAGCCAGCGCGGTCGTGTTGCGCAGGCAGATCGCTGCCGGCCAGGCCCAGCTTGTCGAGCAGCTCGGCATAAAAACGGGCCTCCACGGCGCCCACCGTCATGTAGTGGCCGTCCTGGGTGCGATAACTGTCATACCAGGGCGCGCCGCCATCGAGCCAGTTGCTGCCCCGCTCTTCCTTCCAGTTGCCCCCGGCCAGCATGCCCCAGAACACCGCGCCCAGCTGGGCCGCGCCTTCCACCATGGCCGCGTCCACCACCTGGCCTGTGCCCCCACGCTGCACATTGAGCAACGCGGCGAGCACGCCCATGGCCAGCAGCATGCCGCCACCGCCATAGTCGCCCACGAGATTCAGCGGCACGGTGGGCTTGCCGCCTTGGGGGCCTATGGCGGAAAGCACGCCCGACAGCGCGATGTAGTTCAGATCATGGCCGGCGCGCTCGGCCAGCGGCCCCGTCTGCCCCCAGCCTGTCATGCGGCCATAGACCAGCTTGGGATTGCGGGCCAGAGCGACTTCCGGCCCCAGGCCCAGGCGCTCCATCGCGCCCGGCCTGAAGCCTTCGATGACCACGTCGGCACGTTCTATCAGGTCCAGTGCAACCGCGACGCTCGCCGGCTGCTTGAGGTCGAGCATGACGGAACGGCGGCCCCGTCCCGTGATGTCGATGCGCGGGCCGCTGGCCTTGGGCCCGAGGTCCGAATGCGCCACGGGCCGGTCGATGCGGATCACATCCGCACCCATGTCGGCGAGCAGCATGGTGCCAAAGGGGCCAGGACCAATGGCTTCAAACTCCAGAACCCGTATGCCGGACAAAACGCCCATGATTGCAATCTCCAGTGTGTGCGGTGCCCCCGGCGGCGGCCGGAGGCGTTGATGAAGGCAGGATTCGCCAGCCACGAGTAGAACCAAAATGGGGCGATTTCGCCCCACCCGCATCGGGTAGCGGGCAGGCCGTGGCCTCCCGCCATGATGCTGCACAATCAGCGCTGACCCCGGTCCTGCCTTCGCCATGCCCTCTCGCCCCACCCCTTTTCCGTCGCCATTGACCACGTCCAGCGCCTCGTCGGTCCCTGAGCGCCTGCTGGCGCGCATGAACGCTGCGCGGCAACTGCGCTGCCTGCTCATCACCGGCCCCGCAGGCGCGGGCAAGTCGGCGCTGGCGGCGGCCTGGAGCGATGGGCTGGCGAGCCAAGGCATAGACGTGACCCGCCTGACAGCCACGGATCGCCACAACGATCCACTGCACTTTCTGCAGGCGCTGCGCAGCTGCATAGCGCCGCAGGCGCCGGCCGCGACGCAGAACGCATCCCGCGCGGCAGCGGGCATGGACGCCGACCCCGACGCCATGGAACGGCTCGCGGTCTTGCTGGTGCGCGATATCTCGGCACGCCAGCGCCGCCTGGTCTGCGTGCTCGACGATGTGCAGCAGCTGACCAGCGCGGCCACGCTGGATGCGCTGCAATGGCTGCTGGACCACGCGCCCGCGCAGCTGCAGTGGGTGCTGGTCGCGCGCGGCATGCCGCGGCTGTCGCTGGACCGCTTGCGCAGCCAGGCACAGCTGCTGGAGCTCAATCAGCAGGATTTGTGCTTCACGGCGGCAGAAAGCGCCCAATTCATCCAGTCGCAATGCGCCCTTGCCGATCCCGGCCAGGTACGCCGCCTGCATGAACGTACGCAAGGTTGGGTCCACGGCCTGCAGCTGCTCACGCGGGAGCCCCCAGCCGACACCTCCTTGTCCACCGCTGGCACGGCCCAGGTGCTGGCCCGGTATTTCGACAAGGAAGTGCTCGCCCCGTTGCGCGCCGACGAGCTGGAGCTGCTGGTGCATGCAGCGCCTTGCAAGCGCTTTTGCGCCGCGCTGTGTGCCGCGCTGGTCGACACCCCGCAGGCCGTTGACGGCATCGCCGCGCTGCTGCACCGGCTGGAGCGCGGAGACCATTTCGTGGTCCGGGTGGATGATCCGTCAACCGGGCACTGGTATCGCTTCCACCCCTTGCTGCGCGAGTCATTGCTCGCCCGCTTTGCCCACTTTCCCGAACCGCAACAGCAGACCGTGCACGGGCGCGCGTTTGCCTGGTTTCAGGGACAGGGCCTACCGCAGGAAACAGAGCATCACGCCATGCGCTCGGGCCAGGCAGAGCAGGCCGCGCTCATCGAGCAGTGCGCGCAATCGCTGCTGGCGCGTGGTGAGCGGCGTGAGTTGATGGACCTGCTCAAGGAGCTGGCCCCCAGCAATGTCAACCTGCAGCTTTGGCAGGCCCGCATGCAGTTCTTCGAGCGCAAGCTGGACGAATGCGCCGGATCGCTCGATGCACTGCAGCGCCTGCTGCCCGAAGATGCGGTCTGCCAGCGCTTTCAGGTCACCGTGCTGCAAGGCGCGCTGGCACTGCAGCTTGACGACACCGACGCGGCGCGCGCCATCATGCCGCGGCTGCGCATGGTCCCCAGCGATGCCGATCCGTTCTCGGTGGGCTCGCGCCACAACATCCTGTCGTGGATGTACATCCAGCAGGGTGAATACGCCATGGCGCGCAGCGTACAGCGCGAGGCAGCGCCGCTGGTGATGAATGGCGCACCGCTGCTGGCCACCGCTTCAGGCAGCTTGCAAGGCCGCAGTCTGGTGGGGCTGAGCTACGCCATGGAAGGCAAGATGCCCCAGGCGGAGCGCGTTCTGCGCGCCGTGGTGGCGCAGGCGGCGCAGGCCGGCAAGGCCTGCAGCGATGCACGCTATCTGGCACTCAGCCTGCTGGCCGACGTGCTCTTTGAGCTCGACCATATCCCCCAGGCCTGCGCCCTGGTGGAGGACAAACTCGAAGTGCTGGAGCGCACGGTCATGCCCGACGCCATGCTGCGCGTCTATCGCGTGCTGGCGGCCGCGGCCTGGCAGTCAGGCCAGCCCGCCCAGACCTTCAGCCAATTGCAACGGCTGAAGGCCTACGCCACCCACCACCGGCTGGAGCGGCTGCTTGCCCATGGCCTGGCCGATACCGTGCACTACCACCTGCTGCTGCAGGAACCGGACGCCGCGCGATCGGCGATGGCGCAACTCCAGGCCATGGATAAACGCCAGGCGAGCGACGGCGCGATCAGCGAAATCGCGCAAGCGGCGCAAAGCGCCAGCATCCAGTGGGCGCTCGGCACGGGCGACCTGGAAGGCGCCGCAGATCGGCTGGCGCAGCTGCTCGCCTCGTGCGAGGCCGCGGGCCGACAGCGCAGCGTCACGCACCTGCTGGTGCGCAGCGCGGCGCTGGACAGCTTGCGCGGCCACGGCGATGCCGCACGCCTGCAGCTGGTCGAGGCACTGCGGCGCGGTCACCGGCTGGGTCTCCTGCGCAGCCTGGTCGATGCCGATCCCATGGCACGCGCCCTGCTCCAGAAACTGGGCACCACCGAGCCACTCGACCCCGTGCTGGCCTTTTACGTGGAACGCCTGCTGGCCACCAGTTCCCCTACCCAGGCACAGGCCTGTGGTGCGGCCGCCCCGCCCACCAGCGCGCTGCAATCCCTGAGCGAGCGCGAGATGGACATGCTGCGCCTGCTCGCCCAGGCCATGCCCAACAAGAAGATGGCACGCGCCCTGGAACTGTCGCCCGAGACCGTCAAGTGGTACTTGAGCCGCATCTACGCCAAGCTGGGGGTGTCGGGCCGCCAGGAGGCCGTGGCGCGCGCGCGCGACCTCGGCTGGAGCAGCGAAGCCACTGCGCCCTAAACCGCGCGGCGAGCCCGTCCCCACCCCACCCGCGGGTGAACCCCACCACCCATCGGGAGTGGTGACGCCATCACGGCACCTCCTTACCGTAGAGCCTCAATACAGGTGAACCTACAGGAGACCAAGCCGTGCACGTACAACGCAACGTTTTTCGAGATGACCACGAGATGTACCGCGAAACGGTACGCCGCTTTCTGGAGCGCGAGTGCAAGCCGCGCCAGGACGCCTGGGACCTGGCCGGACAGGTCGATCGCGAGACCTGGCTGAAGGCCGGCAAGGAAGGCTTGCTGTGCGCTTCGCTGCCGGAGGAATACGGCGGCGGCGGCGGTGACTTCGGCCATGCCGCCGTGTTCGCGGAGGAAATGGCGCGCTCGGGCGTCAGCGGCCCGGCGTTCGGCATGCACTCCGACATCATCGCGCCCTACATCCTGCGCGCCGGCAGCGAAGAGCAAAAGCGCCAATGGTTGCCTGGCGCCGCCTCGGGCGAAATCGTCCTGGCCATTGCCATGACCGAGCCGGGCACGGGCAGCGACCTCAAGGCCGTGCGCGCCACCGCCGTGCGCGACGGCGACGAATACATCATCAACGGCAGCAAGACTTTCATCAGCAACGGCTTGACGGCGGATTTGATCATCGTCGTGTGCAAGACCGATCCGACCGCGGGCGCCAAAGGCATCAGCCTGATCGCCGTGGAAGCGACCCGCGCGGGTTTCCGCCGCGGCCGCAAGCTGCAAAAAGTGGGGCAGTACGCCCAGGACACGGCCGAGCTGTTCTTCGACAACGTGCGCGTACCGGTCAGCAACCGGCTGGGCGAGGAAGGCAAGGGCTTTGCCTATCTGATGGGCGAGCTGCCGCAGGAACGCCTGAGCATTGCCATCTCGGCCGCGGCGCGGCTGGAGCGGGCCCTGGAGAACACGCTGGAATACGTCAAGCAACGCCGCGCGTTCGACCAGACCGTCTGGGACTTTCAGAACACCAAGTTCAAGCTCGCCGACATCAAGGCCCAGGCCGTTGCCGTTCGCACCATGATCGACCACTACATCGCCGAGCACACGCGCCGGCGCCTCACGTTGGCGGAAGCGGCCATCGCCAAGCTCTTTGCCACCGAGACGCTGGGCAAGGCGCTCGATGAAATGGTGCAGCTGCACGGCGGCTACGGCTACATGCTGGAGTACCCGATTGCCCGCGACTTCGTCGACATGCGCGTCACGCGCATCTACGGCGGCACCAGCGAAGTGATGCGTGACCTCATCGCCCGCAACCTCTGATTCCAACCCAACCCCCACAGCCTTATGACCAACAAAGTATTTGTCGCCGGCGTCGGCATGATTCCGTTCAAGAAACCCGGCACCAGCGAAAGCTACGACCAGATGGGCGCGCAGGCCGTGAAGCTGGCCTTGGCCGATGCCGGCATTGCCTATGAGCAGGTGCAGCAAGCCTACGCCGGCTATGTCTACGGCGACTCCACCTGCGGCCAGAAGGCGCTGTACCGCGTGGGCATGAGCGGCATTCCGGTGCTCAACGTCAACAACAACTGCGCCACCGGCTCGTCCGCGCTGTTCATGGCGCGGCAGGCCGTGCAAAGCGGCGCCGTCGATGTGGCGCTGGCCTTCGGCTTCGAGCAGATGAATCCCGGCGCGCTCAAATCCGTCTGGACCGACCGTGCGCCGGCGCTCGAGCGTGCCAACGACGTCGTCAACGAACTGGAGGGCAACGGCGAACTGCCCAATGCCATTCGCCAGTTCGCCGGCGCCGGGCAGGCGCACATGCGGAAGTACGGCACGCGCCTGGAAACCTTCGCCAAGATCCGCGCCAAGGCCAGCCGCCATGCGGCCAACAACCCGCTGGCGCTGTTCCGCACGGAATTGAGCACCGAGGAAGTCATGGCCGCGCCCTGGCTCTGGGAAGGCGTGCTGACCCGCCTGATGGCCTGCCCGCCCACCTGCGGCTCGGCGGCCGCCATTCTGGTGTCCGAGAAATTCGCGCGCCAGCACGGCCTGCGCACCGATGTGCTGATCGCCGGCCAGGCCATGGCCACCGACCTGCCCAGCACCTACGACGCCAAGGACATGATCCGCGTCGTGGGCTTCGACATGACGGCCCTGGCCGCCAGGCAAGCCTATGAGCAGGCCGGCGTCGGCCCCGAGGACATCGACGTCATCGAACTGCACGACTGCTTTGCCCAGAACGAATTGCTCACCTACGAAGGCCTGGGCCTGTGCGCCGAAGGTGAAGGCGAGAAGCTGGTCAACGACGGCGACAACACCTACGGCGGCCGCTGGGTGACCAACCCCTCGGGCGGCCTGCTGTCCAAGGGCCACCCTCTGGGCGCGACCGGCCTGGCCCAGTGCTACGAGCTGACGCACCAGATGCGCGGCACGGCCGACAAACGCCAGGTCGCAGGCGCCAAGCTGGCCTTGCAGCACAACCTGGGCCTGGGCGGCGCGGGCGTCGTGACCATCTACCAAAAGGTGTCCGCATGATAGACAAGAAGCACATCGGCATGAAGCTGCCGGTCTACCAGGCCAAGGCAGAAGCGGGCCAGCTGCGGTTCTTCGCCCAATCCATAGGCGAGACCAACCCCATCTACCTCGATGTATCGGCCGCACGCGACGCCGGCCATCCGGACCTGCCCCTGCCTCCCACTTTCCTGTTCTCGCTGGAATTCCAGATTCCCAGCAGCGCCTGGCGCGACGCGCTGGGCATAGAGACCTCGCGCATCCTGCACGGCGAGGAAAGCTTCACCTACCACCGCATGGCCTACGCCGGCGACACGCTGCAGTTCGAGACCCACATCTCCGACATCTACGACAAGAAAGCCGGGGCCTTGAGCTTTGTGGTGCGCCAATCGCGCGTCAGCAACCAGCGCGGCGAGCATGTTGCCGACCTGCGCAGCATTCTGGTCCACAAGAACGCATGAGCCCGCAGGAGCACGCACCATGAACACCCCCTCCTTTGCCAGCCTGCAGGTCGGCGACAGCCTGCCCGCGCTGCAACTGCCGCCCATCACCCGCACCACGCTGGCCTTGTTCGCCGGCGCCTCGGGCGACCACAACCGGATCCACATCGATATCGACTACGCCCGCAAGGCCGGCGCCGTCGATGTGTTCGCCCACGGCATGCTGTCCATGGCCTACCTGGGGCGCCTGCTCACGCAGTGGGTCGACCAGCGCCAGCTGCGCAGCTTCGGCGTGCGCTTCACCGGCATCACCCACCTGGGCCACCAGATCACCTGCCACGGCAAGGTCGTGGAGAAATTCGAGGAAAACGGCGAGCAGCGCGTGAAGCTCGAAATCGAAACACGCAACCAGTACGGCGACACCAAGATCGTTGGCGATGCCGTGGTTGCACTCTGATCATCCATTTTCAGGAGACATCTACATGGGAACACTGGACGGAAAAGTGGCACTGGTCACCGGTTCGGGCCGCGGCATAGGCCAGGCCATCGCCTTGAAACTCGCCAGCCAGGGCGCGCGCATCGTGGTCAACGACCTGGATGCCGACCCGGCGCAGGAGACCGTGGAACTGGTCAAGAAAAGCGGCGGCCAGGCCGTGGCCTGCGCCGGCAATGTCAGCGCCCCTGATTTCGCCGAGCGCTACATCAAGACGGCGATGGACCACTTCAAGGGCATAGACATCATCGTCAACAACGCCGGCTTCACCTGGGATGACGTGATCCAGCGCATGACCGACGAGCAATGGCATGCCATCATCGATTGCCACATGACCGCGCCCTTTCGCATCCTGCGCGCCGCCTACCCCGTCATCAAGGCGCAGGCCCTGGCCGACCAGGAAAATGGCGTGGAAGTATTCCGCAAGGTGGTCAATGTCTCGTCCACTTCGGCCCTCAACGGCAACGCCGGCCAGATGAATTACTCGTCAGCCAAGGCCGGCGTGATCGGCATGACACGCGCACTGAGCCGCGAATGGGGCCGCTTCAAGGTCAACGTCAACGCCGTGGCCTTCGGTCTGATCCATACCCGCATGACCAATGCCGACGCCCATTCCGGCGCCTCGATCAACATCGAAGGCCGCGACATCCGCGTGGGCCTGAACCCGGATCTGCTCAAGTCCCACGCCCAGCGCAACCCCATCGGTCGCGGCGGCACACCCGAGGAAGCCGCGGGCGCGGTCTACCTGTTCTGCCTGCCCGAGTCGAACTACATCACCGGCCAGGTGGTGGCGGTGGCGGGCGCACCGCAGTAAGGCTTTGGTGGACGGCAGCGGGGCGCAGGCGGCCCCGCTGCCCAGCGTTGGCTCAGGAACAAAAACGGAGACATGACCAGCATGACAACGGCTACCCGCGAAACTCCCGCTGCCGCGCCCTACCGCGCCGTGCCTTATGGGATGCGCAAGACCCTGTGCGAGCACCGTCCTGATGGCACTTTGATTCTGCGCTCCCCGCTCGCCCCCCACACCAGCGACCGCATCGGCTTTGCCGGGTCCATCCCCCATTGGGCCAGCCGCCGTGGCGATTCACCCGCCTTTTGCGAGCGCGACGCCAAAACGGGCGAATGGACGCGCCTGAGCTGGAGCGAACTGTGGCAACAGCTGCAATCCGTGGGCGCCGGCCTGCTGGAAATGGGTCTGGGCCAAGGGCGCCCGCTGGTCGTGCTCTCGCCCAATTCGCTGCAGCAGCTGGTGTTGCTGTTCGCCGCCGAGTATGTGGGCGTGCCGCTCGCGCCGGTATCGCCCGCCTATTCGCTGCTCAGCCAGGATTTCGCACGCCTCAAAGGGGTCTGCGAACTCGTGCCCCCGGCCGCGCTGTTTGTGCAGGACATGCCCCTGTTCCAGCGCGCAGTGCAGGCCATCAACGGCGCAGACCTGCCCCTGATCGCCGTGGACGGCGCAACGCAGCGTGCCGTGTCGTGGCAGTCGCTGGCCCAACTCGAACTCAGCGCCGCGCGCCGTGAGGCCGTGGCGGCCGCGCATGCGGCCATCCGTCCCGACCACATCGCCAAGATCCTCTTCACCTCGGGCTCCACGGGCGCCCCCAAGGGCGTGCCCATCAGCTACCGGAATCTGCAGGCGTCGGCGGCCAACCTCAGCGACATGTTTTCCGCGCTCGCCGATTCGCCGGAGCCTGCGGTGTTTCTCGACTGGCTGCCCTGGCACCACGCGCTGGGCGGCGTGCTCAACCTGGGCCGCGCCGTGCTGCTGGGCGGCACCCACTACATCGACGATGGCAAGCCCCTGCCCGGAATATTCGAGCGCACGGTGCGCAATCTGCGCGAAATCTCCCCCACCGTGCTGAGCAGCGTGCCCTCCGCATGGACCATGCTGGCCACGGAGCTGGAGCGCGATCCGCAACTGGCCAAAAGCGTTTTTGCGCGCGTGCTCAACTTCGGCTACGGCGGCGCCAGCCTGCCGGACGACGTCAACCAGCGCATCCAGCGCGTGGCCGAGAAAACCGTGGGCGAGCGCATCGTCTTTGCCACCGGCCTGGCGGCCACCGAGACCACGGGCGTAGGCACCTACCGCAACTGGGCCAGTGACGACCTCGCCCACATCGGCGCGCCGCCACCCGGCACCGAAGTCAAGCTCGTGCCGCTGGAAGGCGAACGCTACGAGATCCGCATGCGCGGAGACCACAACTTCAGCGGCTATATCGGCCGCCCCGACCTTACGCAAGCCGCCTTCGATGAAGAAGGCTTCTTCAAGCTCGGCGATGCAGTCCGCCTGATCGATGCCAGCGACCCCATCCAGGGCATGCGCTTCGACGGCCGCGTGGCCGAAGACTTCAAGCTGATCAACGGCACCTGGGTGCGTGCGGGCGCCGTGCGCCTGGGCCTGGTGGAGGTCTGCGCGCCGCTGCTGTCCGACGCCGTCATCTGCGGCCACGACCACGACTACATCGCAGCCTTGGCCTGGCCCAATGTGGCCGCCTGTCAGCGCCTACTGCCGGAACTCTCGGGATTGAGCGCTGCAGAACTGGTCGCGCATCCGGCCCTGATTGCCGAACTCAACGCGCATCTGCAACAACAGACCGGCAGTGTCAGCCTGAAGATACGCCGCCTGATGCTGATGGCCGAACCGGCCTCGATGGATGCCAACGAAATCGCCGACAAGGGCTATGTCAACCAGGCAGTCACCCGCGCCCGGCGCGCCGATCTGGTCAAGCAACTGTTCGCGGCGCAGCCGGCCCCGCATGTGGCCGGCACGCACCCCTAAACCGATCTGGAGAAATCTATGCGCATCAGAGCACTCACTCTCGTTCTGGCCCTGGCCCATTGCGTGCCCGTCTTCGCCCAGGACTACCCCAGCCGCACGATCACGCTGGTGGTGCCCGCGCCACCGGGCGGCGCCACCGACGTCCTGGCACGCGTCATGGCCGACGAAATGGGCAAGCGCCTCAAGCGCCCCATCATCATCGACAACAAGCCGGGCGCCTCGGGCATGCTGGGTGCCGGCGCAGTCGCCCGCGCCACGCCCGACGGCTATACGCTGCTGCTGACCCATTCCTCCCCGATCTACTACACGCAGTACCTCTTCACCAAGATGGCCTACGACACCGGCCGGGACTTTGCCTTCATCACCGAAATCGGCGCGGCCAATCTGGTGCTGGCGGTCAACAAGAACATTCCCGTCCATTCCGTGAAGGAATTCATCGGCTGGGCGCAGAAGAACAAGGGCAAGGTCAACTACGGCTCCTTCGGCATAGGCTCGGGCAGCCACCTGCTGTCGGCCTATCTCAGTGACTCGTACCAGCTCGACATGAGCCACGTCGCCTACAAGGGCGAGGCGCTGATGACCCAGGACCTGATCAGTGGACAGATCGCCGTGGCCATAGGCACGCCCGGCACCATGGGCCCCCACCTGGCCAACGGCAGCCTGCGTGCGCTGGCCATCATGGGCAACCAGCGCCAGGCCGCCTTGCCTGACGTGCCCACGATGCCCGAGGCGGGCTTTCCTGATCTGGAGTACCAGCCCCCTGGCGGCGTGCTGCTCATGGCGCCCGCCAAGACGCCCGCCCCCATTCTCGCGCTGCTCGAGAAGGAAGCCCGTGCCGCAGTCCAGACGCCCGCGATGCAGACCCGTTTCCATGCCTTCGGCATCGTAGGCATTGGCAACAGTTCGGTGGACTTCCGCAAAAACTACGACGCCAGCGGCCCCATGATCCAGAAACTGGTGAAAGTCTCCGGCGCCAAGGTGGATTGACCGCGGCGGGCGCAACGCCACCTCCGATTGGCGAAGGCGAGTGCGGTCATCGCCAGGCGGCCGTGTCAGCCGCCAGGTGCAGGGCCTGGTACACCGTGAACTTCGTTACATCTGTTCCATCTTCCGCGTCGGCTTACCGCTTGCGTCGCGCGTTGTAACTGGCAGATCGCCAATCCGGCGTATGAAACGGTGTCTCCAATGGAAATGAAGCAAACTGCAAATCGCATTCACCCCTTGATGGCAGGCGCAGCCATCTCCGTCATGCTCGTGAGCCTGCTTGGCGCTGCGGTCCTGACTGGCGTCTTGCCGAACTCGCAGGCCACCGCGTCACCAGCGCCGTCAATCACCGCGCCGGCTCCAGCCATTGCGCCATCCCCACCCGCGCAACAGTTTGTGCCGCCAGTCATGGCGGCCGCGGAAAACCGCGACGTCAGCACAGTGCGCAAGTCCGTCGTACACCATCGTCCGGTCCAGCACGCACAGACGCCCTCAAATCAACAATACGCTCAGGCACCGGCGTACCAGCAACAGCCCCCCGCGTCCACGCAACCAGCACCCGCGGCACAAAGCAGCCCCATAGGCATTGGTGTGGGCGCGGTGGTCGGCGGGTTGCTGGGCAGTCAGATCGGCGGCGGAAACGGCAAGACCCTGGCAACCATCGCCGGGGCTGTCGGCGGCGGATTCCTTGGCAACGAAGTTGCCAAGCGAGTGCCCTGAGGGAACTGGCCGATCAATTCCCCGCGCCGGCCGCGCAGGCGGCGGGCCAATCCAGCGCTCCCACGCAGGCAAGCAGCGCTTCGTGACGTCTGGCAACAACGTTCACACAGGCCCTGTAAGCCTAAGCAGCGCGTCCAGCGTTTTAAGCGAATAAGGGCAGTTCTTGCCCCTTGCAGGAGCCGAAATGAACTTCAATCGTTCTGTTTACTTGAAATACGCGGCCAGCGGCATTGTGCTGACTGCCGCGCTGTTCGGCGGCACCGCAGCCAGCGCTGGCGTGACCTGGTCCATCGGCGTGGGCCTGCCAGGTGTTGTGATCAGCGAGCCTGCTCCCGTGTACTACGTGCCTGCGCCCGTATATGCCCCTCCGGCGCCGATCTACTATCAACCGGCGGGCCCTGGCTATTATCGGCGGCCCCCACCCGTCTATTACAGGCCCGCACCTGTCTACTACGGCCCTCCGCCGCCCGTCTACTACAGGCCACACCATCATCGCTGGCACAGGGACTGGCATGACGACAGAGACTGATTGCGGCCCAGGCCCCTTGAAAACCCAAAGCGACATGGCCGCGGCGTCCATTCGCCAGCCATTGCACCCAGCGGCGCGCCACCAGTAGATCACTTCAGTGTGCGTGCGCCGCCCCCCTGACTGGAGGCAAGCCTAGGACCTGCCTCGCATCCACGCCACCGCTTCGTCCCGGCCGGTGACGCCGAGCTTTCCGTAGATGTTCTTCAAGTGCCACTTCACCGTGTCGATCGATACGCCCAGGGCCAGCGCGATCTTCTTGTTGGGCATGGCCTGCATCAGCAGCAGCAGCACATCGCGTTCGCGCTCACTGAGCGGCTCCACGGCCGGTTGCTGCTCGGCGGCCGGCGGCGCAGGAGACGCCGCCGAACGGGCCGCTGCGCGCGCTGCCTCCAGCAGCCGCTGCGCATAAAAAGCCAGCACCGGATCCAGGTCCGGGTCGCTCGCCACATCGGCAATCAGCTGCGGCACTTGCGGGTCCGCCTGCAGCAGGCTGCGCACCAGGCCCAGGCGATGGCCGCGGCGCAATGCGGTGAGGGTGCAGTCGCGCGCCGTTTCCAGGCGGCCGCGCCGCATGGCGATGGCGGCCTGCATCAGCGTCAACTGGGCAATCAGCCGCTGGCGGCCGCGCTGCTCCAGGATAGCGGTCAGCCGCACGATGCGCCGGTCCGCATCGTCCAGGTCGCCACGCGCCATGGCCCACAGAATGCGTGCGCGCTCGGCCACCACGGCGATTTCGCCCTGGGCGCTGTGCTGGGCATTCTCATGTCTGGCATCTATGGCGTTGACGCGCTGCAGCGCCAATTCGGCCGCAGCCGGCTCGCCCAGCTCGAGGCGCCACTGCACCTGCATCGCCAGGCTGTGCACCAGCAACCGGTCCAGCCCCAGGGCCGCGCTGTAGTCTTCCAGCCGCTCCAGCGAGGCCATGCCTTCGAGCCGCCGCCCCGCCGCCCAGTGCGCGGCGGCCAGCACGCGGTGCACGCGCAGCACCGAATCGGGAATGGACACGCGCTCCAGCGCATCGACACGGTTTTCCAGCAGTTCGATGACGGCCTCGGTCTCATCGTGCTCATAAAGCACTTCCGCCAGCAGACCGGTGGCCAGATAGCTGGCGTCGATGCAGGTGCCGCCGGCCTCACCCGCCTCGCGCAGCACTTCGCGGTAAATGCGTTCGGCCTGGGTCATGCGCCCCTCCAGCGCATAGCTCAGGCCCACCAGCGCACGCCCCTGCAGCGTGCCCGAGGCGGTGCCCCGCAGCGGCACGCCGTCGATCAGCCGCATCGGATTGGCTTGCTGGATGCGCCTGGCCAGCTCGTATTCCCCGCGGTGCATGTAAAACCAGGTCAGCAGGTTGTCGCGCCCGCCGGTGGCCAGCGCATCCGCGCCTTGGGGCGCCGCCAGCAGTCGCGGCAGCAATGCCTGCGCGGCGTCCGTGTCGTCGCGCTGCAGGGCCAGCGAAGCTTCGAGCAGCGTGAGCCAGTAGTGGCTCATGGCGTCATCGGGCGGGATATCCGGGCGCAGGCGCGCGATGTGCTCGGAGAAAGTGTCCAGCTCGCGGGCGAACAGCTCGACCCGGATCATCCATAGCCGCAACCCCACGCGTGCCTGCACCTGCTCGGGCGGCAACTGGCGCACCAGACTGATGAGCTTGCGCAGATCACCGCGCACCGCAAACGCATGGGCCGATTTTTCGACCATGGCGGCGGCGGCGGCACCTTCGCCCGCGGCCACGGCCAGGCGCACGGCTTCATCGATCAAGCCGTGGTCGCGAAACCAGCGCCATGCCGTCTGGTGGATGCGGCGCAGCGCTTGCGGACTGCGCTGCGCCAGGCGCCCGCGCAGCGTTTCGCGCAGCAGCGGGTGCAGGCGATACCAGACCATGCGCTCGGCACCATCCACCGGAATGACGAACAGATTGTCCGATTCCAGGCGCGCCAGCAGCGCGTCCAGAGCGACATCCTCTTGCGGCCGCTCCAGCAAGGCGGCGCACAAGGGCGCGCAAAAGCGCGGACAGGCAGACACCTGGATCAGCAACTCCAGCTCCGGCGCCGAAAGGCGTGACAGCACCTCTTTTTCAAAATAGTCAGCAAACGCTTGCGGGTCCTGCACCTGGGTGAAGCCCGCATGGTCCGCGCCGCCGGCAGCCGCGCTGCCCCCTTTGGCCTGCGCCTGCCTGCGCTTCTTCCACGCAATGGCCAGCAGTTGCAGGCCCGCGGCCCAGCCGTCGGCGAGCTGGTGCAGGCGCTGCGCATCCCCTCGGTCCACCTGGCCCAGCTGTATCTGCAAGAACCGCTCGGACTCCTGCGGTGAAAAGCGCAAGTCCTGCGCATGGAGTTCCACGATGTCGCCCAGCGCCCGCAGGCGCTCCAGCGACAGGGGCAAGGCACTGCGCGAGGCGAACACCAGGTGCAGGTTGGCGGGCGCATAGTCCAGCAGCCATTGCAGGGCTTCGTGGATGCGCACATCCGTCAGGTGCTGCACGTCATCCAGGATCAGCACCAGCTCCCGGGGGTGGGCAGCAATTCCGCGCACCAGGGAAATCAGCGCGCGCTCCACGGCTTCGCTGTCGATGCCGCGGCCGGCGTAATCGGCCGCGCCCAGCGTCGCACCCGGCGCGGCCTGGGCCACGCTGGCCAACAGGTAGTCGAGCAGGCGCGTGGGCTCGTTGTCTTCGTGGGTCAGATGGAGCCAGGCCACATCAAAGCCCAGCGGCAGCAAGGCCAGGCGCCAGCCCGCCAAGGTGGTGGTCTTGCCGCTGCCGGCCGGGCCTTGCAGTACCAGACAACGGCGCCGGCGCCCCTCCATCAGCCGGGACAACAGCTGCTCACGGGACACCGAGCGCCCTGTATTGCGGGGCGGCGCCAGCTTGGAGGAGATCAGGGTGTTGGGGGCACCGGCGTCGGTGGTTCGCGACTTGGGAAGGGGCTTGTTCTGCATGTCTCTGGAGGGCATTGTGGCACGCCGTCCCCCCGATCAGGGTAGTGGCCGGGCGCGGTCGCGTACCCAGAATGACTCCAGGACAAGGAGAACTCCGTGAACATCCACCGTACCGTCTACCGAGAAGATCACGAGATGCTGCGCGAAACCGCGCGGCGTTTTTTCGAGCGTGAATGCCTGCCGCGCCAGGCCGAATGGGACCTGGCCGGGCGCACCGACAGGCAGACCTGGCTCAAGGCCGGCCGCGAAGGCCTGCTGTGCGTCACCATCCCCACCGAGTACGGCGGCGGGGGCGGCGATTTCGGCCACTCCTGCGTGCTGGCCGAAGAGCTGCACAAATCCGGCGTCTCCGGTTTCAGCCTGTCGGTGCACTCCGACATCACCGCGCCTTACATCGTGCGTTTCGGCACCGAGGAGCAAAAGCAGCGCTGGCTGCCCCGGATCTGCAGCGGCGAGACCATCATGGCCATTGCCATGACGGAGCCCGGCACAGGCTCCGACCTGAAGTCGATACGCACCAGCGCCGTGCGCGACGGCAACGAGTGGGTCATCAACGGCAGCAAGACCTTCATCAGCAACGGCCTGAACTGCGACATGGTGCTGGTGGCCTGCAAGACCGACCCGAACGCCGGCAGCAAGGGCGTGAGTCTGATCATGGTCGAGACCGACCGCGCGGGCTTCAGGCGCGGGCGCAAGCTGAACAAGGTGGGCCAAGCCGCGGCCGACACCACCGAAATGTTCTTTGACGAGGTGCGCGTTCCGGTCAGCAACCTGCTGGGCGAAGAGAACAAGGGCTTTGTCTGCCTGATGCAGGAGCTGGCGCAGGAGCGGCTGATCATCGCCGTCTACAGCGCCGCCAAGCTCGAACGCCTGCTGGAGCAGACGCTGGAGTACGTGAAAGCGCGCAAGGCTTTCGACGGCACGGTCTGGGATTTCCAGAACACGAAGTTCAAGCTGGCCGACATCAAGGCCCAGGCCGTGGCGACGCGCACGCTGGTCGACTACTACATAGGCGAGCACATGCGCCGGCGCATCAGCGTGCAGGAAGCGGCCATCGCCAAGCTATTTGCCACCGAGTCCCTCTGGAAATGCATAGACGACATGGTGCAGCTGCACGGCGGCTACGGCTACATGCTGGAGTACCCGATTGCACGCGCCTTCACCGACTACCGCATCACCCGCGTCTTCGGCGGCACCAACGAGGTCCAGCGCGACCTCATCGCCCGCAAGCTCTGAGCCCCCAGACGATTCTTTCACCCACAACAGCCAGGAGACACCCATGAAAAGCTTCAAGACGCGGCGCTTCCTCAGAGTCACACTCTCCTCGATGCTGGCACTGGCCCTGCCCGTACAGTTGGTGCATGCTGCGGACCCCTTTCCCTCGCGCCAGGTGCGCTTCATTGTTCCGCTCGGGCCCGGAAGCGGCTCGGACACCATCACGCGCCTGGTGGCCAAACTGGTCACCGCGGAGCTGGGCGGCCAGTCCACCTTCATAGAGAACAAGCCGGGCGGCGACACGGTGCTGGCCATACAAAGCCTGCTCGCCTCGCCCGCCGACGGCTACAGCGTGGTCATGCTCTCGCCGTCTTCCATGGTGATCAACCCGCTGATCATCGACAACCTGCCCTACGACGCCCAGCGCGACCTGCGCCCGCTGGCCACCATGATGCGCAGCGCCGCGGTGCTGGTCACGGGCGCGGCCTCCCCCTACAAGACCTATGCGGATGCCATGGCCGCGGCCAGGAAGAGCCCCAAGACAGTGAGCATGGCCAGCTACAGCAACCACTACCGCATCGGCGCCCTGGTGCTGCAGCAAAACGCCGGCGTGGAATTCAACGCCATCCCCTACAAGTCGCCCGGCCAGGTGCAAACCGACTTGATGGGCGGCCAGGTGGACCTCGCCCTGCTCGATATCGGCGGCGCCTTGCCGCTGATCGCCGCGGGCAAGTTGCGCCCCCTGGCCACCACCGGCAAGGAACGCCACCCCAAGCTGGCCAGCGTGCCCACCGTGCGCGAAAGCGGGTTGCCAAACTACGACCTGTACGTCTGGATAGGCCTGGGCGTAGCCGCCAAGACACCGGAGCCGGCCCTGAAAACCCTGGAAACCGCCCTGCTCAAAGCCATGACCCAGCCCGAATTCAGGAACTACGTGACCGAAACCGCGGGCGGCGAAGTCTTCACCGTGGGCGGCAAGGAAATGGGCGAAATGATCGCCGCCGAGACCGCACGCTACCGCGCCTTGGCGAAGCAAATAGGCAGCCTGAAATGACAAAGGAGCCCACAGCGCCGAATCGAGCGGCATTACCGGGCGCATCTTAGGCGGCCGGGGGGGCGCATCTTAGGCGCCCGGGGCCGGCATGGGTCGTGCCTTCCGCTCAGCCCACCTGCCGGGACTGTCCCGCCCAGTGCGGAGCACGCAGTTCACGCTTGAGCACCTTGCCGGCCGCGGACAGGGGCAAGGCCTCGCGGAACTCTATGCTTTTAGGGCATTTGTAGCCCGCGATGAAGGCCTTGCAATGCGCATGCAGGTCCGGCGCTTCCAGCGCGGCGCCAGGCTTGCGCACCACCACGGCGTGCACGGCCTCGCCCCATTGCGGGTGCGGCACGCCAATGACGGCGCAGGACATCACGCCCGGATGCCGGGCGATCACATTCTCGACTTCGGCCGAGTAGACGTTCTCGCCACCGCTGACGATCATGTCCTTGAGCCTGTCGACGATGAACACATAGCCGTCGCCATCCATGTGCGCGCCGTCGCCCGTGTACAGCCAGCCACCGCGCAACGCCTGCGCCGTCTCCTGGGGCTTGTTCCAGTAGCCCAGCATGAGATTGGGCCCGGCAACCACCAGCTCGCCCACTTCCCCGCGCGGCAGCTCCACGCCATCGCCATTCACCACCTTCACCGCCAGGCCCGCGTTGGCACGTCCGGCAGAGCGCGACAGGCCCGATGCCCGCCCTTGAGCACCGTGGTTGTGCGGTGGGTTGGTGGTGGCACTGCCGAGCTCCGTCAGGCCATAGGAGTGGGTGAAGGCCACGTGGGGCAGCAGATCCAGCGCCCGCTCCAGCACCGCTTCCGCAATCGGCGACGTGCCATAGACCATGCGCCGCAGACTGCTCAAGTCAAAACAATCGAACTCAGGATGCGTGATCAGCGCTTGCAGCATGGTCGGCACCAGCAACAGGTCGCTGACCCGTTCACGTTCTATGGTCTGCATCACTTCGCGCGCATCGAAGCTGCTCAGCAGCACATGCGTCTCCCCGGCAATGAACTGCACCAGCGCGCGGCCCATGCCGCCCATGTGAAACAAGGGCGCCACATGCAAGGCGACGCTGCCGCCGGGCATGGGTGTTTGCGCCAGCCGCTGAATGCCTATCGCCCACAGGGTCCCGTGGCTGTGCATCACGCCCTTGGGAAAGCCGGTAGTGCCGCCCGTGTACAGAATGCAGGCCAGGTCGGAGCCGGCGCGGTGCGCATCGTCCATGGGTGCGCTCGCCGCCATCAGCGCCTCCAGTGAAAGCATGCCCTCGGGCACGGCTTGCTCGCCCACATGGATGAGCAGCGGCGGGCGCCTGGCCGTGGTGCGTATGCCCTCCACCTGGTGGAGAAAGTGGTCGTCCACCAGCAAGATGCCCGTATCGCTGTCATCCAGCGAATAGACGATCTCGGGCCCGCTCCAGCGGGTGTTGACGGGGTTGAGCACGCCGCCGCCCCACCAGACGCCCATCATCACTTCCAGCCAACGGTCGGAGTTCACGCCCAGCATGCCGACACGGTCGCCGCTGCCCATGCCCTGCGTGCGCAAGGCGCTGGCCAGGCGCGCGACGCGATCGCCGAACCTGCAAAAGCTCTGGCGCCGCCCGTGAAACACCGTGGCGGTCTGCTCGGGCGTGGTCTGGATAGAGCGCCGCAAAGCGAGGGTCATGGACATGGGGCGAAGCTTTCTATCAATGCGCTGCATGCCAGTAAAGCATGCACATTGACCTGGCTCACCACCCCTTTCGGGGGGAGTCCTCGGCTATTCGTGCGCCGCGCCGTGGTGGGGCTGCGGGCCGCTCAGCGTGATCCAGGTCAATGCCACGCCGACCAGCGCGCCACTGGCCATGCCCACCACCATGGGCAAGGGCTTGCCGTTGGAAAAATAACCCACGATCTGCATGGCGGCCGCACCCGTCAGCATTTGCAGCGTGCCCAGCAAGGCCGAGGCAGTGCCGGCGATCGCGCCGTGCTCTTCCAGCGCCAGCACCGACGTGGTGGGAATCACCAGTCCCATCAAGGCGCTGGCGATGAAGTACAGCCCGATGAGCACCGCCAGTTGCTCACCACCGAGCAAGTAGTACGCCAGCAAGGACGCCATGACCACACCCGAGCCCGTGGCGGCCGCCTTGACCACGCGCACCAGCCCGAAACGTTGGCCCAACTGGCCCGTGAACTGGGATGCGCCGATAAAGGCAAAGGCGTTCAAGCCAAACGCCAGGCTGTACTGCGTGGACGTCAAGCCGTAGTGATTGATCAGCACAAAGGGCGAGCCGGCCAGATAGACGAAAAAGCCCGCCATGGCGCTGCCGCCAATCAACACCAGGCCCAGGTAATGCCGGTCGCGCAGCAAGACACCATAGGCCTTGAGGGCGCTACTCAAGCTGCTTTCCAGCCGCGCTTGCGCCGTACGGGTCTCTTCCATGCCGCGCCAGATGGCCACCAGGCCCAGCACGGCGGCCGCCGTCACCACCCAGAACACGCCGCGCCAGCTGGTCAAGGCAATCACGGCACTGCCGGCCAGGGGCGCCAAAATGGGCGAGACGCTGAACACCAGCATCAGCAGCGACATCATGCGTGCCGCTGCGTGGCCGGTATACAGATCACGCACCACGGCGCGCGGCACGGCCATGCAGGCCGCGGCCCCCAGGCCTTGCACCAGGCGAAACGCCACCAGCATCTCGATGCTGGTCGCCAGCGCGCAGCCCACGCTGGCCCCGGCGAACACGACCAGACCAAAGAACAAGGGCGGTTTGCGGCCCACCATGTCGGACACCGGGCCGTACAGCAGCTGGCCCAGACCAATGGACAGGAAGAACGCCGTCAGGCTGGCTTGCACCGCCCCGACCTCCGCCCCCAGGCTGCTGCCGATCTGGGGCAGCGCGGGCAAATACATATCGATGGCAAAAGGGCCGATGGCCGACAACAAACCCAGAATCAAAACCAGGCGCAGGGAAACAGTAGATTGCATAGGGGGGCCATTGTCGCGGCAACCGGGATTGCGTGCTGGGCCTTGGCCATCCATACAGCAATGCAATCACGGCCACGCCCCCCTTCAGGAGTAGGGTCACATCCAGGCAATGCGAGCAACATCCATGTTCTCACTCCACGAGACAGAGATCGCACAATGGATATCCCCGCAACGCGCCGTCTGGTGCACACCCGAAAAATCGAATGCCACGGCTACGTGCGCGCCGATGGAATGATGGAAGTCGAAAGCGTCATGCGCGACATCTCGGTCGGCGGCTCCGACCTGTTCTTCAAAACGCTGGCCCCCGGTGAAGACCTGCACCACATGCAGATCACGCTGACACTGGACCGCAGTCTGGTGATTCATCACGTGCAGGTGGGCACGCTGGCCGCGCCCACGCCATGGTGTGCCGAAGCGAATGCCGTCTACGACGGCCTGATCGGCTTGCAGATCGGCCCGGGATTTACCCAAAAGCTGCGCGAACTGGCGGGCGGCACCAAGGGCTGCACCCACCTGACCGAGCTGATGGGCCCGGTGGCCACCACCGCCTTTCAGACCTGGCATGCGCTGGCGCGCGAGACGGGCAGCGCGCGGGCCGCGCGTGCCCTGCCCGGCTTGCTGCCTCGCCCGGCCCTCTTCAACACCTGCCAGGCCTATCGCGCGGACGCCAAGGCCCTGGAGGCCATCTGGCCGCTCGACAGGCGCGCGCCTTCAGCGGCCAACGAAGGCTAGGCGCATTCCAGCACCAGCTTGCCAAAGGGCTGGTCTTCTTCCAGGCATTGGTGGGCCTGGGCCGCATCCTGCAGCGCGAAACGGCGCTCGATCAGCGGCAGCAGCTGGCGCGCGGCGATCACGGGCAGCCAGCGCTGTGCAAAGCGCTGCGTCATCTGCGCCTTTTGTTCGCTGGTCAGCGATTTCATCACCGTGCCTTCAATGCGCAGACGCCGCGTAAGCACCAGGTCCAGGGGCAGCGTGGCGCTGGCCCCGCCCTGCAGGCCCAGCTGGATCAGGCGCCCACCCACATCCAGGCTGCGCACGTTGCGCTCCAGGTAAGGCGCGCCCATGTTGTCGATCACCAGGTCCACCCGGCCGCCACTCACCTGTTGGGCGATCACTTCGGCAAAGTCCTGCTTCGCGTAGTCGACGGTGATGTCCGCTCCGAGTTCGGCCAGGCGCGCGTGCTTGCCCGCGCTGCTGGTGGTCACCACCGTGGCCGCACCCGCCATGCGCGCCATCTGCACCAGCGTCGTGCCCACGCCGCCGCCGGCGCCGTGCAGCAACACTCGCTCGCCGGCCTGCAACTGCCCCAGATGCAGCAACACATGGTGGGCGGTGACCATGGCTTCGGGAATGGTCGCGGCCTCCACATCGCTCAGGCTGTCCGGCACCTTCATGGCCATGCCCGCATCCATGCGCGCGTACTGTGCGTAAGCGCCGCCGCCGACAATGCCCATCACCCGCTCGCCCAGGGCAAAGCCTTGCACCTGCGGCCCCATGGCCACCACCTCGCCGGCCAGATCCAGCCCGATGACCGCGTCAGAATCGCCAAAACCGGGCGTGGGGCCGTACTTGCCCTGGCGCCAGTTGAGCTCTGCCCGGTTCAGACCGGCGGCACGCACCCGCACCAGCAAATCATGGGGCCGCAGCTGCGGCAAAGGCAGCTGCGCTGCACGCAAGACGGAAGGCGGGCCGAATCCATCATGGACGATGGCCTGCATGGTGGAAGGCAAGGAGGTGAACGTAGTCATGGGGTGTCTCAGTCTCTGTGGCGCCGCATTGCGCAGCGGGCAAAGTCTACAGCGAGATCACCACCCCAAGGCCTTGGCGGCGCGCACGAAAAAACCCTCTTGAATCAAGGACTCAAGAGGGTTTTGAATTTGGTGGGTAATACATGGTTCGAACATGTGACCCCTGCCGTGTGAAGGCAGTGCTCTACCACTGAGCTAATCACCCTTTTGCTGGGATATACAAGGCAGCTTCGCAGCGCGCTCCCGTATACCCCAGTCAAGCCGTCGATTATAGCACCATTAAAAGTGCCGTTTTGAGAAATACGGGCAATTTCCGCCATCCCCCCGCGGCGTTCGTCTGTATCAGGTCAAAATCAGGCACCTGCATGCTGGCAGGCCTTGGGAATTTCGCCGGGCACATTGCAAGCGACGAACGGAGACGCCTGGATGGATATCAACCTCATCAGAAATTTTGTCGACATTGTCGATGCCCGCAGCCTCAGCGAGACGGCCCGGCGCAGAGACATCACCCGCTCCAAGGTCAGCAAGGAACTCAAGGCGCTGGAAGCGTCCATGGGGGTGACCTTGCTGCACCGCACCACCCGCAGCATTTTGCTGACGGCCGCCGGCGAGATCCTGTACGCCCATGGCCGCAGCATCATCCAGGAAGTCGAGTCGGCCCAGGGCGCCATCGATGCCTTGCAACAGGTGGTGACCGGCACCGTGCGCCTGAGCATCCCCACCGGGCTGGGCGAGCTGTACCTGGCCGAAATGCTGGTGGGGTTTCACAAGCGCTACCCGCAAGTGCATATACGGGTGCTTTTCTCCAACCGGGTGAGCGACTTGATGAGCGCCGAAATCGACGTCGCCGTGCGCCTGGCCAAGGAGATCAATGAACATCTGGTGGCCCGCGACCTGGGCGCCGTGGAGTTCGGCCTGTATGCGAGCAAGGACTTCGCCAAGGCGAACCGCTTTCAGGTGCCCACCGATATCCCGCACGGCGTGCTGCTGACGCCGCCGGGCGACGGGCGCACCTACGCCATCACGGTGAAAACCCAGACCCAGGAAATTCCGCTGAAATGCGAGCCCTACCTCACCAGCGAGCATTTCCCCTTTCTGAAGCAGTCCATGCTCATGGGCTGCGGCGTGGCGGCCTTGCCGTATTACATGGTCGAGAATGAATTGCGCTCGGGCGCCGTGCAGCGCGTCTGCCCGGACTGGTGGGTCACCGGCCTGGGCGACAGGCTGTTCATCGTCACCGTGGAAAACCGCCGCCCCTCCCAGGCCGTCAAGGTCATGACGGATTTCCTCAAGACCAATCTCGCACGGTTTGTGCAATAGTCCGATGGGCGACAGCAGGCGCCCAGGGATTGGCTCAGTTTTCTAAAACGATGCTGTTGTCGGCAATCACTTTGCGCCACATGACGCCATCGGACTTCAGGAAGGCATCGAGTTCCGCCAGCGATTGCGGCTTCTGGGCCACCAGGTATTGCTTGGCCAGGGTGGCGGCGAACTCCGGGTTTTGCATCACCACATCCACGGCGGCCTGCAGTCTGGTCTTCACGGCGCCCGGCGTGGCCGAAGGCACGGAGACACCGAACCAGGTCGACGCCTTGAAGCCAGGGAAACCGGACTCCGCAATGGTTGGCGTTTCCGGCAGAAACTGCGAACGGGCCGGTCCCGTGGTCGCAATCGCCACCAGCTTTCCAGCCTTGATCTGGGGCAGCGAAGTGCCCAGGACATCGACCATCAACTGCGTGCTGTTGGACATCAAGGCCGTCAATGCAGGCGCACTGCCATTGAACGGGATATGGGTCGCGGTCACATCCAGGCGGCTTTTGATCAGCTCGGAGGTCAGCTGCAGCGGGTTGCCCAGGCCGATGGAGCTGTAGTTGAGCTGGCCGCCCTGGGCCTTGGAGACGGCTTTGAGATCGGCGATGTTCTTGATCCTGGTCTGGGTGTTCGTCACCAGCACCAGCGGCGCTTCGGCCAGGATGTTGATCAGCGTCAAATCCTTGTCCGGGTCATAGCTCAGCTTCTTGTACAGCAACGGGTTCAGCACCATGCTGGCATTGCTGGCCAGCAGCAAGGTGTAGCCGTCGGCCGGCGAGCGCGACACGGCCGAAGCCGCAATCATGGTGTTGGCACCGGGCTTGTTTTCCACCACCACGGGCTGCTTGATTTCCGCGGACAGATAGCTGGCCAGGGTGCGCGCCAGCACGTCGGCCGCGCCCCCTGGGGCATAGGGTGCGATCAGCTTGACGGGCTTGCTGGGGAAATCCGTCTGCGCGAAAGCCGCGCCCGCCACCGTGGCCACGAGCATGGCAATGAGTTTCTTTTTCATGGTGTTGTCTCCTTCAGTTTTTAATACGTCAGACTTTTCGCTGCTCGGATCCCCAGAAAGCATCGCGCAGCTTGCGCTTGGCGATCTTTCCGTTTTCGTCGCGCGGCAGCTTCCTGAACTCAATGCTGCGCGGCAGCTTGTAGGCCGCGAGGTTGCCTTTGAGCCAGTCTTTCAACTGGGCTTCCAACTCCGGCGATGCCTGCTCGCTTTCCACGAGGGCATGCAGTTTTTCGCCGTATTCCGCGTCGGGAATGCCTATCACGGCGCAGTCGGCCACCTGCGGATGCTTGAGCAGCTCGTTTTCAATCTCCGCGGGGTAGATATTCACGCCGCCGGAAATGACCAGATCCGAGTCCCGGTCGCAGACATACAGAAAACCGTCTTCATCCAGATAGCCCATGTCGCCCAGGGTCACCATGCCGTCGTGCGCGATTTTCTGGCGCGCTTCTGCATTGCCCTTGTAGGTGAAGTCGGCGTAGGCCGGTTGCTGCACATAGATCAGGCCCACCTCGCCTGCGGGCAGCGGGCGCTGCGCCTTGTCCAGAATGCGCACGCTGGCATCCATCAAGGGGCGGCCCGCGCTGCCCGGATGGGTCAGGGCGTCCTGCGCATTGATGAACGTGACCAGGCCGGCCTCGCTGGACGCATAGGTCTCGTTGATGATGGGCCCCAGCCACTCGATCATGGCTTTCTTGACTTCCGGCGCGCAAGGCGAGCCCGTCGAAGCGATGAATTTCAGCGACGACAGGTCGTACTTCGCGCGCACCGCGGCCGGCAGCCTCAGCAGGCGCACATACATGATGGGCACCATATAGGCCGTATCGATGCGGTGCTGCTCCACCAGCTGCAGGAACTGCTCGGGGTCGAAGCGCGAAGTCAGCACCACCAGCTCGGACAGCATCAGCGCATTCTGGAAGTAAAGGCTGGGAGCGCTGTGGTAGATGGGCGCCGTCAGCAAGGTGCGCGCGCCCGGCTGCAGGCCGTAGGCGGTCGCTATCAGGCTGCGGTTGACCGCTAGGCGCTGGGGCAGCTCCTGCACCGGGAAAGCAAAGCGGATCACGCCTTTGGGACGGCCGGTGGTGCCCGAGGTATAGGCCATATGGCCGCGCGGTGCGACAAACGGGCCGTCATACGCGGGCTGCCGTGCCAGCCATGGCTCGTAATCCTGCGCGCCTTCGACGGCATGCACCACCAGCCGGACGGGGGTGGGATCCAGCTCACCCTTGAGCCCATCCAGCAAGTCCTGGCTGGCGATCAAGGCCTTGGCGCCGCTGTCGTTCAGGATGAAGTTGATTTCCTGCGCCGTGAAGTGCCAGTTGATGGGGCAGTAGGAGATGCCGGCCATGCGGCAGGCGTGCACGACGTCGGCATACTCCAGGCCGTTTCTGAGAAACACGGCGACCACATCGCCTTCTTTCAGGCCCAGGGCGCACAGCCCCCCGGCCAGTCGACTGCCCCGGCTTTGCTGCTGGGCGGCGTCAACGCTTTGGCCTTCCCAGACCAGCGTGGAATTGGGTGAAGTCACCATCATTCAGGCCCCCTGCTCTTGCGGATTGGCGCTGGCATTGGCGCTTTTTGCCTTTTGCTTTGCACTCGCCCAGTCTTCGTCGTCCCAGGCCTGGTAATCGGTGAAATACGCGCCGTTGGCCAGCGCGTCGCCGCCGTCCAGCGTAATGGTCTGGCCGTTGAGCCAGGTGTTCTCCGGCGCGAGAATGTAAGCAGCCAGATTGCCGATGTCGTCGCCGGTGCCCAGGCGACGCGTGGGATTGTCCAGGCGGCGCTGGTCGGCCGAATCTTCGTTGCCCTTGACATCGGGGCGCAGCCGGCTGCTTGCGCCCTGGGTGGGAATCACGCCGGGCGCGATGGCGTTCAAGCGAATGCGCTTGGGGCCCCACTCCACCGCCAGGGACTTGGTCATGGCGTCCAGACCGGCCTTGGACATGGCCGAAGGCACGACAAACGGCGCGCCGGTGTCGACCCAGGTCACCACGATGCTCAGCACCGCGCCCGGCAGCTGGCCGGCAATCCATTTGCGGCCCACGGCCTGGGTCACATAGAAGGTGCCGCGGAAAACGATGTCCGAGATCGCGTGGAAAGCGTTGGGACTGAGGTCTTCCGTGCGGCTGACGAAATTGCCGGCCGCGTTGTTGATCAGCGCCGTGAGCGGGCCGTGCTGCTGCCAGATGTGCTCCACCACCTGGGTGACGTTCTCGGCGCTGCGGATATCCAGCGCATGGCCAAAGGCCTGGCAGCCGAACTCGGCCTGGAGGGCGTCCACCGCCTGCTCCAGCACCGCCAGGCGCCGGCCGCACAAATGGACTTCAGCGCCCAGGGAGGCCAGTTTTCTGGCCATGGCAAATCCCAGGCCCGTGCCGCCACCGGTGATGAGCACCCGCTGGCCCTGATAAAGATTTTTCTCGAACATCTGCGTCTCCTGAGTTTTCTCCACTCTAGGGCCACACGTGTTTCTGAAAAAGCCTTGAAACAGACGCAGTTTGTTTCCACGGCGTTGACAATCAAGCCCTGCCGCTCAGCGCCGTCAAGGCCCACGGGCTGCTGTGCGCAGGCGCCAGGCAGGCCACGCCCTCCAGCAGCCTGATTCGGACCTCGATAGGCGAGGCGCCCGCGCACACGGACAGATCGAAGCCTCGGCCCCCCCATTCGCCTGCCAGACTGGTGCCGGCCGCGATAGCGCTTTGCAGCGGGCATGGAGTCTGGCTGCACACGGCAGGCAGCAGCGACAGGTCCAGGCCCGTTCCCTGCCATTTGAAATAGGCTTCCTTGCGCGTCCACAACTGCAAAAAAGCGCTTTGGCGCGCGCCCTCATCGGGCAAGCCTGCCAGCCAGGACTGCTCTTGCACGCTGCAGACCAGCTCGCTCAAGCCGGCGACGTCGCGCAACCGAGCAGCGCGCCGCACTTCCAGATCCACGCCCACGGGGAGGTGGAACACGGCACAGGCCAGCAGGCCCTGGCTGTGCGACAGATTCAGGTGCAGGCCCGCGCCGTCGAGGCCACAGGCATGCACCACGGGGGATGCGTTGTCGGGCGCTTCCAGCACCCAGCTTTGCCAGCCCCGCTCAAAACCGGTATGCGCGCTCAGCAACATGCGCATGAGGCAGCGCGAAGCCACAAACTCCCGGTACCGGCCGGGCCCGCGGATACGCTCCAGGCGCCGTGTTTCGCTGGGTGAAAGCCAGGCCTGCGGGGCCTGACTGGCCAGCGGCCACAGCGCATCCACGCAGGCCACGGTCAGATCCACGGCGGCTTCCATGGAGTTGGCGCTGATCAGCGCAGCTTGGCGTAAGTGCCTTGCAAGGTCACGCCGGCCATGATGTTGCCAGCGTGGCATTCATAGTTGACCGCATCCTTGACCACGTTGCGCTTGTAGAAGCTGTGCATGTCCACCACCGCGTTCGCGCCTCTTTGCTTGGCCGAGTTCTGGAAGGCAATCAGCGCCGACAGCGCGGCCCAGTTGCAGGCTTCTTGGTCGCTTTTGCCCACGCCGTTGGTCTTCTTGTTGGAAACGTCTTCGTCCAAGGCGGTGGCCACGGCCGGCGTCTGGGCGCCGGACAGGTAAAACTTGACGGAGCCGTCCAGCTTGCCGCTGGCCAGGCCCTGCTCCACCACGGCGTCGAGCGGCAGCATCATCGCGTCATTGCGTGCATGCGCCATGCCGGCGGCCATCAATACCGAGAGGGTGAGTGCGATTTTTTTCATAAGTCTTTGCCATCGGAGTAAGGGAGAAACGCCCTGCCCGCTCCCCATTCAGGCAGGGCTGCCACAGCTGCGGCAGTTCAGAGGAGCTCCGTCATTCGCTCCAGCGCTGAAAGATCAACGAGGTATTGATGCCGCCAAACGCGAAGTTGTTGCTCATCACGTACTCCACCTGGGCCTGGCGTGCGCTGCCCATGATGTAGTCCAGCGGGGCACAACGCGCATCGGGCACCTCCAGATTGGCGTTGGCTGCAAACCAGCCTTCACGCATCATCTCCAGCGTCATCCAGGCTTCCAGCGCGCCGCTGGCCCCCAGCGTATGGCCCATATAGCCTTTGAGCGTGCTGACAGGCACCTTGTCGCCAAACACGGCATGCGTCGCCAGGGATTCGGCGATATCGCCCTGGTCGGTCGCCGTGCCGTGGGCGTTCACGTAGCCAATGTCCTCGGGCTGCAGGCCGGCATCGGCCAAGGCCATGCGCATGGCCTTGGCCATGGTGTGCGGATTGGGGTGGGTGACATGCGTGCCGTCGCTGTTGGACGCAAAGCCCACCAGTTCAGCCTGAATGCGCGCGCCGCGTGCGCGCGCATGCTCCAGCGACTCCAGCACCATCGTGGCCGCGCCCTCGCCCAGCACCAGTCCGTCACGGCCCGCATCGAAAGGCCGGGGCGTCAACTCGGGAGTGGCATTTTTGGTGCTGGTCGCGAACAGGGTATCGAATACCGCGGCCTGTATGGCATCCAGCTCCTCGGCGCCACCGGCCAGCATGGCCAGTTGCTTGCCGTTCTGGATGGCTTCGTAGGCATAGCCTATGCCCTGGCTGCCCGAAGTGCAGGCGCTCGACGTGGTGATGATGCGGCCGGTCGTGCCGAGAAAGACGCCAATGTTCACCGCCGCCGTATGCGACATCATCTTGATGTAGGTGTTGGCATTGATGCCTTCGGTGCTTTTTCCCGCCATCATGCGGCCGAAATCCCCGATCGCCGAAGGCGTTCCCGCCGAGGAGCCGTAGGACACTCCCATGTCGCCGCTCTTGACGAAAGCATCGCCCCACAGGCCCGCGTCCTGCAGCGCCAGCTCGCTGACCCGCGTGCCCATCACGGCCACACGTCCCATGCTGCGCATGGTTTTGCGGTTGTAATGCGCCGGCAGTTCGAAAGGCGCGGCCGTCGCGCCCAGCTGGGTGCTCAGGCCTTCATAGTCCTGCCACTCGTGCATCACGCGGATCTTGTTGCGGCCGCTGAGCAGTTGGGTCCGCACCGACGGCCAGTCGTTGCCCAAAGGGCTGATGCCCGCCATGCCAGTCACCACCACGCGCTTGCCAGTCTTGCTCATCCCACCATCCCCCCATTCACGGAAATCACCTGCCGCGTGATGTAGCCCGCCTCGGGACCCATGAGAAACGCCACCAGTCCGGCGACTTCGTCAGCCCGTCCCATGCGGCGCATGGGAATGATCTTCATGGCCTCGTCACGCACTTCATCCGGCACCATCTCGGTATCGATCAGGCCAGGCGCGACGCAATTGACGGTGATCTCGCGCTTGGCCATTTCCACGGCCAGCGACTTGGTCGCAGCGATCACGCCGGCTTTGGCCGCGCTGTAATTGGTCTGGCCGCGGTTGCCCATCAGGGCGGAAACCGATGCCAGGGTCACGATGCGCCCCGGCTTGCGGCGGCGCACCATGGGCATGACCACGGGCTTCAGCACGTTGTAGAACGCGTCCAGATTGGTGTGGATCACCGCATCCCACTCCTCGCCCGTCATGGCGGGGAAGGCGTTGTCCCTGGCGATGCCGGCATTGCACACCACGCCGTAGTAGGCGCCATGTGCCAGGATGTCTGTCTCCAGCGCCTGCGCGCAGGCCGCGCGGTCGGCCACGTCAAACTGCAGCACGCGGGCCATGCGCCCCATGGCTTCAATCTCTGCCGCCACCTGCTGCGCCTGCGCGACGCCGCTGCGGCAATGCACCACGATGTCGTAGCCGGCCTGGGCCAGCCGCAGCGCGATCGCACGGCCAATCCCGCGGCTCGACCCGGTGACCAGCACGGTGCCGGCCTGTGGAACATCATTCATGCTTTTTCTCTTCCTCTGATCCCAAAGCCTGGAGGTAAGCGGCGCCATCACCCGGCTCGAACACCGAAACCCTGGCGCGCGCGGCCAGTTGGCCGTTGTGCAGCACCTGGCAGGAAAACATCCCCAAGCCATTGCTGCCGAGCAACTCGTATTGCACCTCCACGCGCAACACCGCCCCCAGCGCAAAAAACGGCTGCAAGGCTTCAAACTTCCGGCTACCCAGCAGGAAGCCGATCTTCACCGGCTCCCCCTTCTGGGCCGCCCGCCAACCGGCCCAGGCCGCTACGGTCTGGGCCATGTACTCAATCGCCACCCATGCCGGCACACCCTGGGGCTGCACGAACATGCCGTCGCGCGCGACACGCACTTCGGCCACGGCGTGTTCATCGCTGGCCTCCAGCAAGCGGTCGAGCAGCAGCATGCTGCCGCGGTGCGGCACATAGCGCTCTATAGGTAAAAAATCACTCATTTCCGTTCTCTTCTATTGCGCCGCCAGCAGCAACGCCGCGTTGCTGCCGCCAAACGCAAAGGAATTGCTCAATACATGGCGCACCGGCCGGCCCAGCGACATGCCCGGCGTCACCAGTTGCATCGCCGGCAAGGCCGGATCGGCCGCGCCGTCCCACCAGTGCGGGGGCAAGCGGCCCCGGGGATTGTCCACCAGCACCTGCCAGGCCACGGCCGCTTCCAGCGCCCCTGCCGCCGCCAAGGTGTGGCCGGTCAGCGGCTTGGTGGAACTCACCGGCACCTGCGGCCCCAGCAGGCTATGCACTGCGAGGCTTTCCATGGCATCGTTGTGCGGCGTTGCCGTGCCGTGCAGATTGACGTAGTCCACGGCCGCGGCCGGCACCTGGGCAAGCGCCAGCGCCTGCTCCATCGCCCGCATCGCGCCCTGGCCGCTGGGGTCGGGCGCCGACATATGGTGGGCGTCCTGGCTTTCGCCCCAGCCGGCCAGGCGCACCGGCCCGGCATCGCGCCCGACCAGGAACAAAGCCGCGGCTTCGCCCAGATTGATTCCCTGGCGATTGCGCGACAGCGGGTTGCAGCGCTGCGCCGACACCGACTCCAGCGCGCTGAAGCCCGCCACGGTGAAGCTGCACAAGGCGTCCACCCCGCCCGCCACCACCGCATCCGCCATGCCGCTGCGCAACAGCCGCGCCGCCGAGGCCAAGGCCTTGGCACCGGAGGAGCAGGCCGTCGAAATCACGTGCGCCGGCCCGGCAATGCCCAGATGCCGCGCGAGGAACTGGGCCACATTGCCCATTTCCTGCAAGGCATAGTCAAAACCTGGGGGAAAACGTCCCTGCGCCAGCAACTGCCTCGCCGCCGCCTCACCCTCTTCCACACCTGCCGTGCTGGTGCCTATGACCAGCGCCACACGGTGGGCGCCAAAGCGGGCGATGGCGGCGTCCACCTGCAGTCGAATCTGCTGCGCCGCCGCCCAGGCCAAGGCATTGTTGCGGCTGCGCTGCGCGGGCGCGGCAAAGTCCAGGTCCGGCAGCCGCACCTGCGCCGGCAACATGCCCAGAGGCAAAGGCCGCTGCGGAGAATAGCGTTCGGTACACTGCAGGCTGTCGGGGTATTGCGCCGCGAACAAGCCTGCGCGCATCCCCGCCGCACCGGCGCCCAAGGCACTGAGCTGGCCCATGGCTTGCAAATACACCGGCGACATCATGGCGCTTTCGGGCCCGTGGGCGACAGCGGCGCGGTCAGGATGCGCAGTAGCCAGCCTTCTTGCAAGTAGTCGATTTCCGTCAAGTCCGGCGTGACGACCCGCACTTCCACGCGCGCCGTCTCGCCCTGCAGCAAACGGCGCGAGCCGTCGGGCTGCGCCAGCAACTGCCACGACGGCGGCAAGGCCTGGGCGATCACTTCGGCGGGCCACAGCACCAGTTGCAGGTCGCTGAGAATGCGCTCGGGCTCCACCTGCTGCGGCCAGTGGCGCGAACGCTGTACGTCCAGCTGCACACCGTCCCAGCGCATGCGCGCCAGCACCTGCCCCATGGACGTCAGCGCAATGCGCACTTCGCTGGCATCCGCCTCCAGCAGGGCCTGCAGATGGCGCTCTGTACCATCCGGCCCGCGCACGCTCAGCTGCTGCTGCAGCGCCAGTGTCCGGCCCAAGGCCGCGGGCGCCAGTTGCAGCAAAGGCATGGCCGCGGACTGCGCGCCCGCCACCACCGGCGGCACCGGCACGGCAGCGGGCGGCTGCGCGCAACCCGCCAGCACGGCGAGCCCGCACAGTACAAGGGCCGTACGCCAGGACAAAGCGCGCCCGGACTTCATACTGCCTCGGCTTCGGCCAAGGCGGCCAAAGGCTTGGGAGCGCACAATTCCTGCAGCACGCGCAGACGCCGCTGCGGCTCGGCCACATAGGGATTGTTGGCATCCCAGGCGTAACCAGCCAGGATGGAGGCAATCATCCGGCGGATCTCCGGGTTGTGCTGTTCATGGAAAATGATGTCCTGAAAGCCACCCTCGTACCATCCCTGCACGAAGGAACGGAAGGTGTTGACGCCGGCCTGCAGTGGCTCGGCATATTGCTTTTGCCAATCCACGGTCTGGCCGTCGGCGGCTTGCGCCAGGCACTGTGCGGCCAGGCTGGCCGACTTGACGGCAATCGTCACGCCGCTGGAGAACACCGGGTCCAGAAACTCACCGGCATTGCCCAGCAGGGCAAAGCCCTGGCCCCACAGCGACTTGACGTTGGCCGCATAGCCGCTGATGGAGCGGCCCGGCGTATCCCACTGCGCATGGCGCAGCACCTGCAACAGGCTGGGCGTCTCGCCGATGATGGCGCGCAGACGCTCGACTTCCGTGCCCTGATAGCGCGCCAGGTATTCGGGCGTCGCCACCACGCCTTGCGAGCAGCGGCCGTTGGAAAAGGGAATCGTCCAGAACCAGACATCCTGCTGCTGCGGGTGCACGCTGATGAGAATCTTGTTGCGATCGATTTCCTGCGGCGCGATCCGGTCCTCGATGTGCGTGAACAAGGCCCCGCGCACAGGAAAGTCGGACGGCGTCTCAAGGTCGAGCAGCCTGGGCAGCACGCGGCCAAAGCCGCTGGCATCGAGCAGAAAATTCGCCTGCACCTGGTACTCGCGCCCTTCGGGGTCGCGCGCGGTCACGCAAGGCTTGGCGCCGCTCACATCCACCGCCAGCACCGCATGGCCGTAGCGGATTTCAGCGCCGGCCTTGGCCGCGGCATCGGCCAGTACCTTGTCGAAATCCGCGCGCTGCACCTGGTAGGTCGTGCCCCAGCCTGGAGAGAATTTCTCACGGAAGTCGAAGGCCGTGCGTGCGTCACCCTTGGCAAACGCCGCGCCATTCTTGTACTGGAAGCCGGCTTCGACCACATCCTGCAAAAAGCCGGCCTCTTCCAGATAGGCCATGCTTTGCGGCAGCAGGCTCTCGCCGATGGAGAAGCGCGGGAAGTACTGCTGCTCGAGAATGAGTACCTGGCGCCCCTGCTTGCGCAACAGGCCCGCGGCCACCGCCCCCGAAGGGCCGGCGCCAATGATGAGAATATCTGTCTGCTGCATGTTGTTCATGAGGGTTGGTTAGGGGTGCAGGGCTGAACCAGCCCCTCGATAGATGGGCGGATCTTCCTGGCGCGCAGCGCAGGCGCCAGCACCAGCACCAGCGGCAGCCCCACCATCAAGGTGGTGCCAAAGGCCTTGAGCGCCGGCGTCTGGGACAGCCCCAGCAAGCCAAAGGACAGCCAGGTACTGCCCGCGCCGACGACCACCGCCAGCCAGGCGGATCCGTCCTCCTCGTGTTCGAGCAGGAAAATACCGTAATCCACGCCGACCCCGAGCAACAGCACCAGGGCCAATATATTGAACAGTTGCAAAGGCTGGCCGGCCAGCGCCATGAACGCCAGCACGCCCAGCGTGGCCGCCAGCGTAGGCACCCAGGCACGCCATGCCTGGCGGCCAAAGCGCCAGCAAAGGGCGGCCAGGACCAGCACATGGCCTAGCACCAGCAGCCAGGTCATCGAATCCCGGTAACGGGCCAGCAGCGATGAAATTTCTGCCGGCTTGTCGACCCAGCGCACACCCTCCAGGCCTTGGCCCGCCGCCTCCAGCCGTGGCAGCACGGCCCAGTCATGCAGACCACGCAACATGACCACGCTCATCCATTGATCGCCCACAGCCCCTAGCCACAGGGCACGCCCGGCCGCGGAAATCGGCTGGGCCAGCCAGGCGTCCACCGTCAGAGGTTCTGCGGCAAAGGCCGGGCGCTGCATGTGCTCGCCCAAGGCGGCATTCACGGCCGACAGCACGGCGGGCTCCACTTCGCCCAGCCGCTGCGCGTCCCGTGCCTGCTGCGCCTGCGACGGTACCCAGTCCGATACCGCGCTCCAGCCGCTGATATGGCCCTGCGCCGCCAGCGGCTGCAAGCGCTGGGTCAGCAGCTCCTCGCGCTGCAATACCTGCTCGGCACTGTCGCCGCGCACCAGATAGAACTGGGCCGGGCTGGGCAGCCCCAGCATGGCGCTGATGCGCCGCTGCTGCTCCACCAGTTCGAGCGGCGAATTCTGCAGCTGGCGCACATCGTCCTGCGGACGCAGCATCAGCACGCACACCGCCACCAGGCCTGCGGCGGCCAGCCCATAGCCCACACAGGCTTTGCGCCCCAAGGGCAGCCGAGGCCAGTAGGCCAGCGAGCCGCCCACCTTGTCCGCCCAACGGCTGCGCGGCACCCGGCCCCGGTCCAGCCAGGGGAACCAGCAGACCACGGTGATCAGGGCGGCCACCGGCCCAAAGGCCGCAAACACGGCCATTTGCCGCAAGCCCGGAAAGGCCTCCGCGCCCAAGGCCAGATAGGCAATGACGCTGGTGCCCAAGGCCAGCCAGAGCGCCGGCAACAGACTGCGCATCAGGCGGTGCGGCGGCACGTCGGCCTGGCTTTGGCGGGCCGCGAAATAGTGAATGCCATAGTCTTCCGCCACGCCGACCAGGCTGGCGCCAAACACCAGCGTCAGCAGATGCACTTCACCAAACACCCAGGCAGTCACCGACAGCGCCACCGCGCAGCCCACCAGCAGAGAAAGCCCCACCAGCGCAATCGGCCGCAGCGAGCGAAAGGCCAGCCAGGTCAGCAGCAGCACTCCGGCCAGCGAACCCCAGCCTATGGTGTTGATTTCACCGCTGGCCTGTACAGCGGCAGCTTCGGCGTGCAGGGGCACGCCTGCGCGCAAGACTTGCATCTGCGGCCAGCGTTGCTGTATGGCCGCGGTGGCCTCAGCGATCGCCTGTCCATACTCGGCCTCGCCCGAGAGGCGAAAGGCCGAGCCCGGCACCTCATACGCCAGCACCGCCCAGTGCCGGCCTTCGGACTGCAACCATAACAGGCCGTCGCGCGGGCGGGCATGGCTTTGCGCCGCGCGCGCCGCCCACCACTGCACCCACAGGCCCAGCGGATCCGCCACCCATTGAGACAGGCGCGCCTGCGCCGCGGGCTGATAGAGCGCGGTCAGTGCCCGCTGGGCCAGCGCCGGCGTATCGCTGGCGTCGAGCATCTGGCGCTGCCCGGGCGTCAGCAAGCGATCCCGCCAGGGGAAGTAAAAGTCCAGCGCCGCAGCCATCGACACGCCGTCAGCCAAAGGCTGCTCCTGCAGGCCGGCGGCGCCCGCAGGCAGCTTCTCGCGCAACAAGGCCGTGGCCGCACGCACTTCATTCCAGTCTTCACCGCCCACCAGCAGCATCACCTGGCGAGAAATGCCGTCGACCAGCTTGCGCGTTGCCAGCCCCACTTCCGGCGCCTGCTCATCTTCGGGCAGCAGCGCCAGCACATTCATGTCCACCCGCCCCTGCTGCCAGAAATTCCACTGGTGCCAGCCCACGGCCAGCACGCACAGCAGCCAGACGATCGCCGCCAGGCGCCACCAGGCGCCGGGGCGATCCGAAGGGCTCAACGGGGAAGAAGGCGGGGTGTGGCGCATGCAGGATCAATCAAAGAGCGAAGCTTCTTCAGGTTTCAGGGCCCGGTCGGCGGCCGGGTTTTGCAGCTGGATCACACTGGCATCACCTTGCGCTTCCAGCAGGCGCACTTCGCGCACGAAGCGGTCGCCCCGCAATTCGATGCGCACCAGCCACTGGCCCAGCATCTTGTCGCGGGGTATGAGCGTGAGGCGCCAGGCGTCATTACCCTGCAGATTTCCCTGCACCACGAAATGCTGCGCCAGCGCGGCCACATCGGCCGCCATCACGGCAAACAGCATGCCGTTGATGGCACGCAGCGCCGGCTCCTGCTGCGCCTGCAGCTGGAAGTCCACCTGGCCGTCGGCCTGCAGCGACTGCAGGCTGTCCGGCGTCACGCGCAGCGTCGAAGCAAACGGCTGCTGCACCTGCCAGACAATGCCCTTGCCCTGCGCCACCACGAAGCGCCCGGACGAGCGCAGCGGATGCTGGAAGCCCTTGATGGTCTTTTCCTGCGTGAACGTGCCACGCACCACTGGCGCCTCAGCCAGGCGCTGTCGCACCTGGCTGAGCAGACGGGTTGGGGCTGCGCCAGTTTGCACTGCGCCAGTTTCCACCGCCTGCGCCAACGGCCAGGCAAGGCTCGCGCACAAAAGCCAGGCAAGGCGGCGCTTCATGGCGTGACTCCCAGCTTTTCCAGCAGCACAGGGGGACAGACAAAACACATCTCGCGCGTGGCGATATCCACCGCCACCTGGATGGTGTGGGCGACGTTCACTTTCTGGCCCGTGGCCGCATCGCGCATGACATAGTCGATGCGCAAGCGGTTTTCCCACTCCGTGATGGTGGCCGTGACCTTCAGCTTCTGGCCGAAAGTGGCCGAGCGCACGTATTTCAGGCGCATGTCCACCACCGGCCAGGCATAGCCGGATTCGCGCATGCGCGGGTAGTCATAGTCGAACTGCGCAAGCAATGCGCTGCGCGCCAATTCCAGGTACTTCACATAGTGGCCGTGGTAGACGACTTCCATGACATCGATGTCATAGAAAGCCGGCGTCACTTCCACCTCGCAGCACAGGCGTGTGCGCGTCGCCAATTCATTGTCAGTGGGCATTGTCAAATCGCGGAAGGCTTGTCGGGTACAGAAGCCGCCGGAGGCAAGGGTGCTGCGCCCTGCTCCCAGAACGGAAAGAAATTGAACCAGTCGTAGGGTGCACGCTGCAGCAGCAGCTCCAGCTGCTGCACGAAGCTGCGGGCGTAGCCTTCCAAGGCCTGCTGGCGCCTGTCCCGGGGCAGCAGCACCTGCTCGGCCAAGGGGTGGAAGGTCACGGCATAGCCCGGTCCTGCATGGATGCAGCCCATGAAGTACAGCGGGCACTTGAGCAGCGCGGCAATGACATAGGGTCCGCACGGAAAAGCGGCGTCATGCCCCAGGAAAGGAACAGACACAACCCGGCCGCCTTGCACCGGCACACGGTCGCCAGCGATGGCAATGAATTCTCCGCGCGCCACCTTGTCGGCCAGGACCATGGCCATGGCCGCATCGAACTCGCTGACCTGCAGCAGTTGCACGCCGCTATCGGGCGACAGGCGCTGCATCAGGCGGTTGAAGCGCAGCGCATGCTTGGTATGCACAAGGATGTTGAGCTTGAGGCCGGGCTGCTGCCGGGCCATGCACTGGCACAGCTCGATGCACCCCAGATGCGCCGTCACCACCACCGCGCCCTGACCGCGGCGCAGCAGGTCGAGCAAGGGCTGGCGGCCCATGAAGACGATGTTCTCGCTGCGATAGCGCCCGGTCATGGCCAGGGTCTTGTCCAGGATGACCTGGGCAAACACCATGAAATGCCGCAGGCTGTGGCGCCAGCCAGGCGTACCGCCCAACGCGCCGCAAGCCGCCTGCAGGCGCTGCAAATACTCCATCGAAGACGCCCGCGCCACCCGGCGCGTGGCCCAGTAGTACAGCACCACCGGATACAGGCAGACCAGGAAAGGCCAACGCCCAAGCAGCCGGTGCACCTGGTAGAGCAGCCACATGCCGCCCACGAAGGTACTTTCGCCCATCTGCGCCCAGTGCTCGCTGCCGGCCTGCTGCTTCATGCGCGCAGGCCTCTGAGCAATCGGCGCCCCAGCAGCGCAGGGCTGCGCACCAGCATGCCGAAGAACAGCCGGGCATGCATGCCGGAGATCAACGCATTGTCACGCCACAGCTGAAAATGCGAGATGCCGTCCTGCGGATAGGTCACGGGTGTGCGCAGGCTCAGCACACGCAGACCGCGCCAGTGCAGGCGCACCAGCACCTCGGTGTCGAATTCCATGCGCTGGCCCAGCCGAACCTGGTCCAGCAACGCCACGGTCGCGGCCAGCGGATAGACCCGCAAGCCGCACATGGAGTCCTGGATGTCCAGCGACAAGGTATTGATCCAGACCCAGACATGGGTGAAATAGCGCGCATACAGCCGGCTTTTGGGCACGCTGGCGTCATAGGCGGGCGCGCCGCAGACCATGGCCTCGGATGCCTGGCGCGCGGCCGCCACAAAACGTGGAATCTCGTCACAGCGGTGCTGTCCATCGGCGTCGATCTGCACCGCATGCGAATAGCCCTGCCGCAGCGCTTCACGCAGGCCGGCCATCATGGCCCCGCCCTTGCCCAGGTTGCGCGGCAGATGCAAGACCTGCACCAGGGCGCCATGCTGCAGCGCCAAGCTGTCAAGCACGCCAACGCTCTCACGGGCCGAGCCGTCATTCACCACGATGCAAGGCAGGCCGGCACGCAGCACGCCTTCGACCATCGCGGTGATCGTCGCGGGGTGGTTGTAATACGGAATGACCGTGATTGCGGAAAACGCCATGGCCTCATGCCCCCCAGAACAGGCGGCCACTGGCATGGGTGCCCTGCCCCGAAGTCAGCGAAAAATGCAGTGCAGCCCTGTCGGCATGCCACTCCAGCGCCACGTCCACCGCCGCCCCGGGCAGGATGGGCAGCTGGAACTTCAGCACGTCCGCCCGCAGGAAGTTCGGCGCCAGCGCAAACGCCTGGCGCGCGGTCCACTCCACCCAATGCAGCTGCGATACCCCCGGCACCAGTGGCGCATCGGGGAAATGGCCATCGAACACCAACAGGTCGGCAGCCACCTGCCAGCGCGCCCTGGCCTGCTGCGCGTCACGCTGCAACCACTCCAGCGCCGGCATCACCGGACGGAACAACAGCGCCAATTGCTGCTGCGTGCTCTTGCCCTGGGCATTGAGCGGCAGGTGCTCCACATAGCGCCAGTGGCGCGGCAACGCCACCCGTTCCACATGGGGAGCCACCAGGGCCCGCAAGGCCAGCTGCATGGCGCGGCGCCCCTGCGCCTGCAAATGCAGCCATCCGGCCTCGCTGAGCACCACCACCATGCCGATGCGCGCGCTCGCCGCACTTTCGAGCACCACGGCACGCGCCTCGCGCACCCAGGCACTGGCCAGCAAGGCCTGCTCGATGGCCGTCAGAGAAACGCGTTTTTCTGCAATCTTGACAATTCGATCGGCACGTCCGAGCAAGCCAAAGCCCTGGCCATCGGCATGCGCCTGCGCTCGATCGGCGGTCTCCCACCATTGATCGGCATCCGGCAGGTGCGGCGAGCGCACTTCAAGCAGGCCTTGGGCATTGACCCGGCAATCCACGCCCGGCAGCAGCGCCCACTGCTCGCCGTGCTCGGCGCGTCGACGCCAGGCAATGCCCCCGGTTTCCGAACTGCCGAACACTTCCGTTGGCGAGTGCGCGAGCAAGGCCAAGGCCTGCGCGGAAGCGTCGGCCGGCAGCGGCCCGCCCGACGAGAACACGGCACGCAGCCCCGGACTGGCCTGCGCCCAGTCCAGCTGTACCGGCAGGCGCGCGAGAAACGCAGGGCTGGAGACCAGCAGGCAGCCAGGCCACGCCAGCAAACGATGCACCAGCTCTTCAGGGTAGGACAGGGGCAGCGCCTCGGTCGGCCGCCCAGCCGCCAGCGGCCACAGCAGTCGAAACAACAGGCCGTAAATGTGCTGGTGCGAGACCGTGGCCAGCACGCAAGGCATGCCGTCCGCATCCAGCGACTCGGCGAACAAGGCCTGCAAGGCCTGCACTTCCGCGTCCAATTGCCCCAGGCATTTTTCGATGCGCGCGGGCTGGCCGCTGGAGCCGGAAGTGAACAGGGTCAGCCGGGTAGCGCGCAAGGACAGGGTTTGCAAGTCCTGTCGGCCGGCTTGTGGCAGCGGCTGCAAGGCCCCGGGCAGTTGGCCGGCACAGGCGTCGACACCGGCCAGCAGAGGCCCGAGAGTCGCTGGCTGCATGTCACCCGGCAGTACCACGGCCTTGCCCGCATGCCAGGCGCCGTACAAGGCCGCGGCAGCATCGAGTGCATCCGCAAAATACAGGGCCACCACCGGGCCGCGCACTTCACGGAACGCAGCGCACCAGGCATGGACCTGGGCGATGAAAGCGCCACGCGTCACCGCCTGGCCGTCTCGGTAGCCCACCACGCGCTCATCCGGCGCCGCGCCTTCCCAGGCCAGTTGCGTCAATGCAATGCACGCCATCACGCGGATCCCTTTTCTTGTTTGCCACGTACGCGCTGTCGCACGCACCACTCTGCCGCCATCAGAAGCCCCATCAACACATAGGCCAGCAGGCCGTTGTACAGCGCCCACTGTCGGTCGCTGCCCCACAGGGCCGTATACAGGGCCATGCTGCCGTTGAAGACGAAAAATCCACACCACACGCCGGTGACCTGGCGCGTATAGCGCACGCCCGACGGCGGCAAATCAGGCTCGCGCAAGCGCGCCAGCCGCTCCACCACGCTGGGCGGGCGCCAGAAGCTGAAAGCGAACACCAGCAGCAGCACCAGATTGACCAGCACAGGATAGAGTTTGACCGCCAGCGCATCGCCGTGCCACCAGGCGGCGGCGCACAGCAACGCAGCGCCGCCCGCCACCAGCCACCAAAAGCGCTGGCCGGCCACGCAGGCCCGGGCCACCGCCAGCAGCACCAGCAACAAAGCCAGCCACTGTGGCGCCAGATGCCCGATAGACAGGTAGACCACCAATGGATAAGCCATGGTGACGGCCGCCAGTCCGGCGGTGATCCACGCGCGCAACGGAGTCTGCCGGTCGGACTCAGGCCGACGCACTGTCCGTGCTGACCAGGAGGTAAAGCGCGTCCACGACATCCTGAATGGTGCGCACGGCCTTGAACGCTTCCGCGTTCAAGCGCTTGCCGACCAATGGCTTGAGTTGCACGATCAAATCCACAGCGTCGATGCTGTCGATATCCAGATCTTCATGCAGCTTGGATTCAAGGGTGATGCGCTGCGCATCGATGTCAAACGTGTCCTGCAGAATCTGGACAATGCGCTGAAAAATATCGTCTTTGGTCATGTGCGTTTTCTCGTCCGGAATCACAGTGTGCGGCTGGCCGCCACAAAAGCTGCCAGTGCCTGCACGCTCTTGAAGTGCTGGCGGGTTTCCTGCGCATCGGCCGACATGCTGAGCCCGTAACGCTTTTGCAGGGCCAGACCCAGCTCCAGCGCATCGATAGAGTCCAGACCCAGACCCTCGACGAACAGCGGCGCGGCGGCGTCAATGTCCTCGGGGAGGATGTCCTCCAGCGCCAGGGCGGAGATGATGATTTGCTTGATTTCCTGCTCAAGTGGAGACACGTGAAGCTTTCTTGAAAAGTTGGTCCGAAAGGTGTTCTGTGACGGCACGCGCGGCCAGCGCCTCGCTCGCGGCCTGGGCCACGAAAGGTGCAATGGCGATGTCTTCGCGCACCTCGATGGTGAAATGCGGACGCCGCTGCGGCACCTGCCACCAGGGCGTGCCTTTGGTGAGCATGGGCAATGTGCAATGAATGTGCACTGGCGTGATATCGAAGCCGCCACGCACCGCCACGTTGGCAGCGCCGCGCTGCAGCCGCACCGGAGGACCGTGCAGCGGCGTGCGCGTACCCTCGGGGAAGATGATCAGATTATTGCCGGCCCCCAGCGAACGCATGCAGTCGGCCACCAGGCCAGCGCCCGCATTGTTGGCAATGAAGCCAGCCGCCATGATGGGTCCACGGGTAAAGGCATTGCGCACCAGCGCATCCTTGACGATGCAGTCCATGTGGCGGATCAGCGAGATCAGGAACACCACGTCGATCAGCGACGGGTGGTTGGCCAGAACCAGCAATCCGCGACGCCGCAGACGCTCATGGCCGCGCACTTCATAGGTCAGCACCTGCGCGGCAGCCATCAGCCCGACGAAAGCGCGAAAGCTGTAATGGATGATTTTCTGCGACCAGGCCACGCGCCGCTGCGGATCTCGCACGCACAGGCTGAGCAGCGGATACACCAGGCAGCGCATCACCATGCCGCCCAGGCCAAAGACCAGGAAACAAAAACCTGTCGCCAGCACGCGCCAGCCCCGCCCCAGCGCTTCAAGCATTCGCATGCGACCACCTCCAGCGGCCGTTTTCGCCGCCCTGTCCCGGGGCCAGCGCCCATTGCAACACTTCCAGGCCGTGCGGCAGCCGTCTGGCGCTGGCGTCATTGGCTGCCGGCCCCGCTGGCAAGTGCTCCAGCCTCATCACCCGCGATGCACCTTCGGCGGGCACAGCTCCCAGCAACCAGGCCCAGGCATAGGCACAGGCCGGCTCGTCATGGAAATGGGCATAGTCCGCGGGCAGAGGCCCGTCATAGCAAACCAGCAGCGCCCGCTGCGCGCCTTCGGCCAGCAGGCCCATGCACTCCAGCAAACCGGCTTCCACCGTGGCGCCTGCTGCAGCAACACACAAGGCATTGCCCCGCATGCGGCGCGCAATCGAGTGCTGCGCACCGATGGCGTTGTGCACGGAAAGTGCAAAAGACGTGGGAGACAAGGGTGCGGCCGACGCCTGCTCGCGCAGCAACTCCAGCGAGCGCTGGGCATCGCCATAGCGTGAGGCCCAGACCACGGGCAGATCCAGTGCGCTATCGGGTAGGCCGGCCAGCACCTGGTCAGCCACCGACACCGCCATCTTTCCGAGCAGGGCCAAGCGCCGCCGCGACATGGCGGGAAAATCCACCAAGGCCACGTCGTTGACCAGGCCGACTGGCAAAAAAGGCGCCCGCGCCCATGCCAACCACTGATCGGAAGACGAAAGACCGGAAGCTACTGCTGCCCAGGAATGGATGACGAATGACTGGGGCACAAATGAAACCGATCTGAAATCACACAAGGCGCAGGCAGGCCCCTTCCACCGATCAACCGCGCATCATACCACTTGATACAATTAGAAACATCTTCACAAGACGCCAACTGGCCCAGGTCAGGGGCTGTTTCACGCGCCATCATACAAATTCCAGGCCTGGGCGCGTATATCGGCGATCAGGCGTTGCAAATCCTGGTCCAGGGCACGATCTTCCTCGACCAGCGCCACGCGCTGTGCCAGATCCCCCACCCAATCGTTCAACGTGTCGCCCAACTGCATGTCGGCTTGCACGCGCTGGCGCAGAACCACGGCCTGTCGCGCTGAAATCAGCATCGCGGCCACCACCTGCTCCGTCAACTCCAGCACCCGCAAGGCATCGCGCGCGGCAATCGTGCCCATGCTGACCTTGTCCTGGTTGTGGCATTCGGTGGAGCGCGAGAACACCGAGGCCGGCATGGTCTGCTTCAAGGCTTCCGCCGTCCAGGCCGAGACGCTGATCTGCAAGGCCTTCAAGCCGTGGTTGATCGCCTGGCGCGGGCCTTGCACGGCCGACAGGTTTGACGGCAGACCCTGGCTGTAGCGCGTGTCGACCAGCAATGCCAATTGCCGGTCCAGCAGATCGGCCACATTGGCCACGGCGTTCTTCAGTCCGTCCATGGCAAACGCGATGTGGCCGCCGTAGAAATGACCGCCATGCAGCACCCGCTCCTCGTCGGGCTCGATCAAGGGGTTGTCGTTGGCGGAGTTCAGCTCGCCTTCGATCAATTGGCGGAAGAAGGGCTGCGCATCCTCCAGCACACCGATCACGTGGGGAGCACAGCGCAAGGAATAGCGGTCCTGCAGACGGTGGGAATTGCGCAGCGGCGCCTGCGCCACCAGGTCGCCGCGAATGCGCGCCGCCACGCGCTGCTGCCCGGGATGGGGTTTGGCCGCAAACAGGATTTCATCGAAATGCTGGGCATTGCCCGCAACCCCCACCACGTTGGCCGCCGTGATACGACATGCCAGCCGGGCCACATAGTCGGCGCGCTGCCACGCCAGACAGGCCAGGGCCGTCATGACGGCCGTGCCGTTCATCAACGCCAGGCCCTCCTTGGGGCGCAGCTTCAGCGGCTGCGCTCCCGTGCGCTGCAGCGCCTCGGCGGCCGGCATGCGTTCGCCCTTCCACAACACCTCGCGCTCACCACACAGCACGGCGGCCACATAGGACAGCGGCGTCAAGTCACCGCTGGCGCCGACCGATCCTTCCGCCGGAATGATGGGCAAAATGTCGTGTTCCAGCAAATGCGCCAGCTGCTGCAGCAGGGTCCAGCTCACCGCGGACAACCCCTGCGACAGCGATGCCAGCCGACAGGCCAGCACGGCCCGCGTTTCCACCGGAGTCAGCGAACGGCCCGCGCCACAGCCATGGTAGGTGTACAGATGGTGCGGCAGCTCGGCCATCAATTCCGGCGGAATCGCCACGGTGCAGGAATCGCCATAACCCGTGGTGACCCCGTACACCACGCCATCCTCGCGCAGCAAACGATCCAGGAAATCGGCGCCTTTCTGGATGCGCGCCCGAAACTCCGGCGCAGGGGACAGAGCAGCCCTGGACTGTCCCTGGGCGATCGCGATGATTTGCTCGATCCGCAAGGCACTGCCGTCAAAGAATACGATGGCCGGGTGAGCGTTCTGTGTCATGCGAGAAACCAGTCCAGAAAATAATAAGCGCCTTGGCAGGAAAGTGCAGCCTTGCCCACCCCAAGGCGTTGAGCCAGTGCCCTTCGCCATGAAAAAACCCTCTTGAACCAGAGATTCAAGAGGGTTTCGAATTGGTGGGCGATACATGGTTCGAACATGTGACCCCTGCCGTGTGAAGGCAGTGCTCTACCGCTGAGCTAATCGCCCGTGTCGCTGCTGCGACAAGACCGCTATTATGGCACGAATTTCCGGGCTATCCAGCCAAGCTGCGCCAAATCGTTTTCTGTCCACTGGCCTTGTCGATCTGCTTGAGCACATCTTCGTGCGCGGCGCATTCCTGCTCGCTGGCGTTGAGCACATGCAAGCTGACGCTGCGCAAATCCAGGGCCACGATGGGCAGGCCGGCAGCATCTTCCGTGGCCTCCTCCCCGATCAGCAAGGCGTCCTGGCCGCGCGTGAGGTTGATATAGACATCGGCCAGCAACTCCGCATCCAGCAAGGCCCCGTGCAGTTTGCGACCCGAGTTGTCGACGCCCAGGCGGTCGCACAGCGAATCGAGCGAATTGCGTTTGCCCGGATAGCGCTCCTTGGCCATGGCCAGGGTGTCGATGACCCCATCGACCCAGCTCTTGAGCGGCGGCTTGCCAACGAGCTGCAGCTCCTTGTTCAGAAAGCCGACGTCGAAGGCCGCGTTGTGGATGATGATCTCGGCGCCTTGCAGGTACGCCAGGATCTCTTCAACCTGCTGCTCGAAGCGCGGCTTGTCCTTGAGGAACTCGGTGGTGATGCCGTGCACCCGCAGCGCTTCTTCGTGGCTGTCGCGGCCCGCGTTGAAGTACATGTGCAGGTTGTTGCCGGTGAGCTTGCGGTTGAGCAGCTCCACACAGCCGAGTTCGATGATCCGGTCGCCGTTGTCGGCGGACAGGCCCGTGGTTTCGGTGTCAAGGACAATCTGGCGCGCCATCTCAGTGGTTTTCCTTGGCGTGGTTGATCGAGTACTTGGGGATTTCGACGGTCACGTCTTCCTGGGCCAGGATGGCCTGGCAGCTCAGGCGCGACTGTGGCTCCAGGCCCCAGGCGCGGTCCAGCAGGTCTTCTTCCTCTTCCTCGGCTTCGTTGAGCGAGTTGAAGCCCGCGCGCACGATCACGTGGCAGGTGGTGCAGGCACAGCTCATGTCGCAGGCGTGCTCGATCTTGATGTCGTTGTCGAGCAGCGCTTCGCAGATCGACGTGCCGGCGGGCACTTGCAGCTCGGCGCCCTGCGGGCAGTATTCGTGGTGGGGCAGTATTTTGATGACAGGCATGGGGTCTCTTCGATCGAAATCAGGAAATGCTGTGGACGTTCTTGCCCGCCAGGGCTTGGACAATGCCGCGGTTCATGCGCTGCGCGGCAAAAGCTTCCGTGCCCTTGGCCAGGGCCTGGGTCGCGGCTTCGACCACGGCCGGATCGGTGGAGGTTTGCTGCTCGCGCAGCGCGGCCATCAAGCCATCGATCGTGGCCCGTTCGGCTGCCGTCAGCAGATCGCCATCGGCATCGAGCGCGCTTTGCGTGGCGATCAGCATGCGGTCGGCATCGACCCGCGCTTCCACCAGGGCCCGCGCCTTCATATCCTCGGCCGCCGTGGCAAAGCCTTCCTGCAGCATGCGGGCGATCTGTTCGTCCGACAGGCCGTACGACGGCTTGACGTCGATGTGCGCTTCGACTCCGCTCAACTGCTCCTTGGCACCCACGGACAGCAGGCCGTCGGCGTCCACCGTGAACGTCACGCGGATGCGCGCAGCGCCCGCGGCCATGGGAGGAATGCCGCGCAGCTCGAACCGCGCCAGGCTGCGGCAATCCGCCACCAGATCGCGCTCGCCTTGCACCACATGGATGGCCAGGGCCGTCTGGCCGTCGACGTAGGTGGTGAAGTCCTGTGCGCGCGCCGTGGGAATGGTCTCGTTGCGCGCCACGATGCGCTCCACCAGCCCACCCATGGTCTCCACGCCCAGCGACAGCGGAATCACGTCCAGCAGCAGCAGGTCATCGGCCGAGCTGTTGCCCGCCAACTGATTGGCCTGGATCGCCGCGCCCAGGGCCACGACTTCGTCGGGGTCCAGGTTGGTGAGCGGCGTCTGGCCGAAGAATTCGCCCACGGCCTGCTGGACCTGGGGCATGCGCGTCGAGCCGCCAACCATGACCACGCCCTGGACTTCGTCCTTGGCGAGATCGGCATCGCGCAGCGCGCGGCGCACGGCGGCCAGCGAGCGCGCGGTCAGCGCCTGCGTCGCGGCATAGAACTCGGCGCGCGTGACTGCGCGCTCCACGGCGCCCGTGGACAGCTCGGCGCGGAATGTGGCGCTCTCGGCGTCCGTCAGCGCTTCCTTGCAGCGGCGCGCGGCCAGGCGCACAGCGGCCTTGTCTTCGGCCGTCGCCACCTGCGCAGCCGTCTGCTCGAGCACCCACTGCGCGAGCGCGACGTCGTAGTCGTCACCGCCGAGCGCCGAATCGCCGCCCGTGGCAATCACCTCGAACACACCTTGCGTCAGGCGCAGGATGGAGATGTCGAACGTTCCGCCGCCCAGGTCGTAGACCGCGTAAACGCCTTCGCTGGCGTTGTCCAGGCCGTAGGCGATGGCCGCGGCCGTGGGCTCGTTGATCAGACGCAGCAGGTTGATGCCGGCCAGTTGGGCCGCATCCTTGGTCGCCTGGCGCTGGGCGTCGTCGAAATAAGCCGGCACGGTGATCACCGCGCCATACAGTTCGTCGTCAAAGCTGTCTTCGGCGCGAAAACGCAGGGTGGCGAGGATTTCAGCGCTGATTTCCACCGGGGTCTTGGCGCCGGCGCGGGTCTGCAACGAGACCATGCTCCCCTGCTCCGGCTGCTGCACGAAGACGTAGGGCAGATGCTCAGCATCGGCCACGTCCTTGAGGCCACGGCCCATGAAGCGCTTGACCGAGACAATGGTGTTTTGCGGATCCGAGGTCTGGGCCGCCACGGCGTCGTAGCCGATCAGGCGCCTGCCTTGCTCGGCATAGTTCACGATGGACGGCAGCAGCACGCGGCCCTGGTCATCCGGCAGGCATTCGGCCACGCCGTTGCGCACCGATGCCACCAAGGAATGGGTCGTACCCAGATCGATACCGACGGCAATGCGCCGTTGGTGCGGATCGGGAGACTGCCCGGGTTCTGAAATCTGCAAAAGCGCCATGAGAACTTCTCGAAAAATGGGATGCGGGCGGCCTGCCAATGCAGTGCACGCCGTGAAAACATGTTCTGCCTCAGAACCGTTCTGAGATAAGCCTATTGTTGCAGTTGCTCTCGCCGGACCTCGATGTCCCGCGCAAAACGTGCAACAAACATAAGGGCTCTTACCTGCTGGGCTGCGGCCTGCGCATCCTGCGCCTCGTCGAGCAGTCGCTCGCACTCGGCCAGCAAGGCACGGCGCGCTTCGGTCACTTCGGCCTCCAGGCTGTCCACGTCGGCTTCCGACTGCGCCTCTTCCAGCGCTTCGCGCCACTCCATCTGCTGCATAAGAAACGTGGTCGGCATGGCCGTGTTGTCTTCCGCGCGCAAGGGCGCACCGCGCATCTCGCACAGATAGGCCGCGCGTTTGAGCGGGTCCTTGAGGCGCTGGTAGGCTTCGTTGATGCGCACCGACCACTGCATGGCCACGCGCTGGGCGGCAGCGCCCTGGGCGGCAAAACGGTCGGGATGGGCTTCGCGCTGCAATTCCTTCCAGCGGCTGTCGATGTGCGCGCGATTCTGGGCAAACTGCACTGGCAAGGCGAAAAGCTCGAAGTCGTCGGATTGAAGATTCATATCAATAAAAAACCGCCAGCACAAAAAAGCGGTGGCGGTTGTTCGGTGCCGGAAAAATGCGCAGGCGCAGGCAGGCGTCCTCAGACGCGGAAGCTCTCTCCGCAACCACAACGGTCGCGTTCGTTCGGGTTGTTGAACTTGAAGCCTTCGTTCAGGCCTTCGCGCACGAAATCGAGTTCCGTGCCGTCGATGTAGGCCAGGCTCTTGGGATCAATGATGATCTTGACGCCATGGTTCTCGAAGATCAGGTCTTCAGGCGCCTGGTTGTCGACATACTCCAGCGTGTAGGCCAGGCCCGAACACCCCGTGGTCTTCACGCCCAGGCGCACGCCCAGCCCCTTGCCCCGACGGGACAGGTAGCGGCTCACATGCCGTGCTGCGGCCTCAGTGAGAGCGATGGCCATGTCAGGCGGCCACCACCGCTGCGTGCTTAGCACGGTAATCGTTGACTGCTGCCTTGATGGCATCTTCGGCCAGGATGGAGCAGTGCACCTTCACGGGTGGCAAGGCCAGTTCTTCGGCAATCTGGCTGTTCTTCAGCGCAGCGGCCTGGTCCAGCGTCTTGCCCTTGACCCATTCGGTGACCAGCGACGACGAAGCGATCGCCGAGCCGCAGCCGTAGGTCTTGAAGCGCGCGTCTTCGATCACACCGGTTTCCGGGTTGACCTTGATCTGCAGCTTCATCACGTCGCCGCAAGCAGGTGCACCCACCATGCCCGTACCCACGGAGCCGTCACCCTTGTCGAAGGAACCCACATTGCGGGGGTTTTCATAGTGGTCTACCACTTTTTCGGAATAAGCCATGATGTCTACCTCTTCAAATCTTCAGACCGTCGATCTCTTCACCGCATAAATGCTCAGTGGGCGGCCCACTGGATGCTGCTGATGTCGATACCGTCCTTGTACATTTCCCACAATGGGCTGAGTTCACGCAGCTTCTCGACGTTGGCACGGATGGTGCCAATCGCGTAGTCAATCTCTTCTTCGGTCGTGAAACGGCCGATGGTCATGCGCAGGCTGCTGTGGGCCAGCTCATCGCTGCGGCCCAGGGCGCGCAGCACATAGCTGGGTTCCAGGCTGGCCGACGTGCAGGCCGAACCCGACGAAACCGCCAGGCCCTTGACGCCCATGATCAGCGACTCGCCTTCCACATAGTTGAAGCTGATGTTCAAGTAATGCGGTACGCGGTGCGTCATGTCGCCATTGACGAACACCTGCTCCATGTCCTTGAGGCCGTCGAGCAGACGGTCGTGCAAGGCCTGAGCCTTGGCGATGTCGCCGTGCATTTCCAGCTTGGCGATGCGGTATGCCTCGCCCATGCCGACGATCTGGTGTGTGGCCAGCGTGCCCGAACGCATGCCGCGCTCGTGTCCGCCGCCGTGCATTTGTGCTTCCAGGCGAACGCGTGGCTTGCGACGCACGTACAGCGCGCCGATGCCCTTGGGGCCGTAAGTCTTGTGCGCCGTCAGGCTCATCAAGTCCACGGGCAGCGTCTGCAGGTCGATGGCCATCTTGGCGGTCGCCTGGGCTGCATCCACATGGAAGATGATGCCTTTTTCGCGGCACAGGGCACCGATGCGAGGAATATCCTGCACCACGCCGATTTCGTTGTTCACCAGCATGACGCTGGCGAGAATGGTGTCAGGGCGGATGGCCGCCTTGAACACTTCGAAATCGAGCAGACCGTTGTCCTGCACATCGAGATAGCTGACTTCAAAGCCCTGGCGCTCGAGTTCACGCATGGTGTCGAGCACAGCCTTGTGCTCGGTCTTCACGGTGATCAGGTGCTTGCCCTTGCCTTGGTAGAAATGGGCCGCACCCTTGATCGCCAGATTATCCGACTCGGTTGCGCCACTGGTCCAGACGATTTCACGCGGATCGGCGTTGATCAGGTCGGCCACATGGGCGCGGGCCTTTTCAATCGCTTCCTCGGCTTCCCAGCCCCAGGCGTGGCTGCGCGATGCCGCATTGCCGAAGTGCTCACGCAACCAGGGAATCATGGCATCAACCACGCGAGGGTCCACCGGAGTGGTCGCGCCGTAGTCAAGATAAATAGGGAAGTGCGGGGTCATGTCCATGGCTGGCTCAATGAAATGTCTGGCTGGCAAAAAACGAAATTTCTCAACACATATCTCAGTGCCTCGCCCCCCGGCGCTGGCACCCGCTTTGGCGAGACCGAATTACGACTTGGCGAAGACGTTGCCCAAGGCGAACACCGAATTCGGTGCATTCACGCGTATGGGCTTGACCACGGGGGCCGTAGAGATCGCACGACGCACCACAGGCTTGTCTTCGATCTGCACACCCTTGGCCAGTTGCTCATCGACGAGCTTTTGCAGGGTCACGGAGTCCAGGAACTCGACCATGCGCTGGTTCAGTGCGGCCCACAGTTCGTGGGTCATGCAACGACCGGCTTCACCCAGGCAGTTTTCCTTGCCACCACACTGGGTTGCATCGATAGGCTCATCCACCGAGACAATGATGTCGGCCACGGTGATGTCGGCAGCCTTGCGGGCCAGCGTGTATCCGCCGCCGGGGCCGCGGGTCGACTCGACCAGTTCATGGCGGCGCAGCTTGCCGAACAGCTGTTCCAGGTAGGACAGCGAAATCTGCTGGCGCTGGCTGATCGCAGCCAGCGTGACGGGACCATTGTTCTGGCGCAGGGCCAAATCGATCATGGCTGTGACCGCAAAGCGGCCTTTGGTTGTGAGACGCATCGCGAGCTCCTTTAATAGTCAGGCTTGTTCGTTACAGAAACACCCGTAGCGAGTACTGAACTCGCCCGGGCACCGTCTCCGCCCTTACTCCGCCCTGTAAAAAGGTTCAGAGCCCTTCTTCGTCGAAGTCTTGTTGTTATTGGATGTTGGCCCTAGTGTAGCACAATCCCCATCAAATTTGTCGGGTACCCCGCGCCAAGGGCCCCGACGCCTCTCACAGCACCGGCATTTCGCGGCCGGAAGCACCGAAGAAACGGGCCTTCAATTGTGCCAACTGGTCGCGCACGCGCGCCGCCTGTTCGAACTCCAGACTGCGTGCATGCTCAAGCATCTGCTTCTCGAGGCGCTTGATTTCCTTGGCCAGATCTTTCTCGGACATCTCTTCCACGCGCAAGCGCTGGGCGTCGGCCTGCTCCAGTCGCTCGGCCTCTTTTCCGCTTTTTTCGCTGTAAACACCGTCAATCAGGTCTTTCACCCGCTTGACAATGGCTGTTGGCGTGATGCCGTTTTCTTCGTTGAATTGCGTCTGTTTGGCCCGGCGTCTCTCGGTTTCGCTGATGGCCTTGCGCATCGATTCCGTGACCCGGTCGCCATACAGGATAGCCTTGCCGTTGAGGTTGCGCGCGGCCCGACCTATGGTCTGGATCAGGCTGCGCTCGGCGCGCAGAAAGCCTTCCTTGTCCGCATCCAGAATCGCCACCAGCGAGACTTCGGGGATGTCCAGGCCTTCGCGCAGCAAGTTGATGCCGACCAGCACGTCGAACAGGCCCAGCCGCAGGTCGCGGATGATTTCCACGCGCTCGACGGTGTCGACGTCGGAGTGCAGGTAGCGCACCTTGACGCCATTGTCCGTCAAATAGTCGGTCAGCTGCTCGGCCATGCGCTTGGTCAGCGTGGTGATCAGCACCCGCTCGCCCAGCTCGGAGCGCAGCCGGATTTCCTGCAGCACGTCGTCCACCTGGTGGGTTGCGGGCCGCACTTCGATTTCCGGGTCGATCAGGCCGGTAGGCCGCACGACCTGCTCGACGACCTTGCCGGCATGGGTCTTTTCGTAATCGGCCGGCGTGGCCGAGACAAACACCGTCTGGCGCATGCGCTGCTCGAATTCGGAGAACTTGAGCGGCCGGTTGTCCAGCGCCGACGGCAGGCGAAAGCCATATTCGACCAGCGTGGTCTTGCGCGCCCGGTCGCCGTTGTACATAGCGTTGAGCTGACCAATCATCTGGTGGCTCTCGTCCAGGAACATCAGCGCGTCCGCCGGCAGGTAGTCGGTGAGCGTGCTCGGCGGATCGCCCGGCGCCGCGCCCGAGAGATGGCGCGTGTAGTTCTCGATGCCCTTGCAGTGCCCTACTTCGGCCAGCATCTCCAGGTCAAAGCGCGTGCGCTGCTCCAGCCGCTGCGCTTCGACCAGCTTGCCCTGGGACACCAGCTCCTTGAGGCGATCGGACAGCTCCAGCTTGATGGTCTCCACGGCCGCCAGCACCTTGTCGCGCGGCGTGACGTAATGGCTGCTGGGGTAGACCGTGAAACGCGGGATCTTCTGCTTGACGCGGCCCGTGAGCGGGTCGAACAGCTGCAGGCTTTCGATTTCGTCGTCGAACAGCTCAATGCGTATCGCCAGCTCCGAGTGCTCGGCCGGGAACACGTCGATGGTGTCGCCACGCACGCGGAACTTGCCGCGGCTGAAGTCCTGGTCATTGCGCTGGTACTGCATGCGGATCAGCTGGGCAATCACGTCGCGCTGACCGATGCGATCGCCGGAGCGCAGCGTCATCACCATGCGGTGGTAGCTTTCGGGCTCGCCAATGCCGTAGATGGCCGACACCGTGGCCACGATGACCACGTCGCGCCGCTCCATCAGGCTCTTGGTGCAGGACAGACGCATCTGCTCGATGTGCTCGTTGATCGCGCTGTCCTTCTCGATGAACAGGTCGCGCTGCGGCACGTAGGCTTCAGGCTGGTAATAGTCGTAATAGCTGACGAAGTATTCGACGGCGTTCTTGGGGAAGAACTCCCGGAATTCGCTGTAGAGCTGGGCCGCCAGGGTCTTGTTGGGCGCGAAGACGATGGCCGTGCGCCCCATCTGGGCAATCACATTGGCCATGGTGAAGGTCTTGCCCGAGCCCGTGACGCCCAGCAGCGTCTGGAACACTTCGCCGTCGTTGATGCCCTCGACCAGCTCCGCAATCGCCTGCGGCTGGTCGCCGGCCGGCGGATAGGGCTGAAAGAGCTCGAACGGCGAGCCTTCAAACGTGACAAATTGGCCCGTCAAGGGCAGATCAGTAGCTTGGTGCATAACGTGGTGATACTAGCCTGCCCCGCAGGCCGCTAAAATTCCAGGGCTAACCCAATCGATTGATGCAGCTTGGGGCTGGCAGCCATATTTTCATCCTCCGAGGATTTTTTTCATGTCTTTGTTTACCGCCGTCGAAATGGCCCCCCGCGACCCTATCCTGGGTCTGAACGAGCAATTCGTCTCTGACTCCAACCCCAACAAGGTCAACCTGGGCGTGGGCGTGTACTTCGATGACAACGGCAAGCTGCCCTTGCTGCAATGCGTCCAAGCCGCCGAAAAAACCATGATGGCCCAGCCCACGGCACGTGGCTACCTGCCCATTGACGGTATCGTCGCTTACGACAATGCCGTCAAGGCCCTGGTTTTCGGCGCCGACAGCGATGTCGTGACGTCGGGCCGCGTGTCCACGGTGCAAGCCATCGGCGGCACCGGCGGCCTGAAGATCGGCGCTGACTTCCTCAAGAAGGTCAGCCCCGACGCCCAGGTGCTGATTTCCGACCCCAGCTGGGAAAACCACCGCGCCATCTTTGAAAACGCAGGCTTCAAGGTCGGCAACTACGCCTACTACGACGCCGCCAAGCGCGCGATCAACTTCGAAGGCATGCTGGCCAGCCTCAACGCCGCAGCGCCCGGCACCATCGTCGTGCTGCACGCCTGCTGCCACAACCCCACGGGCTACGACATCACTGCCGCCCAGTGGGACCAGGTGATTGCCGCCGTCAAGGCCAAGAACCTGACGGCCTTCCTCGACATGGCCTACCAGGGCTTTGGCCAAGGCATTGCCGAAGACGGCGCCGTGATCGCCAAGTTTGTCGCCGCCGGCCTGGACATCCTGGTCTCGACTTCGTTCTCCAAGAGCTTCAGCCTCTACGGCGAGCGCGTGGGCGCCCTGTCGGTGGTGGCCGCGAGTGCCGATGAAGCCAAGCGCGTGCTGAGCCAGCTCAAGATCGTCATCCGCACCAACTACTCCAACCCACCCATCCACGGCGGCGCCGTGGTGGCAGCCGTGCTCACCAACCCCGAGCTGCGTGCCCTGTGGGAAAAAGAGCTGGGCGAAATGCGCGTGCGCATCAAGGCCATGCGCCAGAAGCTGGTCGACGGCCTCAAGGCCGCGGGCGTGCAGCAGGACATGTCCTTCATCACCACCCAGGTCGGCATGTTCAGCTACTCGGGCCTGTCCAAGGACCAGATGGTGCGCCTGCGCTCCGAGTTCGGCGTCTACGGCACCGACACCGGCCGCATGTGCGTGGCTGCACTGAACAGCAAGAACATCGACTACGTCTGCCAAGCGATTGCCAAAGTGATCTAAGACGGCTTCGGGGCTTCGCGCCCCAGGCAACAAAAAACCCGCAGGCCTCACGGTCTGCGGGTTTTTTAATTGGTGATGGCAGCGACTCAGTCCACAGCCTGTGAAACTGGCGCGGACCAAAGCCAGGGGCAGCGAGCAAGGGCCGCCCCGCAGCGATGCTGCCGTCCCCCTCCACCGAAGGATGAGAGGGGGAAGCCGCGTCAGCGGCTCAGGGGGTGCTACTTAATCCGCCACTGCGCCGGACTCACGCACCACCTTGCCCCACTTCACGCTTTCGCTCTTGATGAAGGCCGCGAACTGTGCAGGCGTTTCGCTATAGACTTCCGCGCCCTGGTCGTTGATCTTCTTCTTCACGTCAGGCTGGGCCAGCACCTTGACCAGGGCGGCGTTCAGCTTGGCGACGATGGGCGCAGGCGTGGCGGCCGGGGCCAGCATGCCAAACCACGAAGTGGCTTCGTAACCGGGCACGCCGGCTTCGGCGATGGTCGGCACGTCGGGCAGTTCAGGCGAGCGCTTGGCGGTGGTCACGGCCAGGGGAACCAGCTTGCCCGAGCGCACGTGCTGGATAGCGGACGGCATGTTGTCGAACATGATGCCGACCTGGTTGCCCAGCAAATCGGTCACGGCCGGTGCGCTGCCCTTGTAGGGCACGTGCACCATGTCGACCTTGGCCATAGACTTGAACAGCTCGCCCGACAGGTGGATGGAAGTGCCGCTGCCCGACGAAGCGTAGTTCACCTGGCCGGGATGGGCCTTGGCGTAGGCAATCAGTTCCTTGACGCTCTTGTAGGGCTGCTTGGGGTTGGCCACCAGCAGGTTGGGCACGTTAGCGACGCGCGTCAGCGGAGCGAAGTCCTTGACCGGGTCGAAAGGCATCTTCTTGTAGAGCGAGGCGTTGATGGCGTGCGTGCCCACCGTGCCCATGAGCAGCGTATAGCCGTCGGCCGGGGCCTTGGAAGCCAGCAGGCCGCCGATGTTGCCGCCGGCGCCGGGGCGGTTGTCGATCACCACGGGCTGGCCCAGCTCCGTCGTCAGGCCCTGGGCCACGATGCGCGCCAGGATGTCGGTCGTGCCGCCGGCCGAGAACGGCACGATGATGGTGATCAGCTTGCTGGGGAAGGCAGGCTGCGCCAGCACGCTGGTGGGCAGGACGGCCGCGCCCACGGCCAGACCGGCCAAGGTAGCGAGGGCCGTACGGCGGCCGGACAATTTTGCGATGGAGTGCGTGAATGTCTTCATGGTTATATCTCTCTGTCTCTAAAGGGAATCGGGTCCGCTGCGTTGGAGCGCATGGGCGCCATCGGGCAGCAGGCATCAATCAAGGCCCCATGGCGGGGGCCTGATCAAGGTGAGCGCAAGGCACAGGCCGCTCTCACCGCAAGTGCGCCACCATGGATGCTAACCATGGCGCGCTCATTCAAGGGCGCGGCCGCTCAGACGCCGGCCACGCCGACGGTCATGCCGCCGCAGACATACAGCACCTGGCCGGTGACAAAGCCGCTGCGCTCGTCCAGCAGATAGCTGGCCGCGTGGGCGATGTCGTCGGGCGTGCCTATGCGCTTGACCGGCACCGACTCGACAATGGCGCGGGTGCGCGGCGCATCGGGCGGGTTGGCGCGGTCGAACAATTCGGTGCGGATCGGGCCCGGGCCGATGGCGTTGGCCGTGATGCCGTGGCAGCCCAGCTCCAGGGCCCAGACGCGCGTCATGCCGATCAGGCCGGCCTTGGAGGCCGCATAGGCCGTGCGCAGCTCCTTGCCCAGCGCGGCGCGCGAAGACATGTTGACGATGCGCCCGAAGCCCGCTTCCTTCATGCCCGGCAGCAGCGCCTGCATGCACTGGAAAGCGCAGCGCAGGTTCAGCGAAATCGCCAGATCGAATTCGGCCAGGGTCTGGTGCTCGGCATCCGCCGGAACCACCACACCGACGTTGTTGACCAGGCGCGTGATGGGGCCGCCAGCCAGGGCTTCGCGCAGCGCGCGCTCGGTGTCGGCCGCATCGGACAGGTCGGCGCGGATGCCGTCGCCCACGCGGTCGATGACCACGGGCTCGAAACCTTCGGCGCGGCAGCGCTCGGCGATGGCCGCGCCAATGCCGCTGGCGCCGCCGGTGATCAGCACCCGTTCGCGTGCGGATTCAGGGCGGGTGTTCTGGCTTGCAATATTCATGAAAACTCCGAAAGAAAGACGCCGTGCCCAAGGCTGGCCTGGGCCAGCGTCTTCAGAGCGGCGTTGCGCGAGCGGAACGCCTGGTGTGGACCCGCCTCCCCGCGATCTCGGGGTTGGGCCGGGTTCCACTTGGAGGGGTTGAGCACCCCAAGAGTTCCGGCCGATCCGAACAAAATGAACGGTCGGCCGGCGTCACCCATGGTTTCAGACGCGTTCGAGGATCACGGCAATGCCCTGGCCCACGCCGATGCACATGGTGCACAGCGCGTAGCGGCCGCCGGTGGCATGCAGGCGGTTGACGGCCGTGGTGGCCAGTCGCGCGCCGCTGGCGCCCAGTGGATGACCCAGGGCAATGGCGCCGCCCCAGGCGTTCACGCGAGCGTCGTCGTCCTGCAGGCCCAGGGCGCGCAGCACGGCCAGGCCTTGCGCGGCAAAGGCTTCGTTGAGTTCGATCACGTCCATCTGGTCGAGGCTCAGACCGGTTTGCGCCAGCACCTTGAGCGTCGCGGGCGTGGGGCCAAAGCCCATGATGCGCGGCGCGACGCCGGCCGTGGCCATGCCGACCACGCGGGCGCGCGGCGTCAGGCTGTACTTGGCGGCGCTGGCTTCATCGGCCAGCAACAGCGCGCAGGCGCCGTCGTTCACACCCGAGGCATTGCCGGCCGTGACGCTGCCGTCAGGACGCACCACGCCCTTGAGCTTGGCCAGCGCTTCCAGCGTGGTCGCGCGGGGGTGCTCGTCCTGGCTCACGACGATGGCATCGCCCTTTTTCTGGGGGATGACCACGGGCACGATTTCACGCGCCAGGTGACCGGCGGCGATGGCGGCGGCGGCATTGATCTGGCTGGCCAGGGCCATGCGGTCTTGCGCTGCGCGCTCGATCTTGAAGTCGTCGGCCACGTTTTCCGCGGTTTCGGGCATGGAGTCCACGCCGTACTGGGCCTTCATCAGCTTGTTGACGAAGCGCCAGCCGATGGTCGTGTCATAGACGGCGTTGTTGCGGCTGAAAGCGCTTTCGGCCTTGGGCATGACGAAAGGCGCGCGGCTCATGCTTTCCACACCGCCAGCGATCATCAGGCCGGCTTCGCCCGCCTTGATGGCGCGCGCAGCGCTGCCGACGGCGTCCAGGCCCGAACCGCACAGGCGGTTGATGGTCGCGCCAGGCACTTCCAGCGGCAGGCCGGCCAGCAGACCCGACATGCGTGCCACGTTGCGGTTGTCTTCACCGGCCTGGTTGGCGCAGCCATACAGCACGTCGGTGACGACTGCCCAGTCCACGCCGGGATTGCGCTCCATCAGCGCCTTGATCGGCAAGGCGCCCAGATCGTCAGCGCGCAGGCTGGACAGAGCGCCGCCGTAGCGACCGAAAGGGGTGCGAATGGCATCGCAGATAAAAGCCTGGTTCATGGTGTCTCCTGAATGGGTCTAATAACGAAAAAGGGGATGCTGCGCCCCGCGTCCAGCGGTAGACGGGGGCTCAGCGCAGCATCAGGCTTGGATGGGCAGGCCCACCAGTTGTTCGAGTTCGGCGTGCGTGAGGCCGGGCACCATATCGATGAGCTTGAGGCCCTCGGGGGTGCAGGCCAGGGTGGCGAGGTCGGTGTAGATGCGCTTGACGCAGGCGATGCCGGTCAGCGGATAAGTGCACTGCTGGACGATCTTGCTCTCGCCTTTTTTGGTCAGCAGATCCATCATCAGCCAGGTCTGCTTGGCGCCGATGGCCAGGTCCATGGCACCGCCGACGGCGGGAATCGCGCCGGGTTCGCCCGTGCTCCAGTTGGCCAGGTCACCCGTGGCCGACACCTGGAAAGCGCCGAGCACGCAGATGTCCAGGTGGCCGCCGCGCATCATGGCGAAGCTGTCGGCATGGTGGAAGTAGGCGCCGCCGGGCAGCAGCGTGACGGGCTGCTTGCCGGCATTGATCAGGTCGTAGTCTTCCAGGCCAGCGGCCGGTGCCGGGCCCATGCCCAGGATGCCGTTTTCGCTTTGCAGGATGACTTCGCGGTCCGCGGGAATGTGGTTGGCGACCTGGGTGGGCATGCCAATGCCCAGGTTCACGTAGGCGCCGTCATGGATGTCCTGGGCAACGCGTTGGGCCAGTTCGTCTTTGCTGCGTTTTTGGTAGCTGCTCATGTGTTTCTTTCCTTGTCAGAGGCCGGTCAGGCTGCTTTTTTGATGCCGCCGGCCTGGGTCGCGACGCGGTCCACGCGCACAACCTGGCTGACAAAGATGCCGGGGGTGACGATGTTCTCGGGGTCCAACTGGCCCAGCTCGACCACTTCATGCACCGTGGCCACGGTGTAGCGTGCGGCCATGGCCATGACGGGGCCGAAGTTGCGTGCCGACATGCGGTAGTTGAGGTTGCCCCAACGGTCGCCCTGCTCGGCCTTGATAAGCGCCACATCGCCATGGATGGGGTACTCGAGCACATAGTGCTTGCCGTTGATTTCGCGCGTTTCCTTGCCCGCGGCCAGCTCGGTGCCGTAGGCCGTGGGGCAGAAGAAGGCGCCGATGCCGGCTCCGGCAGCGCGCAGGCGCTCGGCCAGGTTGCCCTGGGCCACGAGTTCCAGCTCCAGCTTGCCGCTGCGGTACAGCTCGTCGAACACATAGCTGTCCACCTGGCGCGGGAAGCTGCAGATGATCTTGCGCACACGGCCTGTCTTCAGCAAGGCCGCCAGGCCCTGCTCGGCATTGCCGGCGTTGTTGTTCACCACCGTCAGGTCGCGCGCGCCCTGCTCTATCAGGCCGTCGATCAGTTCGTTGGGAATGCCGGCCGTGCCAAAGCCGCCAATCAGTACCGTGGCGCCGTCTTTCACACCGGACAGCGCCTGGGCCACCGAGTCGGCAATCTTGTTGATCATGTAATGCGTCTCCTGAGGGGATTGGAAATCCAGACAAATGTTCGCCTATAGAACATTTGTTCGTATAATGAATTATAGAGAAGACCCCCATGACCGTCCAGCCCCCCATCCCCCAAGACCCCAAGCCCGGCGACAGCTATGTCCAGTCCTTTGCCCGCGGGCTGGGAGTGATCCACTCGTTCAGCGCGCAAGCCCCGCAGCAAACGCTGAGCGAGGTCGCCGCCCGCACGGGGCTCACGCGTGCCGGTGCGCGCCGCATCCTGCTGACGCTGCAGACCCTGGGCTATGTCGAAAGTGACGGTCGGCAGTTTCGGCTCACGCCGCGCATCCTGGAGCTGGGTTTCGCCTATCTGTCGTCCATGCCCCTGTGGAACCTGGCCGAGCCGGTGATGGAAGATCTGGTCGACCAGGTGCGCGAGTCCTGCTCGGCCGCCGTGCTCGACGGCCTGGACGTGGTCTATGTGATGCGCGTGCACACGCACAAGATCATGCGCACCCACCTGGGCGTGGGCTCGCGCCTGCCCGCCTGCTGGACTTCCATGGGGCGCGTGCTGCTCGCCGGCCTGCCCGACGCGGAACTGGAGCAACGCCTGCAGGGCCTGACGATGGAACGCTTCACGCAGCACACGATCGTCGAAGTGCCGGCCCTGCTAGCACAGGTGCGCCAGGCCCGCGCCCAGGGCTGGTGCCTGATCAACCAGGAACTCGAGGAAGGCTTGATCTCGCTGGCCGCGCCGCTCACCAACCGCTCCGGCCAGACCGTGGCCGCGCTCAACATCAGCGGCCAGGCCAACCGTACCAGCGCGGAAGTCATGCAGGCCACCATGCTGCCGCCGCTGCTGCAGGCCGCGCGCGCGATTTCACGCCGGCTGGGCGCGGCGCTGGACTGACCGTCAGCGCCTGACGGCCTGGAAACAGGCCCTCATGGAAAGCACCGAGGCCCGGGCAGCGCAGCTGTGCGTATAAAGACAGGAACCCGACACATTGGCATTGCGCCGATGCGGTCTGGAGAACCGCCTGCTGCCCATCCACGGCGCAGGCGCTCCAGGCCGGCGCGTTTTTCCTGCGTCCGCGCGATCCGCGGACGTTTTGCTGCACTTCAAAGGCCATGACTATGCATTCCCCCTCTTCCTGGTCGGCCCTGCCTTTGCAGCCCCTGCGCGGCATCCGTATTCTGAGCCTGGCACTGAACCTGCCCGGCCCGGCCACCCTCTTGCGCTGCGCCAGCATGGGCGCACAGTGCACCAAGCTCGAGCCCCCTGCCGCCCCCGGCAGCAGCAGTGCCGACCCCATGCACACCTATTGCGAGCAGGCCTACAACGACATGCACGCCCAGGTGCAGCGCCTGCAGGCCGACCTGAAAACACCCGAAGGACAGGCGCAGCTGCACGCCGAGCTGGCACGCACGGAAGTCTTGCTGACGTCGTTTCGCCCCACCGCCCTGCGCAAGCTGGGGCTGGACTGGGAGCAATTGCAGGAGCGCTACCCACAGCTGTCCATGGTGCGTATTTTTGGTGCGACCGGCGAAGCGGCCGACACGCCGGGCCACGATCTCACCTACCAGGCCGAAGCCGGACTGCTCAACTCCGAACACATGCCGGCCTCCTTGCTGGCCGACATGACGGGGGCGCTGATGGCCACCGAAGCGATCTTGCAGACCCAGATGCACCGGCTGCGCTGCGGCGCTGGCGCACTGCTGGATGTCGGTCTGTTCCAGGCCGCCCAGTGGCTGGCCCAGCCCCTGCACTGGGGCATGTCCGCGCCCCAGGGCGACGTCGGCGGCGCGCACGCGGGCTACCGCACCTACCGCTGCCAGGACGGCCTGGTCGCCATCGCCGCGCTGGAGCCGCATTTCGCCGCGCGCCTGTGCGCCGCTGCGGGCTTGCCGGCCCGCGGCGACGTGGTGACCATGCGCCAGGCAGCGACCCACGAAGCCATCAGCCGCTTCGTGCGCGAACAGCCCGTGGCACACCTGCAGGTCATGGCGGTACAGCAGGACATCCCGCTGCACGCCATGCTGGCTTAGCGCCCCTTGCTAACGGGGCGCCCCTGAGCCGGGCGCCCCTGGGCCTTGCCCACAGGGCGGCCGGCCGGCTTGGCGCCGGTGCCGGCGCGTGGCGGCAAACCCGTGTGCTGGGTCAGCAGCTGGCCCTTGACGGGCGCCGTCGTGTTCCGTCCGGCGGGAGCGGCCGCCTGGGGACGGGCCACGGCCTTGCCAGGCGCGGTGCTGTTCTTGCGGCGCGCGCTCTGGTAGGTGCCATCCGTCATCGGCTGGAACGTCGGGATCAGGTGGTGCTTGCCGTTGCCGATCAGATCCGCCCGACCCATGGTCTTGAGCGCTTCGCGCAGCAGCGGCCAGTTGTTTGGATCGTGGTAGCGCAGGAAGGCCTTGTGCAGGCGGCGGCGCTTTTCACCGCGCACGATGTCCACCGACTCATCTTCGTTGAGTACCGTGCGGCGCACCCGCTTGAGCGTGTTGCGGCCCGAGTGGTACATGGCCGTGGCCGTGGCCATGGGGCTGGGGTAGAAGGTCTGCACCTGGTCGGCGCGGAACCCGCTCTTCTTGAGCCAGATGGCCAGATTCATCATGTCTTCGTCGCTGGTGCCCGGGTGGGCGGCGATGAAGTAGGGAATCAGGAACTGCTTCTTGCCGGCCTCTTCGCTGAACTGTTCAAACATCTTCTTGAACTTGTCGTAGCTGCCGATGCCCGGCTTCATCATCTTGGTGAGCGGACCCTGCTCGGTGTGCTCGGGCGCGATCTTGAGGTAGCCGCCCACGTGGTGCTGCACCAGTTCCTTGACGTACTCGGGCGACTGCACGGCGAGGTCGTAGCGCAGGCCGGAGCCGATCAGGATCTTCTTGATGCCCTTGAGCGCACGGCCACGGCGGTAGATCTTGATCAACGGATCGTGGTTGGTCGTCAGGTTCTGGCAGATGCCTGGATAGACGCAGCTGGGCTTGCGGCAGGCGGCCTCGATTTCAGGCGTGCGGCAGCCGAGCCGGTACATATTGGCCGTGGGGCCGCCCAGATCGGAAATGGTGCCGGTAAAGCCGGTCACCTTGTCGCGGATGTCCTCGATCTCCTGGATGATGGACTCTTCCGAACGGCTCTGGATGATGCGGCCTTCGTGCTCGGTGATCGAGCAGAAGGTGCAGCCGCCAAAGCAGCCGCGCATGATGTTCACCGAGAAGCGGATCATTTCCCAGGCGGGAATCTTGGTCGTGGCTTCGTGGCTGCCGTTCTCATCCGCATAGCTGGGATGGGGCGAGCGCGCATAGGGCAGATCGAACACGTAGTCCATCTCGGCCGTGGTCAGCGGGATCGGCGGCGGGTTGATCCAGACGTCGCGGGCGGTCGTGCCTTCGCCGTGGGCCTGGACCAGCGCGCGGGCATTGCCGGGGTTGGTTTCCAGGTGCAGCACGCGGTTGGCGTGGGCGTAGAGAATCGGGTCGCTCTTGACCTGCTCGTAGCTGGGCAGGCGGATCACCGAATGGTCGCGCGGCGGCACCTTGAGCTTGGTGCGCAGTGCGGGGTTGACCACGAACTGTATGGGCTTGACGAAGTCGCCCTCTTCCACGCCGGCGACCAGGGGTGCATCGACGCGGCGCTGGGCCGGGCTGTTCTTGCCGGTGCCGCAGCTCGGGCCGGCGATCTCGGGCGCGGCGGCGGCGGACGCGGCGGCGCCCGCCTCGCCGTCTTCCTTGCTGCAGGTGCTGCCTTGGGCCGCGGCCTGCTCGCTTGTGGTCTGGTAGGGGTTGATGTGGGCTTCGACGCGGCCGGGCTCGTCCACCGTGGTCGAGTCGATCTCGAACCAGCCGGCTTCGGACGCGCGGCGCACAAAGGCCGTGCCGCGCACGTCGGTGATGCTCTCCACGGGCTCGCGTGCGGCCAGGCGGTGGGCCACTTCGACCAGCGCGCGCTCGGCATTGCCGTACAGCAGCAGGTCGCACTTGGAATCGACCACGACCGAGCGGCGCACCTTGTCGCTCCAGTAGTCGTAATGTGCAATGCGGCGCAGGCTGCCTTCGATGCCGCCCAGCACCAGGGGGACATCCTTGTAGGCTTCACGGCAGCGCTGGCTGTAGACAATGGCCGCACGGTCGGGACGCTTGCCGGCCACGTCGCCGGGCGTGTAGGCATCGTCGGAACGGATCTTGCGGTCCGCCGTGTAGCGGTTGATCATCGAGTCCATGTTGCCCGAGGTCACGCCCCAGAACAGGTTGGGCTTGCCCAGGGCCTTGAACGCATCGGCGCTCTGCCAGTCGGGCTGGGCAATAATGCCTACGCGAAAGCCTTGGCCTTCGAGCACGCGGCCAATCACCGCCATGCCGAAGCTGGGGTGATCGACATAGGCGTCGCCCGTGACAAGCACGACATCGCAGCTGTCCCAGCCCAACTGCTCCATTTCCTGGCGCGTGGTAGGCAAGAACTTGGCCGGACCGAAGCGTTTGGCCCAGTACGGGCGGTAGCTGGTCAGCGGCTTGGCAGCACGTGCGAAAAAGGAAACGTCGACTGGGGCGTTCATGGCGATGGGCGATCGTGGGGACTGGAACCGGCCAGTGTACTTTTACACAGGTGTCTTTGCTGGAGCAGGGTCTTGCACGCCAGACACGACGGTGTGCTTTTCTGCACTCGGGCAACTCAAGGCAAAAAAACGGCCACCTCTGTGACGGGGCGGCCGTAATGGAGACATTCGCAATCGATCAGGAGACATGGCACTCCGAACTCAGTGAGCGCTCGAGCGCTTCACCACTCACCCACATCGCGGATACGCTGATCAAGGTCCTGGGCCGCGGCCTGAACCTCCTGCGCACTGTCCGCGGCAACCATCTGCGGCGGCCTCTCCAGCCGCTCCGGCAAAGGCGGCGGGCTGAAATGGTTGCGACCGAAAGTGTGTGCAGCCAGGTCGCGGGTCTGGGGCGTGGTGCTTGACATGGGCATTGCCTCCTTGTGCCTTGAGACTAAGATACCGCCCCTTTCACGCATGTAGGACAAGTGCGAAGCCTGACGTCACCCGTCGCCTGCACGGCTTGCGTTAAGCTCGGCAGCCCCATGCCCCAGACCCTCGCCGCCCCCGCCCACAGCGAACTCATCATCAAGAAAAGCCGCTTCATCGGCTGCGTGCAACCCATGACCGACCGCGCCAGTGCCCAGCAGGTCGTGGACGGGCTGCGGCGCGAGCACCCCGGAGCGGCCCATGTCTGCTGGGCCCTGCTCGCGGGCGGCCAGTCGGCGGCCGTGGACGACGGCGAGCCCAGCGGCACCGCGGGCCGGCCCATGCTTGATGTGCTGCGCCACCAGGAGCTCGAAGGCGTGCTGGCCACCGTGGTGCGCTATTTCGGTGGGGTCAAGCTGGGCGCGGGCGGCCTGGTGCGCGCCTACACCGACTGCGTCGCCCAGGCCTTGCTGACCGCGCCCAAGGTCCTGCTGCAGCGCATGACCTGCCTGCGCTGCAGCGTGCCCTACTCCCTTGAAGGCCTGTTGCGCCGCGAAATCGCCGGCGTCCAGGCCGAATTGCTGGACGTGGCGCACGGCAGTCTGGTCACGCTGCGGTGGCGCATGCCCGAAGACGCCAGCGCGGCCTTTGTCCAGCGCCTCAACGATATCGGCCAGGGCCGGGTGGGCTGGCTGGACCCTGAGTAGAGCGCCTGGCGGCGCCTGGTCTGGCGCCAGCGCTTCATCCCAGCCTACAAGCCGATTCACCCATGGCGCGCACAGTGGTGGCATGCATCAGCCCCATGACTACGATTACGACGTTCTGATCATCGGTGCCGGCTCCGCTGGGCTGGCCGCCTTGCGCGCCGTGCGCCGCCGCACGCAACGCTTTGCCCTGATCGACCAGGGCCCCTGGGGCACAACCTGCGCCCGCGTGGGCTGCATGCCGTCCAAGCTGCTGCTCGAAGCGGCCCACGCTTTCCACCGGCGCCACCAGTTCGAGGCCTTCGGCCTGCGCGGCGCGGAGCAGTTGCACGCCGACATTCCCGCCGTGCTGCAACGGGTGCGCGACGAACGCGACCGCTTTGTCCAGGGCGTGCTGGCATCCACCGCCGACCTGGGGCAGCGCGCCATCACCGGCCGGGCGCGCATTCTGGATCCACACACCGTGGAGATCGACGGCCAGCGCACCTTGAGCGCGCGCAGCCTCGTCATTGCCACGGGCTCGAGCCCGCACATCCCGCAAGAATGGCAGGCGCTGGGCCCGCGCCTGCTGACCACCGACAGCCTGTTCGAGCAAAACGACCTGCCGCGCCGCATCGCCGTACTCGGACTGGGCCCGCTGGGCGTGGAAATGGCCCAGGCCCTGGCCCATCTGGGCCTGGACGTCACGGCCTTCAGCAGCAGCCAGCATCTGGCGGGCATCCGCGACCCGCAGGTGCGTGCGGCGCTGCAGCAAAGCCTGTCCAGCGCCATGCGCCTGCAGCTGGGGCAGGAACCCAGGCTGCTGACCGCCGACGCGGGCGCGATCACCATTGCCGCCGGCGAGGTTTCTGTGCAGGTCGACGCCATGCTTGCCGCCACCGGCCGGCGCCCGCGCATAGCAGGCCTGGGCCTGGAAAACCTGGGACTGCCGCTCAACGAGCGCGGCCTGCCCGAGGTGGACCCGCATACTTTGCAATTGGGCCAGTTGCCGGTGTTCTGGGCCGGCGACATGAACGCCGACCGCGCCCTGCTGCACGAAGCCGCCGACGAAGGCGAGATCGCGGGCAACAACGCCATGGCCGAGCACCCGCATGCCTTTGCCCGGCGCACGCCCCTGGCGATCACGTTCACCGAGCCTTCCGTGGCCTCGGTGGGCCTGACCTACGACGACCACTGGAGCGACGAAGTCGCGATTGGCGGAGTGGATTTCGCCAACCAGGGCCGGGCCCGCGCCGGCCTGCGCAACCAGGGCGTGCTGCGGCTGTATGCCAAGGCGGAAGGCGGCGAACTGCTCGGCGCCCAGCTGTGCGCGCCCGCGGGCGAACACCTGGCCCACCTCATCGCCTGGGCCATTGCCCGGCGCGCCACCGTGGCCGAGCTGCTCGACATGCCTTTTTATCACCCAACGATAGAGGAAGGGCTGCGCACCGCCTTGCGCGATGTCCAGGCCCATATCCACCCGCCGCGCCATCCCGCACCACCGCCCGTGCCGGCCTATTGCGAGCAAAGCAGCCTGGACTGCCTGGATTGAACGCACCATCCGAAAGCCCGAAAAGCGCGGCTGCACAGCGCTTCTTCCGAGCATGACCAGGGCCGCTGCTTGGCTACAGTTCACTGGTCGTCAACTCTGACATCTGATTCGCAAGGAACCCGCCGCCATGGACATCGCCTACCAAAGTGCTCTCACCAACGCCTCCCGTGCCTGGTCGCAGCAACGCGTGGTCGATGCCCAGAGCCTGGCCGTGCTGCGCCGCGGCGAAGCGCCCCAAGCCAAAGCCATGGGGCCTTCGCCTGCACAGCAGGCCTTGCTGCAGCCCGAGCTGGCGCGCTTCGGCGTATTGGGCACCCGGCTCAACCTCTTCGCCTGAAGGCTTCAGCGCAGGCCCAGGGCCTGGGAATCGGGGGGCGCAAGCCCGTCCGCAAGCATCCCCCGGGATGCGACACGCAACTCACACCGCAGCGCCCCGCGCCGCCAGAAACTGCTGCCCCACGGCCGTGACCACCTCGGCGCGCGCCGCCGTGCTCAACTGCACCAGGGCGATCTGGCGGCTTTCGGCTGCCTGAGGGATAGGCACCACCCGTAGCCGCGGGTTTTTGTCCCAGGCATGCCTGGCCAGCAGCGGCAGCATGGCCACGCCCATGCCGTCGCTCACCAGTTCCACAATGGTTTCGATCGAGTTCAGCTCCATGAACTCCTGGGGCTTGGCGCGCAGCCGGCGCAGCGTGCGCTCGACCAGCTCGCCCGTGTGCTCGGTGCGGTCAAAGCGGATAAACGGATAGCGCTGCACCATGGTGGCAGGCTCGGCCGGCCTGGAGGAGCGCGAGGTCAGCAGCACCATGGGTTCGGCATACAGCGGTGTCCAGACCAGCGACGGGCGCTTGAGCGCCGGGTCATGCACCACCACGGCCGCATCGAGTTCATGGTTTTCCACCTGGGCAATCAGTCGATTGGACTTGCCCGAGACCACATGCAGGTCCACCGCGGGGTGATGGCGCTTGAGCTCCAGCGTAGCGCGCACCAACTCGCTCAGCGCCGAGACGATGGAGCCGAATTGCACGGTTCCGGCCAGCGGCGCATCCGCCTGGGTGCCGTGCTTGGCCTGTTCATACAGCGCCACCAGCTGCGTAGCAATGGGCACCAGCGCCCGCCCCTGCTCGTTGAGCGCCACCTGCTTGCCCTGGCGTGTGAAGAGCTTGCGCTTGAGGTCGGCCTCCAGGGTGCGCATCTGCAGCCCCACGGCCACCTGGGTCAGCCCGACGCGATGTCCGGCCGCCGTGAACGAACCTTGCGAGCAAACCGCGAGAAAAGTGCGAAGAATCCGCAGGCTTGGCATAAATGGTTTTCTTTCAAGAGACGGAAGAAAGTCCAGCTTTCACAAAGCGCTTTCTATCATCAAAATCGGCAACTTCAGCCCTGCACGCTGCATTAATTCTGGAGTTTTCCATGCTTGAACACATGTCCCGCCGGCTCTTCACCTACGCCACCTTGCTGAGCTGCGGCGCCGCAGGCCTGGCCACGCCGGCCCTGGCCGCCGATCCCTGGCCTTCACAGCCCATCAAGATGCTGGTGGGCTTTGCAGCCGGCGGCGGCAACGACATCGTCGCGCGCATTCTGGCCAAGGAACTGCAGCAGAGCCTGGGCCAGAGCGTGGTGGTCGAAAACAAGGGCGGCGCGGGCGGCCTGCTGGCCAACGACATCGTGGCCAAGTCCCCCAAGAACGGCTACACCTTGCTGCTGGGCTCCATCGGCAGCAACACCATCGCGCCGGTGCTGTCCAAGAAGCTTTCCTATGATCCGCGCAAGGATCTCGAGCCGATCAGCCTGGTGGCCGAGTCGGGCAACGCCCTGTTGGTGAACGCCAAGCTGCCCTACAAGACGGTCAAGGAAATGACCGACGCGGCGCGCAAGGATCCGGGCACCATCAACTACGCCTCCTCGGGCAACGGCTCGACGCTGCATCTGGCCGGCGCGCTGTTCGCGCAGCAGGCGGGCGTGAATCTGGTGCATGTGCCCTACCGTGGCAACGGCCCGGCGATTGCCGATGTCTCCGCGGGCCAGGTCCAGGCCATCTTCTCGGGTATTCCACCCGCCATCAGCTCCTCCAAGACCGGCCAGACCCGCATTCTGGCGGTGACCACCAAGGAGCGCGTGAAGTCCCTGCCCAACGTGCCCACCGTCGCCGAAGCCGGCCTGCCCGGCTATGCCTTCACTTCCTGGTATGGACTGTTCACCACGGGCGGCACGGACCCGGCGATCGTCGAGAAGCTGGCGCAGGAAGTGCGCAAGATCATCGCCCGCCCCGATGTGCGCGCGCAGCTCGAGGCCCAGGGCCTGACCCCCGAATCCAGCGATCCCAAGACATTCAAGGAGCAAATCGACCGCGAGCTCACACGCTGGACCCGCGACATCAAGGTGCTGGGCATTACCACCGACTGAATTTCCAAGATCCCGCGCCCGTGTCAGGAACTCCCATGAATGCCCCTTTTTCTCCCGGCAACCCGTACAGCTCCGTGCGCGTGCCCGTTTTCGCACGCAATGGCGTGTCGACCTCCCATCCCCTGGGTGCGCAAGCCGGCTTGCGCATGCTGTGGGCCGGCGGCAATGCCGTCGATGCGGCCATAGCGGCGGCCGCCGTCATGACCATCGTCGAGCCGGTCAGCAACGGCCTGGGCTCGGACGCGTTCTGCATCCTGTGGGATGGCTCGCAGTTGCACGGTCTCAATGCCTCGGGCCGCGCGCCCCAGGGCTGGACGCCCGAATATTTCGAAAAACGCTACGGCAAACAGGCCAAGCCTCCGCGCCGCGGCGTGGACTCCATCACCGTGCCCGGGGCCGTCAGCGCCTGGGTCGCATTGCACGAGCGCTTCGGCAAGCTGCCGTTCGCCAGCCTGATGGAGCCCGCCGCTGAAATCGCCGAGCGCGGTTACCTGGTGCCTCCCGTGGTGCAGCAAAAATGGGCCGCGGGCGCACCCGAGCTGCAGGCGCAGCCTGGCTTTGCCCAGAGCTTTATGCCCTCGGGCCGGCCACCGGCCGTGGGCGAGCTGTTTCGCTTTCCAGCGGCCGCGCGCGCCCTGCGCGCCATCGGAGCCAGCCACGGCAAGGCTTTTTATGAAGGCGAAATCGCCTCGGCGGTCACGTCCTTTGTGCAGCAGCACGGCGGCTGCCTGAGCATGGCCGACATGGCCCAGCACCGGCCCGAATGGGTCACGCCCGTGGCCAAGGACTACCGCGGCTACACCTTGCACGAGATTCCGCCCGGCGGCCAAGGCATCGCGGCGCAGATCGCGCTGGGCATTCTGTCGAATTTCGACCTGGCCAGCCTGCCACTGGATGGCGTGGCTTCCCAGCATCTGCAGATCGAGGCCATGAAGCTGGCGTTCGCCGATGTCGACCGCTATGTGGCCGATGCCGGCATGGAAGTGACTACCGCGCAAATGCTCGACAATGCCTACCTGGCATCGCGCGCAAAGCTCATCGATCCCCTGCGCGCGCAGGATTTCAAGGCGGGCAATCCGGTCCAGGGCGGCACCATCTACCTGAGTGCGGTCGATGAAAGCGGCATGATGGTCAGCTTCATCCAGAGCAACTTCTCGGGCTTTGGCTCGGGTGTGGTCGAGCCCAGCTTCGGCATCAGCCTGCAAAACCGCGGTTTCGGCTTCAGCGCCGACCCGGACGGCGCCAACCGCGCGAACCTGGTGGGTCCGGGCAAGCGACCGTTTCACACCATCATCCCGGCCTTCCTGACCCAGGATGGCCAGCCGGTGATGAGCTTTGGCGTCATGGGCGGCAACATGCAGCCGCAAGGCCATATGCAGACCTTGGTGCGCATGATCGACTACCGCCAGTCGCCACAGGCCGCTTGCGATGCACCGCGCTGGCGCTACAACCAGGGCCTGGCGCTCAATGTCGAAGCCGGCATGAACCCCGCCACCGTGGCGGGCCTGCAGGCCCTGGGGCACCAGCTGGAAGTCATCGATGATCCCTACCAGGACTTCGGCGCCGGCCAGTTCATCTGGCGCATGGGCGACAGCGCCGTCGAGGGCTACCAGTTCGCCAGCGATCCGCGCCGCGACGGACTGGCCGCGGGCTTCTAGCCGCGAGTTGACGGCCCAGGCATCTGAGGGGCTCCGCCCCCCAGCGCGGCTACGCGAAGCGAGCAAGCGTGGGGGTCTTGTTTTTGCGATGATCGCGCCATGACCCATCCCTTGATAGAACAACTTACCCAGGCGCGCAAAGCCGCGCAGATGACCCAGGCCGATCTGGCCGAACGCGCCGGACTGTCGCGCATGACGGTGCAGCGCCTGGAAAGCGGCGGCCTGGACCCGCGCCTGTCCACCTTGAGTGAAATGGCCCGCGTACTGGGCCTGCAATTCCAGGCCAGCGCCCTGCCACAAGGCGCTGATACCCAGACTTAATGCAAAAGGCCTGCTTGCGCAGGCCTTTTTTGCATCAAGCTGCTGCGAGTCGCTGGCGTACGGCTTCGAACAGGCACACGCCGCTGGCCACCGAGACGTTCAGGCTCTCCACGGCGCCTTGCATGGGAATGCTCACCAGCTCGTCGCAGGTCTTGCGCGTCAGCTGGCGCATGCCGTCGCCTTCGGCGCCCAGCACCAGAGCCACCGGGCCCTTGAGGTCGACCTGGTACACATTCTTCTCGGCGTCGCCGCTGGTGCCGATGATCCAGATATTGCGCTCCTTGAGCTCATTGAGCGTGCGCGCCAGATTGGTGACCATGAAATACGGCACGGTCTCGGCCGCGCCGCTGGCGACCTTGGCCACGGTGGCGTTGATGCCGGCCGCATGGTCCTTGGGAGCGATCACCGCATGCGCACCCGCGCCATCGGCCACGCGCAGGCAGGCGCCGAGGTTGTGCGGATCGGTCACGCCGTCGAGCACCAGCAGCAACGGGTTCTTGACGCCGCTTTCTTCCAGGTTCTCGAGCAGCTCGTCGAGCGAGGTGACCTGCTTGGTGGGCTCGACCCGTGCCGCCACGCCCTGGTGGCCATGGCTGCCAGCGAGCTTGGCGAGACGCTCGCCGTCGGCTTCGATCAGGCGAGCTCCGGCTTCACGCGCACGGTCCAGGAACTGGCGCATGCGGGCGTCGCGGCGCGAGGCCTCGTAGTAGATTTCGACGATGGATTGTGGCGCGGTCTTCAGACGCACGCCGACGGCGTGGAAGCCGAAGAGAACTTTGGGGGACGACATAGCCTTGGATTATCGGGCGAAGCGCATGCCCGGCCCCTGCCCGGTGGCATCCAGGGCCGGAAATTGTTGCCAAAACCCCTCCCACATGGGGCGGCGGCGGACTGAACGGCCATGATCCGGTCGCGAACAGCACTGCCAGGCGGGTTATGGCCGCAGCGCTTAAACTCGCGCGTTCCGTCCTGCGGGCAGGGGCCTTACCGGCCTTGCTCGGCCTGCAGCGGCGCGCGGATTCCGCCGCCCCCCGCGCCTTTTCCGCCTTACTGAACCTCCGTTTTCCCATGATCTTCAAGCCACTGCTGCACTGGTTGCACCGTACCAGCCTCGTGACACAAATCGTGATTGCCTTGATCGCGGGCATCGCTTTCGCCTATCTGTGGCCGTCAGCCACTCCCAGCGTCGCGCTGCTGGGCCAGTTGTTCATCTCCGCGCTCAAGTCGGTGGCGCCGGTACTGGTGCTGATCCTGGTGATCGCCGCCATCAGCAACCACCGCCCCGGCGACGCCACGCTGATCCGGCCCGTGCTGTGGCTTTATGTCATAGGCACGCTGACGGCCTCCATCGTCGGCGTCACGGCCAGCATGCTGTTCCCCTCGACGCTGGTCTTGCAGACCGCGGCCGCCGCCACGGTCGCGCCGCCCGGCAATGTCCAGGAAGTGCTGATGGCCCTGGTGCTCAGCGCCGTGGACAACCCGATCAACGCCTTGATGCACGCCAATTACATCGGCATCCTGGTCTGGGCCGTGGCCATAGGCATGGCCTTGCGCCACGCCAGCGAAGGCACGCGCCGCCTGACGAGCGACCTGTCGAACGCCATCACGGCCATCATCCAGGGCGTGATCCGCTGCGCGCCCCTGGGCATTTTCGGCCTGGTCGCCGCCACGTTCGCCGACGCGGGCACGGCCGCCCTGCTCGGCTACGCCCACCTGCTGAGCGTGCTGATAGGCTGCATGCTGTTCGTGGCACTGGTGGTCAACCCCTTGATCGTCTACGCCAAGATCCGCCGCAACCCTTACCCGCTGGTGCTGATGTGCCTGCGCGAAAGCGCGGTGACGGCCTTCTTCACGCGCAGCTCGGCCGCGAACATCCCCATCAACCTGGCCCTGGCCAAGCGCCTGAACCTGGATCCCGACACGTACAGCATCGCCATTCCCCTGGGCGCGACCATCAACATGGCGGGCGCGGGCATTACCATCAGCGTGCTGTCCCTGGCGGCCGCCCATACGCTGGGCATCGTGGTCGACATCCCCACGGCGATTTTGCTGTGCGTGGTGGCGTCGGTCTGTGCCTGCGGCGCGGCCGGCGTGGCGGGCGGCTCGCTGCTGCTGATTCCCCTGGCCTGCAGCCTGTTCGGCATTTCCAACGACGTGGCCATGCAGGTCGTGGCGATTGGCTTCATCATCGGTATCCTGCAAGACTCCGCCGAGACCGCGCTGAACTCCTCGACCGACGTGCTCTTCACCGCCGCGGCCTGCCAGGCCGAAGCGCGCAAGACCACGGGTCTCTGACCACCGACTACCAACCACAGGCCCTCCATGCTGTTTGCCCCCCTCAAGTACATCCACCTGCTGGCCGTCATCGTCTGGCTGGGCGGCATGGTGTTTTCGCACTTTTTCCTGCGCCCCGCCGTGCAGACGCTGGAGCCCTCCGTGCGGGTGCCGCTGATGCACGCCGTGCTGCGGCGCTTTTTCGCGGCCATGCTGGTGACGGTGCTGGTGCTGCTGCTGTCGGGCCTGGGCATGGTGGCTTCGGTCTACCAGATGGCGGCCATGGCCGACCTGCAATTCCATATGCCGCTGTCGTGGAAAGTGATGGCGGCGCTGGGCCTGGTGATGGCGGCCTTGTTCGGCCATATCCGTTTCGCACTGTTCAAGCGCCTCGATCGTGCCGTGCAAGCGGCCGACTGGCCCGCCGGCGGCAAGGCCCTTGCCAGCATCCGCTTCTGGGTCGCGGCCAATCTGGCCATAGGCGTGGTGATCGTCACCGTGCTGCGGCTTTCGGCCTGAAGACCAGGACGCCGCACCACGCTAGAATCGCGGCGTTGGTGCGTGCCCTGCAGTTCTTGCCGGGCCGTTAAACGGGAAACAGGGTGGCGGCGATGCATTTCGCCCGCCTGGCCTGTACTGCCCCCGCAACAGTCAGTGATCAGAACCTGTTATCGCAGGCCAACGGACATCTGCAAGCCACTGGCGTCCACCACGCCGGGAAGGCCATGTCCGTCCACTCACCAGTCTGGATACCGGCCAACAAGGTGGTTTTTGCCCCGGGCAAAAGCCTTGTGAGTGAAGTGTCGGCGGGGTCGCTGGCGCGAACTGGTATGCCTTTCATGACTTTTTTCCAAGCAATCCACGCCGGCGTGCCGGCGCGTATGAGCGCCTGCGCGCTGGCCGTCCTCGGCCTGTGCTCCGCCGCCGGTGCGCAGACCGCGCCCGCGCTGGACACCATGGTGGTCACGGCCGCGCGCCTGCCCCAGCCACTGCGCACCGTCACGGCCGACATGAGCGTGATCGACGCCGCGGCCATTGAGCGCAGCGGCGCCGTCGGTGTCGCCGACCTGCTGTCCCAAGTACCCGGCGTACAGATCACGCGCAACGGCGGCCCCGGACAGATCACTTCGGTATCGCTGCGTGGCGCCGGCAACCAGCACACGGCCGTGTTCATCGACGGCGTGCGCTACAGCAGCCAGGAAATGCAAGGCGGAGCGGTCTGGGAGGCCCTGCCGCTGGCACAGATCGAGCGCATCGAAGTGCTGCGCGGCCCGGCCGCGGCCATCTACGGCTCGGATGCCATGGGCGGCGTGATCCAGATCTTCACGCGCCGGGGCGACGGTCCGCTGCGCGCCTACGCCGAGGCCGGCCTGGGCAGCCAGCACAGCTCCAAGGTCGCCACGGGCCTGCAAGGCGGCGCCAATGGCTGGAGCTATGGCCTGCATGTGGCCGACGAGCGCAGTGACGGCTTCAATGTGGGCAGCCCCTGGGTGGCCAACCCCGACAAGGACGGCTATGCCAATTCTTCGCTGGGGCTCAATGCCGGCCTGAAACAAGGCATCCACCAATTCGATGCGCGCCTGCTGCACAACCGCCTCAAGGCCCATTACGACCAGAGCCCACCGCCTTTCGACGACTTCGACACCGTGAAGAACACCACGGGCTCGCTGCGCTGGCAGGCCGCCTGGAGCGACCGCTACCAAAGCGTGGTGCAGTTGGGCCAGTCCCGCAACGACACCCAGCGCAACACCACGACCCCCGAAAGCGCCAAGGGCAACAGCACCAACTACCTGTGGCAAAACCAGTGGAAACTGGGCGCCCACCGCCTGAACCTCGATCTCGAGCGGCGCGAGGACCGGCTGACCACCAACTACGCCTGGACCCAGAACACCGACAGCCGCCGCGTGCAGGATTCGTTGTCGGCGGGCTGGCGCTATGCCAATGGCGCGCAGCAGTTCGACGCCAATGCACGCCATGACCGTATCCGCGACCAGCAAAGCAAGACCACGGGCGGCCTGGGCTACGGCCTGCAACTGGGTGACACGCTGCGCTGGGTGGCTTCGGCCGGCACGGCCTTTCGCACGCCCACGCTGTACGAACGCTTCACCGGCCAGGCCGCGATCGATCTGAAGCCAGAAAGCAGCACCAACCTCGAAACCGGGCTGCACTACACCGCCGGCAGCCATCAGCTGTCCGCCGTGGCCTACCGCAACAAGATCAAGAACCAGATCACTTACGACTGGACCAGCATGCCGGCCTGCAACTGCTACCGCAACTGGGAAAGCGTGGAACTCAAGGGCTTGACGCTCAGCGGCGCGACCCGCCTGGACCGGCTGAACCTGGGCCTGTCGCTGGACTTCCTCAACCCCAAGAATCTGGAAAACGGCAAGCTGCTGCCCTACCGCTCCAAGCGCATGTTCAAGCTCACGGCCGACACCCAGGTCGCGGGCTGGACGCTGGGCAGCGAAGCCCAGCTCTACAGCGCGCGCTTCACCGATGCTGCCAACAGCGACAGCCTGGGCGGCTACGGCGTGGTCAACCTCTACGCCCAGCGCAAGCTGAACAAGGACTGGGCGCTGCTGGCGCGGATCAACAACCTGGCCGACCGCGACTATGCTCCGACCAAGGGCTATGCCAATGGCGGTCGCACGCTCTTCATCAGCATGAAATGGGCGCCGCAGAACTGAGCGCGCTTTTGCCTTAAGGTAGCGGGGTGTCCGCGCCCCGCTACCTGTCCTTGATGCCTTCTTCCCTGCCGCACCGTTTTATTTCCTGGCCCTGCGCTCTGTACAGCGCCCTGCTGGCCTGCGCGCTGTTGGGAGCCGCGCCCGCCCAGGCCTATGCGGTGCGTGACACCCAGGGCCGCACGGTCGAATTTGCCCAGGTGCCGCGGCGCATCGTCTCGCTGCTGCCCTCGACCACGGAGTGGCTGTGCGCGCTCGGCGCCTGCGATCGTCTGGTGGGCGTGGACGCGTCCTCGAACTATCCGCCCCAGGTCGCCCGCCTGCCGCGCCTGGGCAAGATCCATGCGCCGCAGATCGAGGCCATCGTGCGCCTGCGCCCCGATGTCGTGCTCATGGCCTACGCGCCGCCCCTGATGGCCCAGCTCGCCCAGTTCGGCATTCCCGTGCTGGTGATCGACGCCCAGGACACGGCCGGCATGCAGGCCCAGTTGCGCACGCTGGACAGCTTGCTGCAGCAGCAACGCGCGCCCGCGCTGCTCGCGCAGATGCAGGCCGACGTGCAGCGCGTCGCGCGGTCGGTGCAGGCGAGCGCGGGGCGCAGCGTCTACTTCGAAGTCGACGCCACGCCTTACGCGGCCGGCCCGCACTCCTTCATCGGCGAGCTGCTGTCCCAGTTGGGGGCACGCAACATCGTCGCGGCCTCGCTCGGGCCCTTCCCGCGGCTGGCGCCCGAATACATCGTGCGCCAGAACCCGCAGCTCATCATCCACACGCCGGAGACCAAGGCGGCCGACTTCGCGCGCCGCCCCGGATGGAACGCGATCGCCGCCGTGCGCAGCGGCAGCATCTGCACGCTGAGCACGGCCGAAGTCGATCTGGTGTCGCGCCCCGGACCGCGCCAGGGCGAAGCGGCCGCCGTGCTGGCGCGCTGCCTGGGCCGGCCATAGGCCCCGGGCTCAATCCGGCAGCCCCCCGCCGTGCGCGGCCACCAGGCAATCGATGAAGGCCTGGGCCGCCCGGCTGGGCGCAGGCGACAGCCGCCACAACGCGACGAACTCGCAGTCGTAGTGAAAGCGCGCGGGCGCCACGGCCTGCAGACGGCCGGCCGCTTCCAGCGCCTGGGCGTAATGGTCGGGCAGGAAGCCCATATAGCAACCCGACAGGATCAGCGTGGCAATCGCTTCCTGGTCGAAGCCCGTGGCTTTGCGCGGCAGGCGCGCGCTGTGGCTCAACGCCATATTGGGGGAGTGGTAGCCCAGCCCGGCAAAAGGGTAGCTGCGCAGCGCTTCCCAATCCAGGCCCGCATGGTCGGCACCGAACAGCGGATGCCCGGCCGCGCAGTACAGCCGCATGTGCTCGCCAAACAGCGTGCGGTAGACCAGGCTGGCCGAAGCCCGGTGCGCGGGAATGATGCCCACCTGGAAACGCCCATCCATCAGCCCGCGCTCGACCGCATTGATGCTGCGCACATGCAAATGCAGGTTCACCTCCGGCGCCCGCCGGTGAAAATCCCCGATGGCGCGGTCCAGGTGCGCGGCAGGATTGGTGACCGTCTTGTCGAACACCGCCACGTCCAGCGTCCCGCCCATGCGGTCGTGGATCTCGTCGATGCGGCTGCGAAACAACTCCACCCCGCCCAGCATCTGCAGCGTGGCCTCATAGACCTGCAGCCCCTCGGGCGTCACCGCGAAACCCGCGCGCCCGCGCCGGCACAGCACCAGGTCCAGGCGTTCCTCCAGATCCTTGATATGCCGGCTGAGCGTGGAGGCGCTGATGTTCAGCTCCAGCTCGGCGGCCGACATGCCGCCGCACTCCACCACGCTTTGGAAGACGCGCAGCAGGCGCAGGTCCATGTCGCTGAGCTGGCCCAGTACGGCACGGGAACGCGGCGCGGGCGCGCAAGGCAGGTCGAATGCAGGAGGTCGGGATGTCATGCCACGCAGCGTAGCAAGCTTTGGGCCCAGCGCCGGCGGCAACGGCTCGACAGCCGGCACGATTGCTGGCACGCTACGCCATCCTGTCCGATTCTTGCCTCATCGCCATGATTCCCACCCACGACCTGCTGGTTTTCGCCGGGGCCGCCCTGCTGCTGGTGCTCACGCCCGGCCCGAACATGCTGTACCTGATCTCGCGCTCCATCTGCCAGGGGCGCACGGCGGGCGTGATTTCGCTGGCGGGCGTGGTGCTGGGATTCTTTGTGCACATGCTGGCCGCCAGCCTGGGGCTCACCGCCCTGTTCATGGCCGTGCCTCTGGCCTTCGAACTGCTCAAATGGGCGGGCGCCGCCTACCTGCTGTGGATGGCCTGGCAGGCCGTGCGCCCCGGAGGCCTGTCGCCTTTCGCCCAGACCACGCAGTTGCCGGCCGAATCACCGCGCAAGCTGTTTGCCATGGGCTTGTTCACCAGCATCCTCAACCCCAAGGTGGCCATTTTCTATCTGTCGATCTTTCCGCAGTTCGTCTCGCCCGCGCAAGGCTCCGTGTTCTGGCAAAGCGTGACGCTGGGCATGGTCCAGATCGGCACCAGCTTCACCGTCAACCTCCTCATCGCCCTGTTCGCGGCGCACATCGCGCTGTGGTTTCGCGACAACCCCCACTGGCTGCGCGCGCAGAAATGGATCATGGGCACGGTGCTGGCCGGCCTGGCCGTGCGCCTGGCCCTGGAGCAGCGCCGCTGAGCGCAATGGCAGGGGTCCTGCATCGATTGCTTGCGAAGGCGCGCAAGTAAACATCGGCTTTCGGCCATTCAAGAAAATGGGCCGGGCTCGCACAATGGGCTTTTGCCACCGTCTTTCCCGCCCGAGGAGCGCCCCATGGACTTCACCGACATCGCCCAGCCCGCCTCCACCGCCACGCGCATGGACTCCGCCTGGCTGGACGCCCACTGGATGCCTTTCACCGGCAACCGCGACTTCAAGGCCCGCCCGCGCATGGTGGTCGGCGCCCAGGGCGCCTATCTGCAGGATGCGCGCGGCCGCCAGATCTTCGACGGCCTGTCAGGCCTGTGGTGCTCGGGCCTGGGCCATGGGCGCAAGGAAATCGCCCAGGCCGTGGGCCAGGCCGCGCTGCAGCTCGACTACGCGCCCGCCTTCCAGTTCGGCCACCCCGCGGCCTTCGCGCTGGCCAACCGCATCAAGGAGCTGACGCCCCAAGGCCTGGACTATGTGTTCTTCACCGGCTCGGGCTCGGAAGCCGCCGATACCTCGCTGAAGATGGCCCGGGCCTACTGGCGCGCCAAGGGCCAGGCCGGCAAGACGCGGCTGATCGGCCGCGAGAAGGGCTACCACGGCGTGAACTACGGCGGCATCTCGGTGGGCGGCATCGCCGGCAACCGCAAGCTGTTCGGCCAGGGCCTGGAAGCCGACCATCTGCCCCACACCCAGCCGGCGCCCGGCGGCTTCCACCGCGGCATGCCGGCCATCGACGGCCGCGCACTGGCCGACCGCCTGCTGGACATCATCGCCCTGCACGATGCGAGCACCATCGCCGCCGTCATCGTCGAGCCCTTCTCCGGCTCGGCCGGGGTGGTGATTCCGCCCGCCGGCTACCTGCAGCGCCTGCGCGAAATCTGCAGCCAGCACGGCATCCTGCTGATCTTCGACGAAGTCATCACCGGCTTCGGCCGCTGCGGCGGCTGGACGGGGGCGGAAGTGTTCGGCGTCACGCCCGACATCCTGAACTTCGCCAAGCAGGTCACCAATGGCGTCCAGCCCCTGGGCGGCTGCGTCGCCAGCAAGGAGATCTACGACACTTTCATGGCCGCCGGCGGCCCCGAATACCTGCTCGAGTTCGCCCACGGCTACACCTACTCGGCCCACCCCGTGGCCTGCGCCGCCGGCCTGGCCGCGCTGGACCTGCTGCAAAAAGAAGAGCTGCCCGCGCGCGTCAAGGCGCTGGCGCCCTGCTTCGAAAACGCGGTGCACGGCCTGCGTGGCGCCAAGCACGTGCTCGATATCCGCAACTTCGGCCTGGCCGCGGGCATCAGCATCGATCCCCTGCCCGGCGAGCCGGCAAGGCGCCCCTACGAGATCGCCATGCAATGCTGGGAACTGGGCTTTTACGTGCGCTACGGCGCCGACACCATCCAGTTGGCCCCGCCGTTCATCAGCACCGAGGCGGAAATCGACCGCCTGGTCAGCGCACTGGGCGACGCCCTGCAGGCCACGGCCTGAGCGCCTACACTCCAGCGGACCATGCCCCAGCCTTCTTGCGCCGAGCCGCCCGACGCCCTCTTCAACCAGTCGCTCGCCAAAGGCCTGCAGGTGCTGTGCGCCTTCAATGCCGGCCATCGCAGCCTGACCCTGGGCGAAATCAGCCAGCGCACCGGCATGAGCAAGGCATCGGCACAACGCTCGGTGCACACGCTGCAGGCGCTGGGCTACATCGGCAAGCATCCGTTGACGCGGCGTTTCGGGCTGCTGCCGCGCGTCGTCGAACTGGGCTTCAACTACCTCGACGCGCATCCGCTGATCACGGCCGCCCATTCCTACCTGGCCCAGCTCGCGCGCGACAGCGGTGAAACCGCCACGCTGACCGAGCCCACGGACCACCACATGGTCTACCTGGCCCAGGTGCTGACCACGCAGCACATCCCCGTGCTCACGCCAGTGGGCACGCGGGTGCCGATGTACGCCAGCAGCTGCGGCCGCGCCTACCTCAGCCAGTTGCCCGGGGACCAGGCCCGCGCCCTGCTGCTGGCCATGCCCCGACCCGCGCGCACCCGCGCCACCCTGACCGAAGTCGGCGCCCTGGAGCAGCAGCTGCAGCGCAGCCGCGACCACGGCTACGCCACCAACTGTGAAGAGCTGTTCCTCGGCGACATGGGCCTGGCCGCGCCGGTGTTCAATGTCAGCGGCCGGGTCATCGGTGCGGTGCATGTCGCGCCGCCCACCAGCCGCTGGAGCATGGCCGATGCCGAACGCCAGCTGGGGCCGCTGGTGATCGCCTGCGCGCGATCGATCTCACAGCTGGCCCCCGTGGTCTGAACGCGGATCAGGCCAGGCCGGCGCGGGCCAGCATGGCGTGCAGCAGCACGTTGCAGCCCGCGCTCAGGTGCTCGGCCTTCGCATCCTCGATCTCGTTGTGGCTGATGCCGTCCTTGCAGGGCACGAAAATCATGCCGGTGGGCGCCACACTGTTGATGTAGACCGCGTCATGGCCCGCGCCGCTGACCACCTCCATGTGCGCGTAGCCCAGCTGCTCGGCTGCGTTGCGCACGCTGTCCACGCAGTCGGGGTGAAAGTGGCAGGGCGCGAACTTCACCACCTGTTCCATCTCCACCGTGCACCGGCATCGGGCTGCCAGCTGCGCGAACTGGTCGTGCATGATCCGGTCCATGCGATCCAGGCCGTCCTGCGACAGGTTGCGAAAGTCCACCGTGAACTTTACTTGCCCGGGAATGACGTTGCGTGAATTGGGCAGCACCTGCATATGGCCCACGGTGCCGCGACCGTGCGGGGCCTCGTCATGGGCAATCCGGTTGACCGCATCCACCATGCGCGCCGCGGCCAGCATGGCATCGTGGCGCAACTCCATCGGCGTCGGGCCGGCGTGCGCATCCATGCCGCTCACGGTCACGTCATACCACTGCTGGCCCAGCGCGCCGCTGACCACGCCTATCGGCATGTCATAGGCTTCGAGCACCGGGCCCTGCTCGATATGGGCCTCGAAGTAGGCCGCGAACGGGCCGCCGGGCACATCGCCGCAGGCGACATCACCCCGATAGCCGATGCGCTCCAGCTCGGCCCCCACCCGCAGGCCTGCGCCATCTTGTTGCAAGCGAACGTCTTCTGCACCAAATACACCCACAAATGCACCGGAACCCATCATGACCGGCGTGAACCGCGTGCCTTCCTCATTGGTCCAGAACACCACCTCCAGCGGCGCCAGGGTCTGGATGCCGTGGGCATTGAGCGTGCGCATGACTTCCAGCCCGGCCAGCACTCCGTAGTTGCCGTCGAATTTCCCCCCCGTGGGCTGGGTGTCGATATGGCTGCCCGTGGCCACGGCCCGGGCAGCCGGATCGGTGCCCGCACGACGACCAAAGACATTGCCCACCTCGTCGATGCGCACCGCCAGCCCGGCTTCGCGCATCCACTGCACCACCTGGTCGCGCCCCGCGCGGTCCTCGTCGGTCAAGGCAATGCGGCAGACACCCCCCTTGGGGGTGGCGCCTATCCGCGCCAGATCCATCAGCGACTGCCAAAGGCGATCCCCATCGATTCGCAAACCCGTAGCCATTGTGTTCATACCCATGCCCTCCTTGGTGAAAGACGCATGAACCGCATAAAGCATGCCAGATATAGCGAAATCGATACTTTTTGTATCGATTAACGATACCTTCATGTTGGCACGACACTTGCATCGGGCTGCATACCCCAGCCCCTTTAGGAAGGTCTCCGATGCGTAAGTCTTCTGGTTTCTCTGTTTCCCAGCCCGCGTTCAACGGCGTGGCATTGGCAGTGGCGATGGCTTTGGCCGGCGGCGCGACGTCCGCTCTGGCGCAGGAAAAGGTCTTGCGCATTGCCATGACGGCCGCCGATATCCCCCGCACCTCGGGCCAGCCCGACCAGGGCTTCGAAGGCAACCGTTTCACCGGCATTCCGCTGTACGACGCCCTGACCCAGTGGGACCTGAGCAAGACCGACCAGCCCAGCGCGCTGATTCCCGGTCTGGCCCTGTCCTGGGAAGCCGATGCCAAGGACAAGACCAAGTGGGTGTTCAAGCTGCGTCCCGGCGTCAAGTTCCATGACGGCAGCGCCTTGACGGCCGACGCCGTGGTGTGGAACGTGCAAAAGGTGCTGGACAAGGACGCCGAGCACTTCGATCCCGCCCAGGTCGGCGTGACGGCCTCGCGCATGCCCACGCTGCGCACGGCCCGCAAGATCAACGATCTGACGGTGGAGCTGACCACGTCCGAGCCCGATGCCTTCCTGCCCATCAACCTGTCCAACCTGTTCATGGCGTCGCCCGCCCACTGGGCGAAGAAGCTGGCCGCCGTGCCCGCCTCGGTCAGCGGCAAAGCCGAGCGCAGCAAGGCCGCCTGGACCGCGTTCGCCGCAGATCCTTCGGGCTCGGGCCCGTTCAAGGGCTCGCGCTTCGTGCCGCGCGAACGCTTCGAAATGGTGAAGAACAGCGCCTACTGGGATCCCAAGCGCACGCCCACCATCGACAAGGTGGTGCTGCTGCCGCTGCCCGAAGCCAATTCGCGCACCGCGGCCCTGATGAGCGGTCAGGTGGACTGGATCGAAGCGCCCGCGCCCGACGCGGTCGACACCCTCAAGGGCCGGGGCTTCAAGCTGTATTCCAACCTCCAGCCGCACATCTGGCCCTGGCAGTTCTCCTTCGCCGAAGGCTCGCCCTGGCTGGACAAGCGCGTGCGCCATGCGGCCAACCTGTGCGTGGACCGCGCCGGCATGAAGCAGCTGCTCAACGGCCAGATGGAGCCGGCCACGGGCATGTTCGAGCCCGGCCACCCCTGGCGCGGCAACCCGAGCTTCCAGATCAAGTACGACGTGAAGGCGGCCCAGGCACTGATGCAGCAGGCCGGCCACAGCGCGGCCAAGCCGCTGAAAGTGAAGATCCAGACCTCGGCCTCGGGATCGGGCCAGATGCAGCCCCTGCCGATGAACGAGTTCATCCAGCAAAACCTCAAGGCCTGCCACTTCGATGTCGAGTTCGACGTGGTCGAGTGGAACACCTTGTTCTCGGGCTGGCGCCTGGGTGCCAAGGATGCGGGCGCCAACAAGGCCAGCGCCACCAACGTGACGGCCGCGACCATGGACCCGTTCTTTGCCATGGTGCGTTTCGTCAGCACCAAGGCCTTCCCGCCGGTGTCCAACAACTGGGGCTTCTACAGCAACAAACAGGTCGACACCGTGGTGGACAAGGCGCGCACCAGCTTCGATGCCAAGGAGCGCGACAAGGCCCTGGCCGAGCTGCACACGCTGATCGTGGATGAATCCCCGTTCCTGTTCGTGGCCCATGACGTCGGGCCGCGCGCGATGTCGGCCAAGGTCGGCCATGTGGTCCAGCCGCAAAGCTGGTTCATCGACATCGCGACCATGACCCTGAAGTAAGCGCCGCGTTTCCCAGGCCGCGCCCGGCCTGGGACGTCTCCTGCGCGGACCTCGGCCCGCGCCTTCCAAGACCCCCAACGCCCGCCCGCCCATGCTCGCCTACCTCGTCCGCCGCATTCTCTACACCCTTCCCATCCTGCTCGGCGTGGCCCTGCTGTGCTTCGCCCTGGTGCATATCGCTCCCGGGGACCCGCTGGTGTCGGTGCTGCCGCCCGACGCCTCGGCCGAGCTGCAAGCCCAGATGCGGGAGCTGTACGGTTTCAACCAGCCCCTGCCCGAACAGTTTCTGCGCTGGGGCTGGCGCGCACTGCACGGCGACCTGGGCATGTCCATCGCCACGAGCCGGCCCGTCACCAGCGAGGTGCTCACGGCGGTGGTCAACACCTTGCGCCTGGCCGTGGTGGCCACGTTGATCGGTTTTGTGCTGGGCAGCCTGTTCGGCTTTGTCGGCGGATATTTCCGCGGCTCCTGGCTGGACCGCGGCGCCTCCCTGCTGTCGGTGCTGGGCGTGAGCGTGCCCCACTACTGGCTGGGCATGGTGCTGGTCATCGTCTTCTCGTCGCAGCTGATGTGGCTGCCCGCCACCGGTGCCGGCCCCGGCGGCTCGGGCGACTGGGCCTGGAACTGGGAGCATGTGCAATTCATGCTGCTGCCGGCCATCACCATGTCGGTCATTCCCATGGGCATCATCGCCCGCACCGTGCGCGCCCTGGTGGCCGAAATCCTGGACCAGGAATTCATCGTCGGCCTCAAGGCCCAGGGTCTCACCCACGCCGGCATCTTCCGCCATGTGATCAAGAACGTGGCGCCCACGGCGCTGGCGGTGATGGGCCTGCAGCTGGGCTACCTGCTGGGCGGCTCGATCCTGATCGAGACCGTGTTTTCCTGGCCGGGCACGGGCTTCCTGCTCAACCAGGCGATCTTCCAGCGCGACCTGCCGCTGCTGCAAGGCTCGATCCTGGTGCTGGCCGTGTTCTTCGTGCTGCTCAACCTCATCGTCGATGTCGTCCAGACCCTGCTCGACCCGCGCATCGTGCGCTGACGCCCCATTCCAAGGAGACCCTCGATGCATTCCCTGACCCTTGCTGGAAAGCCTGGCGCCGCCGTCAAGCCACTGCCCGAGCACCGCAGCCGCGGCTACTGGGCCTCTGTGCTGCAACGCTTCCTGCACGACCCCGTGGCCGTGGGCGCGGCCTGCGTGGTGCTGGCGCTGGTGCTGATGGCCGTGTTCAGCCCCTGGCTGGCGCCGGCCGACCCCTATGCCGCGTCCATCCTCAAGCGCCTCAAGGCCATAGGCACCGAAGGCCTGCCGCTGGGCAGCGACGAGCTGGGCCGCGACATGCTCTCACGCCTGATGGTGGGCGCGCGCCTGTCGCTGTTCATCGGCATCACGCCGGTGCTGCTGGCCTTCGCCATCGGCACGGGCATAGGCATTCTCGCGGGCTATGCCGGCGGGCCCGTCAATACGGTGATCATGCGCACCGTCGACGTGTTCTATGCCTTCCCCTCGGTGCTGCTGGCCATCGCCCTGTCAGGCGCGCTGGGTGCGGGCATCGTCAACTCGCTGGTCTCGCTGACCATTGTCTTCATCCCGCAGATCGTGCGTGTCGCCGAAAGCGTCACCGCCCAGGCCCGCAACCGCGACTATGTGGAAGCCGCCCGCGCCACCGGCGCCAGCGCCTTCCACATCGTGCGCGTGCATGTGCTGGGCAATGTGCTCGGGCCCATCTTTGTCTACGCCACCAGCCTGATCGCGGTGTCCATGATCCTGGCCTCGGGCCTGTCCTTCCTGGGCCTGGGCGTGAAGCCGCCCGAACCCGAATGGGGGCTGATGCTCAACACCTTGCGCACCGCCATCTACACCCAGCCCTGGGTCGCGGCCCTGCCGGGCCTGATGATTTTCCTCACCTCGATCTCGTTCAATCTGCTGTCCGACGGCCTGCGCACGGCCATGGACAACAAGGGATAAGCCATGACTCTTTCTTCCAGCTTTGTCGATGTCGGCGGTCCCGCCCAGCCGCTGCTGACCGTGCGCGGCCTGGTCAAGCATTTCCCGCTGTCCCACGGCGCGGGCGTGGTGCGCGCCGTCGACGGCGTGGACTTCGAGGTGCTCAAGGGTGAAACCCTGGGCGTGGTCGGCGAGTCGGGCTGCGGCAAATCCACCACCGCCCGCCTGTTGATGCACCTGATGAACCCCACGGCCGGCGAACTGATCTTCGACGGCCGCACCGTCGGCTCGCGCGCCCTGTCGCGCAAGGAATTCCTGTGCCAGGTGCAAATGGTGTTCCAGGACAGCTATGCCTCGCTGAACCCGCGTCTGACCATCGAGGACTCGATTGCCTTCGGCCCGCAGGTCCACGGCGTCTCGCGCCGCGAATCGGTGGCGCGCGCACGCGACCTGCTCGAGCGCGTGGGCCTGGCGCCGGCGCGCTTTGCCGAGCGCTACCCGCATGAGCTGTCGGGCGGCCAGCGCCAGCGCGTGAACATTGCGCGCGCGCTGGCGCTCAAGCCGCGCATGGTGATCCTGGACGAAGCCGTCTCGGCGCTGGACAAGTCGGTCGAGGCCCAGGTGCTGAACCTGCTGGCCGACCTCAAGCGCGAATTCGGCCTGACCTATGTCTTCATCAGCCACGACCTGGGCGTGGTGAACTACATCAGCGACCGGGTGATGGTCATGTACCTGGGCCAGGTGGCGGAGATCGGGCCCTCGCAAGCGCTGTTCTCGGCGCCCGCCCACCCCTACACCAAGGCGCTGCTGTCGTCCGTGCCGTCGATGGACCCGCGCCACCGCACCCAACAGGCGCCGCTCGCGGGCGATCCGCCCAACCCGATCAACCCGCCTGCGGGCTGCCGCTTTCATCCGCGCTGCCCGCAGGCCGCCGCGGTCTGCGCCACGCAGGTGCCCGCCGTCTCACCGGTGCAGCGCCTGCACCACGCGCGCTGCCTGGTGCACGAGGCGGGCAGCGGCCACCCCCTGGCCCCCGTCGCCCAATCCGCCCCCGCGTTGGCCACTTGATGGAGCACAGCATGACCTCTCCCACGACCCCTCTGGTGCAGATCGAGGACTTGAACGTCCGCTTCATCGGCGGCCGCAAACCCGTGCAGGCGGTCAGCGGCGTGAGCCTGAGCGTGCAGCGCGGCGAATGCGTGGCGCTGATCGGCGAGTCCGGCTCTGGCAAGAGCGTGACCCTGCGCACCCTGCTGCGCCTGCACCCCGAACGCAAGACCGTGATGCAGGGCCGCGTGCAAGTGGCCGGCCACGACGTGCTGAGCATGCCCTTGCGCGCGCTCAACCAGTACCGTGGCAAGACCTGCGCGATGATTTTCCAGGACCCCTTGCTGGCCCTGGACCCGGTCTATGCCGTGGGCGCGCAAATCGTCGGCGCGATCCGCCGCCACGAAGCGGTGAGCCGCCAGGACGCCGAAAAACGCGCCCTGCAGCTGTTCGAACGCGTGCGCATTCCCAGTCCCGCGCAACGCCTCAAGGCCTACCCGCACGAGATGTCCGGTGGCATGCGCCAGCGCGCCATGATCGCCCTGGCCCTGGCCTGCAATCCCCAGGTGCTGCTGGCCGACGAGCCCACCACCGCGCTCGACGCCACGGTGCAGATCCAGATCCTGCTGCTGCTGCGCGAGCTGCAGCGGGATCTGGGCCTGGGGATTGTCTTCGTCACCCACGACATCGGCGCCGCCGTGGAGGTCGCCGACCGCATTGCCGTGATGTATGCCGGCCGCATCGTCGAGGAAGGCACGGCCGAGCAGTTGATCCGCAACCCGCGCCACCCCTACACCATCGCCCTGCTGCAAAGCCGCGCCCATGGCGCCATGCAGCGCGGCCAGCCGCTGTCGACCATTGCCGGCGCCCCGCCCGACCTGACGGCCATCCCGCCGGGCTGCGCCTTTGCGCCGCGCTGCCGCCTGGCCACCGAGGACTGCCTGCAGGCCGTGCCCGCGCCGGTGGTCGTGGCGCCCGGCCACCAGGCGCGCTGCCTGCGCACCGACGCCGCGGCCGCCCTGGCGCCGACCCTGCTTCCCGCCTGAACACCTGCCCTGAAAGCTCCCATGCCACTGAACGATCCCGCCCACGCCTTTGTTCCCTACCCCGACGTCCCCGTGCCCCATGCCGGCACCGGCCCGCTCAGCGGCCTGTATTTCGGCGTCAAGGACTTGTTCGACGTGGCCGGCTACCCCACGGGCGGCGGCAATCCGCTGCTGCTGGCCCTGTCGGGCACCAAGACCCGCACCGCGCCCAGCGTGCAAAAGCTGCTGGACGCGGGCGCGGCCTTCGCCGGCAAGACCGTGACCGACGAGCTGGCCTTCTCCATGAACGGCAGCAATGCCCATTTCGGCGCGCCGCTCAATGGCGCGGCGCCCGAGCGCATCACCGGCGGCTCGTCCTCGGGCTCGGCCTCGGCCGTGTCCAGCCGGCTGTGCGACTTCGCACTGGGCACCGACACGGGCGGCTCGGTGCGCGCGCCGGCCAGCCATTGCGGCCTGTACGGCATCCGCCCCACGCACGGCCGGGTGAGCCTGGAGGGGGCGCTGGACCTGTCGCCCAGCCTCGACACCTGCGGCTGGCTGGCCCGCGATGCCCGGACTTTCGCGCGCGTGGCCGATGTGCTGCTCGCGCCCGATCCCGCGCCCCTGCCGGTGCGCCCACGCCTGCTGCTGGCCAGCGACATCTGGGACCTGGTGGATCCGGTCGTGCGCCCGGCCTGGGATGCGGCACTGGCCCGGGTGCAGGCGGTGCTGGGCACGCCCGCCGCCGCGCGCGTGGCACTCGATTCGTTCGACGCCATGTACTGGAACTTCCGCTACCTCCAGGGCCGCGAGGCCTGGATGACCGATGGCCCGTTCATCACGCGCTACGCACCCGTGCTCGGCCCGGGCGTCAAGGAGCGGTTTGCCTGGTCGGCCCAGGTGACGGACGGCCAGGTGGTCCAGGCCCAGGCCTTCCGCGCGCGCTTTCGCGCCCACCTGGCCGCGCTGCTGGGCAGCGACGGCGTGCTGGTGCTGCCGACCATGCCCGACATCGCGCCACTGCGCGCGGCCGATGAGGCCACGCTGGAGGACTACCGCAACCGGGCCGTGCAGATGCTGTGCGCGGCGGGCCTGAGCGGCTTTCCGCAGATCTCGCTGCCGCTGGCCGGGCGTGAGGGCGCGCCCCTGGGCCTGGGCCTGCTGGGGCCGGCCGGCAGCGACCGCAGCCTGATCGCGCTGGCGCAGGCACTGGGGGCGCAAGACCCGGAATTTTCCGACTGAAACCCGTTGGCGGCGCCGCCGCTAGGGTAGGCTGGCCGTGTCCACCGCCCGCCCTGCCCCATGAAGCCCATTGCCGCCGCCAACGCCCAAGCCCGCCGCACCCTGCGACCTGCCGCCAAAGCGGCGCTGCTCATCGCCGCCGTCTGCGCCGGGCTGCTGATCGCCGGCTACCTCGTCGCCACGCGCGTGAACATCAACCCCATGCACACGCCCGGCGAGCAGCTCGACGAGTTCAAGGGCGTGGGCGTGTACTACAACGGCGCGATCAACCATGTCTCGGGCCGCCTCACCACCAGCGACGGCTACAACCTCGGTCTGCGCTACCAGTGCGTCGAATTCGTCAAGCGCTACTATTACCAGCGTTTCGACCACCGGATGCCCAACGCCATGGGCAACGCCAAGGAATTCTTCTCGGCCCGCGTCCCGCATGGCGCATTGAATACCGAGCGCATGCTGGTCCAGTACCGCAACGGCGCGGGCACCACGCCCCAGGAAGACGATCTGATCGTGTTCGCGCCCTGGGCCTTCAACCGCTACGGGCATGTGGCCATCGTGAGTGCCGTGGGAGCGGACTTCATCGAAGTCGTGCAGCAGAACCCCGGCCCTTTTGGCACGACACGCGAACGCTACGCCCTGGAGTCCCAGGGCCGCATCGCCCACAGCCGGGCGCTGGGCTGGTTGCGCCGGCCGGACGCAAAAAAAGCGCCCTGAGGCGCTTTGGCAAGCGGGGCGCGCCGGCGCCTGGCGCTTACTTGTAGAAGGCTTCGACCTTGCCCTTGATCTTGATCAGCAGGGGACGGCCCTTGCGGTCCAGCGTCTTGCCGGCGGGAACCTTGACCCAGCCTTCGCTGATGCAGTATTCCTCGACGTCGAAGCGCTCCTTGTCATTGAAGCGGATGCCGATGTCGTGTTCGAACACGGCAGCGACGTGGTGCGGGCTGCTGGGGTCGATGCAAAGGTGGTCGGGCAGTGCGGGAGCTTGGGTCTTGTCGTTCATGGAAACCTTTCAAGTGCATTGAAGAATGCGTTCAATCCGCGATTTTCGCGGATTTGCGCAGCCCGCAGGCACTCACGGTCATCATTCCTGACGATGGGCGTCCAGCACCACGGCCGTGCCGCTGGCCGAAACCATCAACATGCCGTTGCCCTGGCCCAGCACCTCGAAGTCCAGGTCCACGCCCACCACGGCATTCGCGCCCAGTGCCTGGGCACGCTCCTGCATCTCCAGCAGCGCGATCTCACGCGCCTTCTGCAGCTCTTTCTCGTAGGTGGCCGAGCGGCCGCCGACGATGTCGCGGATGCCGGCGAACAAGTCCTTGAACACATTCGCGCCCAGGATGGCTTCGCCGGCCACCACGCCCAGATAGCGGGTGATGCGCTGGCCTTCAACGCTGGGGGTGGTCGTAACAATCATGCGGGCACCTTGAAAGGAATGAACGGATGGACCATTGTGCACCCCTGCGCGCCTCGACGCTCAGGCCGGTTCGCGCGACAGGCTGGGCGCGAGAGTGCGGCTTTGGTTTTCCCGATTGACCCGCGTGATCATCTGCATGAAAAGTTCGCGCTGCTCCACGGGCAAGGGATCGAGCATGCGCTCCTGGGCACGCAGCACGGCAGGCTGGGCCTCGCGCAGCAGGTCGGTGCCGGAAGCCGTCACCGTCAGCAAACGCACGCGTTTGTCGGTCGGGCTGGTGTTGCGCACGATCAGGCCGCGCGCTTCGAGCCGGTCGATCACGCTGCCAATGGTCGAAGTATCGAAGCCGATGAAGCGAGCCAGCGAGCGCTGGTCCATGCCGGGCTGGCGCAGCACGGCCGAGATGGCCGCGAACTGCACGGGCGTGATACCGAAATCCTGGGTTTCTTCCATGAATACGGCGACCGCAATCTGCTGCAGGCGGCGGATATGAAAGCCGGGGAGCCGTTCGAGTTCTTCAGGGCAAAAGGTGGTCATGACAAGCAGGTCGGTGGGCCTTCAGCGCAATAGCTCCATGCTATGTGGGCCAAACTCCCGTATCTCCAAAAGTAACCTTACCCGTGCGGGCAAGCTTATTATTGAAGCAGTCTCCCCCGCCGTGAACGATGCCGGGCCGCCGAATGCCGCTTTGCACGTTACAAAAGGGTTTACCCTGATTGTTTTTTAATGCTGTACGCAACACCTGCGAGCGCTCAGGCGGGCGGCTGCAAGCGCTGCGCCTCCTCGCGCAGCGTTTCCTTGAGCCAGCGCCACACGGCCTGGATGCGCGGCACGGACTGCGCTTCCTGCGGCATGGACATCCAGAAAGTGCGCGTGAAGCGCGCCTGGGGCTGGTGTACGCGGGAAAGCAAGGGGTCCTTGTCGGCCAGAAACGCCGGCAGCACTCCCAGGCCCGCGCCCGCGCGCACGGCCTCGTACTGGGCCGTGATGCTGGTGCTGCGAAACGCGTAGCGCTGGGGCTGGTAGAGGCTGTCGATCAGCTGCAGCTCCTTGGTGAACAGCAGGTCGTCGACATAGTGGACAAACGCATGGTGGCGCAAATCCGCCGTCTCGCGCACCAGCGGCCGGCGCGCGAGGTATTCGCGCTGCCCATAAAGATACAGGTCATAGTCGGCCAGCCGGCTGACGATCACCGCGCCGCGCTTGGGCCGGTCCAGCGAAATGACGATGTCGGCCTCGCGCCGCGACAGATGCAGCAGGCGCGGCAAGGCCAGCAGGTCGATGGACAGCTGGGCGTGGCGGCAGGTCAGCGCCGCGAGCTTGGCGGCCAGCAGCGTCGCGCCCAGGCCTTCGGTCGTGCCCACGCGCACCAGGCCGCTGGGGCCGTCCGTCGACGCCGCTGCCTGGTCGGCGCTGCGCTCTATGCCCTGCGCCGCCTGGGCCATGGCCTGCACGGCCGGCAGCAGCGCGCGCCCCGCTTCACTCGGGCGCAGCCCGCCCGACTCGCGCGTGAACAGCGCCTGGCCCAGGCTTTTTTCCAGCGCCTGGATGCGCCGCGCCACGGTGCTGTGCTCGACCTGCAGCACGCGGGCCGCGGCCGACAGACTGCCGTGCTGGCCCACGGCGGCGAAATAGCGCAGATGTTCCCAGTCCATGAAAACCCTTAAAAAAAACCCGCGCCCCAAGGCTGGCGCGGCTTGCGCGACCTGTGCATTTTTGCAAATCGAAAATGCATAAACCGCTATTGCTGTGTGAATTTTGCACAGCTAGCATAGTGCATCGTCACGGTATTCCAGACGCCCACCCCACGCACCCTCAGGAGACTTTGCCATGAACGCCCCTACCGCCGCTTCGGTTCTTGCCCCCAGCGTCAAGCTGCTGATTGACGGCAAGCTCGTCGAATCCCGCACCACCCAGTGGCGCAACGTGGTCAATCCGGCAACGCAGGAAGTGCTGGCCCGCGTGCCCTTCGCCACGCCGGAAGAAATCAACCTGGCCGTGAGCAGCGCCAAGACGGCCTTCGCCACCTGGAAGAAGACGCCTATCGGCACGCGTTCGCGCATCTTCCTGAAGCTGCAGCAGCTGATCCGCGAGAACATGGGCGAACTCGCCGCCCTGCTCACCGCCGAACAGGGCAAGACCCTGGCCGACGCCGAAGGCGATGTGTTCCGCGGCCTGGAAGTGGTCGAGCACGCGGCCGGCATCGGCAACCTGCAACTGGGCGAACTGGCCAACAACGTCGCCAACGGCGTGGACACCTATTCCATCCTCCAGCCCCTGGGCGTGTGCGCAGGCATCACCCCCTTCAACTTCCCGGCGATGATTCCGCTGTGGATGTTCCCCATGGCGATTGCCACGGGCAATACCTTTGTGCTCAAGCCTTCCGAGCAGGATCCCATGGTCACCATGCGCCTGTGCGAGCTGGCCATGGAAGCCGGCCTGCCCCCAGGCGTGCTCAATGTGATCCACGGCGGTGAAGCGGCCGTCAACGCCATCTGCGATCACCCCGATATCAAGGCCATCAGCTTTGTCGGCTCGACCCAGGTCGGCACCCATGTCTACAACCGTGCGAGCCTGGCCGGCAAGCGCGTGCAATGCATGATGGGCGCGAAGAACCACGCCATCGTGCTGGCCGACGCGAACAAGGAGCAGACGCTCAACGCGCTCGCCGGTGCCTCTTTCGGCGCGGCCGGCCAGCGCTGCATGGCCGTGTCCACCGCCGTGCTGGTGGGCGAAGCGCAAAACTGGATTCCCGAGCTGGTCGCCAAGGCGCGCACGTTGAAAGTCAGCGCCGGTGTCGAGTCGGGCACCGATGTCGGCCCGGTGGTGTCCTGCGCGGCGCTGGCCCGCGTCGAAGGCCTGATCGCCCGCGGCGAAGCCGAAGGCGCCAAGCTGGAACTCGACGGCCGCAAGCCCGCCGTGCAAGGCTATGCCAACGGCAATTTCGTCGGCCCGACCATCTTCAGCGGCGTCAAGCCCGGCATGGCGATCTACGACCAGGAAATCTTCGGCCCCGTGCTGTGCCTGATGGCCGCCGACACGCTGGACGAGGCGATCGCGCTGATCAACGCCAACCCCAACGGCAACGGCACGGCCATCTTCACCCAGTCGGGCGCCGCAGCGCGCAAGTTCCAGGAAGAGATCGACGTCGGCCAGGTCGGCATCAACGTGCCGATTCCCGTGCCCGTGCCCATGTTCTCGTTCACCGGCAGCCGCGCTTCCAAGCTCGGCGACCTGGGCCCTTACGGCAAGCAGGTCGTGCTGTTCTACACCCAGACCAAGACCGTCACGGCGCGCTGGTTCGACGACAACACGACCGCGGCGCGCGTCAACACGACGATCAATCTGCACTGACAAGGCTGCCAAGGCTGGGATGATGGAGGCATGAACGCTTTGCATGATTCTGCCCCCCGCCCCATTCTTGCCGCGGCCGTCCTGGCGCTGGCGCTGCTGCCCGGCGCCAGCCAGGCCCAGGCCGGTGCGGCCTGCGAGCGCGACGCCAACGGCGCGGCCGCACGCAACGCCTGCGCCGTGCTCGACTTCCAGGCCGCGGACACCGCCAACACCATTCTGTATGGCGACGTGATGCGCGCGCTGTCGGCGCACGAGCGTCCGGCCCTGCGCAAGGACCAGACCGCCTGGGCGCGCCAGCGCATCACGGGATGCAAGACGGCGCACGCAAGCGAGGAAGCATTGGCCGACTGGCCCGCGCGCTATCACCACTGTTTGCGCCTGACCACCGAAGCTCGCCGCGCCGCATTGATGCATTGGCTGCAAAACGGCGAGCCCCCCGGACAACGATAGGAATACTCCATGGACTTTGAACTCAGCGACGAACAGCAGGCCTTTGCCGCCACCGCGCGCCAGTTTGCCCAGGCCGAACTCGCGCCCCATGCGGCGCACTGGGACGCCGAAGGCCACTTTCCGCGCGACGCCATTGCCAAGGCCGGCGAACTGGGCTTTTGCGGCCTTTACGCCCCCGAGAACGCCGGCGGCCTGGCCTTGCCGCGGCTGGACGCCACGCTGGTCTTCGAGGAGATGGCGGCCGTCGATCCTTCGACCACGGCCTTCATCACCATCCACAACATGGCGACCTGGATGCTGGGCACCTGGGCCCAGGATGCGGTGCGTGAAGAATGGGGCCCGCAGCTGGCCAGCGGCGCCAAGCTCGCGTCCTACTGCCTGACCGAGCCCGGCGCCGGTTCGGATGCCGCCGCGCTGGTCACCCGCGCCCAGCGCCAAGGCGACCACTACCTGATCAACGGCAGCAAGGCCTTCATTTCCGGCGCCGGCAGCACCGACATGCTGGTCTTGATGGCCCGCACCGGCGAGCCCGGCTCGGGAGCGGCCGGCATCAGCGCGTTTGCCGTGCCCGCCCACCTCGAAGGCATCAGCTACGGCAAGAAGGAAGAAAAAATGGGCTGGAACAGCCAGCCCACGCGCCTCATCCACTTCGACAACGTGCGCCTGCCGGTCCAGAACCTGCTGGGCAGCGAGGGCGAAGGCTTCAAGATCGCGATGAAAGGCCTGGACGGCGGGCGCATCAACATCGCCTGCTGCTCGGTCGGCGCCGGCCAGGGCGCACTGAGCCAGGCCCAGCAGCATATGCATGCCCGCCGGCAGTTCGGCAAAAGCCTGGCGAGCTTCCAGGCCCTGCAATTCAAGCTTGCCGACATGGCGACCGAACTGGTCGCCGCGCGGCACATGGTGCGCCTGGCCGCGAGCAAGCTCGACGCCGGCGCGCGCGATGCCTCGACCTATTGCGCCATGGCCAAGCGCTTTGCCACCGACGCGGGCTTCATGGTCTGCAACGAGGCACTGCAGCTGCACGGCGGCTATGGCTATATCCGCGAATACCCGCTGGAGCGCCTGATGCGCGATGCACGCGTGCACCAGATCCTCGAGGGCACGAACGAAATCATGCGCGTGATCATCGCCCGGCGCATGCTGGAAAGCGACGCGCCCGACGCGATCCGCTGAAGGAAACCCGGCCATGGCGCGCGATCCCGACGCTTTCTCTGCCGGCCTGGTGCAAGCCCTGCGCCAGGCGCTGGACGGCCGCGCCGACGTGCAGGAGCGTGAGATGTTCGGCTGCCTGTGCTTCATGGTGGACGCAAAGATATGCCTGGGCATCAAGCGCGACGAGCTGCTGGTGCGCCTGCCGCCCGAGCGCCATGCGGAGTTTCTCGAAATGCCCGGCGTGCGCGAGCTGTCGCCGCGCGGCGGCATGCTGGGCTTCTTTTTCATCGACCCCGACGGCTACGCGCGCCGCGCCCAGTGGGAGTACTGGATCGACCAGGCCCTGGCCTTCAACCCGCAGGCGCGCGCCACGCCGCCGCGCAAGGCGGCGACAGCATCCACGCCACGCAAACCCGCATCCGCGCGCCCACCCCGGCGCGTCCTGGAGGATTGACCCATGCCCTTGCGCATCGTCCGACTCGGCTCCCCCCGCGCTCCTGATGAAGGTACGCGCATAGGCACGGTGCGGCGCCCGCCGCGCGGCGTGCCCAAAAGCGAATTCGCAAGCCAGGACTGGTATGACGTGTGGCTGCCCCTGCTGTCACCCCAGCCCGACACCATGCACATGGCCCAGCAGGCGCAGCAGCTCGTGGCGCGGGACCCGGAAGCCGGGCAAAAAGCCTGGCAGCAGTTTCTCAAGGCTTTCCGCAAGGAACTGGCCGCGCCCGACGCGTCCCGCACGCTGGACCTGCTGGCCGCTCTTTCACAACACAGCGCCCTGTCCGTGGGCTGCTACTGCCCCGACGAAGCCCTGTGCCACCGCTCGCAGCTGCGCGCCGAACTGGTCGCGCGCCAGGCGCTGATCGTCGACGAAACCTGATTCCCCCCAAAACCACCACAGGAGACAAACATGCGCATCGCATTCATCGGACTCGGCAACATGGGCGGCCCCATGGCCCTGAACCTGCAAAAAGCCGGCCACAGCGTCGCGGCCTACGACTTGTCGCCCACCGCGCGCGACAAGTTCGCCGCCGCCGGACTGAACATCGCCGCCGACGCCCAGACCGCCGTGCAAAAGGCCGAAGTCGTCATCAGCATGCTGCCCGCAAGCCAGCATGTGCAGGCCCTGTACCTGGGCAAGCCCGGCCAGCCGGGGCTGCTGTCGCAGATAGCTGCCGGCACGCTGGTGATCGACTCCTCGACCATCGCCGCGGCCACCAGCCAGCTGGTCGCCCAGGCCGCCGACGCCGCGGGCATTGACTTCATCGACGCCCCCGTCTCGGGCGGCACGGGCGGCGCCATTGCCGGCACGCTGACTTTCATGGTCGGCGGCAGCGATGCGCAGCTGGCGCGCGCCCAGCCCTTGCTGGAAAAAATGGGGGCCAACATCTTCCACGCGGGCGCCGTGGGCGCGGGCCAGACGGCCAAGATCTGCAACAACATGCTGCTGGGCATTCTGATGATCGGCACCAGCGAAGCCATCGCCCTGGGCGTGGCCAACGGCCTGGACCCCAAGGTGCTGTCCGAAATCATGCGCCGCAGCTCGGGCGGCAACTGGGCGCTGGAAAAGTACAACCCCTGGCCCGGCGTGCAGGACAGCGTGCCCAGCAGCAAAGGCTATGCCGGCGGTTTCGGCACCGATCTGATGCTCAAGGACCTGGGCCTGGCCCAGGAGAATGCCACGGCCGTCAAGGCCGCCACCCCGCTGGGCGGCATGGCACGGTCGCTCTACGCCATGCACTCCATGGCCGGCCATGGGGCACTGGACTTCTCCAGCGTGGTCCAGAGCCTGCAAAAGCGCAGCTGACAAAACCGCGCCGGGTGCGGCCGGCGCGGGGTGGAGCCGGCAATCACCGAGCAGGCTGCTTTCAGGCAAGGGCCGCAGGCGGTGACCGACCCTCGGTGCTGGCGTTTGCCCGACAGGCGGCCGCTGCGGGCAATCCCAAGAATCAGGGCGTCAACCGGTCTCGCGCTCCTGCGGTACCGGCCTCAAAGGAAGCACGCCATGCACTATGTCCGCCCCTCGGCAATCACCTCCGCCCTGCTGGCCGGCGGCCTGCGCCCGATCAGCTTGGTGCGCCTGGCCAGCGCCAGCGCACCCGTGCGGGCCGCCGCCGTCGAGCGCCTGCAAATCCGGTGCCAGCCCGCGCAGGGCAGCGTGTTGCGCGCCCAGCGCAGCTGACGGATCCGCGCGGTTTGCCTGCGCGCGACAAACAGGCCAGAATGCACCCACACCCCCTACGGAGCGCATGCCATGGCCATTCCCCACGCACAGCCGGCACAAGCCATTGATGTCCGTCCCCTGGGCCCACGATTAGTGAACGAGAAAACCGTGGCCCTGTTCAAGTCGGATGACCTCGAAGTGATACGCATGGTGCTGCCGGCAGGCAAGGCCATGCAAGCGTACAAGGTGCCTGGCGCCGTGATGCTGCAGTGCGTGGAAGGCCAGCTGGAAATCAGCGTGGGCAGCGAGCAGCATGCGCTGCACGCCGGCCAGATGCTGCACCTGCCGGGCAATGTGCCCCACGCCGTGCTGGCCGTGGAAGACTCTTCGGCGCTGCTGACCATCGTGGTGCGCAAGTAGGCTGCCTCAGCGAGGGTGCACGTCCATGGGGTCCATTTGCAGGGCCTGCACGAAACGGCCCCAGGCCTCGGAGTGATCCGGCATGGACACCGGCACGCGCAGCATGCTGCTGGGTGCATGCGGCGGTGAAAACAGCACGCCTGGCGCCAGCAGCAGCCCCAGCGCCAGCGCCTGGCGGGCCAGCACTTCGGAATCCCGGCCACAGTCTGCCCAGATGAACATGCCCGCATGCGGCTTCAGCGGCACGCGGCAACCCAGGCTTTCCAGCTGAAGCAGGCAGCGGCTGCGCGCCTGGTTCAGGCGCTCACGCAGCCGATCCACATGCCGGCGGTACTGGCCTTCGGCCAGGATACGATGCACCACCTGCTCACCGAGCTCGGGCGAAGTCGGACAGCCCAGCAGCTTGCAGTCCACCAGTCGGCGTATCAGTTCCGGGGGGCCGGCGACATAGCCCACGCGCAAGCCTCCGCCCAGCGTCTTGGCGTAACCGCCAATCAGCAACACGCGCTGCAGCCTGTCGAGCGCGGCCAGGCGCACGGGGTTGCCGGGGTGGAAATCGGCAAACGTATCGTCTTCCACCAGCCAGAAGTCGAAGCGCTCGGCGATGCGCAGCACTTCATGGGCCACGCCCGCCGACAGACTGGCACCCGTGGGGTTGTGCACGGCGGTGTTGACAATGAACATCCGCGGCCGGTGCTGCTGCGCCAGCCGGGCCAGGGCCTCGAGGTCGGGGCCGTCCTGGAGGCGCGGCACGCCGACCACCTGCACGCCCTGGGCCCGAAGGCGGCCAAAGATCAGGAACCAGCCCGGGTCTTCGACCAGCACGGTTTCGCCGGGCTGCAGCAGGCTGCGCATGATCAGGTCCAGCCCCTGCGTCACACCCGCCACCGTCATCAGGTGCTGATCGGGATGGGCCGGCACATCCTGCGACTGCAGCAGCGATGCAATCTGCTGGCGCAGCGGCCGGTAGCCCTGGGGCATGCCGTAGCCCAGCAGGCTGGTGTTGGCCGTGCGGCCGACGCTGCGAATGGCGGCGGCCAGCATCTCGTGGTCCAGCCAGTTCGGCGGCAGCAGGCCGGCTCCGGCCGCATACTCGTCGGCGCGCGGCTCGCCAAACATGCCGCGCAGCAAGAACGCGGCATCGAATGCCGCCTGCGGCTCCAGGCTTTCGCGCATGCATTGGGCGCAAGGCGCGCAGGCCATGGGCTTGGCGCTGACAAAGAATCCAGCACCCCGGCGCGAGTGGACCAGGCCGCAGGCCGCCAGCCTGTCATAGGCCTGGACCACCGTGCAGCGGCTCAGCCCCGCCTCATCGGCCATGCTCCGCACCGACGGCAGGCGCATGCCGGGACGCAGACCCTGGTTGGCGATCAGGCCCGCAAGGTGCGCGACCAGTTGATCGACCAGGGACTCGGGCGAGTCGCGCAAAGGCTGCCAGCCTCCGTGCTGAAAAACCGTGCTCTCGGCGGCTCCCCCCTCTTCCCTCAGCTGGTTGTACGCATGTGTCATGGTATTTTGAGCAGGCCAGTCGCATCAATTCATTGTCAAACTGTATTGATACTTAATTACTGATAGCCCATAGCATGCCATGGTTGCACGAGTTTTCCAAGCCCCCTCGGATTCCGCGCAGCATCCACTCACTTCGATGGGAGATCGCCATGAATGCTTCTGCCTTTTATCCGCTGCTCATGTTCACGCTGGCCTACGCCATCACCCCCGGGCCCAACAACGTGATGCTGGCCGCGTCCGGCGCGACTTTCGGTTATCGCCGCAGCCTGCCCCATATGCTGGGCGTCTGCCTCGGTGCTGCGCTGATGCTGATACTGGTCGGCTGCGGCCTGCTCACGGCCTTCGAGCGCCTGCCGTATTTCCACACCGCGCTCAAATACCTGGGCGCGGGCTATCTGGTCTGGCTGGCCTGGCGCATTGCCGGCTCCCAGACCGTGGGCAGCACCGGCACGCCGCTCCAGCCGCTGGGTTTTGGGCAGGCCATGGCCTTTCAGTGGGTCAACCCCAAAAGCTGGATCATGGCCGTGGGGATTGTGGCCACCTACACGCCGCATGAGGGCTTCTACACCCACCTGTGGCTCACGGCCGTGCTGCTGATCGTGGTGAGCTTCCCCAGCATCAGCCTCTGGACCCTGCTGGGCCGGATGGTGGCGCGCGCCCTGCCTTCGGTCACCGCCGTCCAGCGCTTCAACCGCAGCATGGCCGGCTTGCTGCTGCTGTCGCTGTACCCCCTCGCGGCCGAGCTGTGGGAATACGTCGGGCCCTGGACCCACCGCGTGGCGAGTGTCTAGAGGGCGGCGGTCTTTTCCTGCACCGCCACAGCGGGCAGTGCACGCACCTGCTCAGCCAGCCGGCCTATGCCTGCATCGCTGAGATCCGTGCAGGCAATGCTTTGGCGCTGTGTCCAGCCGCGGAAATGGCGCGCCTGCGAGCGTTCGTACTGCGGGTCGTAATGCAAGGCCATCAGTTCGGCGAACAGCGCGGGCAAGGCCCGCTCCTGGGCCCAGGCCTGCCAGCGCGCCACCGTGACGTTGCCCTGTATTTCCTTGAGCCAGCCCAGACGCTCCGACAAGGCCTGGACGTCATCGCCCAGATAGGCGTAATCGCGCAGCAGATAGTCCAGCCGGGCTTCAGGCGTGGCCTGGATTTCGATGCAGGGCGCACCGCGCATGCGATCGACCAAGCCCAGCGGCAAGGCGATGCGGCCGATGCGAATGCTTTCGCCTTCTATGTATACCGGCCGCGACAGGTCCAGCGCTTCCATGTGCTGGACCAGCTCGGTTTCAAAGGCTTTTTGCGACGGCTGGGCCACGCCCGGCAAATGCCCCAGCAGCGAGCCCTTGTGGCGCGCATAACCTTCGAGGTCCAGCACCTGCTCGCCCTGCTCGGCCAATGCGTGCAGCACCCGGGTCTTGGCGCTGCCCGTGGCACCGCACAGCACGCGCAGCTGCAACTGCGGCACCAGCGCTTCGAGCTGGGCAATCACATGGCCGCGAAAGTACTTGTAGCCGCCCGCGAGCTGCTGCGCATCCCAGCCCACCAGGCGCAGCCAGGTCACCATGGAGCCGCTGCGCAGGCCGCCGCGCCAGCAATAGACCAGCGGCTTCCAGTCGGCCGGCTTGTCGGCAAAGGTTTCGCGCAGATGGCGCGCCAGGTTGGCCGAGACCATGGCCGCGCCCAGGCGCTTGGCCTCGAACGGGCTGACCTGCTTGTAAATCGTGCCGATGGTGGCGCGCTCTTCGTTGTCGAGCACCGGACAGTTGATCGCGCCGGGAATGTGGTCCAGCGCAAACTCGGCGGGCGAGCGCGCGTCGATCAAGGTGTCAAACTGGTGTCTGTCGGTGATGCGGACGGGGGAACGGTGGGACACGGTGAGGCTTTCTGGCAAGAACGCGCCACCTTGCACGGGTGGCGCATGGGGCACCCTGTGATCGAGCCTCGATACGACGGGGGCGCCACGACAGCGCTTTCTGCGGGCCACAAGCCAGCACAGAAAGAAGGCGCAGATTGTCGCATCCGGGGCCGGCCCTGGCCCGGGCCAACGCCATTAACCGCAGAAAACCGCTGCGCACGGCCGCCAGCGCCAGCGATTACAGTGGAAGCCATTCGCGCTGCGACGGCCGTCCTGCCGCCGCGGCATGCCCGCCCACCTCGCGCCGCCTGCGGCCCCATTGCCATGTCCTCTTCCCCTTCCACTCCCGTGCTGCACTACATTTTCGACCCGCTGTGCGGCTGGTGCTATGCCGCCGCGCCACTGGTCGCCGCGACGCGCAACTTGCCCGGTCTGTCACTGAAATGGCATGCCGGCGGCATGCTCAGCGGCGCCTCGCGACGCACCATCACGCCCGAGTGGCGCGGCTACGTCATGCCCCACGACGAGCGCATCGCCGCGCTCACCGGCCAGCCCTTTGGCGATGCCTACTTCAACGGCCTGCTCAACCAGATCGGCGCCACGCTCGACTCCACCCCACCGATTGCCGCCATGCTGGCCGCCGAAGCCCTGAATGGGCGCGGACTGGACCTGCTGGCACGCGCCCAGACCGCCCACTATGTCGAGGGCCAGCAAATCTCCACCGTCGCCGTGCTGCGGTCGCTGGCCCAGGAGCTGGGGCTGGACCCACAGGCTTTTGCCACGCAATACCAGACCGCCTTGGCAACCGTCCCCGAGCACATCCACGAAAGCCGCGAATGGTTGCAGGCCTCGGGCGGCCAGGGCTTTCCCACTTTCCTGCTGGAGTTCACCGACCCGACCAGCGGCCAGCGCGTAGGCCAGACGCTCGATATCTCGCCCTGGCTGGGCAATGCCGCGGGCTGGCAGGCGCATTTGCAGCAGTTGCTGACCGCGGCGCAGCCGCGCAACTGAGGGGTGCACGCCGGCAGGAAGTAAAAGGCAATCGTAATAAGAAAAATTCTCATTACAATTTGGAATTTCATTCTTTCGGCGCGCCCGCCTGCACTTCCCTTACCGATATGCACAAATTGCTGTTGATCGCTGCCATGGCGACCCTTCCTGCCGGCGCTTGCCTGGCCCAGTCCGCCCCCCTCACTGCGCCCACCGCCGCGGCGCAACAGGCGGCCCTCACGGTCGACCAGGTCACACGCCATTACGCCGACCTGGTGTACGCAGGCTACAGCGACTCCCTGGCATCGGCCCAGACCATGCAGCGCGCCATCCAACGCCTGCTGGCCCAGCCCAGCGAGCAAACGCTGGCCGCCGCCCGCAAGGCCTGGCTGCAGGCCCGCGATTTCTACGGCCAGACCGAAGCTTTCCGCTTCTATGACGGCCCCATCGACAACGCGGACGGCCCTGAAGGCCGGATCAACGCCTGGCCCATGGACGAGTCCTATGTCGACTACGTGCAAGGCAACGCCAAGGCCGGCATCATCAATGACCGCCAGCAGCCCATCACCGCCGAGGCGCTGTCCGAGCTGAACGAAAAAGACGGCGAAGAAAACATCGCCACCGGCTGGCATGCCATCGAATTCCTGCTGTGGGGCCAGGACCTGAGCGCCACCGGCCCGGGCGCGCGCCCGCACACCGACTTTGTGCTGGGCAAGAAAGCCAATGCCGATCGCCGCCGCCAGTACCTGCAGGTGGTGACCGACCTGCTCATCGAAGACCTGGGCACGGTGCGCAGCGCCTGGGCACCCGACGCCAAAAACAATTACCGCGCCAGCTTCGTCGCCAGCGGCAACGAAGGCATTCGCAAGATCTTCGTCGGCCTGGGCTCGCTGTCGCGCGGCGAACTCGCGGGCGAGCGCCTGGAAGTGGCCCTGGCCAGCCAGGACCAGGAAGACGAGCACTCCTGCTTCTCCGACAACACCCACAACGACGCCATCGCCAATGCCCGGGGCATTGAAAACGTCTGGCTGGGCCAATACCGGCGCCTGGACGGCAGCCTGCTGCGCGGCCCCGGCCTGCGCGACTGGGTGGCGCAAAAGAACGCCGCGCTGGCACAGGAGACCACGGCCCATGTGCGCCAGTCCGTGGCCGCGGCCCAGCAGATTCCCGCGCCATTCGACCAGGCCATCCAGGGCCAGCGCTCGTCGCCCGCCCGCGCCAAGATCCAGGCGACCATAGACAGCCTGATCCAGCAGAGCAAGGACCTGGCCGCTTCCGCCCAGGCCGTGGGCATTGCCCGCTTGAACATCGTTCAACCCGAGTAAGCCGGCTGCGCCATGAAAATTTTGACAGAGGGGCGGCCCCTGGCCTGGGGCTTGGCGGCTGCCGTGGCCTTGACCGCCCTGACCGCCCAGGTGCTCGCCGACCCGCGTGCTGAAACACCCGCTCCCACCGCAGCCCCGGCCGAGCAGCCGCCCGAGCATCTGCCCGGCGGCCAGACCACGGTATTCGCCACCGGGCGCAACGCTTTTTCCTTTCCCGCGGCGAACCTCACCGATGCCGAGCGCACGCGTTTCGTCATCGGCAACTCTTTCTTCAAGCGCAACTGGGTGCAGGCCCCCGCCTCGACCACGGCGCGCGACGGCCTGGGTCCGCATTTTCTGGCCCGCTCCTGCGGCGGCTGCCATGTGCAGGACGGCCGCGCCCAGCCGCCCGACTTCCACAGCGGCCTGACGCCGCGCAACCAGGCCGGTCTGTTATTGCGCCTGTCGGTGCCGGGTCGCAGCGCCGAAGGCGGCCCGCTGCCCGAAGCCACCTATGGCGACCAGCTCAACCACCTGGCCGTCGACGGCGTCAAGCCCGAAGGCCAGTTGCACATCCGCTACGAAACACTCCACGGTGCCTTCGCCGACGGCACGCCCTACACGCTGGAAAAACCGCTGTATTCAGTGCGCGATCTGGGCTATGGGCCTATGGCCAAAAACACCATGCTCAGCCCGCGGATCGCGCCCCAGGTGATAGGCCTGGGCCTGCTCGAAGCCATTCCCGACGCCGAAATCGAAGCCAATGCGCGCCAGCAGCAGGCCGCGGGCGGCGCCGTCCGCGGCCAAGTCAACCGGGTCTGGGACGCCTATGCGGGCGCCACCGTGCTCGGGCGTTTTGGCTGGAAGGCCAACGTCGCCAGCGTGGCCCACCAGACGGCCGGCGCTTTCCTGGGCGACATCGGCATCACCTCCAGGCATTTCGCCGATGAGGCCTGCACGCATGCCCAGACTGACTGCCGCCAGGCCCCCCGCGGCGCGCAGGGCAAGGGCGTGGAAATCGACGACCCGGCGCTGAACGACGTGATCTTCTACCAGGCCACGCTCGCGCCGCCCGCGCGGCGCAAGCCTGCCGATCCGCAAGTGCTGCAAGGCCAGCAGATTTTCACCAACGCCCAGTGCGCGGCCTGCCACCGGCCCAGCTACGTCACCGGCCAGCCGCGCTTTCCGCGCCTGAGCAGCCCGGCCGTGGAAGGACAGACCATCTTCCCCTACACCGACCTGCTGCTGCACGACATGGGCCCGGGCCTGGCCGACGGCCGACCCGACTTTCTGGCCAACGGCAACCAGTGGCGCACGCCGCCGCTGTGGGGCCTGGGACTGGTCAAGGCCGTGAACGGCCACACCCGGCTGCTGCACGATGGCCGCGCGCGCAACACGCTCGAAGCCGTGCTGTGGCACGACGGCGAAGCCCGTCCTGCGCGCGACGCGGTGCTGCAGTTGAACGCGCAGGAGCGTGAGGCCCTGGTGCAATTTCTGGAATCGCTGTAACGCAGCCTGAACTCCCATGCATAAAACCCCGTTCTCCCCCGCTCGCCAAGGCGCGCGCACCTGCGCGGCCCTGGCCTTGCTCGGCATGGCCAGCGCCCTGCTGCCTGCCGCCGCACAAACCAGCGCTGGCGCCGCGTGGCAGCAGGTGGCCGTGCCGTTCTACACGCCCGTGCACTTGAGCGCCGGCCTCACCACCCAGTGGTATGGCGCCAGCGCCAATGCCCTGGAAAAAAGCGCCCAAGCCCAGGTGGAGCGCTGGCAGCAATACTGCGCGGGCAGCGTGCCGGCCACCGATGTCCAGCAAGGCTGGCGCGCCGCCACCACCGACTGGGACCGTCTGTCCAGCGTGGCCCTGGGCCCGCTGATCGAACGCCGCTCCATGCGCCTGATCGACTTCCAGCCGCTGCGCCCCGCCGCCGTGCGCAAGGCCATTGCCGCCGCGCCGGCCGATCTGTCGGCCATGGAGCGCATAGGCGCGCCGGCCAAGGGCTTTCCGGCCCTCGAATGGCTGCTCTGGACCGAACCGGCCGCGCCCCACACTCCCGCCTGCCGCTACGGACTGCTGGCGGCACGCGAAGTCCATGCCGAAGCCCGGGCGCTGCAGCAGGAATTCGCACAGCTCGCGCGCACGCCCTGGGAGGAAGACGACACCGGCGCTCCCGCCGCCGCCCTGATGGCGGAGTTCGTCAACCAGTGGCTGGGCGGGCTCGAGCGCCTGCGCTGGCAGCAGATGGAAAAACCGGTGCGCAGCCAGGGCAAGAGCCCGGAGCCCGAATTCGCGCGCCGCGCCAGCCAGACCAGCCTGCAGACCTGGCGTGCGCAATGGGCCGCGCTGCGTGCGCTGGCCGTCAGCACCAGCAGCGCCACACCGCTGGCGGGCCGGGACCTGGTGCCCATAGAGCTTTATCTGCGCGGACGCGGCCTCAACGACCTGGCCCAGCAATGGCTGCTCACCGTGGAGGCCGCCGACCAGGCCATGGCCCGGCTCGCATCGACCGACAAGGACGCGGTGCTGCAGGCGGTCAAGGCGCTGAACCAAGTCAAGCAGCAGATGCAGGACAAGGTCGCGCCCGCCTTGCAGGTCAACATCGGCTTCTCAGACGCCGACGGAGATTGAGCCATGCGTGAGTTATTACACCGCAGACAATGGCTGCAGCAGGCGCTGGGCTGGGCCATGCTGCCGGCCCTGTCGCTGGCCGCGCGCGCGCAGGCCAACGGCGCACTACCGCGCTTTATCGCGGCCTGGCAGAACGGCGCACAGCAACACATAGGCCAGCTCGCCTGGACCGGCGCCACCACGGCCTCCGGGCCGCAGTTGCTGCCGCTGCAGTCGCTGGAAGTGCCCACGCGCGCCCATGCGCTGCAGCAGGAAGCCTCGGGCGCCATCCTGGCCGTGGCGCGCCGGCCTGGCGACTGGCTGGTACGCTGGCTGCCCGGCCAGGCAGCGCAATGGCTGTGGATCGAGCCCGACCGCGTCTTCAACGGCCATCTGCTGGCCAGTGCCGACGGCCGCCATATCTACACCACCGAAACCGATCTGGCCGACAGCCAGGGCCTGATCGGCGTGCGCGACGCACGCAGCCTGGAGAAAGTGGCCGAATGGCGCACCGGCGGCATGGACCCGCACCAGCTGCTGCTGGACAGCGACGGCAGCCTGATCGTGGCCAACGGCGGCATCCCGACCCAGTCCGAAACCGGGCGGCGCAAGCTGCGCCTGGACCATATGGACTCGTCCGTCGTGCGCCTCGCGCCCCAGGATCAAGGCGCGCTGCAAGGCCAGTGGAAGCTCAGCGACCCGCGGCTGAGCCTGCGCCACCTGGCCTGGGGCGCGCAGGTACAATCCGGCCAGGCGAGGCCCGGCCAGGCGAGGCCCGGCCAGGTCAGGCCCGGCCAGCCGCGCCGCTGGCTGGGCGTGGCCTTGCAGGCCGAGCACGACGAGGCCGAGGCCAAGCTCAACGCGCCCGTGCTGGCCGTGTTCGACGGCGCATCACTGCGCACCGTGGCCGCGCCACAGGCGCTGGCGGGCTATGGCGGCGACATCGCTTTCACCGGCACGGCATTCGCCGTCAGCTGCCCGCGCGTCAACGGCGTGGCGCTGTTCGCGCCCTCCCCGTCCGGGGCGGACATTCAGTGGCAAGGGCTGCAGCCACTGGCGGGCGCTTATGCGCTCGCGGCCACACCCCCGTCCGATCCGCCGGCATCGCCCCGCCTCTGGGTCGGCGGCGCCAGCGAAGCCTTTGCCCTGGATGCCGCAGGCCAGGCTGCCGGCGTGGCACCCGCCAGCCTGGGCGCGATCCAGCTCGACAACCACTGGCTGCGCGCGCAAGGCAGCTGAAACGCACTGAGCCGGCGCGAACGAACACCGCAAGTGTTGGATTCGCACCGTATTTTCCACAAAGGAAAATATATGAATGAGAATAGTTTTCGTTTGCATTACAATTTGTAAACAATTTCCATTCCCATTGGTCCCGCAATGCAGCGCAGCAGCTTCCCGGGCCGGAGTTCCTCATGCCTTCATCCACCCACGCAGACCGCTGCGCACCGCGCCGTCTGGCCCCTTCCCTGACCCCTCTGGCATCGGCCCTGTGCCTGGCCCTGCCCGCGCTGGCCTTTGCCCAGACGCCCCCCGCCGCAAGCCAGGACCTGGCCACGGTCACCGTCACGGCCACCCTGCAAGAGCACGACACCCGCACCGCACCGGCCTCGGTCAGCATCGTGGACCGCGCGCGCCTGGACCAGCAGCAGCCCGCCGACCTGTTCGAAGCCGTGCGCGGCCAGACCGGCATAGGCTTCAACGCCACCAACACCGCGGGACGCCGCACCCTGTCCATGCGCGGCATGGACGGCAAGCATGTGCTGACCATGGTCGACGGCAAGCGCATTGCCGCCACCGATGACATCGTCGGCCATTCCAACTTCCAGTTCGGCTGGGTGCCCATGGCCGCCGTGGAACGCGTGGAAATCATCCGCGGCCCCATGTCCACGCTCTACGGCTCCGAAGCCCTGGGCGGCGTGATCAACATGGTCACGCGCCAGCCCACGGGCGACCGCTGGGAAACCTCGATCTACACCAAGGCCGGCACGCAGACCGACCGCTCGGGCGGCAACCTGGGCCAGGCCTCGATCTACACCGCCGGCAAGGTCAACGACATGCTGTCGCTGCGCCTGTCCGGCACGGCGGCCCACGCCGATGCCATCGCCAAGCCGAGCAACCCCAGCCTTTCGGCCATCGAAGGCCAGAACAATGCCCAGGGCAGCGTCGGCGGCACGTTGAAGATCAATGCCGACCATTCGCTGGACTTCAACCTCATGGCCGGCAAGGAACGGCGCTTCTTCGACACCAGCAAGACCGTCAACAAGCTGCCCGTGGTCTATGAAAGCGATTACGACCTCGACCGCCGCCAGGCGGATGTGACCTGGAAAGGCCGATTCGGCGGCTGGAAAACCCAGGCCCGCGCCTATGGCAGCGACATCCGCATCACCAACTCCGCCAGCAAGGGCGTGGCACCGGCCACGCCCCAGCGCATGCAGGAGAAAGTCATAGACGGCTTTGCCTCGACCCGTTTCGGTGCCCACCAGTTCACGACCGGCGCCGAACTGCGCCGTGAAAGCCTGACCCACTCCGAACTCAACCAGGGCAGCGACAGCGCCACGCACAAGGCGGTGTTCGCCCAGGACGAATGGGCACTGACCCAAAGCCTGAGCCTGACCACCGGCCTGCGCGCCGACCACCACGCCCTGTTCGGCAGCGAGTTCAGCCCGCGCGCCTACCTGGTCTGGGAAGCTTCGCCGGCCCTGGTCGTCAAGGGCGGCCTGGGCCACGCCTTCAAGGCCCCCACGCTCAAGCAGATGTCGGGCAACTACCACTACAACGGCGCCAGCTACGACATCTACGGCAACCCCGATCTCAAGCCCGAATCGCTCAACTCCATCGAACTGGGCGCGACCTGGCAGCCTACGTCCGCACTGGAACTGCAGGCCACGCTGTTCCACAACGACGTCAAGAACCTGATCGCCAGCAAAATCATCGGCCCCAAGGTCAACAACCGCAACCAGTACTGGTACTCGAACGTCGACAAGGCGCGCATCACCGGCCTGGAGCTCGGTGCGAACTGGGACATCAGCCGCCAATGGCGCTGGAGCAACAACGCCACCTTCATGGCCACCAAGGACCTGACGACCGGCAACCGCCTCGACTACCGCCCGCGCGTGGGCTTCAACTCCGCGGTGGACTGGAACGGCCACGACGGCTGGAACGCACGCCTGGACCTGAACTACTTCGGCAGCCAGGTCGCCGCATCGGTCCCGCTGCCCGCTTTCAGCGTCTGGAACGTGAGCGTGGGCAAGAAGCTCAACAAGACCTACACCGCGCGCGCCGGTCTGGACAACATCGGCAACGTGGACCTGGCCGAGAAATCGGCCGACTTCAAGAATGCCGAACGCGGCCGCACGCTGTTTGTCAGCCTGCAAGCCGACTTCTAAAAAGGCGCTGACGCCCGGCAGGCGTGCTCGCGCCTGCCGCCCCCAAGCTACCCGCTTCACCGCCGGTGGCTTTGTTCGCATTAAAAGGCAGGCCGCTGACGGGCAACCGCCCAGCGCCTGACGCCATGAAATTTCTCTGTTTGATCCCCTGGATGCTGGGCTGGCTGCTGCTGACCGGCGCCAGCGCACAGGCCGGCCCGGCGGCCCCCGCACGCCACAACGTGCTCATCATTTCGGCCAGCAACGTGCCCCTGGGCAAATTCACCGCCCTGGCGCCGCTGGCCTTGGACGCCGGCGTGAGCATCCAGCAACGCAGCCTGCAATCCCTGCCCGAGCAGCCCGAGGCCGGCAGCTTCGCGGGCTTCGACCTGGTGCTGATCGACGCCTACCAGCAGGAACAGGTGCAGGCCAAGCTCGGCGCCGTTCTGCCGCAACTGCCCATGCCCCATGTCTGGCTGCTCGAAGCCGGCCCCGCGGGACGCGGCTTCGCTGCGGCCGATGTGGAGCAGCTCACGCGCTACTACGTCAACGGCGGCCAGGCCAATTACCGCCACTTTTTCCTGACCCTCCAGGCCCTGCTCGAAAAGCGCCGCCCCGAAGGCATTCCCGCGCCGCAGGTGTTTCCCAAGGTGGGCATCTACCACCCGCGCGCGCCGCTGCAGGTATTTGCCAGCACGGCCGAATATTTCGCCTGGCGCGGCATCCGCCTTGACGCGCCCGATCAGCGCCCGCCGGTCGTGGCCCTGAGCTTTCACCAGACACAGATCGGCGGCCTGCAGACGGCCGTGATCGATGATCTGGTCGCGCGCATCGAAGGCGCGGGCGCCGTGGCCCTGCCCTATTACAGCCCCTCGATGGACGAGCAAGCCCACCTGCAAATCCTGCAACCGGGCGGCCGGCGCGCCGCCGATGTGCTGATCAACACCCGCATCATGCTCAACGCCGACGGCACGCGGCGCGCCTTCGAGCAACTGGGCATTCCCGTGGTCCAGGCCACGACCTACCGGCGCGGCTCGCCCGAAGATTGGGCCAAGGACCCCCAGGGCATTCCCGCCATGGACTTGCCGCTGTACGTCGCCCAGGCCGAATACACCGGCATCAACGACATCCAGATCGCCTCGGCCATCGACCCGCTCAGCGGCGAGCAGCTGCCCCTGGACGCGCAAGCGCAATCCGTGGTCACCAAGGCCTTGAACTGGGTGCGGCTGCAACGCAAGCCCGCGGCCGACAAGCAGTTGGCCATCTTTTTCTGGAACTCGCCTCCGGGTGAGAAGAACCTCGCCTCGGCCTTTCTCAATGTGCCGACCAGCCTGATCCAGAGCCTCACGACGCTGCGCGATGCGGGCTACACCACCGAAGTGCCCACACAGGAGGTGCTGATTGAGAAGCTCCAGCGCCTGCTCGCGCCGCTGTACCGCGATGCCCGTCTCGACGACCTGCTGCGCGACGGACTCGCGGCCACCCTGCCCGTGGCGCGCTACGAAGCCTGGCTGAACAATCTGCCCCCGCAGGTGCGTGCCGATGTCACGCGTCGCTGGGGCCAGCCGGCCGCGTCCGACATGGTGATCCAGCACCAGGGCCAGCCGGTGTTCGTGATTCCGCGCCTGCAACTGGGCCGCGCCGTGCTGCTGCCCCAGCCGCCGCGCAGCGACAAGCAGGACAACCAGGAACGCGCGCTCTACCACTCGTTGAGCGCCGTGCCCACCCACTTCTACCTCGCCGCCTACCTCTGGGCGCGCGAAACCATGGCCAGCGACGCCATCGTCCACTTCGGCACCCACGGCTCCCAGGAATGGCTGCCGGGCAAGGAGCGCGGCCTGGCCGTGACCGACTACCCTTCGCTGACGGTGGGCGACCTGCCCGTGGTCTATCCCTATATCGTCGACAACATCGGCGAAGCCCAGCAGGCCAAGCGCCGCGGCCGCGCCGTGACGCTGAGCTACCAGACGCCGCCCTTCCAGCCCGCGGGCATGCACCAGGCCTGGAGCGAAGTCCACGACTTGCTGCACGCCTGGCAGGACCAGGACCAGGGCGCCGTCAAGGACCAGTACCGGGCCGACATCCTGGCGCGCGTCAAGGCCGAGCGCATGGACCAGAACATGGGCTGGAAAGACGGCCACAGGCCCGACAACTTCGCCGCCTTCGTCGAAGCCCTGCACGCCCACCTGCATGAACTCGCCGAAACCGTCCAGCCCCTGGGCCTGCACACCCTGGGCCAGCCGCCCGCGCAGGAGCACCGCCTGGCCACCGTGGTGATGATGCTGGGCCGCGACTACTGGCATGCCGCAGCCCGCGCCGCGGGCGTGGCCGAGAGCGAGATCGACGAAGCCATGGTCGGCGACTACCGCCGATTCACCCAGAGCGCGCCTTTCCAGCTGCTGGCGCAATTCATCGCCGGCACGGCGACAGCGCCGGACCCGGCCCTGCAAGCCCAGCTCGCCCAGGGCCGTGAATGGTATGGCCGCCTCGACGCTTCGGGCGAAATGCCGGCACTGCTCAACGCGCTGGCCGGCAAATACATTCCCACCTCCTACGGCGGCGACCCGATCAAGAACCCCGACGCCTTCCCCACGGGCCGCAACCTCTACGGCTTCGATCCTTCGCGCATTCCCAGCGCCCAGGCCTGGGCCGCGGGCCAGAAGGCCGCCGAGCAGATGATTGCCGCCCACCGCGACAACACCGGCAAGGCCCTGGACAAGGTGACTTTCTCGCTGTGGTCGGTCGAAACCATGCGCCACCAGGGCCTGCTCGAAGCCCAGGCCCTGTGGCTGATGGGCGTGGAGCCGGTCTGGGACAAGGGCGGACGCGTGATCGATGTGCGCCGCGTGGACCGCAAGACCCTGGGCCGCCCGCGCGTGGACGTGGTGCTGTCGGCCACGGGCCTGTACCGCGACCACTTCCCCAACGCCCTGCGCCAGCTCGCGCGCGCTGCCCAGCTGGCCGCGACGGCCGAGGAAGCCGACAACCCCGCCTGGCGCTTCAGCCAGCAGGTGCAAAAGCGCCTGATCGCCCAGGGCGTTGCGCCTGAAGCGGCGGCCACGGCCAGCCAGACGCGCATCTTCTCGACGGCCAGCGGCGAATACGGCACGGGCCTGCCCGAAGCCACGCTGGCCACCGACTCCTGGGGCAGCAAGGCCGAAGGCGACAGCAAGCTGGCCGCGCTCTACCTGGACCGCATGCAATCGGCCTACGGCCCCGACGAAAAGCTCTGGGGCACCCAAGGCGTTGCCGGTCTGGGCACCAACCTCTACGCCGAGCACCTCAAGGGCACGCAGGCCGCCGTGCTCTCGCGCAGCTCCAACACCTACGGCATGCTCACCACCGACGACCCCTTCCAGTACCTGGGCGGCATAGGTCTGGCCGTGCGCGCGCTCGACGGCAAGGCGCCCGAGCTGTACATCTCCAACCTGCGCAACCCCGGCGCCACGCGCACCGAGTCGGCCGCCACCTTCTTGTCCAAGGAGCTCGCGACGCGGCAATTCCACCCGGGCTACATCCAGGGGCTGATGAAGGAAGGCTACTCGGGCACGCTGCGCGTGCTCGACGCCACCAACAACCTCTGGGGCTGGACCGCGACCTCGCATGAAATCGTGCGCGACGACCAGTGGCAGGAAATGGCCGACGTCTATGTGAACGACAAGCACCGGCTGGGCGTCAGGGAATGGATGGAAAAGAGCAACCCCCATGCCTACGCCCAGACCATGGAGCGCATGCTCGAAGCCGCGCGCAAAGGCTATTGGCAGACCGACGACGCCACGCTGGCCACGCTCAAGAACCGCTATCAGCAACTGCAGCAGCGCTTCGGCGTACAGCCCGCGAGCCGCGCGCTGATGGACTATGTGGCCGGCGCCGCCGACAGCAATGCGCTGCCGACGCAGGCGCCCGCGGCCGCGCCCCCCGCCGCAGCGCCAGCGCCAGCCGCGCCCCCCGAAGCCGCACCCGAACCCGCGCCAGCCACGCCCACCATCAGCGGCATGCAGCTGCAAAAGGTGGAGCCGCCTGCGCCCGCATCCCCCGCCAGCCTGCAGCAATGGCTGCTGTGGGCCCTGGTGCTGGCCGTGGTGGCCGCCGGCGCACTGCGCCAGGCCCGGCCGCGCCCCCTGCCCGCGGCAGCGCACTGAGCGCGCCGCCTCCTTACTTTTCTCTCTTGATTTGAAAGCCTTCCCATGACAAGCCTGCACATCGAATCCTGGATGTACACCATCGGCCAGCTGTTCCTGATTCCCACGCTGCTGGCCATCGCCCTGCTGTTCTTCTATTCGCTGTTCGCCTTCGGCCAGTTCGCCATGGCCCATGTCCAGCGCAAGAAGCAAAGGCTCAATGCCTCGGCCGCGCACAGCAGCGCCTACCCCCTGCTGCGCTGGGCCAGCCGCCACCCCGGCGCTTCGCCCGACGAGCGCGACCTCGCGGCCCACCGCCTGCTGGAAGTGCCGCGCGTGGCCACGCGCGTGACGCCCATGCTGGGCCTGGTCGCGACCATGATTCCCATGGGTCCGGCGCTCAAGAGCATCTCCAGCGGCGACATCGCCGCCGTCGCCGACAACCTGGCCGTGGCCTTCTCGGCGGTGATCCTGGCGCTGATCGCTTCGGCCCTGACCTACTGGATCGTCTCCGTGCGCCGCCGCTGGCTGGCCGAGGAAATCGTCTGGCTGCAGCAGAACGCGCCCATCGCCGCGCCCGCGCTGGCGCCCGGCGCCGTGGCCCCCACGTCCCACGCCGGAGTGAGCGCATGAGCCTCAAATTCCTCGAAGAAGGCGACGCCGAGGACCCCATCCTGTCCGTCGTCAACCTAATCGACATCTTCCTGGTGATCATCGCGGCCCTGTTGATCACCATCGCGCAGAACCCGCTGATGGCCGCCATGTCCCAGCCCGACGTCACCGTGGTCACCAACGCCGGCAAGGAAAGCATGGAAATGATCGTCAAGAAAGGCGACAAGGTCGAACGCTTCAAGGCCAACGGCCAGGCCGGCCAGGGCGAAGGCGCCAAGGCCGGCGTGGCCTACCGCATGAAGGACGGCTCGGTGGTGTATGTGCCCGAGACAGGGGACGCGGCGCCCTGAGTCCCTCGGCCCAAGCACCATCGCTTGGGCCATCGGGGATAAAAAAAAGGCCTTTTCAAGCACTCTCTGGAGAGGTTGAAAAGGCCTTTTCGCGGGACAGGCTGGCATGCCAGCCCCGCTTGCGCGCAGCGCTTACTTCTTCAGCTTGTACGCCACCACGTAATCACCGGCCTTGGTGCCGATGGAGCCGTGGCCGCCGGCCACCAGCACCACCACTTGCTCACCCTGGCTGTTGAGGTAGGTCATGGGCGTGGCCTGGCCGCCTGCGGGAATGCGGACATTCCACAGCACATTGCCCGTGGCCACGTCGTAGGCGCGGAAGTTGTTGTCCACCGCGGCGCCCAGGAAGGCCACGCCGCTGGCGGTCATCAAAGGACCACCGATCCCGGGCACACCCACCTTGATGGGCATGGGGATGGCCGACAGGTCACGGATGGTGCCGTTGCGGTACTGGTAGGCAATCTTGCCCGTGCGCAGATCGGCAGCGGCCACCGTGCCCCATGGTGGCACCTGGCAAGGCACGCCGACGGGCGAGAGGAAGGGATGCATCTTCACCGCGTAGTCCGCACCCGCGTTTTCATTGATGCCCTGCTCACCCAGGTTCATTTGCTGGCCGGCGAGCTGTGCACGCGGAATCAGCGTGGACACGAAGGCCAGGTAGGTCGGCATGCCGAACATCACCTGACGCTGGGGATCCACCGCCACGCTACCCCAGTTGAAGGTACCGAAGTTGCCGGGATAGACGATGGAGCCTTGCAGCGACGGAGGCGTGTAACGGCCTTCATAGCGCAGCTTCTTGAACTGGATGCGACACATCATCTGGTCGATCAAGCTCGCGCCCCACATGTCGGACTCCTTCAGCGGTGGCGGCTCGAAGCTCAGGGCCGAAACCGGCTGGGTGGCAGCCACGGTCTGGCCTGGAATTTCCGTGCCCTGAGGCGCTGCGCGTTCCGTGATGGCATGCACGGGCGTGCCGTCGCGGCGGTCCAGCACATAGACATCGCCTTGCTTGGTCGGCACCACGATAGAGGGCACGCGGCCCTTGGCCAGGTCCAGGTCGACCAGTACAGGCTGTGCGGGCGAATCCATGTCCCACAGGTCGTGGTGCATGAACGGCTGCACCCAACGCACCTTGCCGGTTTCCAGGTCCAGTGCCACCACCGAAGTGGCGTACTTTTCTTCATCGGCATTGCGGTACATGCCCAACTGGTCAGGCGTGCGATTGCCCATGGGGATGTAGACCATGCCCAGGGCCATGTCCACGCTGGACACGGACCAGCTGTTGGGCGACGACGCCTGGTAGGTCTGGTCGGGATTGTTGATGTCGAACGGCGCGGTGACGTCGGCCTTGCCCGAGTCCCAGTTCCACAGCAGCTGGCCCGTATGCACGTCATAGGCGCGAATCACGCCGGAAGGCGACTTGACGGCGTAGTTGTCGTTGACGGAGCCCCCGATGATCACCTTGTCACCGGCCACGACGGGTGGCGAGGTGGGGTTGTAGAAGCCCGGCTGCTTGGAAGGCATGTTGTGCATCAGATCGATGGCACCGCCCTTGCCGAAGTCCGCGCAAGGCTTGCCGGTGGCGGCATCCAGTGCGTACAGCTTGGCATCCGAAGTCGGCAGGAAGATGCGGTTCACGCAGGCAGCCGCCGCTGGCGCGGCTGCGACCTGGGTGGGTGCAGCGCTGCCGTGGAAGGAAACACCGCGGCAGGTCTGGTGTTGACGACCCGTTTCCAGGCCCGCCTGGGGATCGAAACGCCATTTTTCGGCACCGGTGTCGGCGTCGAGCGCGATGGCCAGGCTGTGGGGAGTGCACAGGTACAGATTGCCGTTGACCTTCAACGGGGTCGCCTGGTAGGTGGTCTCACCCACGTCGCCAGGCCCCTTCATGTCGCCCGTGCGGATCTGCCAGGCCACGTCCAGCTGGCTGACGTTCTCGGGCGTGATCTGCTTGAGGGGCGAGAAGCGCTGACCGTAGTGGGTACGGCCATAGGCGCCCCAGTCACCATCGGCCAGTGCGCCGTCGCCCAGCTTGGCGTCCGCATTGACCACTTCCATGGACAGCTTGCCTTCGGTCTCATGCAGGTGGAAAGGAATGCCGACCAGGGCCACCACGGCGGCCAGCGCCGAAGAGGCCAGCACGGGCCAGCCGGCGCTGAAAGGCGCGGGCGTGCCTGTGGCGCTACGGCGCGAAGCAGGAATGGCCATCACAAAGCCGATGATGGCGGGCAGACCCAGACGGGTTGCCAAAGGCCACCAGTGCAGACCCGATTCCCACAGGGACCAGGCCAGCAGCACCAGCATCCAGACGGCATACAAAGGGGTGGCCCAGCGTTGGCGCTTGAGAACGCCATAGGCGGCGATCAGCACGACCACGCCGCTCAGAAGATAAAAAGGGCTGCCGCCCAGGGCCAGCAGATAACCGCCCCCCAGGGTCAGCGGAATGCCGAGAACGGCCAGAAGCAGGAGGGTCAGTACATGCATGGCGTTTCCTTCCTCATCCATGGATTGGAGAAGTGATGCAGGGTTGGTATAGATGTTTTTTGCATGGTGTGATTACACGTATCGACGATGCCGCTGGATCAGCGCCTTGACTGCAAGAATGTGTCGATGGTGTCGATCCAGCCGCAGTTCGTCGGGGGGGCAATCATATTTCTCACGAGAAAAGCGCGCTGAGAAGAGTGAGCGCGCACCGCATTTTTCGCATCCAGGGGCTTCAAAAACATATTTCACAACTTTCTGAAATAAGAAAATATTTTGATGCGATAGCGGCTTAGCGCAGCTTTTCATGACAGCACAAGCAATTAAGTATCTAAAAAAACCATTATTAACACATGGGTCTACGCGTCTCTCGCCCGCGCGGATTCAGTCGCAAACCGAGCAGACACAGCAGCGCAAACAGGCCTCCGGCCCAGAAAGTCGCCACCGGCCCATAAACGTCCCACAGCAACCCGGCAATGACGCTGGCCACCAGCATGGCCACGCCGCTGGCCAGATTGAATACACCAAAAGCCGTCCCGCGCAAATCAGCGGGCGCGGTATCCGCCACCATGGCCGCCAGCAAGCCCTGCGTCATCCCCATGTGGATGCCCCAGACGGCCACCCCGGCGAGGACCATGCCCCAGTGCTGCGCGCAAGCCAGCAAAACGTCCGCCGCGATCAGCACCACCAGCCCCAATGCCAGCAGCTTGCTGTGCATCATGCGGTCGGACAGCTGGCCAAAGGGGTAGGCGCAAGCCGCATAAACCAGATTCATGGCGACCATCACCAAAGGCACGAGCGCCGTGGGAACGCCCACGTTCTGGGCGCGCAGCACGAGAAAGGCCTCGCTGAAACGCGCCAGCGTGAAGACCGCGCCCACCACCACGACCCACCAATAGGCCCCGCCCAACTTGCGCATGTTCTCGCGCCGGATCGGGTTGCTGCGGCGAGCGCCGGGCACGGCCGCGGGCTCGCGCACGCCCAGCAGCAGCACCAGCACCGCCAGCACCGCGGGGAAAACCGCGACCCAGAACACCGCGCGGTAGTCGTTGGCCCACAACAGCATCAGCCCCACGGCCAGCAGCGGCCCGAGAAAGGCCCCGACCGTATCCAGCGACTGCCGCAGGCCAAAGGCCGCGCCCCGGATCTCCGGCGGCGTCACGTCGGCCACCAGCGCATCGCGCGGCGCGCCGCGTATGCCTTTGCCGATGCGGTCGGTCAGCCGGGCAGCCACCACCAGGCCGGAGCCCGAGGCCAGGGCGAACAGCGGCTTGCTCAACGCGCCCAGCGCATAGCCCAGCAAGGCCAGGCCTTTGCGCTTGCCCCACCAGTCGCTCAGCACCCCGGAAAACACCTTGACCACCAGCGCCGTGGCCTCGGCCAACCCTTCGATCAGCCCCACCGCGAAAGCCGACATGCCCAGGGCGCCGACCATGAACATGGGCAGCAGGCTGTGGATCATCTCGGAAGAGATGTCCATCAGCATGCTCACCAAGCCCAGCGCCCAGACAGCGGTGGGAATGCGCGCCAGCACGCTCCTTGGGTTCGTGGTCTGTTCCATGGACACCTCGCTCGTCACGGGCCGTCGAACTCCCAGCCGGGAGCATCAGGCCGGGCCGCACTCCATACTATTCCTTCGACAGGCCTCAGGCGCATGCAGTGAGCAGTTGGTGCCGCGAAGGCGACCTTCCGGATTCAGCCCAGCGCAGCGTCGGGCAGCCGTCTTTGAGCCGTCCATTGGCGGCCCCTTTTGGCGAGAATACTGTGCATGAAAACCCATCAAGGCTCCTGTCACTGCGGTGCGTGCCGCTTCGAAGTGGACCTGGATCTCGACCACGTACGAAGTTGCAACTGCTCCATCGGCCGGCGCCGAGCTGCGCTGATTCACCGGGTCCCAAAGGAAGCGCTGCGCATGCTGACCCCTTTGGAAAATCTCAGCGTCTATGAATGGCACACAAAGACGGCCAGGGATTACTTCTGCCCCAGCTGTGGAATCTTGCCTTTTCGTATACCCAGCCAACCCACCGCGGACGAAATAAGAGCCGGAAAACTTCCCTTCGAAGGCTGGGCTATCAACGTCCTATGCCTTGCGAATGTAGACCTTGCCGGAATACCCGTTGTGCGGATCAATGGTGCGGACCTGCGGTGAATGCACGAACGGTGGAAGTTGAGCGGCCGTGTTGCCGAGCTGCCCTGCGCCACATGGCGCTACGCCCTACAAGCCCCACCCTGCACGACAGCCACAATACGCAATGAGGACAGGAATCACCATCCAACCCAGGCGCATATGACACCCCTCGCCAACGTCCTGATCGTCGGTGCCGGCCCCACCGGCCTGGTGCTTGCGCTGTGGCTCACCAGGCAGGGCGTGGCTGTGCGCATCGTCGACAAGGCCAGCGGGCCGGGGGCAACCTCGCGGGCCATGGTGGTGCATGCGCGCACACTGGAGCTGTACCGCCAGCTGGACCTCGACGCCGCTGTGATCGCTGCCGGCCACCGCGCGCCGGCCCTCCATCTCTGGGCCAAAGGCCGCCAGCGTGCGACGCTGTCCTTCGGCTCGGCCGGGCAGGAACTGACGCCCTACCCCTTTGTCCTGGTCTTCCCCCAGGACAAGCACGAACGGCTCCTGGTCGAGCGGCTGAAGGCGCTGGGCGTGGAAGTGCAATGGCAGACCGAGTGCCTGGGCTTCGAAGACTTCGGGGATCACGTCGTGGTGCAGTTGCGCTCGGCCGATGGGAGCGAGCAGCGCTGCGAAGCGGCCTATATCGCCGGCTGCGACGGAGCGCGTTCGGTGGTTCGGCATGCGCTGGGCACGGATTTTGCCGGCGGCACCTATGAAAAATACTTCTATGTGGCCGATGTGCAAGCCAGCGGACCGACGGCCAACGGCGATGTGAACGCCGCGCTCAACCAGGCCGATTTCGTCCTCTGGCTGGGCTACGACGATCAGGGCCGGGGCCGCCTGATTGGCGTAGCCGACGACAACAGCGAGCATGCCGAGTCCTTGGCCTTCGACGACGTGGGCCACCGCGCCCTCGCCAGCGTCGGGCTTCAAGTCGCGAAAGTCCATTGGTTCTCGACCTACCGCGTGCACCACCGCGTGGCCGACCACTATCGCCGGGGACGCGCCTTCCTGGTCGGCGATGCGGCACACATCCACAGCCCGGTCGGCGGCCAGGGCATGAACACCGGCATAGGCGACGCGATCAACCTCGCCTGGAAGCTTGCAGGCGTTCTGCGCCAGGGTGCGCCCGACGCCTTGCTCGACAGCTATGAGGCCGAGCGCCGTGCCTTTGCACTGACGCTGGTGGAGACCACGGACCGTGCTTTCACTTTCATCACCGCTGGTGGCCGCCTGGCCGACTTCGTGCGCACCCAGATCGCCCCGCGGCTGGCGTCGCTGGCCTATGGCGTCGGTGCAGTGCGCGAATACGCCTTTCGCCTGCTTTCGCAGACGATGATCCGCTACCGCGACAGCCCGATCAGCGCGGGCCAGGCTGGCGCGGTACACGGCGGAGATCGCCTGCCCTGGGTGCGCGCAGCCGACAACTACGGCCCGCTGGCCGCCATCGCCTGGCAAGTGCATGTGTACGGCACGGCCCGCAGCGATCTCGTCGCATGGTGCGCAGCACAGCGCATCGCCTTGCACCAGTTTGATTTCGGCCCACCGTATGCGGCGGCAGGCTTGCTGCGCAATGCGGCCTACCTGATTCGTCCGGACAGCTACGTGGCCTGTGCCGATGTCGACGGCAACCCCGCGACACTGCAAGCGCTTCTGAGCCGCTGCACGGGTCATGCGCCTGTAACCTGACAAGTTGTGGACGGGCGCTGCAGACGCAAAAAAGCCCACCGAAGTGGGCTTTTTTGCAGGTTCCAGACTAAGCCGGAACACGTTGGTTGCGCGAGAAGGATTTGAACCTACGACCTTTGGGTTATGAGCCCAACGAGCTACCAGACTGCTCCATCGCGCGGTATTTTTTCAGCGGGAGAGGCGATTGCTTGCATCCCCTGCGTCGATGGATGAACTATAGCACGGTCTTTGCGCTCATTTGAATTTCTGCGAAACAAATCACCGTATTCCATCAAATTTCAAAAATATTTCTTCTTACAAACCCGCTGGGCAGGTGTTTTTTTGCGGACTGACAGGAGCGCCGCGGTTGGCGATGCCCGAGATATGGTCGTCCGTGAGCGATGCCGCCACAGCAGCGACCACCTCGGACATTTCCTTGCAGCCGTAAGCCGCCAGGACGTGCAGGCTGGCAGCGCCAGCAGAGTCAGCCTCGCTCAAGCAGGCAGCATCGACGGAGACCTTGAAGCCAGAAACATCAATGCCCTGCTCCGCCAGCATTTCCACGATGTGCTGAGAGTCGGTGAGCCCCATCTTGTGGTTTGCCGAAGTGCCAGCCAGCTCCTTGCGCAAAACCTCATCGGCTTTACCCAGGCGCATGGCCACAGCCGGCCGACCGCCGGGGTACTGGTTCACCGCGGCGCGGAGTGAATCAAGCCACATCATTTGTCTGTCCTCCTGGACGTTTGGACGTTGCCCTGGGGCGCACGGTGGCTGAAACTGCCTGCATGACACGCAGAAGCTTTCAACCCAAGAGACCCAGTGCAACGCGAGAGACCAGAGCACTCAACACACCAGCAGCCACGCGCTGCGAAGGAGAACACATGATCCCCAACCTGGCCGGATGACCCGGCCTTTTCTCTGCTCGCCAGCAGCGTAGAAGCCGCACGACAGCGGCATGGGATCCCAAGCGACATCAGGGCAGACCAAAGCCTTGCGTGCAGGGTTTCGGTTTGAACTGCCTAGATTGCGACTCAGGATGCAAGCTTTTCGTGTGGGAAAGCGTACTGTGAGGTCAAGGTGATCGACCCCGATCTACCAAGTCAGATCGGAGTCGTAGATGAAAACACTCTCCAAGTCCGCAGCCTACTTAGGCGATCGAAAACCCAGCGTGCCAGACGCCCGACACCATCAGGCAAAGGGAGGTGACTATGTCTTTTCTCCCGCCAACTACGTTTTGGGCTCTTTTGTAACGGCTCCCGAAATACGCATCAAGAAAACTCGACACCTTCCCCCAGAGAGCAACGCTTAGATTGCCAGCTAAATGCACAGCGCTCCCGACCGCTCTCTTCATCACTCAGCCCGCGCGACCCTCAAGGCACAAGGCAGCCCAGAGCCTTTGAAAGATAGCCGCGGTTTGTGATTTTTAGTACTTATGCCGGCGATTGGGGCATCGCGCCTACAGCATCCGATTTCGTCTTCGCCCACCTTGTTAGGCCAGCCGGAGTCAACGGTCCAGCAAAACAGCCCATCAATCACCGCACGAGGAATGACTTATGACTAAGCCCAAGACATCGGAATCGCTGCCAGAGGACGAGGAAATGGATCCTGTCGGCAAACCGTATCCGGAACAGGAACCCATCGCTCCTGGTGGCGGCGACGATCCACCTCACCCGCCCTTCTCCCCAGACAATGAGCCGGACATCCCTCAGGATCCAGAATCCGAGCGCGTAGTTCAGCCCGAACCTCTGAAGAGATAGATGGAGACGTCGCACCCGATTGCGCTGAGACCGTAACGCATGGGTACAGCGTGGGTATACGAATGAGCGCACCCTAGAGACAAGGCGGGGCATGCAGATTTGAAGCTCGTTCAGACGAGCTTACGCATCCAAACAGCGTTTTGTCTGCGATGAACCACAGGATTTTCAACAATAAAAACAAACCAACTCTGGAGAAAGCCATGCCTGAGTTACCACTTTTGATTAGTGCTGCAGTGTTTGCCTTGCTCTTCAGCGCACTGGTACTGTCGTTCATCTTTGAATTTTCGACGCGCTTATTGCACCTCACAGAATTTGCATTCGTGCTCGCCGCCAGCGTCGCCATTTGGAGAGCGCTCTCGACAGATCCGCTCACCGAGTACGCCCTCTCGATGATGTCCGTCATTGGCTTCATGTTGGCTGTGCTGATGTTTCGACGTTTTCTCAAGAAGGCCGTTCCTCCTCATAGGTTGGATAGGCCAGAGTTCGGCGACGCAAAACACTAACCCCTCACAACCCGCTTCGGTGGGTTTTTTTACGCCTCCGGCCCGCCACAGAGCGGGCTTTCTCGTTTTCAGCCGCGCCCGGCGTGTCTCCGCCTCTCCCTTTTCTTGCCGGGCAACACGCGGCTCTTTATCCGCTCCTCATGACTGACTGTGCAGCCCGACGGCAACGGCAAGATGCGCCTTGCGTTGTGCACGCCAACCCAAAACCAGCGCCCTGGCTCGCCCCGGGCGGTGCTGCGATCTGAGCCCCCAGTCCCCTGGGCCGACAGGTCCGTAACGCATTGGTACAGCGCGGGTATCGCAATGAGCGCACCGTGAAGACATGGCGAGTCATCCTGGCTTGTCATTCACAAACCAAGGGATAGCGTCATGACAATGCAAACCACCACACCCGGACAAAGTCAAAGCAACCCGGGCAAAAAAGAAGAGCAACAGCCGCAGCAACAGTCTCCAAACAAGCAACAGCCCGGGCAGCAGCCCAGCCAGAAGCCAGAAGACAAGCCAAAGCAACCAAGCTAAGCGCTTGACGCTCGTTTAGACGAGCAAAACCAACGGCCTCAGAAGCCGACACCCAATGGAGCCCGCATATCGCGGGCTTTTTGCGTTCGGCTACGCCGGGCATGCTGGCGCTCATGGGGACCGCGAAACACACAATCCGCTCCGCCAGCGCCGTAACGAATTTAAACAGGGTTTTGGTTGCCGACTGTCGTAGGAAAAACAACAATAAGACTCGTCAATCTCAAGAGAACAACGTGCCTGAATCCTCACTACTGATTGGAGCTGCTATTTTTATCGCACTCTTAGTCGTGCTGATTCTGTCGATATTTCTTGAGTTTTCAGAGCGGCTGATCTTCCTCACAGAACTGGCATTCGTGCTCACCGCCTGTGTCGCCATGTGGCGAGCATTTTCTAAAGATCCGCTCACCGAGTACACCGTCTGGATGATGTACTTCATCGGGTTCATGCTGCTTGTGCTGATGGTACGGCGCGTAGTCAAAAAGACCGCTTCTCGACCCCGGCTGGATACTGCGGCACTCGGCGACGCCGAAATCTAAAGACCCAAGTCACCCACAACCCATTTCGACGGGTTTTTTTCGCCTCCGACCCGCCTCTGAGCGGGCTTTCTCGTTTTCAGCCGCGCCCGGCGTGTCTCCGCCCTCCTCCTTTTTCTTGCCGGGCACCACGCGGCTCTTTATTCGCTCCCATGCCCGCAGCATTGCAGCAGCCAAAGGAGGCGCAATGAAAGTCACTCAAGCCCAGGTGCTTCTGGCAAACCAATCATGCGTTCTTTCCACCACCCAGCGATGCTTGCCCAGCTGTTCGCTTGCGTACGCTGTGGCGGGGCAACCCTGCTGTTGACCTAGCGACCGAAGTCCCCGCCACCGCGGTCATGGGCGACAATGCGTATGTTCGGTGTGGAACATTGGGCTCTTTGCAAGAGCTTGTGCCGGTGCTGTTTTTGACTCGAATCCGCGCAGGAGTTTGTGATGGCTGTTTCTTTTCAACCCAAAGAGAATCACCTGCTGGCGGCGCTGCCAGCAGCCGAGTTTGAGCACTGGCGCACTCATTTGGAACTGGTTGATTTGACACTGGGCCAGGTGCTGTATGAGTCCGGCAGCACCATGACGCATGTGTTTTTTCCGATCACCGCCATCGTCTCGCTGCTGTACGTGATGGAAGATGGCGGATCGGCCGAGATAGCCGTAATCGGGAACGAAGGGGTTGTCGGGATTTCACTCTTCATGGGCGGCGGATCCACGCCCAGTCGTGGCGTGGTGCAAAGCGCTGGGGTGGGCTTTCGCCTGAAAGCGCAGGTCATGAAGGACGAGTTTGACCGGGGCGGTCCGGTGCTGCACCTGCTGCTGCGCTACACCCAGGCGCTCATCACGCAGATGGCGCAAACGGCCGTGTGCAATCGCCATCATTCGCTGGATCAGCAACTGTGCCGTTGGCTGTTGCTGAGCCTTGATCGTCTGCGGGGCAGTGAACTTGTGATGACCCAGGAACTGATTGCCAACATGCTCGGGGTTCGGCGTGAAGGGGTGACCGAGGCCGCGCTGAAATTGCAGTCCGCAGGGTTCATCCAGTATGCGCGCGGCCGCATTTCGGTGCTGGATCGTGAAGGCTTGGAAAAACGCACCTGCGAGTGCTATGCGGTGGTCAAGAAGGAGTACGACCGGTTGCTCCCCGACAAGGCGGCGACATAGCCTGCCAAACCTGAGACCTTGAACAGGTTCAGAGACAGCGGGGCATTAGCAGAGCCGGGTGGGTCGGCACTCTGGGGTAATGGTCCGTTTTGGTGGGCAAGCAAGGGCCTGCTATGTGCGCTGACAGACAGTCATGCTGTTACGCCACGCGCAAACTTCACCGAATAGCGAACAGCATTCAACAGCAGAGTTGCTGGCGGTGCCTCTACGCCATGCCCAGGCCCTTGGACGGGCAAAAACCAACCGGAGTGCCGCCAGATGGCCATCGAGAATCACCTCATTGAGTTGCTTCCACGCAAGGAGCGTCTGCATTTCTTGGCCCACTGCGAGCCGGTCTCACTGGTTCTGGCGGAAGTGCTTTGCGAGTCTGGAGCGCCGACAGCCGACGTCTACTTTCCCATCGAGGGTTTCATTTCATTGATCGCCCCGGTCGAGGGACATCCGGGAGTGGAAGTTGGCATGGTCGGCCGTGAAGGGATGTTGGGCACGCAACTGGCACTGGGCGTTTCGACCACGCCCCTGCGGGCGGTCGTGCAAGGCCCGGGGGCGGCTTGGCGCATGGGTGCCAAAGCATTTCGCGCAGAGTTGGTGCTCAACGCTCCGCTGCAACGTCTCCTCAGCCGTTATGTGTATGTGTTGATGACCCAGATGGCGTCGTCGGCAGTGTGCCTGCGCTTTCACCTGATCAACCCCCGGCTGGCTCGCTGGCTGCTGATGAGTCAGGATCGTGCCCATGCAGACAGCTTTCGTGTCACGCACGAATTTCTCTCTTACATGCTCGGCGTGCGTCGGGTTGGCATCACTGCCGCGGCCGGCAGCCTGCAACGCAAAGGACTGATCGAATACCACCGCGGCCACGTGACGGTCCTGGACCGAAGTGGGCTCGAAGAGGCGGCTTGCAGTTGCTACGCTGCCGACCGTCAGGCTTACGCCAAGCTTCTGAGTTGAATGCGTGCCCGGTCGGCCGGTTCAGGTGTGACGCCGCTCAGTCTCGAGGGCGTATCCGTTCGGGATATCCATTGGCAGGCCTGGCAAGGCGATTCAACGATTGACGGCGCTTTGTGCGCAACCGAACAGACAGCCGGCCCGACCAAGAGGAGACTGAAGGAAAAGAGACAACACACCCGTTGCGGAGAGCTTTGAACTTCAGCTCACGGCCGCAAGGCAAAAGGAGAAAAAATGCTTGAAACCCTTGCAATCATCCTGGTGGCCCTCTGGCTCCTTGGCCTTGTCACGTCCTACACCATGGGTGGACTTATTCACATTCTGCTGGTCATCACCGTTGTGGTGATCCTCATTCGCGTCATTCAAGGTCGGCGCCTGTGATAACTGGATGGTGGATGGCTCCCGGAGTCATCCTTGTCGTGATTTCTGCCACCTCGAAGGACTCCCCATGAAACATTTGATTTTGATACCGATGTTGGTTGCCACGTTGGGTTTGGCGGCTTGTGACAGGCCTACGGTGGTCAATGTGCCCGCTCCCGCTGCTCCTGCTCCCGCTCCCGGTCCCGCAGGTCCACAAGGCGCGACAGGGGCACAGGGTAGCCCGGGCGCTGAAGGCGAAAAAGGTGCCATGGGCAAGCCTGGCGAAGGTGCCACGGTCATCGTGACGCCACCGGCCCCAGAGCCAACGCCAGCGCCAGCGCCAGCGCCAGCGCCGAAGTACTGACACAGCTCATTCGTCACAGAGAAAGTAATGAGTTTGGATTTGATTTTTTTAAGAGGTAATCCCATGAAAACGCAGCAAAAATTTGCATCCAGTGCAGTCATTGCCGTCATGCTCTTGGCCATGGCCGGGTGCAGCGGAATGACCCAGCGCGAGAGGAACACGGCCATCGGGGCAGGTGCGGGTGCCATTGGCGGCTCCATCCTGACCGGAGGCAGTGCAGTCGGAGCCGTCGGTGGTGCCGCAGTCGGTGGTGTCATTGGGCACGAAGTCGGCAAGTGAATGTTGAGCTTCAACAGGTGTGAGCAGACAGGGGGAGATCCCCCTGCGCCTGGGCGAGGCAACGCACGTAGTTCAAAGCTGCAAGCTGGATCACCGGCCCCACATCACCAAAGCCGAGCGAGAACACACGCCGCCAGAGCTTGCGCAATGACTTTGCGAGCTGGCCCGCCGATGCGGGGTCGGCAAATCAACAAACACCAGCCCGCCGCCGCGGGCTGTTTCGTTTCCGGGGCCTGCCACGCAAGCAGCGCCAGCCAAGCGCTGCGGCAGCTGCGGCGCCGAAGCTCCTGCCCACCTGGAAGAAGGCCAGGGCCTGCCCTGCGGGCACTGACGCCTACCGGCCAATTGCAGTCTTTCACCATCACTTACCAAAGGACTGCTTCAAGACATATTGCTGCCGTTGACAGGTCGTATACCTACTATCGGCAAAGCAGTCTTCCAGAACCGAGCACTTTTAGTCAGAAGTGCCGTGTTGGCCTTCACAAAAGAGCCGCCTGTATGCAGATGGTGAGGTGTGCAGTTGGCCCGCAAAGTGCTGACGCAGGGACAATGCAGAGCCAAATCCCACCTCCGTCGCAATCTGCTCAATCGGCAAATCCGTAGTTTCCAGCAGCAGCTGCGCTCTTGCGATACGTTCGGCAGCTAGCCACTTGACGAATGTCATTCCCGTGGCCTCACGAAAACGCCGGGTAAAGGTTCGCCGGCTCATGCGCGCTACTTCGGCCAATACATCCAGTGACAGCGGCTCCGACAGATGCTCGCGCGCCCATTCCAGAACGCCCGGTAAACGGCTTTCGCTGGGCAGCGAAGGCACCGGCTGCTCGATGTATTGCGCCTGTCCGCCCTGGCGGTGTGGCGGTGTCACCAGCAACCTCGCTACGCGGTTGGCAACGTCAGCGCCGTGACGCTGACGCACGAGGTTCAGGCAGCAATCAATCGCAGCAACTGTCCCGGCGGACGTAATGACATTGCCGTCATCCACATAGAGCACATCAGGCAGAAAGTTAGCTCTGGGAAAACGTTTGGCGAAAAGCTCGCGACAGGCCCAATGGGTTGTCGCGCGGCGTTCGTCCAACAAGCCAGCATCACCCAGTACAAAGGCGCCTAGGCACAGGCCAACAACCTGTGCGCCGCGGGCATGGGCCTGTCTCAGTGCGTTCGACAAAACTGCTGGTGCAGCGTTTTCTGGATGGTTCCAGGCCGGGACGATGACGATGTCAGCGTTGTCCATAGCACCAAGGCCTCCGGGCACCTCAATTTCCATACCCTGGTCGCAGCGAACGCGGCCAGGAGTCGGCGCGCAGTAGCGCACTTCGTACGGTGGTAGTCCAGTAGGTGCAGGCGTTACGCCGAACACGATGCCCGGCACCGAGAGATGAAAAAGGCTGACGCCCTCGAAAGCAAGGACTGCTACACGGACGGGCTTCATAGAGTCTCCAGTGGCGATGGCTGCAAATTGGCCCGATTTTATCTAATGTTGTCATTTGGGCCAATGGCGCGAATCCAAGCCAATCCGCAAAATTGACCCCAACGCACAAACGGAATCTCCATTGCGCGCAATCAGCAAGTTATTGAAAGGAAAAATCACATGAAAGTCTTCAACCCTCTGCGCAACGCCGTCGCTCTGAGTGGCATCGCGATGCTCGTCGCCAGCGGCGCAGCTTACTCGGGCACAAGCGCCTCGACAGCGACCGCTTCTGTGGCGAACGCCGTCAAAGTCCAGCAAATTCGAAACGCTACCGTCAAGATCGACTTCTCTGGCACCACGTTCCTGGTCGATCCCATGCTCTCACCCAAGGGTGGGTTCTCGGGCTTTGAAGGCACCTACCGTAGCGAGTTGCGCAACCCATTGGTAGAACTACCTTTCTCGGCTGATGACGTATTGAAAAGCGTCGAAGCCGTCGTTGTGACCCACACCCACACTGATCACTGGGATGAAGCCGCGCAAAAGCAGATTCCCAAGAACATGCCAGTGTTTGTGCAAAACGAAGTAGATGCCAAAACAATTCGTGCTCAAGGCTTTAAGGATGTGCGCGTCCTCAAGGGCAGCACAACTTTCAACGGCGTAAAGCTGAGCAAAACCGGCGGCCAGCATGGCAGTGATTTGTGGTTTGCAGACCCCGCACGTTCTGAGGCGATGGGACCCGTCATGGGGGTTGTGTTTTCTGCTCCCAAGGCCAAAACCGTTTACGTGGCTGGTGACACGGTATGGCGCCCGGAAGTGGATCAGGCGCTGAAGCAGCACAAGCCAGACGTGGTGATTCTCAACACGGGGAGCGCGCTCATGACGGGCTGGGAGGAGCATCCCATCATCATGGGCAAGCAAGACGCACTACAAGCCACTAAGGCAGCACCCAATGCAGCGATCGTGGCCGTGCACATGGATGCGGTGAACCACATGTCACTCAGCCGCAAGGAATTGCGTGAATTTGTGCAAGTGAACAAAATTCAGGAGCGGGTGATGATTCCTGAAGACGGTGAGGTGATGAAGTTCTAAAGAAATAAAGCTGCCTAAAAGCTTAGGTAGCTTCTCTAACCTCCTCAAACCTACAGAAGGACACCCAATGAAAAACGCGCTTATCGTTATAGATATTCAGAATGATTACTTTCCTGGTGGAGCATTCACACTGGAAAATGCCGACGAGGCTTGCAAAGGTGCAGTGGAGGCCATTGAAAAAGCGAAATGTGATGGTTGGCTGGTGGTAGGGGTGCAGCACGTCAATTCTCCAGACGCCCCCGCTTTCAAGTCCGACACTGAAGGCGTGAAAACCCACAGCGCCATTGCCACCGCGTTGGGTGATGCGCCCATCGTTGTAAAGAGTGAGGCCGACAGTTTCTTCAAAACAAATTTGGAGCAAATCGTGCACGAAGCAGGGATCACCGATATCTACCTCACCGGCATGATGACTCAGCACTGCATCACCCACACCGCCCTGTCTCCTCAAGCGAGCGGCATGAACGTCCACATCATCGCCAAAGGCTGTGCCGCACCAGCTAAAGCGTTGAGCGACTTGGCCCTTCAAGGTCTGAGCGCTCGATGCGACGTTGTGTAAAGCCATCACTGCGCTTTATTGGGTTCGAGTAAGCACTGCTGTGGCCTTACTCGTACCGCAGTCGTTCGGTGAAGCCCGAGACTTCGGGTCGAGCGACTGCAAAGTAACAGCCATGGTGATCTCGCTCATCGACGTCGACCGACAGCAATCGCTGCAAGGCAGGCGTTGGCTAGCGACCTTGCGAGCGGCAGCTACGGGTCGATATCTGCCATTGCCACTTGAGCGTACTTGCGATGCCCCATCGCAAGTACCACCTTTCGCCTGAAAGACTGCAGCCTGCATCGCAGGCTTTGATCACCCTATCTACCCCACACAGCCCGCCTTGAGCGGGCTTTTTCATTTCTAAGGACGCCCATGAAGCGCGACGCATTCTCCCTGCCGCTGGCATTCCCGATAGCTACTGCAGCTGTGGCGCATCGGCGCCCACCCAGATCGAGGAAGGCGAAGGCCTGCCCTGCGGCATTGAGTCAGCCTTACTCAATATCGGAAATGGTTGCGGGCAACACTGCCTCAATCAGGGTTTAGCCAGCATGCGGTTTTGGACTTTCATGCGAATTCGGTCCTGGGTGTCAGGGTCTTCCGGATCATCAACCTCAACGATCAGTTGGTGATATGGAGCCACTGCGACCTCGGCATGTTGGCCAACGAATGGGGCAAGCAGTTTCCTCTTATAGACGGTAATTCCTGACTCAGTGTTTCCTGGTGCTGCTACCAGCACTTCGTTGACGAACTTGACGTCGGCTGTTGCCAGCCCGGCTTCTGTGATGCGAAGAGTCATTCCGGCACCGCCTTTCGTTAAGCCGGCATGAGGCCGACATTAATAGTCTATCCACCAGCCCGCACCAGCGGGCTTTTTCATTCTTGAGGACTGCGGCATGACCATGACCGACAACGCCACGCACGGGCCGAACTATCCGCATCAAATAAACGGAGCTAAAACGATGACGCAACCTACCCCAGCCCTGCGCTGCCACGATGCCGAAGCCTGCGGCCTGGGCCAATGGCAGTGCCCGTCGCCAGAGGCAAGCGGCTGCGCGCCACAACCCCAAGCCCTGCACCTCCCCGCCCTGCTGCGCGATCGCCTGGGTGCCAACGCCGCGGCCGACCTGCTGGATCAACAGCACGCCCGCATCGCAGAGCTGGAGTCCGGGCATAACTACAACATCCGCGTCATTGATGCCTATCGAGCGCAAGTCAACGCACTTGAAGCCCAGCTATCCGCCATCGGCGCCGTAGCCGCATGCTTCGGCGCCGACTGGCCGGACGTTGAGGGCGAGCCGGAGGTTCTGCGACGGGTGAAGTGGGCTGCGCGTCAGCTCAAGGCCGCGCCGGAGTACGCCCCATTGACGGACGAGCGAATCCAAGAAATTGACGACGAAACGCACTTCCATGAATCGCCAGACTGGCCGCGGCGCTTCGCCCGAGGCATCGAGGCCGAGGCCAGGAAGAAGCCCACCCAATGAGCCGCCGCAAACGGCAGCGCCCCGACAAGCGCGCACCCATCCCCGACTTTGACCAGCCCGCCCAGCAAGCGGGCATTTTTACGAGTGAAACACTATGACCCAATACCCCGAAGGCGCTCTGCTGCGAGTCTCAGATATCTGCCGCAACTCCAAAACTGGCCGCCCTGGCATTCTGCCGATTACTCGGAGCACATGGCATCGCTGGGTGACCAGTGGCAAAGCCCCTGAGGCCTTGCAGCTCGCCGGGACCCCTGTGTGGCCTATTGAGCAGGTGCGTGCGCTAGCGCTCCCTGCGGCTCTGAAGTGAGCTCATCAATCTTGTCGGCAAGGAATTGCAGCGCTCTCCTGCGCTCCGCTGCAAGCTCCATGTGGGAATATGCTGCGGCCGACTGGTCGCGCTCCGTGTGCGCCAACAGCAGCTCCACAACATCTTTCGCAAAGCCATGCTCGCGCAAAAGCGTGGCGGCAGTGCTTCTTGTCCCGTGCGGGGAAAACCCCGGCACACCAAAATCCAGGCGCTTGAACAAATGGTTCAGCGTCGTTTCGCTGATCGGCTGGCCGCCCGCGCCGACGAACCGCGTTGGGAACAAGTACTCACCATGGCCTGTGATCTTTTGCAGCAGCACCAAAAGCTCCACGGCCTGGCGAGGCAGCCACACGCGATGAGGCAGGCGCATCTTCATGCGATCCGCTGGAATATCCCAGCGCCCCTCCTTCAAATCAAACTCCACCCACTTTGACAGTCGCAACTCAGACTTGCGCACCATGGTCAGCATCAGCAGCTTGACTGCATATGTTGTGATGACCGTGGCCGATCTCTGCTTTTCGAGCGTTTTCCAGAAAACGGCAAGTTCCTTTTCGCTCAAATGGCGGTGGTGCGTTTTCGGCGGGACAACGATGGCCCCGCGCAATGGCGTCGCCGGGTTTGTGTCCAGCAGCAGCTTTCGAATGGCGAAGTTATAGATCTGCTGGATGATTGACCGGCAGCGGTCCGCTGTCGTGGGGGTTGTCTTGTACTTCTCCAAGATGGCCAGCACATTGCGCGGCTTCACATCGCCCAAGACCATATCCCCGATCTCCGGGCAAATATAGGAATCCAGGAACCGGATGCTCTGCATGCGGTAGTTCATTGACAGATGCGTCTGCGTCTCCGCGACCCAGATCAGCGAAAAATTGCGAAACGTCACACTGCGCCGCACCTGTTCGCCTCTTTCTTCCTCTTGGGCTTTTTTCTCCTGGGCCGGGTCGATGCCTTGCCCGACAAGAGCCCGCATGCCCTCATGAATGTCGCGCGCCTGAGCAATCCCAATCTGTGGATACGGGCCGATGGTCAACTTCGGCCGCTTCCCTGCCAGGCGGAACGAATAGCGCCACACCTTGGAGCCGCCTGGCAAGACCTCTATGTACAGGCCTCCCCCATCTGTCAGAACAAACGGCTTGTCCCACCGTTTGGCTGCATTGATAACTGAAGGCTTGAGGCTGTAGTTGACGTGTCGTTGCGCTGGCATTCCAATGGCTCCATGAGACGGCCCTTGTTGGAGCCATGGAGCCGGTCACTCACGCAACACCATGCGACATCTAACAAGAAAAAAGCCCCGCCTACAGAGAGGCGGGGCTTTGATCTGGGACGCTATGGAACCTGCTGATCCATCAATCCATCTGCTGGATCATGACCTCGCCAAAGCCCGAGCACGAGACCTGGATCGCGCCGTCCATCATGCGCGCGAAGTCGTAGGTCACCTGCTTGCTGAGGATTGCCTTTTCCAAGGAGGAAATGATCAGGTCGGCCGCCTTGGTCCAGCCCATGTGGCGCAGCATCATTTCGGCGGACAGGATTTCCGAACCCGGGTTCACATAGTCCTTGCCGGCGTACTTGGGCGCCGTGCCGTGGGTGGCTTCGAAGCAGGCCACCGAGTCCGACATATTGGCGCCCGGCGCGATGCCGATGCCGCCGACCTGGGCCGCCAGGGCGTCGGAGATGTAGTCGCCATTGAGGTTGAGCGTGGCCACCACCGAATACTCGGCCGGACGCAGCAGGATCTGCTGCAGGAAGGCATCGGTGATCGAGTCCTTGATGACGATGTCCTTGCCGGTCTTCGGGTTCTTGAACTTGCACCATGGCCCGCCGTCTATGGGCTGGGCGCCGAATTCCTTTTGCGCCAAGGCATAACCCCAGTCGCGGAAGCCCCCTTCGGTGAACTTCATGATGTTGCCCTTGTGCACGAGAGTCACGCTGGGCTTGTTGTTGTCGATGGCGTACTGGATGGCCTTGCGCACCAGCCGCTCCGTGCCTTCGATGGACACGGGCTTGATGCCAATGCCCGAAGTGTCGGGGAAGCGGATCTTCTTGACGCCCATTTCCTTGACCAGAAAGTCGATCAGCTTCTTGGCCTTGTCGCTGCAGGCTTCGTATTCGATGCCGGCATAGATGTCTTCCGAGTTTTCGCGGAAAACCACCATGGAGGTCTTCTCGGGCTCCTTGAGCGGCGAAGGCACGCCCTTGAAGTACTGCACCGGCCGCAGACAGACATACAGGTCCAGCTCCTGGCGCAAGGCGACATTGAGCGAACGGATGCCCTTGCCCACGGGCGTTGTCAGCGGCCCCTTGATGGACACCACGTAGTCACGCAGCACTTCCATCGTTTCCTCGGGCAGCCATACGTCGGGGCCGTAGATGCGGGTCGACTTCTCGCCCGCGAAGACTTCCATCCAGTGGATCTTCTTCGCGCCGCCATAGGCCTTGGCCACGGCGGCGTTCACCACCTTGAGCATCACCGGCGTGATGTCGCGCCCCGTGCCATCGCCTTCGATATAAGGAATGATGGGCTCGTCCGGCACGTTCAGCGACATGTCGGCATTGACCGTGATCTTCTGGCCTTGGGCAGGCACCTGGATATGCTGGTAGCGGGTCATTGACAAACTTCTCCGGTGGGAACGCTGCATCTGGTCGGCAGGCAGCTTTGAGGGCGTGGGGAACAGCTCCACGATTTTAGGGCCAAAGCCCGGCCAGTTTGCACCAGAATGGCGCATGGCTTGCGCCGGCCAGCCAGACGGCCGCGGCCTGCGGCAGACTGCGGTAATCTCAGACCTGCGCAGCCGCATTTTTTTTCATCCACGCATCGTCTGAATCTCTCCACGCCATGCCCGCTTTTTCCGCCCGCTTCCAACAACTGCGATCCGCCTGCATGCAGCGTCGCCCTGCCCTGCTGGCCGCCCTCAGCCTGGTGGCTGTGCTCGGCGGCACCGCTCCCACGGCCCATGCCCAGGGCGATGGCCCCCAACTGCAGTTGCCGCGCGTAGAGCTGCGCGCCGGCATGTTCCGCATCGACGCCCAGGTCGCGCAATCGCCGGGCGAACGCCAGATCGGCCTGATGCACCGCCAGCAGATGCCGCCGCACGAAGGCATGCTGTTTGTCTTCGAGCAACCGGCCGTGCAGTGTTTCTGGATGAAGAACACCTTGCTGCCGCTGACGGCCGCTTTCGTCGCCGATGACGGCACCATCGTCAACCTGGTCGACATGAAGCCGCTGGACGAGACCTCGCACTGCTCGGCCAAGCCCGTACGCTTCGTGCTGGAGATGAACCAGGGCTGGTTTGCGCAAAAGAACATCCGCGCGGGCGCCAAGCTTGTCGGCGCGCCCTTCAGCAGCCGCTGAGCAAGCGCGCACGCAAAAAGGCCGGTGGCTCCTTTCGGAGGCCACCGGCCTTTTTTGCATTCAGCACACGCCCCGCAAGCGGGGCGCGCGGCATCAGGCCTGCGCTGCTGCGAGCGCTGCGTTCAGCGTGCTGCTGGGGCGCATGACTGCATCCAGCTTGGCCACGTCGGGCTGGTAGTAACCACCGATGTCGACCGGCTTGCCTTGCACGGCCAGCAGTTCGGCCACGATGGTCTTCTCGTTATCCGCCAGTTGCTTGGCCAGAGGCGCGAACTGGGCTGCCAGTTCGGCGTCTTCGGTCTGCGCTGCCAGCGCCTGGGCCCAGTACAGGGCCAGGTAGAACTGGCTGCCGCGGTTGTCGAGCTGACCGGTCTTGGGCGATGGGTTCTTGTTATTGTCCAACAGTTTGCCCGTGGCTTCGTCCAGCGTCTTGGCCACGATCTTGGCCTTGCTGTTGCCGTTCTTGATGCCCATGTCTTCCAGCGACACGGCCAGTGCCAGGAACTCGCCCAGCGAATCCCAGCGCAGGTGGTTTTCTTCCACCAGCTGCTGCACGTGCTTGGGGGCCGAGCCGCCAGCACCGGTTTCGTACATGCCGCCACCGGCCATCAAAGGCACGATGGACAGCATCTTGGCGCTGGTGCCCAGTTCCATGATGGGGAACAGGTCGGTCAGGTAGTCGCGCAGGATGTTGCCGGTCACCGAGATGGTGTCCTGGCCGCGGATCACGCGCTCGAGCGTGTAACGCATGGCGCGCACTTGCGACATGATCTGGATGTCCAGGCCGCTGGTGTCGTGGTCCTTGAGGTAGGTTTCCACTTTCTTGATCAGCTCGGCTTCGTGCGGACGGTACGGATCCAGCCAGAACACGGCGGGCATGCCCGAATTGCGTGCGCGCGTCACGGCCAGCTTGACCCAGTCGCGGATGGGAGCATCCTTGACCTGGCACATGCGCCAGATGTCGCCGGCTTCGACGTTCTGCGACAGCAGCACTTCGCCCGTTGCCAGGTCGACGATGTTGGCCACGCCAGCTTCGGCGACTTCAAACGTCTTGTCGTGCGAGCCGTATTCTTCGGCCTGCTGGGCCATCAGACCCACATTGGGCACGGTGCCCATGGTCACGGGGTCGAAGTTGCCGTTGGTCTTGCAGAAGTTGATGACTTCCTGGTAGATGCGGGCAAAGGTCGACTCGGGGATCACCGCCTTGGTGTCCTTGGGCTTGCCGTCGGCACCCCACATCTTGCCGCCGATGCGGATCATCGCCGGCATGGACGCGTCGACGATCACGTCGTTGGGCGCATGCAGGTTGGTGATGCCCTTGGCCGAATCGACCATGGCCAGCTCGGGACGGTGCTCGTGGCAGGCGTGCAGGTCGCGGATGATTTCCTCTTTCTTCGAGGTCGGCAACGTGGCGATCTTGTCGTACAGGTTGACCATGCCGTTGTTGACGTTCACGCCCAGCTCGTCGAACAGCTTGCCGTGCTTCTCGAACGCTTCCTTGTAGAAGATGCGCACGGCGTGACCGAAGACGATGGGGTGCGAGACCTTCATCATCGTTGCCTTGACGTGCAGCGACAGCATCACGCCGGTCTTGCGCGCGTCTTCGAACTGGTACTCATAGAAGTCGCACAGCGCCTTCTTGCTCATGAACATGCTGTCGATGATTTCGCCGGCCAGCAAGGAGACCTTGGGCTTGAGCACCACGGTCTTGCCGCTGGCTGTCACGAGTTCCATCTTCACGTCGCGCGCGCGGTCCAGCGTCATCGACTTTTCACCGTGGTAGAAGTCGCCGTGCGTCATGTGCGCCACGTGGCTGCGCGAAGCCATGCTCCACTCACCCATGCTGTGCGGGTTCTTGCGTGCGTAGTTCTTCACGGCAGCCGGAGCGCGGCGGTCGGAATTGCCTTCACGCAGCACGGGGTTCACGGCGCTGCCCAGGCACTTGGAGTAGCGCTTGAGGATGGCCTTTTCTTCGTCCGTCTTCGGGTCTTCCGGGAAATCCGGCACGGCATAGCCCTTGGCCTGCAGTTCCTTGATCGCGCTGACCAACTGGTGCACCGAAGCGCTGATGTTGGGCAGCTTGATGATGTTGGTTTCGGGCAGCAGCGTCAGACGACCCAGCTCAGCCAGATTGTTCGGGACCTTTTGTTCTTCGGTCAGGTATTCGGGGAACTCGCCCAGGATACGTGCCGCCACCGAGATGTCGCAGGTTTCGACATTGACGCCCGCGGGCGCCGTGAACGTGCGCACGATGGGCAGAAAAGCGCTGGTCGCCAGGCGGGGCGCTTCATCGGTCAAGGTGTAGATGATGGTGGATTGCTGGGTGCTCATCTTTGTCTCAGGTAGTAAAAAGGGTGGTCATGCCGCCGGCCAGTTGCTTCTTGTGCAGCCCAGGAGGTGATCTGAACGCACGGAGAAGACCCTGTTCCGAATTTTTGCAACGGGTTCTCACAATGCAAAAATTCTAACCCGAGCGGAGGGGTTTTTTTCATGTCTTCTATAAGACTTGGGGTTTTTGGACGCTTTCCCTGACGGTACAAACCCCGGACCTCATGGTAAACCCCTGTTGCCCTGAATGGCGTAACAGCCGGCGTCGGTAGCTTGCAGACGAAAAAAAACCCGAAGATCGCTCTTCGGGTCCCGGGGATGGGCAGCGCACTACGCACGCTGCCGGTCCGCTATCAGGCGAAATTGGCCTGGGCAAACTTCCAGTTCACCAGCTTGTCGAGGAAAGTCTCGACAAACTTGGGACGGGCATTGCGGTAGTCGATGTAGTAGGCGTGTTCCCACACGTCCACGGTCATCAGGGCCTTGTCTTCCGTCGTCAGGGGCGTGCCGGCAGCGCCGGTGTTGACGATGTCGACCGAGCCGTCGGCCTTCTTCACCAGCCAGGTCCAGCCCGAACCGAAGTTGCCCACGGCCGACTTGACGAAAGCTTCCTTGAAGGAGGCGTAGCTGCCCCACTTCTTGTTGATGGCTTCAGCCAACGCGCCGGTGGGTTCGCCGCCGCCGTTGGGGGTCATGCAGTTCCAGAAGAACGTGTGGTTCCAGATCTGGGCTGCATTGTTGTAGATGCCGCCGGAAGAGCGCTTGATGATCTCTTCCAGGGTCATGGATTCGAATTCCGTGCCCTTTTGCAGGTTGTTCAGGTTCACAACGTAAGCGTTGTGGTGCTTGCCGTGGTGGTATTCCAGCGTTTCCTGGCTGTAGTTGGGTGCCAGGGCGTCAATGGCGTAAGGCAGGGGTGGCAGGGTATGTTCCATGGTGTTTCCTCGTGGTGGTTTGAATTGACAAAAGCCGGACAAAGGCCGGTCGGCTCGCACGCTGATGGGGACCCGCTGCGCTGACTCGCAGCACATCGCCCTCACGGCAGACATTGTAGGAAGAACCGCGGGCCGCGCGCGCCATTTGCCGCCGCAAAGCCCGCCGTTGCTGTGATGTTTGGCCTGCGTCCGACAGTTTCAGCCCCAATTGCGCTACAACAACCGCGGCTGGGTCACGGTGACGTCGATGTCGCCGTCCGACAGCGATGCGCGCAAGGCGTCGCCCGGGCGGGCCTGCGCGACGCGCGTCACGGCCCGGCCCTGGGCATCGGTGAGCAAGGCATAGCCGCGCTGCAAGGCCTGGCGCGGATCGAGCAATTCCAGGCGCAGCGCCGCGCGTTCGAGCCGCCGCTGCTGCCACTCCAGCCCGCGCTCCAGGCCTTGCGGCATCTGCCGCGCGAGCTGCTGCTGCTGCTGGCGCCGCTGCTGCAAAGCCAGTTGCATCGCGTGGCGCAGGCGCTGCGCGCTGCGCGCGAGCTGCTGCTGATTGCGGTGCAGCTGGCCCGAAGGCCGGCCCAGGCGCTGGGCCGCATGGTCCAGGCGCTGCTGGTGGCGGTCCAGGTGGCGCTGAGCGGCAGCCTGCACGCGCTGCGCGCCCTGGTCCAGCGCCGCCAGCCAGTTCTCGCGCGGCAGCGACACCAGCTCGGCCGCCGCCGTGGGCGTGGGCGCGCGCAGATCGGCGCAGAAGTCGGCAATGGTGAAATCGGTTTCATGGCCCACGCCGCTGATCAGCGGCACCGGGCTTTGCACGATCAGCCGCGCGAGCTGTTCGTCGTTGAAGGCCCAGAGGTCTTCGATCGAGCCCCCGCCGCGCACCAGCAGGATCACGTCGATCTGCGGACCCGGCGCGCCCTCCCCGGCCATCCGGTACAGCCGGCTCAGCGCATCGCGCAGCGACTGCGGCGCCGTCGCGCCCTGCACCAGCGCCGGCACCAGCACCACCGGGATATGCGGCACGCGCCGGCGCAGCGCCGTCACCACATCGTGCAGCGCCGCCGCGCCCAGCGATGTCACCAGGCCAATGCCCCGGGGCATGGCGGGCAGCGCGCGCTTGCGCTGGGCATCAAACAGGCCTTCGGCCTGCAACTGGGCCTTGAGGCGCAGAAACTGCTCGAACCAGGCGCCCTGGCCCGCGCGCTGCAGGCTGTCGACGATCAGTTGCAGGTCGCCGCGCTGCTCGTACACGCCCAGCTTGCCGCGCAGCTCGACCAATTCACCATCGCGCGGCGAAAAATCAAGCAGCACGGCCGCGCGGCGGAACATGGCGCAGCGGATCTGGCCCTGCGCATCCTTGATGCTGAAATAGCAGTGGCCGCTGGCGGCGCGCGAAAATCCGGTGATTTCACCGCGCACCGTGACCGGATTGAAGCGCGCCTGCAGCGCGTCAGCCACGGCCCGGCACAGCGCGCCCACCTCCCAGACCGTGGCCTGGGCGGGCTCGGAAAAATCGTACATAGGACTCAAAACTTTCTAAAAATACCGCCGTGCTCTCCCGGCCGCCAAGCTTTGTGCCTGGGCAGGCAGCGCCTGGGCCATAATCCCGGACTGCACCTTCTGCGTGGAGAGAGTAATTGCTGTCGATCATACAAGCCGCGGGCTGGCCAATCTGGCCGCTGATTGCCTGCTCCATCCTGGCCCTGGCCCTGGTTTTTGAACGTTTTGTCGCCTTGAAGACCGCGAGGGTCGCGCCGCCGCAATTGCTGAACGAAGCCCTGGCCGTCTCGGCCAAAGGTCTGCCTCCGGGCGATGTGGTGCAGCAACTGGCACAGAATTCCGTACTGGGTGAAGTGCTGGCCAGCGGCCTGCGCACGCTGCACGCCCACCCCAGTGCCTCCGAGGAAGAGCTGCGCGCCGCCGTCGAAGGCGCGGGCCGCGCTGCCGCCCACCAGCTGGAAAAATACCTCAGCGCGCTGGCCACCATCGCTTCCGCCGCCCCGCTGCTGGGCCTGCTGGGCACGGTGATCGGCATGATCGAAATCTTCGGCTCGCAAGGCGCCAGCCAGACCACGGGTGGAGGCGATCCGGCCCAGCTCGCCCGCGGCATCTCCATCGCCCTGTACAACACGGCCTTCGGCCTGATCGTGGCGATTCCGGCGCTGATCTTCTGGCGCTACTTCCGCGCGCGGATCGACGAATATCTGCTGACGCTGGAGCTGTCGGCCGAACAATTCGTGCGCCATCTGGGCCGGCTGCGCAAGTAAGCCCAGCATGGGGCGCCCCCTGCCCCACGCCCTGCCCCTCCCGGTCCCTGCAACCTAGGCCTGCCTGATGAACTTTCGCCCCCGCCACCGCGACGAACCCGAGATCAATCTGATCCCGTTCATTGACGTGCTGCTGGTGGTCCTGATCTTCCTGATGCTGTCGACCACCTACAGCAAATTCACCGAATTGCAGCTGACCTTGCCGGTCGCCGACGCCGAGCAGCAGCGCAATCGTCCCAAGGAAATCATCGTCGCCGTAGCCGCCGACGGCCGCTATGCGATCAACAAGGCCGCCCTGGCCGACACCAGCGTCACGGCCCTGACCCAGGGCCTCTCTGCCCTGGCCCAAAGCCAGCCGGACAGCGTGCTGATCATCAGCGCCGACGCCACCGCCCCGCACCAGGCGGTGATTTCGGTGATGGAAGCGGCCCGCCGCGCGGGCCTGGCGCAAATCACGTTTGCGACCCAGGCGACGGGCAAGGCGCGGCGCTGAGCGGCGCTGTCTGCCCATGGCGACACCCTCTGATTCGCACGGCCTGCGTGCCGCCTGGCGCCACCGCGGCGCCCTGGCCTGGGCGCTGTGGCCCGTCTCGCTGCTGTATGGCGCGCTGGTAGGCCTGCGCCAGGCCTTGTATGCCGGGGGCCTGCTGCGCCAGGCGTCGGCCGGCATTCCCGTCATCGTGGTCGGCAATGTGATTGCCGGCGGCGCGGGCAAGACGCCGGTCACGCTGGCCGTGGTGCGCCATCTGCAGCAACGCGGCATCGCCGCCGGCATCGTCTCGCGCGGCTACGGCCGCAGCACCCAGGACTGCCGCCAAGCCCTTCCCGACAGCCGCGCCCAGGACGTGGGCGACGAGCCCGCGCTGCTGGCCCGCGCCAGCGGCGTGCCGGTATTCGTGGCCCGCGAGCGCATCGCCGCCGTGCGTGCGCTGCGCGCCCAGTACCCCGCCACCCAGGTCATCGTCTGCGACGACGGACTACAGCATCTGGCCCTGGCGCGCGATGTGGAAATCTGCGTCTTCAACGACGAAGGCACGGGCAATGGCTTTTTGCTGCCGGCCGGCCCGCTGCGCGAGCCCTGGCCCCGGGCCGTGGACCTGGTGCTGCACGCCGGGCCACGTCCCGCCGGCCCGGCGCCGGCCTTTGCGCTGCAACGCCGGCTCGCGACCCATGCCCACAACGCGCGCGGTGAACGCCTGGATTTGAGCGCGCTGCGCGGCCTGCCCCTGCATGCGCTGGCGGCTGTCGCCCGGCCCGAACATTTTTTTGCCATGCTGCAGGCCCAGGGCCTGACACTTGCCACGGCCGAGGCCTTGCCGGATCACTATAATTTTGAGAGCTGGCAAGGCATGAGCCCCGAAGCCAAAGCCTTGATTTGCACTGAAAAGGACGCGGTCAAGCTCTGGCCCCTGCATCCCGAAGCCTGGGCTGTGCCGCTCGAACTCTCCATCGAACAGGGATTTTTCCCTGCACTGGAGCAGGCACTCTCACTATCATCGAAACACTGATTCCCAATTCCCTACCGCCATGGACGCCAAATTCCTCGAACTGCTCGTCTGCCCCGTGACCAAGGGCCCTCTGACCTATGACCGCGAGCGCCAGGAACTGGTTTCGCGCAGCGCACGTCTGGCCTATCCCGTGCGTGACGGCATGCCCATCCTGCTGGAAAACGAAGCCCGCACCTTGAGCGACGAGGAACTCGACGCATGACGGCCGACGTCCACCCCCACGCCACGCCCGCGCTGTTCACCAGCAGCGGCTTCACGGTACTGATTCCGGCGCGCATGGCGTCGAGCCGCCTGCCTGACAAGCCGCTGGCCGATATCGCCGGCCTGCCCATGGTGGTGCGGGTGGCGCAGCGCGCCCTGCTGAGTCAGGCCACGCGAGTGGTGGTGGCGGCGGACGACGAACGCATTGTCGAGGCCTGCGAAGCCCATGGCGTGCAAGCCATTCTCACGCGCGCCGACCACCCCAGCGGCAGCGACCGCCTGGCCGAAGCCTGCGAACAACTGGGTCTGGACGGCCATGACTGCGTGGTCAACGTCCAGGGCGACGAGCCCTTGATCAACCCCCAGCTGATCGACGCCGTCGCCCAGCTGCTGCTGCAGACGCCCGACGCCAGCATGGGCACGGCCGCCCACCCCATCGACCGCCTCGAAGACTACCTGAACCCGAATGTGGTCAAGGTGGTGCGCGACGCGCAAGGCCTGGCCCACTATTTCAGCCGCGCGCCGATTCCTTTCGCGCGCGACCATGCGGCCCAGGCCTGGTGGAACAATCCCCAGGCGCTGGCCGGCCACGATGGCTTTGCACCGCTGCGCCACGTGGGCATTTACAGCTACCGCGCCGGTTTTCTGCGCCGCTTCCCCCTGCTCCCACCCGCGCCCACCGAAGCCATGGAAGCGCTGGAACAGCTGCGTGCCCTGTGGCACGGCCACAAGATCGCGGTCCACATCACCCACGATGCGCCCGGCGCTGGCGTCGATACGCCGGCCGATCTGGAGCGTGTACGGGCCTTGCTGGGCTGAGCGCAGGCGCACCGCAGATGGCAGAAACAGCATGCTCCCACGCCCACTCGTGGGCGCTGCACTTGCCCAAAATCGGTACTTTTCCTTGTTTTCTGCCAAAACTTTCAGAAATAACAGAAAATAGAAACAATTCGCGAACGCAGGAAGCATGCCCACAAGGTGCGCTGTCCCGGTCCCGCCAGCGCTTTGCGCGCAGGGCCGTCGTCACCTTGGCAGCAACGCAACCGGCGGCAAGGCCGAATGTGCGTGCTATCCTTGCCGCGAAAAATGCGGCATGGACCGTGCCGGCGCTGACGCCGGCACGGTCCATCGCCGCCTGAAAAATTTCAACACTTCGAGGATTTCCATGAAACTGATTTTGTTGGGCGCTCCCGGCGCCGGCAAAGGCACACAGGCTGCTTTCATCTGCCAGAAGTACGGCATCCCGCAAATTTCCACCGGCGACATGCTGCGTGCCGCCGTCAAGGCCGGAACACCCCTGGGCCAGCAAGCCAAGGCGGTGATGGATGCGGGCCAGCTGGTCAGCGATGACCTGATCATCGGTCTGGTGAAGGAACGCATCCAGCAGCCTGACTGCGCCAAAGGCTTTTTGTTCGACGGCTTCCCACGCACCATCCCCCAGGCGGATGCGATGAAGGCCGCGGGCGTCAAGCTCGACTACGTGCTTGAAATCGATGTGCCGTTTGACGCCATCATCGAACGCATGAGCGGCCGCCGTTCGCACCCTGCTTCGGGCCGCACCTACCACGTCAAGTTCAACCCACCCAAGGTGGCTGGCAAGGACGATGTGACGGGTGAAGACCTGGTGCAGCGCGAAGACGACAAGGAAGAAACGGTGCAAAAGCGCCTGCAGGTCTACAGCGACCAGACCCGTCCTCTGGTGGATTACTACCGCCAGTGGGCCGAACGGGACGCCGCCCAGGCGCCCCAGTACCGCGCCATCAGCGGCATGGGTACGGTCGAGGAAATCACGGCGCGCGCTTTCGCGGCTCTGGAGAACTAAAGCACCCCCTGTGCGGCTTCGCCGCTTCCCCCTCTCTCGCTTCGCGGGAGGGGGACGGCACCGTCGCTGCGGGGCGGCCCTTGCTCGGTGCCCCTGCGTCGGGACGCACCGGTTGCAGAGGCTGCGGACTGTGCAATCGCTATAGATCGCTGATAAGCGCCAACTGCAGGCTGATGCGCGCCTTCACAGGCGACAGCGTCACCGGCCGGGGCTGCAAGGCCTCGGTGCTTGCCGTTTCCGGCGAGCCCACCAACTGACCTTCGCTGCAACGTGTGCCTAGCCACACGGGCACGCCTGCGCGCATTGCGCGCTGCAAAGCTGCTTCCAGCGCGTGGTGCAGCGTGCCATTGCCCGTCGCCGCCACCACCAGTCCCTGCACGCCCTGGGCCACCAGGGCGTCGACGGCGCGGCCGTTGCAGCCCGCATGGCTGCTGACCAGCTCGACCCAGGGCCAGTCGCCCGCAGCCGGCAACAGCTCCAGACACCCGCCCTGTGCACCACCCATGTCCGCGGGCTGCTGCCAGCGCACCCGGCCCTCTTCCATCCACCCCAAAGGCCCCTGCTCGCCCGAAGAAAACGCATCCAGCCGATAAGGGTGCTGCTTGCGCACCGCGCGCGCACCGTGCACCTGACCCGCGGCCACCACCAGCACCCCGCATGCCTTGGCATCGACCGCACAGGCCACGGCATCGCGCAGGTTCTGCGGCCCATCGGCCAGCAAGGCCGTGGCCGGGCGCATGGCGCAGGTCAGCACCACGGGCTTGGTCGACACCGGCAGCACTTCGTGCAAGAACCAGGCGGTTTCTTCCAGCGTGTCGGTTCCGTGGGTGATGACGACCGCCGCCACATCCTCCTGCGCCTGCCAATGCGCGCAGCGCAGCGCCAGATGCCGCCAGGTGGGCCCATCCATGTCCTTGCTGTCGAGCTGGGCCACCTGCTCGGAGATCAGGCCGCCGCCAGCCACCTGGGCCAGATCCGGCACGGCCGCCAGCAACTGCTCCACGCCCAATTGCGCTGCCGTATAGCCCACGGACTGCGAAGAATGGGCCGCCGTGCCCGCAATCGTGCCCCCTGTGGCCAATATCACCACATTTTTTGCCTTACCCACTTGCGGCTCCTTGAAAACTGGTGAAAAATACAGTCACTGTATAAAAGAACAGATGGCTTTCGCCAGCTGTCATCTGCACAAGGACTGCCATGCTCGATCATCCCAAGCTCACACCGCGACAGCAGCAAATTCTGGATTTGATCCAGTCTGCCATCGAGCGCACCGGCGCGCCCCCGACCCGCGCCGAAATCGCCGGTACGCTGGGCTTTCGCTCAGCCAACGCCGCCGAGGAGCATTTGAAAGCCCTGGCCCGCAAAGGTGTGATCGAACTGGTCAGCGGCACTTCACGCGGCATCCGCCTGTGCCACGACACGGTGCGCAACATCAATGCCTCGCGGGGTGCGAGTTTTGCATCGCCGCTGGCCGCGATGGCTTCGCTGGTGCTGCCCCTGATCGGTCGCGTGGCCGCCGGCTCGCCCATTCTGGCGCAAGAGCACATCGACAAGACCTATGCGGTGGAGCCCGGCCTGTTCCAGGCCAAACCCGACTATCTGCTCAAGGTGCGCGGCATGTCCATGCGCGATGCCGGCATCATGGACGGCGACTTGCTTGCCGTACAGGCCAGCAGTGAAGCCCGCGACGGCCAGATTGTAGTCGCGCGCCTGGGCGATGAAGTCACCGTCAAGCGCCTGCGCCGCACGCGCACCGGCATTGAACTGCTGCCCGAAAACCCCGACTACCCCATCATCCACGTCAAGCCCGACGAGCCTTTTGCCATTGAAGGCCTGGCCGTAGGCCTGATACGCAACAGCCTGTTCATGTAACAGGCGCACTTTCCCCCCCCCGCAGGGTCCTGCCGGTCTCTGCACTGCAACTCTCGGCTGCCCCCAGCCGAAGCACGGCTACGGCCGCTCAAGTACCTTTGCTGGAGTTATCACATGCAATTTTCTTTGCAGGCCCTGCCTTTCTCGCGCCACGCCCAAAACGACGGGCTGTTTGCCCAGTTCTCCCCCGCCGCGGACGCCTTCGGCAGTCTGCCCCAACGGGCATGCGTTGCCCGTCAGCGCATGGACAGCCCTGCGCTGCTGTGCGCCAACGGCGCCACCGCCGCGCGCCCCGGTCTACGCCAACCTGCGCTGATCAGCAGCCCCCAGGGCCGCGTGCGCATACTGCGCAACGAAACCAGCAGCCAGGGCAGTCGGCTCCTGATGTCCGGACGCATGGCCGATGTCTGCGCCGCGCTGAACCGCATGGCCGTCAACGAGTTCGCCAGCCGCTGAACCTTTGGCGGGCGTCGCACACGGGTCAGGCAGGAAGGAAACATGCGCGTACACTGTTGGCACGCAGTTACTGCCATCTTCATTACGGGCCGCATTGTTCCATGCCTCCGTCTTTTCGCCTTCTCGCCTCGACTGGCCTTCACCGGGGCGACCGGCCCTATCAGCAAGACCAGGTCTTGCTGATTGCCCATGCACGCATCCATGGCTGCGTGCTGGGCGTGATCGCCGATGGCATGGGCGGACTCAGCGGCGGGCGCAAGGCCTCGGATCAGGTCATGCTCACCTGCCAGCAGCTGTTCGAGCGCTACGATCCCGCCCACGATGACCCCGCCGTTTTGCTGCAGACCATGGTGCATGAAGCGCATACGGTGATCCGGCTGACGGCCATCGCCGCGGAGCAGGAGCCGCACAGCACGCTGGCCGCCTTCATCGTCCAGCCCAGCGGAGAATGCCACTGGGTGCATTCCGGCGATTCACGGATTTACCATTTCCAGGACGCACAGCTGCTGCACCGGACCCGGGACCACTCCTATGTGCAGGCCCTGGTCGACCGTGGCGAGCTGACCGAAGCCCAGGCCCATAACCACCCGCAGTCCAATGTGCTGGTCGGCTGCCTGGGGTCATCTTCCGCTCCCCCGGCGACGGCTCACCATATCGCCAAGCTCGCGCCCGGCAGCACGCTGCTGGCCTGCAGCGACGGCCTCTGGCACTATTTCGATGCCGACGAACTGGCGCAGTTACTGCAGGCGCTGCCGCCACGTGAAGCGGCCGAATGCCTGGTCCAGCAGGCCCGTCTGCGTGCCTGTGGCGCGGGCGACAACCTGTCCCTGGCGATCATCAAGATCCAGGCGCTGTAAATCGGCCTGGCACCGCCCCGTCTTCCGGGCGCCCTAGGGCGACACCGTGGCCGGGCCTGGCAGCGGCAGGGGTGCCGGCTTTTTCCGGTCCGACTGCTCCTGGGCCTTGGCCTTGGCCTGTTGACGTTCCTTGTGTTCTTGCGCCTGGCGCTGCTTGGCCTCGTTGCGCTCGCGCGCGGCCGTGCGGCGCTCGACTTCCGTGCTCTGCTTGCGTGCCAGCTCCGCGGCATGGGACTGCTGGCGCTGGCTCAGGGTCTGGGCCCGCTCGCGCGCCTGTTGCGCGTGCAGCGCCTGGTCATTGGCCACATCCTGCGCGGTGCGTGCAGGGGCCGGCGCTCCGCCAGGAAGCGTTGCGCCACGGGTCTTGCCCTCGACCGGCGCCTTGGAGCGTGGCTCCTGGCTTTTTTGCTCGATGGAGCGCAGGCGAGCGGCCGACTTCTCACGCCGCTCGATGTCGTTGATTTTCAGCTCCTGCAGGCGCAGCGCATTGTCTTCATGGCGCGCCTGCGTGCGCACTTCCCTCAAGCAGTCTTCCACCGCGAAACGCTGATAACAGGCCCTCTCCTGCTGGCTGAGGCGCTGCTGGATGGCTTGGCGCTCGGCCGCAATGCGCGCGCGAACCGCATCGCGCTCGACTTGCGCCGCATGTGCCGCCTCTCGCGTCTGACCCGCATCCTGCGCCTGGGCCATGCCCGCGCTCAGCAGCAACCCCATGGCCAAGCCGGCCAGACCAGGGCGCAGGCGGCGCAGGAGCGCAGCAGAACCCGCTGCGGGGACAGGACAAAAAGGCAGGCAGTGCAATGGCATGGGCGTCAGGTCAGGCTGGTATCAACTAGGCGGTGCTCGAGCGCCAGAAACTCCTGGGACTGCATCTCGTTGAGTCGCGAGACAGTGCGCGGAAACTCGTGCGCCAGCGGACCTTCAGTGTAGAGCTGCTCGGGAGCCACTTCGGCCGAGAGGATGATTTTCACCCGGCGGTCGTAGAGCACGTCGATCAACCAGGTGAAGCGCCGCGCGGGCGACGCCATGTTCACCGGCATGAAAGGCACGCCCGACAGCAGCACGGTATGGAATTGGGTGGCGATTTCCAGATAGTCGTTTTGCGAACGCGGCCCGCCGCACAGCGTCTTGAAATCGAACCAGACCACGCCGCCGGCACGGCGGCGGGCGCGGATTTCACGTGCTTCGATGTGCAGCACCGGATCTTCGTCCTGGACTTCGGCCAGCTGATTGAAGGCCTGCTCCATCGCGGCATCGGCCTCGGGACCCAAGGGCGTGTGATAGAGCTTGACCATTTCCAGCGTGCGCCGACGGTAGTCCGTGCCGTTGTCCACGTTGACGATCTCCATGCGCTCGTTGAGCAGGGCAATCGCCGGCAGGATGCGGTCGCGGTGCAGGCCGTTCGGGTACAGCCCGTCGGGCACGAAGTTCGAGGTGGTGACAAAGCCCACGCCGTTGTCGAACAAGGCTACCAGCAAGCGGTAGAGGATCATCGCGTCCGTGATGTCCGCGACGTGGAACTCGTCAAAACAGATGAGCTTGTATTTCTTGGAGATGTTCTTCGCCAGCACGTCCAGCGGATCCTGCACGCCCTGCAGGCCCGCCAGTTCGCGGTGCACTTCACGCATGAATTCATGGAAGTGCAGACGCGCCTTGCGTTTGAGCGGCACGGCATTGAAAAAGCATTCCATCAGAAAGCTCTTGCCGCGCCCCACCCCACCGTACATGTAGACGCCTTGTGGAATGTCCGGGCGGTTGATCAGCTTCTTGAGGGCGTTCGAACGCTTGCCTTTGTAAGCCGCCCACTCATCCGCGCAGCGCTGCAAGGCGTCGACGGCGCGCAATTGGGCAGGATCGCTTTGAAAACCTTTGGCAAGCAATTCGGCCTCATAGGCCTCACGAACAGACTGGGACATGCGGGCATCTACCGGTGCAAGGTGTTGATATGAAAAAAGCCGAAAGCGCTTGCCAGGCAAGCGCTTTCGGCCGGGCCGCGACTAGGCCGGGGCAGCTGGAATCAGCTACTGCGCGCTCAGAAATTCAGCGTGCGCTTGTCCACGGCCAGAGCCGCTTCCTTGGTCGATTCCGACAGCGAAGGATGGGCGTGGCAGATGCGGGCGATGTCTTCGCTCGATGCCTTGAACTCCATGGCCACCACGGCTTCGGAAATCAGCTCGGACACCATCGGGCCGACCATGTGCACGCCCAGGATTTCGTCGGTCTCGGCATCGGCCAGGAACTTGACCATGCCGGTCGTGTCGCCCAGTGCGCGCGCGCGGCCGTTGGCCAGGAACGGGAAAGTGCCGGCCTTGTACTTGACGCCGTCGGCCTTGAGCTGCTGCTCGGTGCGACCCACCCATGCCACTTCGGGGCTGGTGTAGATCACGGAAGGCAGGGTTGCGAAGTTCACATGGCCGTGCTGGCCAGCCATGCGCTCGGCCACGGCCACGCCTTCTTCTTCCGCCTTGTGCGCCAGCATGGGGCCGCGCACCACGTCACCCACGGCCCACACGCCTGGCAGGTTGGTCTTGCAGTCGTCGTCCACCACGATGGCACCGCGCTCGTCCAGGGCCAGGCCCACGGCTTCGGCGTTCAGGCCGATGGTGTTGGCCGAGCGGCCGATGGAGACGATGAGCTTGTCCACGGCCAGCGTCTGGGCTTCGCCCTTGGCGTTGGTGTAGGCCACGGTCACGCCCTTGTCGCTGACCTGGATGTCGCCGACCTTGACGCCGGTTTCGATCTTCAGACCTTGCTTGTCGAAAGCCTTCTTGGCTTCCTTGGCGATCTGCTCGTCGACCACGGGCAGGAACTTGTCCATGCCTTCGAGCACGGTCACTTCCGTGCCCAGACGGCGCCAGACCGAACCCATTTCCAGGCCGATCACGCCGGCGCCGATCAGGCCCATCTTGGCGGGCACGGTGCCCAGACGCAGCGCGCCGTCGTTGGACAGCACGTTGACTTCGTCAAACGGCACGCCAGGCAGTGCGCGGGCGTTGGAGCCCGTGGCGACCACGATCTGCTTGCCCGTCAGGACTTCTTCTTCCTTGCCTGCCACGCGGATTTCGTAGCCGCCGTCGACTGCCTTCACGAAGGAGCCGCGGCCGTGGAAGAAGGTGACCTTGTTCTTCTTGAACAGGTACAGGATGCCGTCGTTGTTCTGCTTGACGATGGCGTCCTTGCGGCCAATCATCTTGGCGACGTCCATGGCGACTTCGCCGGTGGAGATGCCGTGGTCGGCAAAGTGCAGCTTGGCATGTTCGAAATGCTCGGACGACTGCAGCAGCGCCTTGGAGGGGATGCAGCCGACGTTGGTGCAGGTGCCGCCAGGAGCAGCACCGCCCTTTTCGTTCTTCCATTCGTCGATACAGGCGACGTTGAAGCCCAGTTGGGCCGCGCGAATCGCTGCGATGTATCCGCCGGGGCCGGCGCCGATCACGATGACGTCAAATTGCTTGCTCATATCTCAATACTCTCTGAATGCATTTGGGAAAAAACCCACCGCCGGGCGTTGCGCCGCAAGATGCGGGGCCGCTGGGGGGTGGGTTTCAAGGATGGCCAGTTGACCTAACCAGCGCAGGGTTTACAGGTCGAACAGCAGACGTGCGGGATCTTCCAGCGCGTCCTTCATGGCGACCAGGCCCAGAACGGCTTCGCGGCCGTCGATGATGCGGTGGTCATAGGACATGGCGAAGTAGTTCATGGGACGCACCACGACCTGGCCGTTTTCGACCACGGCACGGTCCTTGGTCGCGTGCACGCCCAGGATGGCCGACTGGGGCGGGTTGATGATGGGAGTGGACATCATCGAACCGAAAGTGCCGCCGTTGGAGATCGAGAACGTACCGCCGGTCATGTCGTCCAGGCCCAGCTTGCCGTCCTTGGCCTTCTGGCCGAATTCAGCAATCTTCTTCTCGATGTCGGCAAAGCTCATCTGGTCGGCGTTGCGCAGGATAGGCACCACCAGGCCGCGGGGCGAACCGACAGCGATACCGATGTCGAAGTAGCCGTGGTAGACGATGTCGTTGCCGTCGACCGAAGCGTTCAGCACGGGGTACTTCTTCAGCGCGTGCACAGCGGCCTTGACGAAGAAGGACATGAAGCCCATCTTCACGCCGTGTTCCTTGGTGAAGTCGTCCTGGAACTTCTTGCGCATGGCCATCACGGGCGCCATGTTGATTTCGTTGAACGTGGTCAGGATGGCGTTGGTCGACTGCGATTGCAGCAGACGCTCGGCCACGCGGGCACGCAGACGGGTCATGGGCACGCGCTGCTCTGGACGCTCGCCCAGGTCTTGCTTGCTCGCAGGTGCGGACACCTGGGGCAGCGCCTTGGTAGGCACGCCGGTGGGGATCACGGCGGCGGTGGATTGCACGCCACCCTTGATCGCGGCCAGGGCGTCGCCCTTGGTCACGCGGCCGTCCTTGCCCGAGCCAGCCACGTTGGCGGCCGACAGGTTGTTCTCGGCCAGCAGCTTGGCAGCGGCAGGCATGGCGACGTCACCCTTGTTGCCAGCGGCAGCAGGAGCGGCGGCGGCAGCAGGAGCAGCGGCTGCGGGGGCAGCAGCGGCGGCAGGTGCCACGGCACCCGCCACGGCGGCGGTGTCGATCTGGGCGATCAGTTGCTCGGCCGTCACCGTGGCGCCGTCGCCTTGCAGGATGGCCGTGATCACGCCAGCGGCGGGCGCCGGCACTTCGAGCACCACCTTGTCGGTTTCGATCTCGATCAGGATTTCGTCAACTGCGACGGCTTCGCCGACCTTCTTCTTCCAGGTGAGCATGGTTGCTTCAGCGATGGATTCGGACAGCTGGGGGACTTTGACTTCTACGATAGCCATGGTGTTTCTTTCCAAAAGGTTTGTACTGATTTCGGGTTTCCGGCCTTACTTGGTCAGAACAAAACCCTTGAGCTTGGTGAATGCGCCTTCGACCAGCGACTTTTGCTGTTCCTGGTGCAGATGCGAGTAACCCACGGCCGGCGAAGCGGATGCAGCGCGACCGGAGTAACCGAGCTTTTGACCGTCGAGCATGTTCTCGTGGATGTTGTGCTGGATGAAGAACCAGGCGCCCTGGTTCTGTGGCTCATCCTGGCACCACACGATGTCGGTAGCCTGGGGGTACTTCTTGAGTTCGGCAGCGAACACCTTGTGCGGGAAGGGATAGACCTGTTCCACACGGATGATGGCCACATCGTCCTGCTCGCGCTCGGCACGCTTCTTCACCAGGTCGTAGTACACCTTGCCCGAGCAAGCGATCACGCGCTTGACCTTGGCGGCATTGGCCACGACAGCGGCGTTCTGCTCGGGGATCACGGTCTGGAAGCCACCGGAGGTGAACTCGGACAGCGGCGAAGTCGCATCCTTGTTACGCAGCAGCGACTTGGGCGTCATGATCACCAGGGGCTTGCGCAGGTTGCGCACCATCTGGCGACGCAGCACGTGGAAGATCTGGCTGGCCGTGGTCGGCTGCACGATCTGCATGTTGGTGTCGGCAGCCAGCTGCATGAAGCGTTCCAGACGCGCAGAGCTGTGCTCCGGGCCCTGGCCTTCGTAGCCGTGGGGCAGCATCAGTGTCAGGCCGTTGATGCGGCCCCACTTGACTTCACCCGAAGCGATGAACTGGTCGATCACGACCTGGGCGCCGTTGGCGAAGTCGCCGAACTGGGCTTCCCAGATGACCATGGTGTTCGGATCGTTCGATGCGTAGCCGTATTCGAAGCCCAACACGGCTTCTTCCGACAGGATCGAGTCGATGACGACAAACGGAGCCTGGTTGTCGGCCACGTTCTGCAAAGGCACGTAGGAACCGGTGTCCCACTTTTCGCGCTTCTGGTCATGGATCACCGAATGGCGGTGGGTGAAGGTACCGCGACCGCAGTCTTCGCCCGACAGACGCACGGGGTAGCCCGAAGCGACCAGCGAAGCAAAAGCCATGTGCTCGCCCATGCCCCAGTCCACGTTCACGTCGCCGCGGCCCATGGCTGCGCGGTCGTCATAAACCTTCTTCACCAGCGCGTGCGGAGCGACCGTCGCGGGGATGGTGGTGATCTTCTCGGCCAGGCGCTTCCACTCGGTCAGAGGAATGGCGGTGTCGCCAGCGTCCGTCCAGGGCTTGCCCAGGAAGGGGCTCCAGTCGACAGCGTACTGGCTCTTGAAGTTGGTCAGCACGGGATCAGCCGTGTGCTTGCCTTCGTCCAGCGCTGCGCGGAAAGCCTTGGCCATGTCGTCGCCCAGGGTCTCGCCCATGCCTTGCGCGGACAGCTTGTCGGCGTAGAGCTTGCGCGTGCCGGGGTGGGCAGCGATCTTCTTGTACATCAGCGGCTGGGTCAGAGCAGGCGTGTCCTGTTCGTTGTGGCCCAGCTTGCGGAAGCAGACGATGTCCACGACCACGTCCTTGGCGAATTCCATGCGGAATTCCAGGGCCAGCTGAATCGCCAGCGCCACGGCTTCAGGATCATCGCCGTTGACGTGCAGCACGGGCGACTCGATCATCTTGACGATGTCGGTGCAGTACAGCGTCGAGCGCGTGTCGCGGGGGTCGGAGGTGGTGAAACCGATCTGGTTGTTGATGATCAGGTGGACCGTACCGCCGGTGGTGTAACCACGGGTCTGGGCCAGTGCCAGGGTTTCCTGGTTCACGCCCTGGCCTGCGAAGGCCGCGTCGCCGTGCACCAGCACGGGCAGCACTTGCTTGCCGTGGGGGTCGCCGCGACGGTCCATGCGCGCACGCACCGAACCTTCAACCACGGGGTTGACGATTTCCAGGTGCGAGGGGTTGAACGCCAGCGACAAATGCACTGGGCCGCCAACCGTCGACACGTCGGAGCTGAAGCCCTGGTGGTACTTGACGTCGCCCGATGGCAGTTCTTCGGGAGCCGTGTGGTCGAATTCGGCGAACAGGTCACGGGGCGTCTTGCCCAGGGTGTTCACCAGCACGTTCAGGCGGCCGCGGTGGGCCATGCCGATGACGATTTCCTGCACGCCCTTGGAGCCGGCCGACTGGATCAGCTCGTCCATGGCGACGATGAAGCTTTCACCGCCTTCGAGCGAGAAGCGCTTCTGGCCCACGTACTTGGTGTGCAGGAAACGCTCCAGGCCTTCGGCTGCCGTCAGGCGGTCGAGGATGCGCTTTTTCTTGGCGGCGTCGAACTGGGGCTTGCTGCGAATCGCTTCGAGCTTTTGCTGCCACCAGCGCTTCTGGTTCTGGTCGGTGGCATACATGTACTCGGCGCCGATGGAGCCGCAGTAGGTTTCGTTGAGCGAGTTGAGCAACTCGCGCAGCGACATGGTTTCCTTGCCGAAGAAGGTATTGCCCACGTTGAACACCGTCTCTTGATCGGCGTCGCTGAAGCCGTAGAACGAGGGCTCGAGTTCGGGGATGGAGGGGCGCTCGGTGCGCTTGAGCGGATCGAGATCGGCCCAGCGTTGACCGACATTGCGGTAAGCGGCGATCAGCTGCTGAACGGCAGTGCGCTTGCGGCCCAGCTCGGAGTCAGCACCGGAAGCCACGACGACACGGGTGCCGCCTTGCTTGGCGCGCTCGGCGAATGCATTGACGACAGGCAGGTGGGGCACGTCGCGGGCGTTGGAGCCGTCGACTGCGGGCACGTTCTGCAGCGCATCAAAGTATTCGCGCCAGGAATCGGGCACGCTGCCAGGATTGGCAAGATAGTTCTCATACATCTCTTCGACATAAGGCGCATTGCCGCCGAAAAGATAGGTATTGCCTTGGTAGGCTTGATAGACAGTTGTCTGATCGCTCATATTCCGCTGACCTCAGCTTTCCTTGGGAAAGCATTAGCTGGTTGGTGAACCTTCCGCGACACGGCTGTACCGATTGGCGGATGCGACTGTGGCATGGGGAAGGGCCTTGTTGCGACCGCCATTGTGCCACCGAACCAGTTGTCCAGCCGGCAAGCCCGCCTACACAGCTGCATTCGCGACTCGATTACATTCAGATATGTATTCACAGCCGCAGCACCCATGAAAAGCACTTCCCTCAACCACCGCGTCTTTCTATTGCTACTGTGCGTTGTCACTGCCGGCTTTCTCGCCATCCTGTGGCCTTTCTTCGGCGCCATCTTCTGGGGCGTGGCGCTGGCCATCCTGTTTGCGCCCATGCACGCCCGCCTGCTGGCACGCATGCCGCGCCAGCCGACCTGGGCGGCACTGGTCACGCTGGTCCTGTGCCTGATCATCGTGATCCTGCCGCTGGTGCTGATCAGCGCCTCGCTGGTGCACGAAGCCGCGTTGATCTATCAAAACCTCAGCACCGGCGAGATCAATATCGGCGCGTACTTCCAGCAAATCATCTCCGCCCTGCCCCATTGGGCTACCCAGGCGCTGGACAAGCTGGGCCTCACGTCGATCAGCTCCATCCAGGAAAAGCTCTCCAGCGTGGCCGTGCAGGCCAGCAAGATCGCCGCCACCCAGGCCGTGGGCATAGGACAGAACACGCTGGGCTTCCTGGTGAGCTTTGCCATCATGCTGTACCTGCTGTTTTTCCTGCTGCGCGACGGCAAGCAGCTGGCGCGGCGCATCCGTGACGCCGTGCCGCTGGAGCAGGACCACAAGATCGCGCTGGCCAGCAAGTTCACCACCGTGGTGCGCGCCACCGTCAAGGGCAATCTCGCGGTCGCGGCCGCCCAGGGCGCCTTGGGTGGATTGATTTTCTGGCTGCTGGGCATCGAAGGACCGGTGCTGTGGGGCGTGGTCATGGCCTTTTTGTCGCTGCTGCCCGCCATCGGCGCCGGTCTGATCTGGGGCCCGGTGGCGCTGTACTTCCTGGCCACGGGCGACATCGCCAAAGGCGTCATCCTCGCGGCCTACGGCGTGCTGGTGATCGGCCTGGTGGACAACATCCTGCGCCCCCTGCTGGTGGGCAAGGACACCAAGCTGCCGGACTATCTGGTGCTGATTTCCACCCTGGGCGGCATGGCCTTGTTCGGTCTGACGGGCTTCGTCATCGGCCCGCTGATCGCCGCGCTGTTCGTGGCCGTCTGGGATTTGTTCAGCCAGGATTTGAAGGCCGACGACGACCGCGACGCCGCGCCGGCGACCGCTGCCCAGAGCCTGCCGCGCCCTCCTTCCTCGCAGGACTGAACCGGGTCCGAGCGCGTTGTCCGCACGCCGCCGCAGCGCGGCCTGCGGACAGCGACCGAATATCGGTCGTTGATTTATCTTTAATTTTCAGTAATTACTGAAAACTCAAAATCAGATACAACGTTTTGCCAAACCCAAAGCACGCCGGACTGCGACAGATAAGCGACGTAACGCATCAATAAAGTAGAAACAGGGTGCAAATAGGTCTTGTATAAAACCTACACCCTACAAGAATGGCTTGACACCGCATGTCAAGCAGATAAGAGAACCCGACCAAGGGCGTGCGGCAGCCGCGCTTCGAAACTTCAGATTCATTTGTTACTTCTAGAATCTGACGCACAAGCGTCAATTAAAAAAGGTACCCCCATGGTGCAATTTTCCAGACGCCAGTTCATGAAAGTGACTGGCTCCAGTCTGGCCGCATCCAGCCTGGCGGTCATGGGCTTCTCGCCCACGGCCGCGCTCGCTGAGGTGCGCCAGTTCAAGCTGGCCGCGACCACCGTCACGCGCCAAACCTGCACCTACTGCTCGGTAGGTTGCGGCATCCTGATGTACTCGCTGGGCGACGGCGCAAAAAACGCCAAGCTGTCGGTGATCCACGTCGAGGGCGACCCTGACCACCCGGTCAACCGCGGCACGCTGTGCCCCAAGGGCGCGTCGCTGCTGGATTTCGTCCACAGCCCGCACCGCCTCAAGTTCCCCGAATACCGTGCGCCCGGTTCCAGCGAATGGAAGCGCATGTCCTGGGACGAAGCGCTGACCCGCATCACCAAGCTGCTCAAGGACGACCGCGACGCCAACTTTGTCGAGAAGAACGACAAGGGCCAGACGGTCAACCGTTGGCTCACCACCGGCATGCTGGCCGCTTCGGCCTCCAGCAACGAAGCCGGCTACATCACGCACAAAGTGGCCCGCTCCTGGGGCCTTCTTGCATTCGACAACCAAGCACGTGTCTGACACGGCCCGACGGTGGCAGGTCTTGCCCCGACGTTTGGCCGTGGAGCGATGACGAACCATTGGGTCGACATCAAGAACGCGGACGTTATTTTGATCATGGGCGGCAATGCCGCTGAAGCCCATCCCTGCGGCTTCAAATGGGTGACCGAAGCGAAGGAGCACAACAATGCGCACTTCATGGTGGTCGACCCGCGCTTCAACCGTTCGGCTTCGGTCGCCGATTTCTATGCCCCCATCCGGTCGGGCAGCGATATCGTGTTCCTCGGTGGCGTGATCAACTATCTGCTCACCAACGACAAGATTCACCACGAATACGTCAAGAACTACACCGACTTCACCTACATCGTGAAGGAGGACTTCGCGTTCGACGAAGGCATTTTCTCGGGCTACAACCCGGAAAAGCGTACGTACGACAAGTCCTCGTGGGACTACGATCTCGACGCCGACGGCTTCGTGCAGGTCGACGAGACGCTGCAGCACCCACGCTGCGTGTACCAATGGCTCAAGCGCCACTACGCCAGCTACACCCCTGAAAAGGTCGAGAGCATCTGCGGCACGCCCCAGGCCAAGTTCAAGCATGTCTGCGAACAGCTGGCCTCGACGGCCCAGGCCGGTCGCGTCGCCACCATCCTCTACGCCCTGGGCTGGACCCAGCACACCACCGGTTCGCAGATCCTGCGCACCGGCGCGATGATCCAGCTGCTGCTGGGCAACATCGGCGTGGCTGGCGGCGGCATGAATGCCTTGCGCGGTCACTCCAACATCCAGGGCCTCACCGACCTGGGCCTGCTGTCGGGCAGCCTGCCCGGCTACCTGACCCTGGCCAACGAAGCCGAGCAGGACTACCAGCAGTACATCGCCGCGCGCACGCCCAAGGCCATGCGCCCGGGGCAGATGAACTACTGGTCGAACACGCCCAAGTTCCATGTGAGCCTGATGAAGGCCTGGTACGGTCCCGCGGCCACGGCCGAGAACAACTGGGCCTTCGACTACCTGCCGAAACTCGACAAGCAGTACGACATGCTGCAGATTTTCGACATGATGAACCAGGGCAAGGTCAACGGCTACATTGCCCAGGGCTTCAACCCGCTCGCCGCGCTGGCCAACAGCAACAACGTGCGCAACGGCCTGTCCAAGCTCAAGTTCCTGGTGGTGATGGATCCGCTGATCACCGAGACGTCCGAGTTCTGGAAGAACCACGGCGAGTTCAACGATGTGGACAGCGCGGCCATCCAGACCGAAGTCTTCCGCCTGCCGACCACCTGCTTCGCCGAGGAAGACGGCGCCGTGGTGAGTTCGTCGCGCGTGCTGCAATGGCACTGGAAGGCGGCCGAGCCACCGGGCGAAGCCAAGACCGACGTGGCCATCATGTCGGCCCTGCACCTGCGCCTGAAAGCAGCCTACGCCAAGGACGGCGGCAAGTTCGCCGACCCCATCGCCAACCTCTACTGGCCTTACGCCCAGGCGGGCCATCCCTCCTCGGAAGAAATTGCCAAGGAGTACAACGGCCGCGCCCTGGTCGACCTGTTCGACCCCAAGGACCCGACCAAGCTCATCCGCAAGGCGGGCGAGCAGCTGGCCGGCTTTGGCGAAATGCGCGACGACGGCACCACGCTGGGCGGTTGCTGGATCTGGGCGGGCAGCTGGACGTCCTCGGGCAACCAGATGGCACGCCGCGACAACTCCGACCCGACGGGTGTGGGCAATACGCTGAACTGGGCCTGGGCCTGGCCGGCCAACCGCCGCGTGCTCTACAACCGTGCATCCTGCGACCTGCAAGGCAAGGCGTTCAACCCCAAGCGCAAGCTGATCGAGTGGAACGGCAAGGCCTGGGCTGGCGCCGACGTGCCCGACATCGCGGTGACGATGGACCCGGCCACCGTGGGCCCGTTCATCATGAACCCCGAAGGCGTGGCGCGCTTCTTTGCACGCAAGGGCATGAACGAAGGTCCGTTCCCCACGCACTACGAGGCGTTTGACAACCCGCTGGGCTACAACCCGATGTACCCCAAGAACAAGCTGGCGGTCATCAACCCTGCGGCGCGGGTGCTGGAATCCACCAAGGGCACGGACGGCACGGCCGCCGAGTACCCGCACGTGGGCACCACCTACCGCCTGACCGAGCACTTCCACTACTGGACCAAGCACGTTCAGCTGAACAACATCATTCAGCCCGAACAGTTCGTCGAAATAGGCGAAACGCTGGCCCAGGAACTGGGAATTGCCACCGGCCAGCAGGTCAAGGTGAGCTCCAAGCGGGGTTTCATCAAGGCAGCGGCTGTGGTGACCAAGCGCCTCAAGTCCATGCAGATCGAAGGCAAGACCGTGCACCACGTCGGCATCCCCATCCACTGGGGCTTCTCGTCGACCGGACGCAAGGGCTATATGGCCAACAATCTGACGGCATCGATTGGTGACGGCAACAGCAACACACCAGAATCCAAAACCTTCCTCGTGAAGGTGGAAAAGGCCTAAGGAGTAGCTGATGTCTTCTACACACTCTCTCGATATCAAGCGTCGCTCGGCGACGACCACCCCTTCGCCCAGCGAGCGCCAAGCGTACTCTGGCGAAGTGGCCAAGCTGATCGACGTCTCCAAGTGCATAGGCTGCAAGGCCTGCCAGACCGCCTGCATGGAGTGGAACGATCTGCGCGACGACATTGGCACGGCCGCGGCCGGCGTGTATGACAACCCGACCGACCTCACGGCCGATTCGTGGACCGTCATGCGCTTCACCGAGTACGAAAACGAGGCCACGGGCAACCTGGAATGGCTGATCCGCAAGGACGGCTGCATGCACTGCGAAGACCCGGGCTGCCTCAAGGCCTGCCCGTCGCCAGGCGCCATCGTGCAGTACAGCAACGGCATCGTGGATTTCCAGCAGGAAAACTGCGTGGGCTGCGGCTACTGCGTGACCGGCTGCCCGTTCAACGTGCCGCGCATTTCCAAGAAGGACCACAAGGCGTACAAGTGCACCCTGTGTTCCGACCGCGTGGCCGTGGGCCGCGAACCGGCCTGCGTCAAGACCTGCCCCACTGGCGCCATCCAGTTCGGCACCAAGGAGGCGATGAAGGACCATGCAGCGGATCGCATTGCCGACCTGAACCGCCGAGGCTTCGACAAGGCCGGCCTGTACGACCCGCCAGGCGTGGGCGGCACGCACGTGATGTATGTGCTGCACCATGCCGACAAGCCTTCGCTCTACAAGGGCCTGCCGGACGATCCCAAGATCAGTCCCATGGTCTCGCTGTGGAAGGGCGTTGCCAAGCCGCTGGCCCTGGCCGCGCTGGGCGTGGCGGCCGTCGGCAGCTTCTTCCACTACGTGACCAAGGGCCCGCACGAGGTGCCCGCGGAACTCGAGCGTGAAGAAGAGCGCCAGGAACAGGCCATGCTGGACAAGGAGGACGCACAATGAAGCGCAGCCCCCGTGACTTGAAGCGTTACACCGCTTCCGAGCGCGCCAACCACTGGGTGGTGGCCATCAGCTTCGTGCTGCTGGCCCTGTCCGGCCTGGCTTTCTTCCATCCGGCCTTTTTCCCGCTGACGCAGCTGTTCGGTGGCGGCCCCTGGACCCGCATTCTCCATCCCTATATCGGGGTGGTGATGGCGCTGGCCTTCATCCTGATGGTCATCCGCTTCTGGCGGCTGAACATCATGGAGGCACGCGACCGGCAGTGGCTCAAGGAAGCACCGCAACTGGTCACCAAGGACCACCATGTCATGCCCGAACAGGGCAAGTACAACGGCGGACAGAAGCTGCTGTTCTGGCTGCTGGTGGCTTCCATGCTGGGTCTGACCGTGTCGGGCGTGCTGATGTGGCGTGCCTGGTGGAATCTGCCCATCGAGCTGGTACGCGCCAGTGTGGTGTTGCATGCCGTCTCGGCCTTTGCGCTGCTCGGCCTGATCCTGCTGCACGTCTATGCCGCCATCTGGACCCGTGGCACTTTCCGGGCCATGGTCTACGGCACGGTGAACCGCGCCTGGGCCAAGTACCATCATCCGCTGTGGTATCGCAAGATGACTGGAGAGGAAAAATAGGCACCCCCTGAGCGACTTCGTC
>NZ_JAODYH010000015.1:0-38937 GCF_025421555.1 Acidovorax bellezanensis
CAACGGCCTGGTCGGTGGCCTGTTGGGTGACAACGGCCTGGTCGGTGGTTTGCTCGGCAGTGTCAACGGTGGCGACGATCTGGTGGGAGGCCTGTTGGGTCACGACGGCCTGGTCGGCGGTCTGCTTGGCGACAATGGCCTGGTCGGCGGCCTGTTGGGTGACAACGGCCTGGTCGGTGGTCTGCTGGGCGGCGTGACCGGCGGCAACGATCTGGTCGGGGGCCTGCTGGGTGACAACGGTCTGGTCGGCGGTCTGCTGGACGACAACGGCTTGCTTGGCGACCACGGTCTGGTCGGCGGCCTGCTGTCTGGCGTGACTGGCGGCAACGATCTGGTCGGCGGACTGCTGGGTGACAACGGCCTGGTCGGTGGCCTGTTGTCCGGCGCGACCGATGCCAACGGACCGGTCAGCGGGCTGCTGGGCGATAACGGCCTGGTCGGCGGATTGCTGTCCGGTCTGACCGGTGACAACGGCCTGGTCGACAGTTTGACCGGCGACCACAGCCTGGTGGATGTCCTGGTCGGCGACAACGGCCTGGTGGGCAGCCTGGTGGGCGGTGTAACCGGCGGAAATGACCTGGTCGGTGGCTTGCTGGGCGACCAAGGTCTGGTCGGTGGCTTGCTGTCCGGAGTGACCGGCAGCAACGGCCTGTTCGGGGGCTTGCTCGGCGGCAACGGTGGCTTGGCGGGTGGCCTGCTCGGCAACGGCGCACCCCAGGCGTTCGCCAGCGCTGAATCCGGGGCGGAACAAGGCATCGCCGTGGCGATCAGCAGCCTGTCGGATGCAGGCGACGCGGCCTTTCATTCCATCCTGCCCCAGCAGTTGCAGCACAACCTGATCGCTTGATTCTCCACCGCGGCCCATCACGTCGCAACAACGCCCCTGCCACAGCCCTGCTGGGCAGTGACAGGGGCACGCAAGGATTTGCCATGACCAAGAACTACCCGCTCTACATCACCCTGCTGCTGGCCTGCGGCCTGACCGCCTGCGGCACCACGTCCAGCAGCCGCTCACAACGCAGCGAGGGGCACTATGCGTTTGGCAAAGCGCCAGCCGCCCCTGCCAGTTCCAGAGTCGCTCCGGTCGAGACTCAGCCTGTGCCGGTCAAGCCGGACCAGATGGCGCGCATTGTTTACTTCGATTTCGATGCATATACCGTGCGCCAGACGGATCGCCCGATTGTCGAAAGCCATGCACGTTGGCTGCGCGACCATCCACAACAGTCGCTGATGCTCCAGGGGCACACCGATGCGCGTGGCGGCATCGAATACAACCTCGCGCTGGGGCAAAAGCGCGCGGAGTCCGTGCGCAAGAGCCTGGAATTGCTGGGCGTGGAAAGCAACCGGATAGAAGCCGTGAGCTACGGCAAGGAACGCCTTGCCGACACAGGCACCAGCGAAGCGGCACATCAGCGCAATCGCCGCGTGGAATTCGAGTATCGGTAAGCGCGCTCCCCCCTCTCTTATCAGTTGCGTGCGATGAAAGCCTTGACCCACAAGCCCTCACTCACCGACATCAGGCAGGCTGTACCGGCGAAGATCGATGTTCAACCCGAAGAGGTATCGATCACGCTGGCCTTGCAGCTGAGCACAAGCCTGAGGTACCTGGAAGCGCACATCACGCTGCTTCCCGAGCCGTACTCCTGCTGCATGCTGTTTTTCACAGTGACCGCCGAAGGACAGGATGCTTGCGTTTTCATTGTCCGCAGGGACACCCTGGAAGCGGCGTGGCGCGAAGGCGCGACCCGCGTGCGTCAGTGGGCATGGGTACGCCAACTGAGCGCCGTGGATCTGCGCATCGACTGGCCGCAAGAAGTCTCGGTGATCGACAGCCGAATCCCCTGGCTTTGTCAGTTGGATTCGGCTTCCGCATGGGCGCTGGCAGACGAAGACCTCGAGTACGCCGAACTCCTGCCGCCGATGGAGCTGTCCAACGTCAGCCAGGCCACGCTGCACACGCGGCTGAAAACCTGCGTGCCTGTCAACAATGTCCCCGCGGTCACGCCTGCCAACTTGCTGCTGCGACTGCGGGGCTTGCATGTGGACAGCAATGGCGTGCAAACCGTCCTGCCAAGAATGCCAGGGGCGCGGTGCACGCCCGCTTCGCCCATCGATCCATGGCAGCCATTCATTCCGACGGTAGACATGCTTTGCCAGCAACAGCAACGCGATGGCAACTGGTTGAATGTGATGGGTTGCGACCATCTGGGCATGATTTACGCCCTGCTGCTCGCGCAACGCCATGTTGCTGCAACCGAGCCGGCACATGCCATGCTGGCCCAGGCCATAGACCGGGCCATTGCATACCCCGGGAAGAACACCGACTCCTGGCTCTTGCGTACGGATACCGCGCACATAGAGCAAGCCATGCGTCTACTGGTTTACACCCGGTATATTTCCAGCCGACAGGGCGGCCGCGACTTTCCCAACCTCATAGGCCATACGGCGCAGCTGGCCGAGAATCTAAACTCCCTGGAAAGCACCGCTTCCGCCCAGGCCAAGCCATGGACATCGCTGGCACTGGACGCATTCGATCAATGCCAAATCCATGTCGCCAATGAGACTGGACAATCGCCAGCATTCAAAGCCAGGCAGGCGGGCGTATTGCCGCCAGAACCAATTCCGGAAGCATTCCTCAAGCCACCCCCGATAAATCGTCAGAGCAATGACGACTTCTATGCTGATGGTTTTGATAACCAGCGCTGGCAGTCCATTGCCATTGCTGAAATTTCACTGCTGAATCCATGCCACGGCGCCTTGCGAGATAAGCACTATCTTCGCTGGGCGCTGGCCCATAGGCATTTTTATTGCAGAGAGGTCAACGGATCATCCGGCCCCGGCTGGCCCTCCTTGGCCCCACTCTCGCGCGAGCAGGCGGTGCTGCTTTCGCTGGCGCCAGGTTCCGATCTGGTGAGCAACTGCAGCGCGGCCGCGCTGTTGCTGTTAACCGCGTTCTCCACCTACAAGCTGTTCAACCCGTAAGCGATCACGAAGTTTTCACACCAGCCCCAAAGCGCACCCCTGCGCGGGAGTGCGCATTCTTCTTTGATTTTTTGAGTTTGGCAATCCCATATTTTGATGAATTTACAAAAATCGAAAAAACCTGACAGCAATTTTCGCATTTGTTCGCTATCAAACCAAGGCGAATCCAATTCTTAACATTTGATTCAAGCTGTTACAGCCACCCGCAAGCACTCAAGAAGATGTGCAGCCATACGAAACATGCCGCACACGATTGCCTATCCCACACACACAAATCCAATAAATAGACAAAAACTATGCATCAGTTCACCCATTCAAAAACCCACAATCATTTATAGACAATAACAATTGATTACTAAACTAAACTAATATAAACACACCTTGATGCAGATCAATACGCAGTTAGAAATCTCTCCAGTCATTCATCGTAATTGGGAAAAACTATCGCCTTCGAAAAATCAAAAAACAATGGTTATTTCCAGTTCTTTCGCAGTTTAGACCGGTGATCCGACCATAAAACCAAGATTTCCCTGCTCCCATGCTTCAATACCTGCTCCCCCGTCATTTGCTCAAGGCCACAGACAAAAATCTGCAGGCAGATAAGGCTGCGGGGTGTGCCACGGCCATTGCGGATTCATTCGACAAAGCATCCCGGCATTTGCGTCAGGCGGCATGGCTTTCCTTGCCCATCAGCCTGCTGGGTCTGCTGCCCTCGATTTTTCTCTTGCAGGTCTACAACCGGGTCATCTCCCGCGGCGGTACAGCGACGCTCACGGCCATGGTCGCCGGTGTTCTTTGCTTTCTCAGCCTGGAGCTGTGGCTGCGCCGCAGACGTGCCCGTGCCCTGCGCGAAGCGGGCGCGACCATAGACCGGGAAGTCACGCAAGCCCTCATGAATGGCATGCTGCGCCATCCACTGCTGACGCTGGAGCGGCGCTCGGCCAGCCAATGGCTGCAACTGTTTCGCGATATCGGCGCCATGCGCTCCTGCGTGTCCGGCGGCCTGGCGGCCTCCCTGCTCGACCTGCCCATGGCCTTGATCGCCCTGGTCGTGGTGGGCATCATCGCCTGGCCGGTGCTGCCGGTGATCCTGGTGGCCATGCTCATCTTGAGCGTGCTGGCCTGGTGGTGGGCCGACGAAGTACGCAGCGCACGTGTGGTGGAAATTGACCAGGCCCGCCAGCTGGACCGCGGCACGGCCGAAATCTGCAACGCCCGCGCCACGCTCAAGGTGCTGGGCTTTGACGATGCCGCGAAGCAGTCCTGGCAGTCCGGCTACGACCGCTGGCTGGCCGAGAGCTTTCGCAAGAACGGCGAGATGGAAAACGCCAAGGAAACCAGCCATGTGCTGCTCACCTTCTTTTCAGTTGCCGTCATTACGGTGGGCGCACTCGCCATCAACGCCCAGTGGATGAGCATAGGCAGCCTCATGGCCGTCAATCTGCTGTCCGGCAAAGCCCTGGGGCCGATTGCCCAACTCGCCAGCAACTGGCGCTCCCTGGCGCGCGCCAATGAGGCGACCGTCCGTCTGCAGGCGGTGCTGGAGGAGCCCCTGGAGCCCGAAGCCCAAACCCTGGAGCCACCCCGCCCGCGCGGTGCCTTCCGACTCGAGCAAGTCAGCTTCCATTACCCTTCGGGCCATCTGGCACTGGAAGAGGTTTCCCTGCAGTTGGGCCCCGGCGGGATACATGCCATCCTGGGACGCAACGGGGCGGGAAAATCCACGCTGGCCAAATTGCTCGCCGGGCTGTACCAGCCCACGCAGGGCAGCATCTTCATCGATGAATACGACATGGCCCAGTTCTCGCGCCGTGATCTCGGACGCTGGGTGGGCTGCCTGCCCCAGCAGTCCTACTGGTTCAGCGGCCCCATCATCGACGCCTTGCGCATGGTCAATCCCGAGGCCGACAGCAACAAGATTTTCGTCGCCTGCCAGTTGTCCGGCGCGCACAGCTTCATCAGCCGCCTGCCGGGCGGCTATCAGACCGTACTGGGCGAAGGCGGCGCGGGCTTGTCCGCCGGCGAGCTGCGCAAGCTCGGCCTGGCCCAGCTGTTCCTGCGCAATCCTTCGGTGCTGATTCTCGACGAGCCCAGCAGCGACCTCGACTTCGAAAGCGAAACCGCGTTGCTGCAGACGCTGCAGCAGATTGCCGTCAAGCACACGGTCATCGTCGTGACCCATTCGCTGCGTGTCGCGTCGCTGGCCCAGCACATCTACCACGTGCGTGGCGACGGGCAGGTTGACCACGGCACGCCCGAAAAAATGCTGCCAGAGCTGTTTGGCGTCGCACGCAATGCGGCCACAGCCGAGGGCGCAGCAGCCACTTCAGCGCCTGCCCTGAAGCAGGAAGTGGTGTCCATATGAAGCCCGACCGTGACGATGATCTGCCCGAGGTGCTGCGCCATGCATGGGCCGCGGATGCCCGCTCGCAGGCCGCCAAAGGCGAGACGTCCGATGCCGATGCCGCGGACGCTGCTGCCGCGGAGCGGGTCCACACCAGGCGCATCACCCGCAAACGCCTGCTGATCTGCGCGGTGGCCATTCTGGTGGCCGTCGGCCTTTTCTATCCCGTGGAAAACGTGGTCGTCGCCAGCGGTCAGGTGATTCCCTCGGACCGCGTGCAGACCGTGCAGCATCTGGAAGGCGGCATCGTCACCACCGTTCACGTCAAGGAAGGCCAGGAGATCAGCAAGGGCCAGCCCATCCTGGAAATCGACCTGGGCAGCACCAGCCTCAACCTGGAGCAGCTCACCGCCCGCAGCGCCACCGCTCAAGCGGTCAAGACACGCCTGGGCGCCGAAAGCCAGGGCCGCCTGCTCAAGGCAGCGGACTTCCCTGCCGACCTGGACGCCCGGATTGCGCGCGCCGAATTGGGCTCGTTCAATGCGCGCGCGCTCGAATACCAGGGTGGCCTGGCCTCCGCCCAGGCCATGCTCGAGCAGGCGCGCGGCGATGTGGCGCAAATCCAGGCCCGCATTCAAGGCCTGGAAAACAATCTGCGCCTGCATGAACAGGAAGCCGCCATCGCCAACCAGTTGGCAGCCGAGCAGCTCATAGGCCAGCTCGAAGTCATCGACAAGCAACGTGCGCTGGAATTGGTGCGCACCGACCTGGCCGCTGCCAAGCAAAACCTGGTGAGCAATCGCGCCAAGGTCGAGCAGGCCCAGGCCAAGCTGCAGGAAACGCAGGGTACATTTCGCCGCCGAGCTTCCGATGAATTGGCGCAGACGGAGCGCGAGCTGCTGAGCCTTTCGGAAGACCTCTCCCGCGCCCAGAACCAACGCACACGCACGGTGGTGCTGGCCCCGACCGACGGCATCGTCAAAGGCCTGCGCAGCTCCGGTGCCGGCTGGGTGATCAAGCCTGGCGAGCCCATTCTTGAAATCGTCCCGGACAAGGATGAAATCATGGTCGAAGCCCGCCTCAATCCGTCCGACCGCGGCTATGTCCATGCGGGACAGGCCACCAAGGCCAAGATTTCGGCCTACGACTATTTGCGCTATGGCTTCGTGCCAGGCAAGGTCCGGCTGGTCTCGGCCGACGCCGACCGCGATCCCAACCGCCCCGACGCGCCCTCATATTTCCGCATCCAGGCCAGCCTGCAACAACCCTGGGTCGGTCGCATCGACAACCGCATCACCACCGGCATGCAAGCCGAGCTGGACCTGCTGGTGGGACATGAGCCATTTATCTGGTACCTGCTGCGCCCCGTGCTGCACATCCAGAGTGAAGCATTCCGGGAGCCCTGATGCCCATGACATGTCTCCACGCTTTCGCACGCTCTGGCACGGGATCCAGCGCCAAGGCCTGGGTCATGCTGCTGATCGCACCTTTGGCCTGGACCCTGGCCTCGGCAGCACCGGAGCAGGATCCGCCAGAAAGCTATCCGCTGCTCGCCCTGGTGGATGCACGTGGCACGGGTCCCGCGCCCAGCGCCAGCGCTCCCCCCCTGCAACTGTCCCAGCAGCTGACACAGGATTCGCTGGCCGGCAACAGCTCCCGCCAGCAGTTGCTGGAAGCCCTCAACGCCCTCCTCATCGCACACCCGGACGTACTCAAGGCCCGCTCGGCGGCGGAGTCCGCCGGGCATGATCTGAGCACGGCCAAAGGCGCGCGCTGGCCCACTTTCAAGGTCGGCACGTCCTCGGGCAGTGCCACGCTGGGCCAGAGCCGAAACCAGCGCCGTGAGTCCTACAACGCCCTGAACGCCGAAGTGCGGCTGAATCTGCTCGACGGCGGCGCCATCAGCTCGGGCATACGCTCGGCCGAACAAATGGAAGCCGCGCAGGGCAGCATGCTCTACAGCACCCAGCAAAACGTGCTGCTCGAAGCACTGACCGCTTTGCTGGAACTGCACCGCTTTGACCGCAAGTCCCGCATCGCCGCCGACTCGGCGGAGATCATCGGTCAGCTCGCGCGCGTCGAGGAGCGCCGCGCGGAACTGGGCGCCGTAGGCCGCAATGATTTGCGCCGGGCGGCCTCGCGCCAGGCCAGCGCCCTGGCCCAGCAGCATGGACTGCAATCCGAGCGCATGGACGCCCAGGCCCGCTTCACGCGCTATTTCAACTACGCGCCCGCCGACAAGGGGCTGCCCGAACTGCAGGTGCCCGCGCAATGGATGCCGGTGAGCGAGCAGGCCACGCTGCAAAATGCCGAAAACCACAGCGCCGAGCTGCGCGAAATGGGCCATCTGATCGCACGCGCCAGCGCCGAAGTCGAACGCAGCAAGGCCCAGCGCTTTCCCACGCTGGCCGCAACCATCGCCAAGACGCACGATCCCAAAGGCGTGCTCTACAACGCAGGGACCCGCTACGGCGTGGACTTGAACTGGAATTTCGGCAACGGCTTTGAGCTGCGCGACCGCATTCTCAAGGCCATCAACGAATTGCAGGCCCAGGAAGCGCAGCAGGAAAGCGTGCGCCGCCAGGTGCATGAAACCGCCTCCGCCGCCTGGGGTCGCTGGCAGTCCGGCCGCCAGCGCGAAACCCAGCTCACGAGTGCCGTACGCGAAGCGCGCTTTGCCTTCGAAGGCTACCGCCGCCTGCTCGAAGTGGGCCGGGGCAGCCTCGCCCAGGTGCTCGATGCGCAACTGGACATGCAGCGCCTCATGCTGGACGAGGCCGACGCGCTGTACGACCAGCGCATCAACGAGCTGCGGCTGGTGCGCACCACCGGCCAGTTGCTCCCCCAGGACCTGCCCGAGCACTGGCTGGAGCAATTGTTCGGCCCGCCGCCAACCGCCCTGGCCCGCGCTCAGGCCGCCATCCCGGACACCGTACCGAACGAACGCCCCATGGTGATCGCCCAACGCCTGCAGCTTCGGCTGGAGACCCGGCTGGATCCGAAGCTATGGTCCCACCCCGTCACCAGCGCCATGCGATGGTGATCGCTCCCTGTTTCCTCGCAGCACCTGGCGCTAGCCCATCGTCAGTGACTGTTTTGTTCACATGGGCCTGACTTTGGATGGAGATCTCGCTATGACCAACCTCATCAAGAATTTCTGGAATGACGAAGAAGGTGCGACGGCCATTGAGTACGGGCTGATTGCGGGACTGATTGCGGTGGCCATCGTCACGATTCTCAGCACCCTCGGCGGCCAGCTCGAAGTGATCTTCACCAAAATTTCCACTTCGCTCAAAGCGGCTGGTACCGCGACGCCCCCGACTACGCCGACACCTGGGGGCTGAGGCGTTCATGCACTTCCCCGCCCTCTTGCTGCCCCTCTGGCTGCTGTGGCTCATCGCCATCGCCGTCATGGACTTCCGCGTCCGCAAGGTACGCAACTGGATGGTGCTGCTGGGCCTGACCATGGGCCTGGCAGCACTGGCAGGAGACCTGCACTCCTTCCAGGTTTCGGCCTGGCAAGGACTGGCCGGCATGCTCGCGGCGTTCGCCGCGTTGCTGCCGTTCTACCTGCTGCGCTGGATGGGCGCCGGGGATGTCAAATGCGCCGCCGCCCTGGGCCTGTGGTTCGGCTTTTCGCCAGCTCTGCTGCTCATCTGGGTGGGCGGCAGTCTGCTGGCGGGCGTGCACGGTCTGCTGGTTCTGGCATGGCGCAGGCTTCAGGCAAGTGCCTATGCGAGCTGGCTGCAGGCCCGTCTGCCCCTGCGCATGGCCACGGTGCTGGGCATGCCAGCCACCACCAGCCCCGTGCCAACCGACGGACAGCGCGTTATCGAGCGCAGCATTCCTTACGCAGGCTATATGGCGCTCACCGCGATCTGGATCGTGCTGGGCCACGCACAGGCTTTGGCCACCTAGACAGAAACGATGTTGTGCATCTCCTGCTCCCCCATTTCTCACCAGCCCACCGCCGCGTGTGCGGCGACAGGCCTGCGGTTTTCGCGGATTTTCAAAAATAACGATGCAAGGGAGCGCACGCTGTGAACCTCACCAAGATCTTCGCCGGACTGCTGCTCGTGCTGGCCGTCGGTCTGGCCATCGGGGCCTGGATGCTCGGCCGCCAGCCGGCACGCGTGGCAGCACCACCGCAAACGACAGTGCCTTCAGCGCAAACCCAATCGGCGGAACAGCATTCCGTGGTGGTGGCGGCCAAACCCATCGCGGCAGGCCAGCGCCTTGCGGCCGAGGACATCAAAGTGGTCCAGTTGCCCGCGGCGGTCGCCCACAGCTTTGCCGCCACCGATGGCGTGCTCGGCCGCACCACGGTCATGGCCTTGCCGGCCGATGCGCCCCTGTTCGACCAGCACCTGCTCAACGGCCTGGCCCTGCAGCTGGAAAACGGCCAGCGCGCGCTGTCGGTCGTGGTCAAGGAGCCCATGGCAGCCGGCCACCATGTGCGCCCTGGCGATTTCGTCGATGTGTTTTTCACGCTGGACGGCAAGAATGACCAGGCGGCCGTGGACACGCAGACCCGCCTGCTGCTGTCACGCAGCCGCGTGCTGGCCTATGGCGCGGCCAGCGTGGAGAACCCGCCCCCCAGCGAAGCCCAACGCAAGGCCCAGCAAGAGCAGGAAGCCCGCGAAACAGGCATTGCCGCACGCCGCGGCAGCGGCAGCCGCGAGAGCCAGAACGCGCGCGTCGACAGCGCCAACACCGCCGTACTGGCCGTGCCACTGGCGGATGTGGAGCGGTTGACCCTGGCCGAGAAATACGGCCAGCTGACACTGGCCCTGCGCCACCCGGACGACATCTCTGTCCCCGACCCTTCCTTGTTCGCGGCCCTGCCCACCGTGCTGCAGCCCGTGGCCGGCCGCCTGGGCAAGGGCGAGGCATTGCAGGGCGCGGACCGCTCCTTTGCGGGCCTGCGCTTCAAGGACCTGGCCACGGGAACACAAGCGAGCAACACACGCCGCCCGACGGCCCAGTTGCAAGCGGCAGCCACGGTGCGCCCACCCATCGCCCAGCCACCACGCCAGCAGGCGGTAGAGCTGTACCAGGGAAGCAATGCGCTGGCCGTGAGCTATTGATGCGGCGCCATCCCCCCGCAGCCTGTTGTTCCGCAGCAGCCACTTTCGACCACCGACGTAAAACCCCGGGTACGCACACAGGGGAGAGACCATGAAAACCGAACACATTTCGCCATCCACCTTATTCGGTCTCATCGGCAGCCTGGCCTTGTACGGGTACGCCGTGCCCGGTGCGGCGCAACCGTCGTATTCACCGGCCCAAGCCGACGGTTCGGAGAGCAAGCGCGATACCGCTGCCGTGCTCGATCTGGTGACGGGCAAGCAGCAGTTGCTCAATCCCGGCACGGCCATTGCACGCATTGCCGTGGGCGACCCCGCGGTGCTGGACGTGAAAGTGCTGCGCGATCTGAGCCACACCACCTCCAGCGTTGCGGGCGCGCCCAAGACGGCACAGCTGCTTCTCACGCCCAAGGCCGCGGGGCGCACCACCCTGGTGGTCTGGCCCGTCAACGGCGCGCCGCAAACCTGGGAAGTGCGTGCCAGCGCTCCGCGTCTGTTGCTGGAGCGGCGCCTGGCCTCGCTGCCGCAGCATGCGCAGGCACTGGCCGAGCTGCGCCAAAGCGCCCCCAAGGACGCCGTGCTGCTGGACCGTTCGCAGATCCAGGTCGCCAGCAACACCGTGCAAGTCGATGTGCAGGTGGTGGAGTTCAAGAAATCCGCAATGCGCAGGGCCGGCATGAATTTGAGCAGCGGCGGGCCCAACGACCATGGTTTCCAATTCGGAATCACGACTCCCGGCATCAGCAATGGATCGGGAAGCAGCGGCGGCTCTTCCGGCAGCGGCAGCTCAGGCTCGTCTGGCAGCGGCGGTTCGTCAGCGATCACCAGCGCCATGAACCTGGTTCTCAGCTTTGGCAAGGCCTTCAGCGGCCAGGGCATTGTGGCCCAGCTGGGCTTCCTGGAGAGTAATGGACTGGCCCGGATACTGGCCAAGCCCACGCTGGTCGCGCACACCGGCCAGAGCGCCAGCTTTCTGGCGGGGGGAGAGATCCCGATTCCCGTGCCCTCCGGCCGCGACGGCAATATCGCGATCCAGTACAAGGAGTTCGGCGTCAAGCTGCAGCTCACGCCCACCATCTTGTCGAATGAGCGCATTGCCCTGAAAGTGGCGCCAGAAGCCAGTGACCTGGACTTCACCCAGGGCGTGACCATCAGCGGTGTCTCGGTACCGTCCGTGCGCACGCGCCGCGCGGACACCATGGTCGAGCTGGCCGATGGCGAGAGCTTCATCATCGGCGGCCTGGTCAACCGCACCACCATGTCCAGCGTCAGCAAGGTGCCGCTGCTCGGCGACCTGCCCATCCTGGGCACCTTCTTCAAGAACCTGAACTACTCGCAGGAAGAAACCGAGCTGGTCATCATCGTGACGCCGCGCCTGGTGCAGCCGCTGCCGGCCAACACCAACCTGGAGGCCATGCTGCCAGGTGCGCGCTCGGAACAGCGCAATGCCGCGGGCGTCTGGGCACCGTACGTCGTAGGTGCCCCCTATGCCAACTCCGCTGTGCCGGGCTTTTCCTATTAACGCCATGATCAACGAACCTTCTGTTCAGCATCCAACTGGCGCGCCCTCGCTGTCGGACCTGCTCGCCTCGCGCGCGCTGGCGGACCTCCCAGAGGCATTGCCCGCCGCGGCCCTGGATGGCAGCGCCGACCTCGACCGCTACCTGGGCAGCAACACCGAGCTGCCTGCGCCGCAGAGCAATCCGTCCGCCATGCAGGAACAGGATGGGCCCGCGCCGTTCACTCCGGCGGACATGGGCAACACCCTCCTGGCCGCGCGGGTGCCGCTGCTGCTCGTGCATTCCGGGTTGTCGGAAGGCGCGCTTGTCCAGACCTGGATGCAGCATGTGCTCAAGGGCAGTCCTGCCCACATCGCCCGTTTTCAGGACAACGTGCTGGAGCTGGCGCAGTACCACCAACCCCATGCGTTTCTGATCCAGTTCGATCCGCACTGTCTCGATGCCGCGGTGGCGCTGGCAACGCAGCTGCAGGCGCTGTACCCGCAGATCCCGCGCCTGGCGATCGGGCGCATCAAATATGCCCAGTGCATGCTGGCCGCGTTGCGCACCGGGGTACAGGATTTCCTCGACATCGATGCCTCCATCGATGCCGCGCAACAGGCTTTGCGTCATCTGATCAACGGCACACCCGCCGCCGGAATTCGCGCCCCCCGCGCACCGCAAACCGCCATTGTTTCGGCCCGCTCCGGGCTAGGCTGCAGCCTGCTGGCCGCGCACCTGAGCTGGCATCTGCAAGCACGACTCACCCGCCCGGCGCCGATCCAGCCCCCGCATGGCATCGCTGCCGCGCCAGCGGCAACGAATCCCGTCGATCCCGAGTCCCTGACCAACCTGTTGATCGAACTCAGCAACCCCGGCGGGGATTGCGCGATCTACCTGAACACGCCTGGCGAATTCAGCTTCACGGATGCGGTGAGCCAGCAGCGGCGCCTGGACCTGCGCATGGCCCAAAGCGCGCTGGCCCGCCACGACAGCGGCCTGCGCCTGCTGACGCTCACGCGCCAGACACGCGCGCCCTCTTCCACCGAAGTGGAAGCCCTGCTCAAACGTCTGAGCCAGTACTTCAAGCACATCGTGCTTGACCTGGGCGCCAACACGGCGCCTGAGCTTCTCAAGGACGTGCTGCCCAGTGCCAGCGAAGTCTGGGTGGTGTGCGACCAGAGCGTGGCCAGCGTGGTCTGGACCGCGGAGCTGTTGCAGCAGCTCGATGCGTTGCAGATCGACCGTGAGCGCATGCGCCTGATCGTCAGCCGCCACGACAGCAGCCTGGAACTGAGCGCCCAGCAGGTCGCCCGCCAGTTGCAGCTGCCTTTGCTGGCCCACATTCCCGAACGCCGCAGGCAGCTGTCCCAGGTGGTCAACCAGGGCATGCTGCTGGCGCCCCAGCAAAAACGCGAGCCCTACGTGCAGGCCATTGAACAACTGGTGGCCGGCCTGCTCGCAGAGCATCACCCGGACAAGGTGCTGTCGCCTACGGCACCTGCCAGCACGCTCAGCCGACTGTTGCAACGCATGAGAAGAAACTGAAGCACCATGATGACTACGGCTTACCCTTCCACCGCACACACCAGCCTCGCCGAGTTCGAGCACAGCGCACTGTTCGCCGAGCTCAAGAACACGGCCTACGAGCATTTGCTCAGCCGCATCGAGGAACTGGGCGCCGAATTTGGTCGCTGGTCTCCAGCCGCCATTGCCCAGTTCGTGAAGCTCGAGCTGGACAGCTTCATCCGGCTGCATGCCGTGCCCGTCAACGACCAGGAAGCACAGCAGGTCTGCAACGCCTTGACCCGCGAGCTCACGGGGCTCGGGCCCCTGCAGGTGCTGCTGGACGACGTGGACGTCGAGGACATTCTGATCAACGGCCACCAGGAGATCTACGTCTCGCGCGGCGGCATGCTGCAGCGCGAAACTTCGCAGTTCAAGGACGATGAACACGTGATGCGCATCGTGCGGCGCATCCTGGCACCGCTGGGGCGCCGCCTGGACGAATCCAGTCCCATGGTGGACGCACGGCTGCCCGATGGCGGCCGCATCAACGTCATCATCGCGCCGCTGTCCATTGACGGGCCCTCGGTGTCCATCCGCAAGTTCCGCAAGGACCCCTTGACGCCGCAGGACCTGGTCAGGCTGGGCACCTTCAATACCGATATCTGCCGCATCCTGGAAATGGCCGTGCAGGCCCGCTGCAATATTCTGGTCAGCGGCGGCACCAGCTCGGGCAAGACTTCGCTGCTCAACGCCCTGGCCAACTTCATTCCCAGCCGCGAGCGCATCGTCACCATAGAAGATACGGCGGAACTGTCTCTCAACCACAGCCATGTGGTGCGGCTCGAAAGCCGCCCGGGCAGCTTTGACGGAACCGGCCATGTGAGCATTCGCGATCTGCTCGTCAACAGCCTGCGCATGCGCCCTGACCGCATCATCGTCGGCGAAGTGCGCAGCGGCGAAGTGCTGGACCTGCTGCAGGCCATGAACACCGGCCACGACGGCTCCATGGGCACCATTCACGCCAGCTCGCCACGCGAATGCCTGTACCGGGCCGAAATGCTGGCGGGGTTTGCGGGCTTTCAGGGCAGCGAGGTCAGCCTGCGACGCCAGATTGCCAATGCCGTGGACTTCATCGTGCAGATCGGCCGCCTCTCCAATGGCCGGCGCCGCCTGCTGTCGTTGACCGAATTGACGGGCATGTCAGACAACGTGATTTCCATGCAGGAGCTGTACCGCTACGAGCCCCAGATGGGCGCCGACGGTCAGGAAGTCGACCATTGGGTCTCTATGGGCATCTCCCCGCACTCGCCCAAGCTGCTGAGCTGGTGGCGTTCGCAGCAGCAATCCGGCCAGGGCGGCCAAGGCAACGCGCGATGACAGGCATCTTGATCCTCTGTGCCCTGGCCTGCCTGCTGCTGGCCCTCGCGCTGTGGCTGTTTTCCAGCGCCAAACACAAGGAAGCGCAGGCGTCCATCCAGAGCACCTTGCAGCGCGGCCTGGAAATCCGCCGCGAGCTGCATACCAACGGACCGCTGGCCATGCCGGGCATGGCCGCCGCCCAGATGCCGGCGCAGGTGCGGCCCCGTGGATTGCCTTGGCTGGAAGAGCATCTGGGCTTCAGGGCCTGGGGCATTGCGCCGCGCACGCTGGCACTGCTGGTGCTGGCCATGCTGGTTCTGGCTTCGCTCATGGCCCTGCAAGGCGGCGCCATCATGGGCGTGGTGGTTTTTGCGTTCTGCCTGCTGCTGGGCACGTTTGGCATCTGGCTGCGATTGGGCCGGCGGCGCGCAAAAATGCTGTCGCAATTGCCCGGTTTTCTCGACAACCTGGTGCGGCTGATTTCCATCGGCAACTCGCTGCATGCGGCTTTCCAATTCGCCAGCAACAACGTTCCCCAGCCCCTGGGCGCAGCGCTGCAGGATGTGTCGGCTTCGCTCAATGTCTCGCCCGACCTGGGCCAGGCCATGGAGCAGATGGAGCGCACCTGGGGCTTGCCGGAGTTCGGCCTGCTGGCCGCGGTCTTTCGCACCACCACACGCTACGGCGGCCGCGCCGATCTGGTGCTCGAACGCGTTTCGGCCTACATCCGCGATCGCCAATCCGCCGAGCGGGAGCTGCATGCCCTGTCAGCGGAAGTGCGCCTGTCGGCCTGGATTCTGGCGCTGCTGCCCGTGCTGGTGGGCACCATGATCATGGTGCTCAATCAGGGCTACTTCATGCGCATGTGGCATGACCCCGTGGGCCAGAAAATGATTCTCATCGCCGCAGGACTGCAGATTTTCGGCTCGTTTTTTCTATACCGCCTGGCCCGCCTCAAGTAACGCGGTCATTGCAGGAGAACACCATGCCTTTGAAAATCACTTCTTTCTTTGCACGCCCCGCTTGCTGCGAAAGTCCTATGCCAGCCAAGGTGCGCGCATGACCGCGCAGCAATTGCTGACCCTCAGCCTCGCGCTCGCCGCGCTGGGCGCCAGCCTGCTGGTCGGGGTATTGATCTGGCGCGAATTCCGCTCCGCGCGTGCCGAAGCGCGCGTGGGAGAGGTGCTGCAAGCCCGCGAGGCCAGCGCCGCGGTGATGAATCCCTTTCCCATGCCCAGCGCCCAGCCGCTGTCGACCAGCCCGGCCAGCATCAAGGCGGAGGCCGCCATGGCGCAATCGGTGGCCAATAGCATGAAGCCTCCGCCCTGGCTGAACTCGCGTGTGGCGAAGGCGCTTTTTGCGGATGAAGACCGGCAGTTGATAGAGCAGGCCGGCATCGAAGTCGCAACCGGCGGCCTCACCTACGTCATCAGCCGTGTGGTGCTGTGCCTGTTGCTGCCCATGCTGGCGCTGCTGCTGCTGCAGCCCACAGGCATCAAGGCACTGATGTATGGCTTTTTCGCCTTCGGCCTGGGAGTGATGCTGCCCAAATGGGTGATCCGTTCCAAAGCCAGCAAGCGGCGCACGCAGGTCGTGGAAGAGCTGCCGCTGTTCATGGATTTGCTGCGACTGCTGCAAGGCGTGGGCCTGAGCATCGACCAAAGCCTGCAGATTCTCGCCACGGAATTCGGCAGCGTGCTGCGCGTGATCAGCGCAGAACTGGCACTGGCCAATCGGCTCTACAGCAGCGGGCGCAGCCGCGAGCAGTCGCTGCAACGCCTTTCCGTGCTGGGTGCCGACGATGACATGAGCGCCGTCGTCAACCTGCTGGTGCAGGTGGACCGGCATGGCGGCGCCGTGCAGGAGCCGCTCAAGGAATTCAGCATCCGGCTGCGCGAAAAACGCCAGGCCGGCTTCAAGGAAAAGATAGGGGCCATCACGGTCAAGATGACCGGCGTCATGGTACTGACCTTGCTGCCCGCGCTCATCGTCATCACGGCGGGCCCGGGCTTCACCGCCGTCATCCGGTCGCTCTCTGCCATGGGAGGCTAATAAGCCATGCGAATCAAGACAGACCCTTTCAGGAGCCGGACCGCCACATGGCTGGTGCTGGCCACAGGCGCGCTGGCGCTCGCGGGCTGCGCCTCCAAGCCCGCGCAAGGCTATGGCGCAGCGGAGCAGAACATCGCGGCACAGGCCCAGCAGCAAATGGAAAGCGCCGAGCAAGCCACGCAGGTCGATCCCCAGAAGACTTATCTGAATCTGATAGCGCAAATGCAGCAGGCCCAGCAGTGGTATGCCTCGCTGGCCCATGCGGATGCTTTTGAGCGCCAATACGGCAGCAACCCGGAAATTCGTCTGAAGCGCGCCGACGCGCAGCGCAACACCGGTCAGCCGCAGCTTGCGGAAGCCAACTACCGCGCGCTGCTGGGCGATGCGGACAGCAACACACAGGCCCGCGCCCATCGCGGTCTGGGCCTGCTGTACGCCGGCCAAAAGCGCTACGCGCAAGCGGTCAGCCAGTTGGAGCGGGCTCGCCAGCTCAACCCCATAGACGCCGATGTGCTGGCCGACCTGGCCTATACCCATATGCTCGATGGCCGTCTGGCTGCCGCGTCCCTGCCCATCCTGCAGGCGGCGCAGCTGGCGCCAGGCAATGCCCGCGTACAACTGAACCTGGCGCTGTACTGGCTGGCCAATGGGGACCAGCACCAAGCCTCGCAATTGCTGCAGCGCCTGCGCCAGCCCCAGGCCAAGAACACCCCGCCGCTGATAGACGAAACGTCTGTGCAAACCCTGCAGTCGCAACTCATCACCATCGAGCAGGCGGTGCGCGCGCGCCCCCCCGCGGCCGACACGGCACCCGCCATTGCGCCCCCCGGCGCGGTGCGAACCATCGTCATCGAGCAGCTGCCGCCTCAGCACGCTGCCCCATCCCGTATCGATATCGTGCAGGCGCCCGGCAACAGCACGCCATCCCAGCCGCAATAAGGAGCAAGCCATGACTTTCCCCCTCGCGCCATGCGCGCGCCAGCACCGTCCAGCCCGATGGCTGATACCGGCCATCGCTGTGGCGATCAGCGCCGCCGCCCATGCCCAGGAGGATCAGGCACCCAGCCGCGCTGTCGCCTTCGTGGAAACGCAGCTCAGCACCGCAGCCCCCAACAGCCCCGCGGTGGACGGCGCCCTCATCACGGCTATCTCCACAGAAGTCCCACCGGAGTCAGACCGGGCGCAGCCCATGCCCCTGCCTGTTCGGCGCATCGACATCGGCAGCGCCACGCAGGCGCTGTGGGACATGCAGCGCGCCTCACCCGGCGTACGCCCCCGCCCCATCGACGGAGAGCAGGCCAGCCGCAGCTACCAGCGCTATCTCAAGAGCTTTGAAACCAGCATACCCGAGCATTACGAGTCGGGCCTGAGTCTCAAGAAGCAATAGTGCCATTGCCCCCATTCACCGCCCCCGCCAAGCCAACACAAAGAGCCATGCCATGTTTCAGCGACCTGCACCCCCTCTGAACGGCGCCGCCAGACGTCGCCATCAGCGCGGTGTTTACGCGCTGGAATGGGCTCTTGTCTTCATCGCTTTTTTCATGCTGCTGTACGCCATCGTCAGCTTTGGGCTGGGCTTTCTGGTGCGTGAATCCATGCAGTGGGCCGCCGAAGACGGCGCGCGTGCCGCGCTGCAATTCCAGAACAGCCGCGCCGTGCGCAAGGACCGCGCCCTGGCCGTGGTGCAAAGCAACCTGGACTGGCTGCCCGCGGGGCTCAAGGCAACGATCAATCAGGGCAGCAACTTCAGTTTCATGGTCTGCCGACTCAATGACAGCGCGAGTTGCACCGCCAACATGGCGCCCGGTGCGATCGCCTGCGACCCCGCCACCAACAAGCCCTGCATGCTGCAAGTGCGCTTGACGCTGCCGTATGCACAGCACGCCTTCACTCCATCATTGACCATGGGCTTGATGGAAATCGCCATGCCCAACCTGCAGGCACAAGCCCAGATTCTGGTCGATCAGGAAGGGTTTTGACATGCGCCACTGGCCCGTTTTTTCCTCTCGAAAACAGCGTGGTATCGCGGCGCTGGAGTTCACCATTCTGGCGCTGTTTGTGATGGTGCCCGTCTTCCTGGGAGTCTTCGTCTTCTGGGAAGTGCTGCAAACGCAGCAGGTGATCACCCGCGCCACGGGCGACGGCGCCCGGCAGGTGTCACGCATGCTGAACACCGCCAGGGCGAAAAAACCCGACGGCAGCTACCCGTCCAGTACGGAAGCCCGCAACACCGCCGCGGTACTCGCGCGTGCGTCCATCAGCGCCGCATTGCGCAGCCATCTGGGCAGCGATGTGGACAGCCGCCTTACGGTCGATCTGCAGCCTTCCGGCGCTGACCAGTTGGCGTTGAACGTCACCTATGCGCGCCCTGCGCTGCTCGGCGCTGCAGGGGGTCTGAATTTCATCGAGCCTCAAACCCTCCGGGCCCACAGTCTGATCAACGGGCATTGATTTGCGGCCTCCACCATGCAACAGGAAACCTCCACCATGCAGCCGATCGCTTTCAAGCATGCATCGCGCACGCACAGTTTCCGCCGGCTGCACCCCACTCCACAACGCGGCAGCGTGCTGATTCAGTTCGCGGTGTTCCTGTCCATCATCGTGCTCGTCCTCGGGGTCGTGGATCTGGGCTATTCCTTCTATGCCAAGCGCGACCTGCAGCGCATCGCGGATCTGGCGGCCATTGAAGCGGTGCAGGGAATTGATCTTCCCGGCAACAGCGCGCCCTGCATCAACGCCGGCACCCGCAGCGTGGAAGCCAATTGGCCCGCGCCCATCAGCCCCACGTCCAAGACCGTGGTGTGCGGCGAGTGGAACAGCAAGAAATACACCGCACCACGTTATTTCAGTGCCAACATCACTCCGCTCAACGCCGCCCAGGTGGTGCTGATCGGCGAATCGCCCCACTTTATCCCCGGCCCCTGGAGCCGCAGCATTCGTGCGGAAGCCATTGCCCAGCGCAGCATACCCACCGCCACTTTCCAGGTCGGCTCGCAACTGCTCAACCTGAACAAGGATGCCCCCTTGGGCAAGCTGCTCACGCTGATCGGCCTGGACGCCAACAAGCTGACCGTGCTGGATGCCAATGGCCTGGCGAATGCCAAGATTTCACCCTCGGGGCTGCTCAAGGCCCTGGGCATAGACCTGGGCATTGATGGACTGGCGGCGCTCACGCCTCAGCAGATTGCCCAGGTCAGCAACCTCACGCTGCTGCAGGTGCTCAACGCCTCGCTGGACGTCATCTCCGACGACACCCTCAAGGCGGACCTGCGCGCCGCCATCGATGTCATCAAGGATTTGAAGATCGAGGGAGTGAAACTGCTGGACAGCAAGATCCCCTTGCTCGGCGACTCCAGCACCGGCACACCGGGCATCTTCACTTTTCTGTCCCTGGGGAAAACCACCTCGCCCAATGGCGCGGCGCTCGATGCCCAGGTCGCCGTGGGCGCGGTGCTCAACACCGCCATCATGATCGCGGCCAACGGCCATGCACTGGAGATCAAGGACACGAACATCCTGAATGTCATCAAGCTCGGACTCACCGTGGTCGAGCCGCCCACCATCGCCAGCGGCCCCATAGGAACCATGGCCAACAGTGCGCAAATCCGGCTCAACCTGGACATCGACTCCAAAGGCCTGCCCGTCTTGGGAGATCTGCTGGATCTTCTGGGTTTGCGCATACAACTGCCCATCAAGATCGACAGCGTGAGCGCCGATGCAACGCTCACCGCCACCTACTGCCCTGACCCCGACCGCGACAACCAGCCGTCCATCGATCTGGGGGTGGACTCGCGCGTGGCAAAAATCATCATCGGTCACCCTGAGCTCAGTCCCACGGACCCGAAGAACCTGCTGATCAAGACGCCTCTGTCCCTGAATGTCCGAGGCCCGATCACCACGACGGTACTGGCGACACGCAATGAAACCATGAACCTGATCGATGAGGAATCGCTGTGGACGAAAGTCAATCCCCTGTTGCTGGGGGATACCTTGGGGGCCCTCAGCGATACGATTTTCAAGCTGCTGGGCGGTCTGTTTTCCCCTCCCTCACTGGGTTCGAGTTGGCAGGGCAGCAGTCTGGATGGAAGCGCACAACAAGCCCAGGACGCCCAGATCGCGATGCTCGCCAAAGCCTATCTGGAGAAAACCCAGGTCAATGGTTTCTACAACGTACCTGCCGTCATCGATTTGATGGTCAAGGGTTCGGGCACGCCAGGAAGTGAAGGCTATATAGGAACACTCGTCAAAAGCGATTTCCTGTTCGACAACGCCATTCCCACCAGTTGTTTCCTGGTCATCTGTCCACCCGATAAATGGACACAGGGCCACTTTTCAGAAGCCTTCAAGGCCTATACGACGGTCCCCTACGGCCTGTTGGATGCTCTTGGCATTTCGACACTGGGCAATGGCTATACCAGTTGCGCAGGCCTGTTGACAGCACTGCTGGCAGGCAACGCATGTATTGAGGCCAATTTGAAAAATCTGCTGAAGAAGCAAATTGCCAATGTGAACATGACCGATGCAAACGCCCTGGTCGACTCCCTGAAAAATCCGAACTCCGACTCCGTGACTTGCAGCGGTGCACTCTGTGTGCTGCTCAAACCCATTTTGAATCCCATCAAATGGCTGCTCAATGGTCTTGGCGAAGCCATTCTCTCGCCACTGCTGACCAAAGTACTGGGGCTTGAACTGGGCCGCAATGAAGTCAAGGCGCTGGACGTCAAGTGCAATTCCGCCCAACTGGTGTATTAAATGAAGCAGACCCCCGCATGCGTGGACAACAAGGAAAAGCAACGTGAATCAAGGTGATCTAGTCATCTACGTCTGGGAAGGCCAAGCCGATATTGCCGAGCGGGTAGAGCGCTGCATGCTCAATATGGATGTGGGCGTAGTGCGCGCCGATGGGTTGAACCTGCCGACGGCCACGGCCGACAGCAGCAATGCCATTGCGGTGGTGAGCGTTTCGGTGCTCGAAGGCGCACGCTTCAACCGCCATCACATCGAAGGCACGTTTGGCGGAATGCCGGTGCTGTGGGTCAGCTCCAACTTGCGCGGCGCCAGCGCCGGCAGCTATCCCACCGAGTACTCGCATGTGCTGCCATTCGACTTTACCGGCGCCGAGCTGCGTGCCATGCTGGCGCGCATATTGCAGCGCCTGCAAAGCACCCAGCACCAGCCTCAGCGCTCGGACGAAATCATCGCCGTCGCCGATTGCATGCTCAGCCTGCTGCATGACGTGGACACTTTTGCCGACTGTGAACACAGCGTGCTCATCACCGGCGAGACCGGCACCGGCAAGGAGCGCATCGCCGAGCTCCTGCATGTGCGCAACACCCACTACGGCCAGGGGCCGTTCGTGGTGGTCAACTGCGGCGCCATCCCTGACGGCTTGTTCGAATCGCTTTTCTTCGGCCACGCCAAAGGCTCGTTCACCGGCGCCGTGACCGCGCACAAGGGGTTTTTCGAGCAGGCCAGTGGCGGCACGCTGTTCCTGGACGAAATTGCCGACCTGCCGCTGTACCAGCAGGTCAAGCTGCTGCGCGTTCTGGAGGAGCGCACCGTCACCCGGTTGGGATCGGTCTCCCCCGTGCGGCTGGATTTCCGGCTGGTGGCTGCCACCAACAAGCCTTTGCGCGAGCAGGTGCATGCCGCCAAGTTCCGCGCCGACCTGTTCTTCCGTCTGGCGGTCATCGAGCTGCAGATTCCCAGCCTCGAGGAACGCGGCGAAGCCGACAAGCTCGCCATCTTCAGCAGCATCCTGTGCAAGGTGGTGGGCGATGAGCTGATGGCGCAACTCGGCGAGCCGCCCTTTTTCATCCTCGATGCCGTGGCCCAGATGTACTTTCCCGGCAACGTGCGCGAGCTGCGCAACCTGACCGAGCGCATAGGCGTGGCCGCCCGTCAGACGCAAGACTGGCTGGCAGGAGGCGCCACCGAGCGCATTCTGCGCCAGGCGCAAAGTCTGTCGGCGGTCACCATACCGCTTGCGGCAAGCAGCATCGATCCAACACCTCCCAGCCGCGCCAACTGGGACCAGGAAGAACGCAACCGCATCATCGCCACCTTGGGGGCCAACGACTGGAAGCGCCAGAACACGGCCGCCCAGTTGGGCATCAGCCGCAAAGTGCTGTGGGAAAAAATGCGCAAATACCAGATCAGCGACGGAGAGCCCGAAGTGCCGCTGGCCATCAGCGCCTGCGCCGATACGGAGGTCGATGCGCAGAGCAACGCCAGCCACGTTCTGGCGGGCAAATGAAGCCTGCGGCCTCTATCTCGCCGCAACCCGCCTTGAGCTTGTTCCCGTGAATCTCCCTCCATGCACAAACCCCTGATCGTTTTCGTCGGCGCCGTCTACCCCAGCCAATACAGCTTGCTGTGCAGCTATCTGCGCGCAAGCGGCATGGCAGACTGCTGGTTCATGACCACGCCAGGCCACAAGGCGAACCATGAAACGGCTTGCGACCACCTGCTGTCCTTCCAGCCCGACGGACCCATCGTCGGCCCGCAAAGCTATTACTACTCCAGCAAGGTGGAGCGCTCCGCCCGCATCAGCCGGGGCGTGCTCAAGGCGCTGCAGGATTTTGAGAAAGCCCAGGGCCGGCGCATTGACGTGGTGGTGGCGCACTCGCTGTGGGGTGCCCCCAACTGGCTTTATGGCGAGCTGCATGCGGCCATCGTCAGCTACATCGAATTCCCCAGCTATCTGGCCCACGGCTGGGACACGGCCTATCCCCCGGATGCATCGCAACGACTGGCCGACCGCAACATGGAAATGCTGCATTTCCACCAGGTGTTGTGCAGCGATCTCACCATCGCCCCCAGCGCACATGCGCGCTCCATGTTCCCGGCGGTGCTGCAAGACCGGATCGCTGTGCAGTTCGAAGGTTTTGACATCCAGCCCCCGCTGCGCAAAAGCCCTGTCGCACGGGTGCAGCCTTTCACGGTGGCGTTTTCCGCGCGCGATCTTTCCAGCGCCAAAGGTTTTGAAACCTATATGCGCCTGGTTGATCGCATGGTACGTGAAGGGGACGCAAGGAACGCGCGCTTTCTGGCCATAGGCGACCCCACGGCCTCCAGCTATGGCTATGAACAGCAATGGGTGGAGCGCCGCTACAGCGGCAAGGTGGCCAGCTTTCGCGATCATTTGCTCAAGGTCTACCCTGCGGCGCAGGTCGTCGAGTTTCCTGGCCGATTGCCCTATGCGGAGTTCTCCGACATGCTGGCGGACGTGGACTTGTTTCTTTATCCCTTGCGCCATGGCGTCGCCAACTGGGGGCTGATGGAAATCCTCGCCCGAGGCGGCTGTGTCATCGGCTCCAACTGGGGCTTCACGCCCGAGTTGGTGCAAAACGATGTCAACGGCCTGCTGCTTCCCGACAATGACGATGCATGGATCAACGCCATTCGCGCGCTGCGCGCCGACCCGGCCCGGCGCGCGCGCTATCGCCTGGCCGCGCAGGAAACCGGCAAGCGCTATCACATCTCCAGTGTCGCTCCGCGTTTCATGGCCCTCTTCCAACGCGCCATGGTGCAACGGCAGACGCCATTGACTCCAGCATCCCATGCGCACCGCTGCACGCCCTGATGGGCCGCAGGCCCATCGAATTCGGGCTGCGTTCCAAGCGTTCACGGCTTGGCCGTTGCCAGTCAACCAAACGCTTGCGAAGGCGTTTAAGGAAAAGAGCCTCACCTATTTAGGCTCTTCAGAGCAACTCCAGAAGGAATTTCCATGACATCTCAACTCCGCGTATTGGCAGTGACGGTTGGCTTATTCTGTGCTGCGACAAGCTTTGCTCAAACGGCCGCCCCTGCGGCCGCTCCGGCAGCAAAACCCGCTGCAGCAACGAGCGCCCCGGCTGCGGCGCCCGCGCCAGCCGCCCCCATGGCGAAACCCGCCGCACCCATGGCAAAGACGCCTGCAGCGCCTGCGGCAAAAACACCCACCGCGGCCGCGGCGGGCGGTGGAAACGGAAAAGTATGGGTGAACTCTTCCTCCAAGACCTACCACTGTGAAGGCTCGAAGCATTACGGCAAAACCAAGGCCGGCGAGTACATGTCAGAAGCCGATGCCAAGGCCAAGGGCAACCACGCCGATCACGGCAAGGCCTGCGCCAAATAACGCAAGGCCGGCATGGCCTCATGAAAAGGGCGCCACGAAGGCGCCCTTTTTTATGGCCTCATGGTTGCGCGCTGAGCGCCAGGCCGCAGTTCACAGCTTGTAGCTGTCATCGATGCGGTCCAGCCGGCGCAACAGCGCCGGCCAGGCCAACGAACCTCCCGCGCCGCGCGTGACTTCGCGCGCTTGCTGGATCGCCGTCGATACGATGGCTGCATCGATACCGACGAGCTTGCCGCCGCCCGCCTGGGCCCGCACCTGGATGTCGCAAGTGCGCTCGAAGGTGTAAAGCCCCTGAAAGGCGTTGGCCACGTTGCTCCCGACCGTGAGCAGACCATGGTTGCGCAGCATCAGGAACTGGTTTTTCCCCAGGTCAGCGACCAGTCGTGGCTTCTCGTCGTCACGCAGCGCGACACCTTCATAGTCGTGATAACCCAGCGAGGCCAGCACAAAGATCGACTGCTGGGAAATGGGCAGCACGCCCCCCTCCTGCGCCGACACGGCCACGCCGTTCAGACTGTGCACATGGAACACGCAATTCGCATCCTCGCGGGCGGCATGGATGGCGCTGTGGATGGTGAATCCCGCCGGGTTGATGTCATAGGCCGACGGCATCACCTTGTGGCCCTGCAAGTCCACCTTGACCAGGCTGGATGCCGTGACTTCCTCGAACGTCATCCCGTAGGGATTGATCAGAAAGTGGTGGTCCGGTCCGGGCACCCGCGCGGACAAATGCGTGAAGATCAAATCGTCCCAGCCGTGCAGCGCCACCAACCGATAAGCCGCCGCCAAGGCCACACGCTGTGCCCATTCTTCCGCGGACACCTGCTCCCGTACCGACTCGTGCATGTTTGTCTCCATCGCTATCGTCTCCTGTTGAAAATCTGCTGCGGACCTCCCCGGGAGAGTAGTCGAACCACTGCCCCATGGCCAGCACCGCCGTTTCGGCAACTGAAATAGCAGCTGCGGGCGCCTTCAACACCCGTCGCCCCACCGTGACGGCAACAAACATCGCCGCAGGGAATGGCGCTTGCCGCAAGCCCAGTGATCCGTGCCGACCGAACTGCGCGCAAGGTTGCCAATTTTCAAAAAGTAACAGTTTTTACGTATTGTGCGGTATAACCCCTGAGCGACTTCAGTATTCAAAACAGCCCAATCCACGTCAAAGAGACCAAAAAACGGTCTCACCGCAATTTCTCGCAAACATCAAAAACCCAGTGCTTTCAGCAAATGCACTGCGCCGAAAGCCCTCAATGACTCCCATTTCGACTCCAGCACAGGTTTCCGTTGCGGCCATTAATAGCGCCCCAGTGCAGCCAACAGCAGGCAATTTCCAGGCGATGGCAAAAAAAATGCCTGGTGCAGGCAACAGTAAACGCAAGCTGCTGGACGAAGACGGACTGACACCATCGAATGATGTCTACCAGGTCGCGCAAGCTGACAGCATTGTGGATGTCACGGGCAGCGCCGACACCGCCAACGTATCGAGCGTCAGCAGTGCTGGCTTGGCGGCGGACGGAGCAGCGGGAGGAGCAGCCGGCGGAGCAGTTGGCGGAGTACTAGGGGTTGCAGGTGGCCTGGCTCTGGCAGCCGGTGCCGTGGGTTTGGCGGCAGGCGTCTCGGGTTCCGGCAGTTCAGGCGGATCAAGCGGCACCGGTGGTGGTACGGGCACGACGCCCCCCCCTCCATCTGTCGTCACCACATTGACCGATGCCAAGGTGCTGGCGGCCGCTGCAGCGGTCAATGCCGCCAATAGTGCAATGGCCGACGATGCCATGGCAGCCAGTGCCGCAGCCAGGGCGACGGCGTCGCAGGCCGCGGCGGATGCCGCCATCCGCGACGACCAGTTGGCTGCACAGACGGCGTCTGATGCCGCTGTCGCCTTGAATGCCGCCAATAACGCCATCCATGACGATGCCGTAGCTTTTGGCGCCGCAACGGCAGCGGCCACCGCGCTGGCGGCAGCCGGCGCAGCCAGCCATGACGACAATGCGGCCGCAGCCGCGGCAACCAGGGCGGCCGCCGCTCTGGTCGCCACCACATCGGCACAAAATGACGATGCCGCCGCCGCCACGGCCGCCGCCAGCGCCGCCACCGCGCAGGCCGTCGCCCAAGCCGCCGAAACGCAGGCGAACCTGACCGACGCAGCAGCGCTGCAATTGATCGCCGACGCGTCCGATGTCCTCGCCGCCGCCGCCAATACGCAAGCAGGCCTGAACGATGCCACCGCTCTGGGCACCGTCTCGGCCAACGATGCCGCCGCCGCCGCCGCCGCCAAGGCGCTGGCCGATGCCACGGATGCCGCCGCGCTGGCCCTGGCAGCGACCGCCGCCGCCAACATGGCCGTAGCGGCCGGCATACAGGCCAGTCTGACCGATGCCGCCGCCCTGACCCTTATCTCGGATGCCGATGCCGCCGCCGCTGCGGCAGCGGCCAGCCAGGCCAATGCCACCGACGCCGCCGCCCTGACCGCCGCCGCGAATGCAGCCGCCGCGACGGCAGCCAGTGCAGCGGCAGCGGCCAATGCCACCGATGCGGCAGCCTTGGGCTTCACCGCAAGCAACGCTGCAGCCGTGGCCGTAGCAGCCAGCAACCTGGCGGGTCTCACCGACGCTGTCGCTCGGACGATGGCCGCGGACGCCGCTACCGCCATTGCCGCCCGGGATGCCTCGATCGCCAGCGCCACCGATGCCGTGGCCTTGCAGGCAGCTGCCGACGCGGCCGCCACCAACGCGGCCAATGCCCAGACGCAAGCCAACATGACAGACGCGCCCACGCTGGGCCTGATCGCCGGCGCCGTCACGCAGGCGGCGATCGCGGCGCAGTTCCAGGCCGACCTGAGCGACGCTGCCGCGCTGGCCGTGATTTCCAACGCCGACGCCAACGCCTCAACGGCCGCCACCGGTCTGGCTGACAACACGGATGCCGCCGCGCTCGACGTCGCTGCCGCCGCTGCCGCCACCGCGGCCGCGAGTGCCTTGGTGACAGCCAAGCTGAGCGATGCCGCCGCCCTGCAAATCACTGCCGATGCGGCCGCCAACCGATCCGCCGGCGCCAGCGCGCAGGCGGCGCTGACCGATGCGGCCGCACTGAAAATCGTCTCCGACGCCGACGCCGACGCGGCACTGGCCGCGCAAGCCACCGCCGACCAGACGGATGCTGCCGCCCTGGCCGCGGCCGCCGCGGCCGCCGCGGATCACGCGAGCAACCTCCAGTTCGTGGCCGATGGGACCGATGTCGTGGCCCTGCAGCAAGCTGCCGACCAGGCGGACGCCGATGCGGCAGCCGCCGATGCGCAAGCCAGCCTGCTGGACGTCGACGTCGCGCTCAATGCTGTCAATCTCGCCAACCTCGCCGCCCTGGCCACCAAGGTCACGGCTGACCAGACCAGCGTGATCGACCTGACGGCCACGGTCAATGCCTTGCAGCTGGATGCCGATAATGCCGATTTCGATGCCGGACAGACGGATGCCGACGCCCTTGGCCTCATCTCCAGCGCGGATGCGCTGGCGGCAGCCACCTCGCAGACCACCGCCAACCTGACCGACGCCGCCGCGCTCGCTGACGTCGCAGCTGCCGCCGTATCGGCGGCTGAAACGGCTGCGCTTCTCGGCGGGATTGATATCTCGGCCCTGAGCGCAGCAGTTGCGGCACAAATCGCCGCGATCGCAGCACAGACCACCGCCGCACTCACCGATGCCGGCGCGCTGGGCGTGGTTTCCACCGCCGACGCCGCCGCCGAACTCGCCGCCCAGGCCGCAGTCACCTCGCTGACCGCCGCCAATACGCTGGCACAAAATACCCTGACAACAGCACAATTCGTCGCCAACCAGACCGATGCCGCGGCCCTGGGCCTGGTGTCCTTGGCCGCCGATGCCGCCGCCGCCAACGCTGTAACGACCGCCGGCCAGACGGACGCCATCGCGCTGAGCCTCGTCTCCACCGCCGATGGGCTGGCGGCCGCCTCGGCCGCCAATCTGGCAGCGCTGACGGATGCCACGGCGCTGGGACTGGTCTCCACGGCCAATGCGACCACGGCCGCCGCCTTGCAGGCAACGGCCAATCTGACCGACGCCACCGCCTTGGGTCTGATTTCCGCCGCCGCCGACGCCGCCGCCTATGCGGCGACGAATATCGCCAACCTGACCGATGCCGTGGCGCTGGGAACCGTCTCGACGGCCGCCACGGCCGCCGCCAACGCAGCAGCCGCCACCGCATCGCTCACCGATGCCGTGACACTGGGCCTGGTCGCCACCGCCGAAGCTGCCATGGCCAGCGCCGCGCAAGCCACGGCCGGTCTGACCGATGCCGTGGCACTGGGCCTGGTCTCGACGGCCGCCACCACAGCCTCCAACGAAGCTGCCGCCACCGCCAACCTGACCGATGCCGTGGCACTGGGCACCGTCTCGACGGCCGCCACCGCCGCTGCCAATGCGGCAGCCGCCACCGCCAACCTGATGGATGCCGTGGCCCTGGGACTGACCGCCTCCGTCGATGCGGCTGCGGCTCACGCCGCGCAAACCACGGCCAATCTGACCGATGCCGTCGCCCTGGAGCAAGTGGCAGCGATCAATGCCACCGCGTCGGCGCAGGCCGCCGCCACTGCCGCCCTGACCGATGCCGTGCTTCTGGCTACCGCCCACACGCTTGACGACACGGCGGCCACCGTGGCCGCCACCCAGGCCGCGCTGACCGATGCCGCCGCGCTGACCAGCACCGCCAACAACGATGCCGCGAATGCCGCATCCCTGGCCGCCTATTCCGCCGCCCATCCACTCGACCTGGTGGCGGCGCTGGCAGCAATCACAGCCGCCACCACGGCGAGCTTGTCACACACCGCCGCGCTGGCAGCGCAGGCCGACGACGCGGCAGCCGCCTCGACGGCGGCCACGGCGGCCGCATCGCTGACGGCCCTGAACCAGGCGATCGCCGCCGACAATGCCGCGACCTCTGCAGCCACGCTGGCGCTGACTTCGCAGGCGAATGCCACTGCGGCACAGCTCGACGATGCCGCCGCGGCGACCGCCGCTGGCGTCGCCGCCACCTCGCTGGCAGCGGCCCAGGCCGCGCAAGCGGCCGATGCGGCCGCCGCTTCGACGGCAGCATCGGCGGCCAACGCCCTGGCGGCCCTGAATGCGGCACTGCAGGCCGATGCCAATGCGGCCGCCACCGCCGCTACCGCCGCGACGGCAAACGCTGCCACGGCCGCAGCCGTCGCCGACGATCTCGCCGCGGCCACGGCAGCCAGCACCGCCAACGCCTCGCAAGCGGCCGCACAAGCGGCGCAAGCGGCCGACAACGCCGCTGCCAGCGCCGCCACCATCGCCGCCAACGCCCTGGCCGCGCTGAATGCGGCGCTGGCCGACGATGCGGCCGCCGTCGCGGCAGCGCTCAACGCCACCAACGCCGCAGCCGCCGCCAACGCTGCCACCGCCGCCGACACGGCTGCCGCAGCCGCCGCCGCCACAGCCGCCATGTCGGCCGCCGCCACGCAGCAAGCGCAAGCGGACGATGCCGCCGCCGCTGCCGCTGCCCTCACGGCCGCCATCTCGCTGGCCGCCACCCAAGCCGCGCAGGCCGCCGATCTCGCCGTAGGTACGACCGCGGCAACGGCAGCCAGCGCGCTGGCCGCGCTGAACCAGGCCCTGGCCGACGACAACGCCGCCGCCGCGGCAGCCACTGCGGCCAACAACGCGCAAGCGGCCCTGAATGCGGCCACGACGGCACTCAACGCGGCCGTATTGGCAGCCAGCATCTCGCTCGCTGCCAGCGATGCAGCCCTGGCCGCCGACGCCACGGCGGCAAGCACGGCGGCCGCTGTGGCGGCCGCACAGATCCTTGCCGACGACGCGCTGATGACCGACGCCGGCCTGGCGGCCCTCGCCACGCCTGCCAACAACGCACTGGCCGCTGCCAGTGCCGCGCTGGCCGCCGACGCCGCCGCCGCCAGCGCCGCGCACACGGCGGCGCTCTCGGCGGCCGCCACGCTGGCCGCGCAACAGGCCGACACGGCGGCCATCAATGCCCACGCCGCACTCAACGCGGCCATCGCCAACCTGAATGCCGCAGTCACAGCCGATACCAACGCCCTGGATGCCGACAATGACAGGACGCTCAAGCTGAACCTGCTCGCCGCCGCGCAAGCTGCTGACAATGACGCGGCCCAAGCCTATGCCAATGCGGCCGCCGCCCATGCGGCCCTGGCGGCGGCGCAGGCCGATGATGCGGCGGCGGCCACTGCGGCCGCCACTGCGGCATCGGCGCATGCGGCGGCAGTCATCGCACAGGCTGCAGACAGCGCCGCGGCAGCGGCGGCGGCGCAAGCAGCCCTGTCGCAGGCCGCCGCGCTCAACGCACAATCGGACGATGCCACGGCGGCAGTTGCTGCCACGGCAGCCGCCGCTGCACAAGCGGCGCTGAACACGGCCCTCGCCGCCGACGCCGCTGCTGCCGACGCTGCCATCGCGGCAGCCGCCGCCCAGCTCGCGGCGCAAAATGCGCATGCCGATGATGCCGCCGCGGCAGCGGCAGCAGTAGCCGCCGCCATTTCCCTGGCCGCCACTCAAGCGGCCCAGGCGGCCGACGCGGCAGCCGCCGTGGCGGCGGCGAATGCCGCCAATGCCCAGACGGCGCACGACAACGCCGTCGCCGACGACCAGGCCGCCGCCGCAGCGGCAGCCGCCGCATCGGTAGCGCAAGCAGCAGCCACGGCTGCGGCCGCTGCCGACGCCGCGGCCGCAGCCAGTGCGACGGCGGCCGCTGCCGCACTGCTGGCCGCGCAGCAAGCACAGGCCGAGGATGCGGCTGCGAACCTGGCGGCGGCAAATGCCGCCTCCGCAGCGGCCGCACACAGTGCAGCCATCGCCGCCGATGCCTTGGCAGTCAGCACGGCGGCAACGGCGGCCAGCGCCTTGGCAGCGGCCACGGCAGCCCAGAACGACGACGCCGTTGCAGCCGCGGCGCTCTCCCAGGCCGCCATCTCGCTGGCCCTCACGCAGGCGGCTCAGGCCGACGATGCGGCAGCTGCGGCGGCCACCCTCGCCGCAAACAACGCGGCAGCAGCCGCGCTCGCCGCCCATGCGGCAGATGCCGCCGCGCCCCTGGCACAAGCACAGGCCGACGCATCCCTGCTGGCCTTGCAGGCCGCGCAAGCCGACGATGCGGCGGCCGCCAACGCGGCAGCAGCCGCCGCGCAAGCACACGCCAATGCCAATGCCGCCTCTGCCGACGATACCCAAGCGGCCCAGGCCCGCGCCGACGCCCAGGCCGCCGATGTCGTCCTGGCACAGGCGAATGCAATCGCCGCGCTGACAGACGCCAACGCCCTGGCCCTGGTCTCGGCTGCGGACGCCGCCAACGCCACCAACGCCCAAGCCCTGGCCGACCTGACCGACGCCACAGCCCTGGCCACTGCCGCAGCCACTGCCGCAGCGGCAGCAGCGGCCGCGGCGCATACCGCCGACCTGACGGACGCCAGCGCCCTGCAACTGGCAGCCGACGCGGCAGCCGCCGCCGCCCTGCAGGCGCAGGCAAAAGCGGACCTGACGAATGCCACCTCGCTGACGGTCGCGGCGGATGCCGATGCTGCCGCGGCGGCCGCGGCCCAGGCGCTCGCCGACCTGACCGATGCCAGCCAGCTGTTCGTGCTGGGCCAGAATGCCCTGCACAACCCGCTGACGGTGACCGACTTCCACACCGGTCTGCCGACAGCAGGCGGCGACGTGATCGACATGTCGGGCATCGCCCACCTGACGGCATCCGCGGCCGTGGGAGTCAATCTGCACACGGACTTCGGCGCCGACAACCTGTTCATCTTCGACAGCACGGCCGTGTCCATCCAGGACGCCGCCAGCGCCATTGCAGCGGACAACAGCGTCTTGTCCGGACAGGGTTACATCGTCATCGCGGATGCGCAAAACAATGGCGCCGTGACGGTCTACCACTCGAGCGACCTCAGCAACGCACACGCTATCGATACGGCGCTGGTGCTGCTCGGTAGCGTGAACATCTCGCAGCTGACAGCGGCCAACTTCCATATTTGAAGCCCAAGGCCGTTGCAACTACGCAAGAAGGAGCGCGGGTGCCGTAAGCCCGCGCTCCCCGTCGCCCTGCAATACCGATTGAAGACCCATAGGCCACAGGCCAGAAAAATGCCGGATGAGATTCCGTAGTTTCCAAGTATCGCAACCACTGCGGCGCAGCTGGCGCGCCATCCTTTCCTCTGTCGGCATCCTGCTGGCAGCCGCCTCACCGCTTGTCGCTGCCCAAGAGGCGAGCGCCTGGAACTTCGACCAGATCCTGCAGCAGGCGCTGCAAAGCCATCCCGCCATCGCAGGCAAGCGTTCAGCGCAAGATGCTGCGCGCGCCGAGCTCGACGGCGCGCAGTGGCAGCGCTTTCCAAGCCTCTCGGCCGAAGTCCCCACCGGCTCTCGAGAAGCGAGCGGCGTGCTGCGCATCGAGCAGCCGCTATGGAGCGGCGGGCGCATTGACGCCGGCATCGACGCAGCCGGCCGCCGGGTGGATGCGGCGGGAGCGTCCATCGACGAAGAACGCCTGAATCTCTCCTTGCGCGTGATCGCCGCCTACACGGAAGCGCTGCGCCAGACGGCCCGCATGGATTCGGCCGAAAAAGGCCTGGCCGAGCACCAGCGCCTGCTGGACATGATCAAGCGCCGCGTGCTGCAGTCGGTGAGTTCGCAAACGGACCAGCGCTTGGCCGAATCGCGCATGTACCAGGCAGCCAATGATGTGTCGAATGCGCGCCAGGCGCTGGACAGCGCTTTGGCGCAGTTGTCGCAGCTCACGGGGCGGCCCGTGCGTCTCGTCAACAGCGCCGGCGTGGGCGTGGGCGAACCACTGCCAGGCGCCAGCCTGGAGCGCGTCATGCACCAGGCCATTGCCTACTCCCCCACCCTGCGCCGCCTCGATTTCGAAGCCCAGGCGGCCGAATCCGACATCCACCTGCAACGCTCGGCGTACATGCCCAAGGTGGTGCTGCGCATGGAAAAACCCACCGGCGGCATCAACACGGACAACCGCGCTCGCGCCATGTTGCTGTTGCAGATGCAGCCTGGTGCCGGCCTGTCTGCCAAGGCCGGGGTGGATGCGGCCGTGGCCAAACGCGAAGGCGTACGCGCGGCGCACGAAGCGGCCGAGCGCGACGTGCGTGAACGCTTCATTCTGGACTGGAACGAGGCACAAGCGAGCCGGCAGCGCCTGGGCAACGCGGGCGAGGCGAGCACGACATCCAGCCAGGTGTTTGAGTCGTATGCGCGCCAGTACGTGATCGGGCGCAAGAGTTGGAACGATGTGCTCAACGCCGTGCGCGAAGCCACGCAAGCGCAGTTCGCGCTGGAAGACACGCGGGGACAGGCCATTGCCGCCAGCCTGCGTCTGGCCGCGCAGACCGACACCCTGTCCAACCGCATGGCGCCCGCCACAGCGATCCGCGCCCAGTGACACGACAGAACACGACGAGACGACACCATGAATACCCCCATCAAGCACGGCTTGCTGACACTCATCGACAAGGCCGCCCGCTTGACAGGTCAGCACCTGGCCGCAGCCCGTCTGGCGAGCTTGCAGCGCCCACTGGAACAGCTCCCTGAAGAGGGAGAGCCCGGCGCCCTGCTGACATCGCTCTGGCAGGCCGCGGGACTCGATGGCGCGGCGCGCGTACTGAACGCACCCACGCCGGGTGAACTGCCGTTTGCCGTCTACACCCCCCGCACCGGCTGGGGGCTGCTGCAATCGCGCGGCGCCGACGGCATCTGGCGCGGCGAAGGCATTGATGGCCAGGCCTTGCAGCTGGCTTCCCTAAGCGACCTGGTCTGCGTGGGCCTGCCCCAACGCAGCCCCCAGGATGCCGCTCCACCCAGCGCCCTGGGCCTGGTGCGCGACGCGCTGTGGCTGAAGAAAGGCGTGTTTTTCGACGCCGTACTGGCCACCACGCTGGTCACCCTGCTGACCATGGCCGCCTCGCTGTTCTCCATGCAGGTGTATGACCGCGTGATTCCCAACCAGAGCTTCAGCACCCTGTGGGTGCTGGGGGTCGGCGTGACCCTGGCGATAGGCCTGGAATTCATCCTCAAGCAGGTACGCAGCCGCATCGTCGACCACTCCTGCAACGAAGTCGACCACCAACTGTCCGAGTGGTTCTTCCAACGCATGCTGGGCATTCGCATGGAAGCACGGCCGGCCTCGGTGGGTACCTTGGCGGCACAGGTGAAAGGTTTCGAGATGGTGCGCGGCGTGCTCACTTCCACCTCGCTGTTCGTGCTGACGGACGTGCCTTTCGCCTTGATCTTCCTGGTCATGATCTTCGTCATCGGAGGCCCGCTGGTGGTGGTGCCGCTGGTAGCCCTGCCGCTGGCCCTCGCGTGCGGCCTGATGTTCCAGCGCGCCATCCACGGCCATACGCGCAAGAACCTCAATGCCAGCAACCGCAAGGCCGGTCTGCTGGTCGAAGCCGTCGATGGCGTGGAAACGCTCAAAGGCAGTGGCGCCGAATGGATGATGCAGTCGCGCTGGGCCGGACTGGTGGCCGAGACCAGCCATGCGGAACAAAATATCCGCGACTACGCTGCCCTGTCGCAAAACATCACGGCAGCCTTCCAACAGCTGACCAACGTGGCGCTCATCTCCATGGGAGCCTGGTTCGTGGCCGAGAACCAGATGACCATGGGCGCACTGATGGCCTGCACCATCATCAGCAACCGCGCCCTGATGCCCATCGTGCAACTGCCCGCCGTGATGGTGCAGTGGGCGCATGCGCGCGCCTCGCTGGACGGCCTGGAGCAAGTCATCAGCCTGCCCAATGAGGCGGACAACGCAGCGTTCTCGCTGACGCCGCGCAGCCTCGAGCCCGGCCTGCGTTTCGAACGCGTGCGCTTCACCTACGGCGGTGCGCAGAAAGTGGCGCTGGACGTGGAAGCACTGTCCATCCGACCTGGCGAGCGTGTCGGCCTGGTGGGCGTCATTGGTTCGGGCAAGAGCACCTTGCTGAAACTGGCCTCCGGCATGTACCAGCCGGCCGAAGGCAAGGCCTACCTGGGCGACATGGACATGGCCTTGCTGGCACCACCGGTGGTGCGCGAAATGATCGGCTACCTGCCGCAAGAGGCGCGTTTGTTCAGCGGCACCTTGCGCGACAACCTGCTGCAGGGGCTCGCCGACCCGGGCGAGGAAGCCATCCTGGCAGCCGCGAAACGCACGGGACTGATCGAGCTCATACTCGGCCAGCCGCGCGGACTGGCGCTGGCGATTACCGAAGGCGGCCGCGGAGTCTCGGGCGGGCAAAGGCAGCTGATCGCTCTGACGCGCCTGCTGCTGGCCAAGCCGAGGATCTGGCTGCTGGACGAGCCCACGGGCGCCATGGACGCGAAGACCGAGTCGCGCATCGTGGCGCTGCTGAGCGAACTCGCGGACGAAGGCGTGACCATGGTCGCCACCACGCACAAGAACGCCCTTCTGCCCCTGCTCGACCGTCTGGTCGTGCTGCAGGCCGGCCGGGTACTGCTCGACGGCCCCCGCGATGTGGTCCTGGCCAGGCTTTCCGGCAAGTCACCGCCGACGGCACCGGTGGCACTGCCCATGGAACAAGGAGCCACCGCATGAAGTTGGACCCAGTGGAAACCAAAAAGAATACGAAACGCGGACGGGTGCTGATCTGGAGCTGTACGGCGGCCCTGACCGGCGTCATCGCCTGGGCATCGTGGGCCGAGCTGGATCAGGTCACACGCGCCAATGGCCAGGTGATTGCCAGCTCGCGCAACCAGGTGATTCAGGTCACCGACGGTGGCGTGCTCGCTGAACTGCGCGTGCACGAAGGCAGTATCGTGAAGAAAGGCGCGCTGCTCGCCCGTTTTGACCGCACACGCGCTGAAGCGAGCTATCTGGAAAGCACGGCGAAGTCCGCAGGCCTGACGGCGGCCGTGGCGCGCCTGCACGCCGAAGTGTTTGGCGGCAGGCCGAAATTTCCCAAGGAACTGCAGGCATATCCGGAGTTCCGCGACAACCAGATGAGCTTGTTCAACAAACGCCAGGGGGCCGTACAGGCTGAAGTCGGCGCACTGGAGAACGCCTTGGCGCTGATCAAGGAAGAGCTGGAAATGAACTTGCCGCTGCTGGAAACGGGCGATGTGAGCCGCGCCGAAGTACTCAAGCTGCGGCGCCAGGTCGTGGACATCCAGGCGCAGATCACGAACCGGCGCAACAAATACCTGCAGGACAGTCAGACGGATCTGGTGAAAGCCCAGGAAGACCTGGCCGGCGTGCTGCAGACCGTCACGCAACGCAAGGAACAACTGGGTTCGACCGACATCTATGCGCCCACCGACGGCATCGTTCGCAACGTGCGTCTGACCACCCTGGGCGGCGTGGCCAAGCCTGGCGAGGAAATCCTGCAGATCGTGCCCACCGACGATGACTTGATCATCGAAGCGAAAGTCAAACCGGCCGACATCGCCTTCATCAAACCCGGCCTGCAGACAGCGATCAAGCTGGACGCCTACGACTACGGCATCTACGGGCGCCTCAGAGGCACGGTCAGCTACATCAGCGCCGATACCCTGAACGAGGACAACAAGGGCAACGAGCAGCCCTATTACCGCGTGCAGATCAAGACCAGCGAACACCAGCTGGTCGGCAAGAACGGCGAACCCATCCTGATCCAGCCAGGCATGACGGCCACCGTGGAAATCAACACCGGACGCAAAACCGTCTTGCGCTACCTGACCAAACCGATAGCAAAGACATTTTCGGAGTCTCTGGGAGAACGCTGATCCAGCGGAACCATCCATGCCCCCCTTGAAGTGTTTCCAGCTTCCGGGGGCGGATCAATATCCAGGCCTGGTCAAACCAGCGTTTCAGACAAAAAAAATAGCGCCAGGGGTAAGCCTGGCGCTAAATATTCTGGGGTGGCTGATGGGGCTCGAACCCACGACAACAGGAATCACAATCCTGGACTCTACCAACTGAGCTACAGCCACCGTAGATTTCGATTATAGCGTGTCTTTTATGGCATCCGAACAAACCGGCAGCAAAAATTCATCCCGGCAAGCCAAGGCACCGGCATGCACGTTCAAACGCTCGCGACCAGCTCCGGCACGGCGCTGAACAGATCGGCTTCCAAGCCGTAATCGGCCACCGAGAAGATAGGCGCTTCAGGGTCCTTGTTGATCGCCACGATCACCTTGGAGTCCTTCATGCCGGCCAGATGCTGGATCGCACCCGAGATGCCGGCCGCGATGTACAGCTGCGGCGCGACGATCTTGCCGGTCTGACCGACCTGCAAGTCGTTGGCGGCGTAGCCTGCGTCCACGGCAGCGCGCGAAGCACCGATGGCCGCGCCCAGCTTGTCGGCCAGGGGCGTGATCACTGCGTCGAACTGCTGCTTGCTACCCAGCGCCCGGCCGCCGGAAACGATGATCTTGGCGGCGGTCAGTTCGGGTCGGTCATTCTTGGCGATTTCGCTGCCAAGAAAGCTGCTCTGGCCCGCGTCCGTCGCGGCAGCAGCGGTTTCCACGGCGGCCGAGCCACCGGAAGCCACAGCAGCGTCAAAGCCAGTCGTGCGCACAGTAATGACTTTGGTGACATCGCCGGATTGCACGGTGGCAATGGCGTTGCCGGCGTAGATCGGGCGCTCGAAAGTGTCGGCGGCGATCACCTTGGTGATGTCGCTGATCTGCGCCACATCCAGCTGGGCGGCCACGCGCGGAGCCACGTTCTTGCCGCCAGCCGTGGCCGGGAACAGGATGTGGCTGTAGTTGCCGGCACCACTTCCCTGGAGAGCCAGCACTTGGGCGGCGACATTCTCGGCCAGGCCGTGGGCCAGGCTTTCGCCGTCGGCGTGAATGACTTTGCTCACGCCAGCGATCTGGGCGGCGGCAGCGGCGGCGGCGCCGGCGTTCAGGCCGGCCACCAGCACGTGCACATCACCACCGCAAGCGACAGCGGCGGTGATGGTATTGAGGGTCGCGGGCTTGATGG